>JAVBPO010000188.1:0-39855 GCA_031549565.1 Thermoguttaceae bacterium
GGACCACGAAATAAGGGTGATCCGCACGGGGCCCCGCCTGGTGGATCAACTGGGCGACGGTCGTTTTGCCGGTCCCTTGTTCGCCGGAGATCAGGATCGTTTTGTCGGTTCGGCCTCGCTCTTCAATTTGGCTTTTCAACGGCGAGTCGTCCGAAACGGAAACCGAAGACGGAATCAAGCCGAGATGACGGTAGATAACATGGTTTTCCCGAAGGAGTCGCAGATTCCGGATCAACGCGTGCAGGAGTGTCGGAATTCCGTGTTCCGGCTGTCCCGCAAAATAGTAGGGCGTATACGAGATAAGCGAATCGCCTTTTTCACTCCCTGGGAGATCGGTGACGAGAATCGGAACATCCGGAGACTGAGCCCGGATTCGCTGACAAAGGGGAACCAATTGTTGATTGTCCGGAATCTTGTTTTCCACGAGGACGGCGGAAATTTCCGGATGAAAGCCAAGAGGTTCCTTTTCATGCCAACCGACGGGCAGGACGGAAAACCCGTTTTGCTCCAGTTGGAGTTTTCGCCGGGTTTGGGTCGCGGCATGGGTGCAAAGGAGAAGGATGTGCCCTTTCGAGGTCGTGTTGTTTGACGTGCTGTTCATGTTTGTAAAAACGTTGCTGAATAGGAGAAAACGTGGGTAAAAAACGAAAAGAGAGAAGAAACGAGCCCGCGATCGCCGGAATTTCACGGCGGATCGCAAACGCCTCGTCAAAAAGACGGTCCGAAACATGGGCCCTGCTGTTCGGAATGCGTAACGACATGAGGAAAACACGATTCTGCCGGACGAGACTTCCGCCCGGAGTCGTGCTGGAAAAAAAAGAGGTGGCCCATCCTCCGTTCTTCCGGAATCGCCGGGAAACGTGTCGAACGGAGCGCATTATTCCGTCTGAAGAATAGGCCCCTTTCAAGACAACCGCTTCCGCGATCTCCAAGTCTATATTAATCACGCAAATTATTCCGGAAAACAAAAATAGGACGCTTTCTTCGACTTTTCCGAAAATGTCGTTTCCGGAAGTCGGTCTTTAACGGGAAAGCGCGATAATCCGACATTCCGATCTTTTATTCAACGTTTTCGGGACTCGATTTGTGCATCCGTTGACAATTTTTCCGGAACGATTTAGACTGTCCTTACGATGCGACGCTGTCAAAATTTCAGTTTCTGAAAGTTTTGCGGTGTCGTCGGGAATCGTTTTCAGGCGATTTTCGACCATCCCACACAAGTATCTGGACAATATTTTGGCTGCGGTGAGTACGCCTCGGCCCGGTTGGTATCGATCCGGTTTACCGGTACGCGCTTTCGTGCGCTTACATGGGGACCGGTTTCGATACTATCGGGGCCAGCCCCTGTCCAGAGGCTTGTGTGCGATGGTTCGGGCCGGTCTCCGCTTTCTTGTCACAAATCGTTTTTTTGTAACAAATCGACGGGATCGGCAACCAATGGAGAACGGACCGATCCGCTCGTAAGACACGCCGTCGGACGGTATCTTTTTCGAAGGGCGGCCGTTATAATCCGCGCAGTTCGTTTTTTCCTTGAGGGGGAACGATTCTTGAGGATTTTGTTGGCACAAATGGCCCATTGACAGTTGCAGGAGGACAGGGAGTCTTCATATTATTCCAGTAACGGATAACTATTTTCCTTTTTTCCCTCACCCGATGAAACGACGATGAGCGAATTCGGACGAAATTTCGACGGTTCCCCGCAAGGACATCCTTCCTGGAAAACACCGTCAACTCCGGCGGAGTTCCAGGAAGCGTTTCGCTTCTTTATGGAGTTTCCGGAATCGGACCGCATGATTTGGACGCTGAATCTGCTTGATCTCTCCCTTTCGGTCATCGCGCAGCATCAATCGCTCACGTTCGATCAGGTCCGGGACCGGCTCCAGCGGATGGAGCAGGCGATGCAGGAGCGGTTGGAAAAAGTCGTCGGTGATTCCCTCAATAAGCGGAACCAAACCGGCGGTGAAATCGCCCTCGCGACTGAAACGATTCAACTGATCGACCAAGACGATCTGGACGCCTTGGCCTGCTACGACCGGGTCTACGATCTCGGGGAAGCGGCGCAAGAGTTGGGGATCGAGCGCGACGTCTTGAAAAAACGTCTCGAATCGATTCGCGGCTTTTTTCGGGAACGAATACGCTACCTGATGCGCGATCTGATCATGATCACCTCGATCTCGCCGCAACCGCTGGACGCGATGTGGCCGATCATGCGGGAAGCCAAGGACCTGATGAAAGCGTGTCAGGCCCAGGAAAAACTCAAGTACGACATCGACGTCGTCGGCGACACGCCCCAACCGACCGCATTGGAACTGGCCGACGCCAAGGAAGCCCTGTTCGAGATGGACGAAAAAACAAGGGCGGTATTCGTCCTGTCCGAAGTGGGCGGACTGACTTATGTCGATATCACGAAGGTGTTGGGAATTTATCCGAAGGAAGTGGAAGATCGGGCTTCCCAGGCCGCCAAATTTTTCGTCGAGCGGACGAATCGGGCGGTGATCGAATACATGAAACGAAAAAACGGCTCAACCGACGTGACGCCGATGAGCCGGACCACATTGGCGGCTGCGCGGCAGGCGTTTCGGTCGCTTCCCGAGGCATTCCGAGCGGTTTACCGGGATCATTTCGTTCTGGAACTGCCGCTGCCGGAAGAAACGCCGTTTGACGATTCACGGCAGGAGATTCAGGAGGTTTTGGACCTTGCCCGGCGTATGCTGGGCCAACACGCGATCATGACCTGCATCGCCTGGCTCCGGCTTTCCCTGAACGGAGCGGCGACGCCGGACGCGATCTTCGGATTTTTGGAACAGCCGGAACAGGCCGAGATCGAGCCGGTCGACGGGATGGGAGTGTTCGAATTCACGCTGAACCTGATCGATGCGAAGCTCCGTGAAGCGCTTGTACTGGTACTGACGCAGGAACTGGAAGCGCCGGAGATCGCGGTCCTGCAAGGTGTCACGGAAGAGGAAATGGCGGTTCGGATCGACACCGCCCGGAAAGCCGTTTCGGCCCGGATTCAGGGGCTGATCGTCCGTAGCATCCTCAAAAAGCCGGGGATGCGCCGTCACGAGGCCAGACTCGTTCGCGGGGTTTTAGGCCCGCTTTCCCGAAAGAGTCGCATGGCGTATACCCAATACATGATGAGCGATCATCCGCTTCCGACAATCGCCGCCGAACTGGATATTTCGGTGCAAAATCTCGAAAAGCGGCTCGACGAAGCCCACGCCCTGATCGAACGGCAAACTTTCGTTGCGGCCTACCGGGAGCTGAAAAAGATCGAAGACGGCCGCACGGTGTCAAGCCGTATCCTGGACCGGATGCGACGCAAATCGCATTTTCTGCTTCGGTTCGAGGCCGGACCGCCGGAGATTCCGCCGACGGACCAGGAACTCGCCGAAGCCCGCAAAGCGCTGGAGGAACTCGACGACGCCGAACAAGAGGTCGTCACGAGGGTTCTCGTGCAGAATCGGGACGAATTCGAGACGGCGGCGACGCTTGGCGTCACGGTCGCCGAAGTGGTCAAGCGGCTTAAATCGGCGCGGGAATCGTTTCGCTACCGTATGACGAGCATTGTCACCGGATACTTGCGTGACGCCGAGAATCCCGGCTCGATCCGCATGGTCGAGTCGGCCCGGGAAACCGGTCGCATCCTGTACGGGCAACTTCACCTCGACAGCGCCGATCTGTTGAAGCGGTGCCTGCTGTCCGGTCATACCGCAAAGGAAATCGCGGCCGAATTCGGTTACCACCCGCGGCGCACGGAAGACCGGATCGAAAGCGCCGAAAAACTGCTCGGAATGCTGTTGGAACGGCGGATCGCCCGAATGTTGACGCCGAGCGAAGAGGTGCCGCAAGCGGTCCGATGGTTCCTTGAGATGGATTCCGTTACGCGTGACGCCTACGAACTTCATTGTTGCGGTCAGGATCGGTTCGAGGTCGCGGAGAATCTGCGGATCACGGTTTCCGAAAGCGAGCAGCATATCGAACAGGTCGACGAATTTTTCCGGCGAAAAGTACTCGAACTGATCCAAGAGCCGAACGGGACGGAGAACCTGATTGTCCGGGAAACGCTGGAACTTCTCGGCCCGGCGAACGCGAAAATTTGTCTGCGTTTTTATCGGGACGGGGAAACGGCGGAGCGAATCGCCGAGTCGCTGGGCCAGCCGCTCTGGGAGATCGAGTCCAACCTGGAAGGTATCACGAGCGTACTCGGCTGCGTTCTCGGACGCTCGCTCCACGATTGGCTGCGACAA
The DNA here is from genome assembly GCA_031549565.1 of Thermoguttaceae bacterium. Lineage (GTDB taxonomy): Bacteria > Planctomycetota > Planctomycetia > Pirellulales > Thermoguttaceae > JAVBSX01. The sequence continues at coordinate 4,251 of JAVBPO010000188.1, forward strand.
CATGGGAAGAAGCGGAATGTGACGCCTTTTATCGAGGAGAATCCGGAACCGGCAAGGAAAGAACGAAAAATCGTGTTCGACCTGTCGAAACCGGTCTCGGAACTGACGCACGACGACGTTGACGAAGAGGAGTTGCTGGATGCGTCGATGGCGTTTTTGCTCATGAATGTCGATTTCCGTGAAGTCTTTCTCCACCGTCGCGTGTTCGGGAAAGGTGTTGCGGAAACCGCGAAGGAGCTGAACCGGTCCGAAGAGGAAGTGGAACGCTTGTATGACGCCTCTCGGGCCGAGTTGAAGCGCCGGTTGCTCGAACGCTTCGCCCCGCTGCAGGAATTTTTCCAAGGACTCGAAGTCGTCGGCGGAGATGACGAACTGGGTGAGACCCTGCAATCGGTCCTGCAAATCATGGGCCACATCGGTCGGGACGACGCCGAAACTTCCGGCTCGGTCGAGGATCGCGCCGAAGTCGAATCGCTCATGCTTGAGGAGTACGAATCGCTGCTCATGCTCTGGTTCACGACCAAGGAAAACGGCGTCACGAACGCCGAGCGGGCTCTGGACGAAATTCGACTGGAGCGGTCCCGGCAGGATGCGCCGGACTGGGTGTCGCTGCCGGAACGTCGGGAACGCGGATTGACCGAAGCCGAACGGACGGAGGCGCGAAAGCTCTTTTTCGACCTGGAGCCGGAGACTCAGCAGGCGTTTGCGCTTTACTATGCGATGCTCAAAAAGCCCCGGGCAATCGCGCAACGACTCGCAATGACCAAGCCGCAACTCGCCCAACGGCTCCTGGACGCCCGGAATATCCTGACGGAGCAACTGACCCGGCTCGCGGTGGCCGTCCTGAAAACGTCGGGCGGACCGCATCTGACACCATCGGAGGAAGAGACGGGCAAAAACGCCTGCCTGTCGCTTCCGGTGCGAACCCGGGAAGTCTTTCGCCGGTCGGCGGTGCTCGGAGAATCGAACGCGGAAATCGCCAAGCGGTTCGGAACGGTCGAAAAGACGATCGCGATCGGCCTGAAAAACGCGGAAGAGATGTTGTGGCTCCACGTCAACTCGATGGTGTCACAATGGCTGTCGACCAAGGTTGACGGTCGTTCGCCCGGCGGGGAGATTTTGAAATCGCTCCGAGAGAATCCGCCGGTCCAACCTCAAAAGAAACGCGCGGACGAGAAAGTGCTGAGTATCTCCGCTGGCGAACGGCAAGAAATCGAAAAGCGGATCAAGGCCGCGTCTTACGAAAATCGGGAGGCGTTTTTGCTTTATTTCGCGGCGGAACTGGACGAGTCGGAAATCGCGGCGATCCAGAACGTGACCGAGAACGAAGCCATGTTTCGCGTCGTTATGCTCGGAGACGAGTTGTACGAAGGGATGCTCCGGTTGATCGTTCGGTGGCACCGCCTGCGGCGAGGGGACGGAGACATGACGCCGTCCGAACGGATCACGGCAGCTTCGGTATTCAAACATGTCCCGAAACGGTGTCACGACGTCTTCCTGCGCCACAAGGTCGACGGCGAGCCGGTCGAAAAAATCGCCGAGGAGGCGGGCGTCCTGCCGGAAGTGATTCGCAAAATCTTGAAGAAAGCGGAAGACGCGATCCATCAATGGACGCACTATCTCGCGATCGTCACGATTCAACGCGTCGAAGACGGTCGCCCGGTCGGCGAGCGGCTGCTCGGTGACATCAAAAACATTCGCACCCCGGCTCACGTCTGGGACAAGCTGCTCAAGAGAATCGAAGAGAAAGCGGAGACGGCTCCGGAAGAAGAACCGGACACGACGGTCGAATTTCGTCCGCAATCGACGAACCTTAAGGCGGATTCGGTAGTGGCGGCGGTGCCTACGTCGGAAACTGTCGACAAGATCGTTCAGACGAAGCCGGTCGAGGTAGACGCAAGTGACTCCAGGAAAAGGTGGAGCGTTGTGGCGTCGATTGCTGGGCTACTCAGCTTTTTTGGGATCACGAATTCGACATCGGCATCGGTCGATGGCGTTTTTGCACAAGGGACGGATTCGGTGCTGACAGCGGCCAAAGGATCGATTAGTTACAGCACATGGGCCGCTCTGGTTTCATGCGGCGGATTGTTTTTCTTTCAGTCGTTCATGGTTCAAACCGTGTTGATTGTTTGCACGTTGCTTTGGGTAAGGGCTCTTGCGCGAACCGCACCAACAGTACACGCAAAACAATCGATCATCCGTCTTTTTGTAGGTTATTACTTCTTCGCATTTCTTGCCCCGGGTTATCTTTTACCTGTAATAATGCAGCTTGTCATCAAAGATACGACGCTCTTCGTCAAGGTAATGTTGATTGTGTCTTTGATGCCTCATGCGATGACAGCTTTTTTTGTTTATCGAATCATTCAATGTTTTACGATTACGAATTCATCGCAAAACCTCGTCGATCCCGACGGAAAATTTCGCCGATCTATCCGGCTGAATCTCACCGTCGTCGCGGTTATTATGAGTGTCGCGATGGGGATCGACGCCTACCTTTATGTCATACCGGCGCTTGACCAACAAGGCATGAAGCTGTCGGAAAACGTGCTTTTTGTTCGATTGGCGTTTTATGTGCTGGCGAGCCTCGCCGCATATTTTTGCGTACGATCCATGATGAACTTTTCAAGAGTCGAAGGAGCCAAGACATCTCCTGCAGTACGGAGCGAAGAAGATTCAGAAAAGAAAAACAGAAAAAATATCGAGTTTCTTTACATTTTTCCTCTCGCGTTGCATCCGCTTGGCGGAAATGCCGTCCACATCCTTTTCGAGCGTACACATTGGTCGGGGTCAATCATGGAAATACTTGTTTACTCGAGTTTGTGGTTCGTGATTTGGCGAGGGAATGTTCAAGATTCAAAATATCGCACCCCAAAGTTGCTGTTGGCGTTCACCGTTCAAATCGCCATATTCTGTGGTTTGCGGCTTTGGTATTATTGACACCTCTTGTGAAGTTTACAAGCCACCGCTTTACATGGTCACCTTGCCGCCGAGAAGCCAGTGCCGAAGACTGCTCCGAAATTTGCGTTATAGGTATTGGTTGCCGATTCAGCGTCACAACCCAATTGGCACTTGCAACACTCGACCGCCATGACGCCGTAACCCGGATTTTTCGGATCGAAAATCTCGTATTCGGGACAGTCGTCAACCGTGGACTGGTGTGTGGTCGGTTCGGCGGGCATATCGGGGCTCCTTGAGAAAAGAAGGTAATAAAATCAAACATGCCCCTAAACCAAGGATGATTCTAACATCCGTGAGCGGATCGGACAAGACGGCTATCGTCTTTTTTCGCAACGAATTCGCTCCAAAATCTCCTGCGGGACGGGGCGAACGACCACCCCGGCGCCGATGGAGTCCATACGGGTGCGTTTGGCCGGTTCGGTATCGAAAGCGTTCGGGTTGCGTTCCATGACGTCCATATACGCCCGGGCGGTTTGGATCATCGACTGGCGAACTTGGTCGCACTGGCGTTCGTGGTCGTTGTCGTACCCGCTCTCGCAGCGGTCGGTGTTCGGAATCCTGGCGAAACACAGGCTACAAGTCCGCACCGAAACGCAATTCCCGCAATCGCCGAGTTGGCGCCGCAACTCCATGACCCGACGCATTTTTTCGACGTCGAGCCCGGTCAGGGCGTTGCCGAGCACGAGCATTTCAGAATCGTCGACCCGTTCGCAGGGGCGGTACTTGCCGTCCACGTCGCAAAACAACCGAGCGAAACCGGGCAGACACTGCATCATGACCCGCCAGTCCGGTTTGCGGGACGTCACACCGCACCGGTGAAACGTCCGGATTTGCGTTCCGAACAGCATCGTCGCGAGCACCTTGTTCTTCCGGGTCGCGTTGAATCCGTCCCGGGCGAGCGATTCGATCAAATCGTTCCAATATCGAACGATCTGGTCTGCGTCGCCAGCCGAATAATCCCGAAACGCGTCCAAAGGCAACTCCGCTCCGCTGCAACCGCCTTCGTGACACCCGTATCGGGTCGTCACGTCCGGCTGCCCGGTGAATCGAAAATCGCGTCCGACATTGACCAACGAGGCTCGCGATGTCGGAAAATACGGAAAGAATTCCCGCATCACGGCGTCGGCGGCGTCCAGATCGAGCGGCGCGGCCAGTACCATATTGATCGACCGGCTGGAATAATCGGGATAGCGCTCGACGAACCGTTTCAGATTCCGCATGACAAGATCGAACGAGCCGGTCCCGTCGCTGAAAACCCGGTACCGGTCGTGCGAATTTTTGGGCCCGTCCAGGCTGACCATGATGTTGAAACCACGCTCCACCAGATAATCCGTCGCGGCATCATCGAGCAGCGTCGCGTTAGTGGTCAGGTTGTACTGGGTGACTTTTCCCTGCTTCGCGGCCAAATCGTCAGCGAATGCGACCAGTTCCTTCAGGTAATCCAGTTCCAGCAGCGGCTCCCCGCCGTAAAACGAAATCGGATAAACTTCGTCGTCGAACCCCGAGGTGCCGTCGAGAAAATCGGTGATCGCTTGATGAGCGATTTCCACCGGCATGGTCCGGTCGGTATGAGTACGGTTTTCTGCGAACCCGCCGCCGTAACAGCAGTAGGAACATTTTAGATTGCACCGTTCCGTCAGGCCGAGAATCAAAAGGCACTTGGTCTCCTGCCAAAATCGGTCGAGTTGATGGAGTTCGCCGTCGTAAATAATCCGTTCGATTTCCGCGAGTTCCTGCGGCTGGTGGTCCGCCAAATAGCCGTCTTTTCGCAGTTCGTCCAGCTCGTTCAGGGCTGTTTGAACGGCGTGACGCCCCAAGGAATCGTACTTTTCCAGGACCTCGTCGTGCGTCAACAGCCGGTAATCGTCGAGAATTTCGTCGATCACCTCGTCGATTTTGATGATCCGGCCCGTCCCCGCATCGAGAAAGTAGCGGGTCTCGCTTTTCGTTCGGAACTTAAAAAGCAACGGGGCCGACATGGTGTCATTCTTGAGGGACAAGGGCCGATTCTTCCAGCGTGAGGATGCTCCATTGTTCGAAGGAATCACCCACGCGATCATGCGTCCGGTCTTCCAAAATCATCGACCGCTCCAAAGCGAAAGCGGTGACGCCTTCCCGCTCGACGGTAAAATTCCCGGAAATTTTTTCGCCGTTGCGGTAATACTCTTGAATCTCAAACGTACCCTGACGACGAATCCAAAGCACGGGCATCCCGTTCACATTTGTTTCGGATGGCAGAAAATACTCCATATACCCGGTTTCCGACCGGACATGCCAGCGGAACCCGACCGGGATCGGCGTCAGCGGCGTCAAAACCGGCTGTCGCAAAAACGCCTGAATTCGGGCGTCGTCGATGCTTTCCGGCAACGATTCCCGCACAAGGATGTCCCGTGTGCGAAACGTCTGCTCCAAGCGGTTATAAATGCACAATTGTTCCTGCGGCGACACCGACCAAAGTCGGGCGACACCGTTTTCCGTACAAGTTGTCTTTTCCCGCCACCAACAGGTGTCCGCGTCGCACCGAACCATACGCCTGACCGTTTGAAAGCGGTCCGGCTGGTCGCAGCCGCGTTCGGTTACGGTTTTTTCGTAGCGCAGCTGCGTCGCGGGCATCCAGTAATGCCGGAGCAAAACGCCGAAGCGGCGCGGCATACGGCGGATGCCGACCAGGGAAATCAACGCGTCCGGGTCGATTCGGTCCCATGCGGCGGTGTCGGGCACGGCGGCGATCATGCGTGTTCAAACAGTTGCAGAACGATACTCGATTTGGCGGGATCGGACGGCTTGACGTTCTTTCCGGTCACGTGAATCGTCGAGTGCAACTCCTGCCGAACCAACATGCCGGTCGCCAGCGAGAAATACGCATCCCCCGTATGTTCGCAGATCATTGTTTGACCGTCCATTATCGCGGCGGGCTCGGCGTATTGCGCGAGGTCGGGCGTTTTACCGGAAAAACTCAGGTGGATCGTTTCCACTTCTCCGACCAGAGCGCATCCTTCGACTTTGTAGTCCGTTTTGAACGCGAACGGAAAAACGCGTCCTTTTTCATTCGTCCAGCGGGCGCCCGGCGTGAGTTCGCGGCTGGGAATTCCTTGCAAACTCAGCAGATTCTGGAGATGAAAGTCGAAATACGGATCCGGTTTTTGACCGGTGACTTTCGCCGGATAAAACTCGTTTTCCTTGATCAAAAGCGCAACGGTGTGTTTTTCGATGTCCGCTTTCCCGCGCGGCGATCCGTAATAAGAACTCTCGTCGCCGCCCCGCAGGACCGTTTTCCCGCTGGGCGTTTTGTTCGTCGCGATCATCCCTTCCCGCACGAAAAACGATTTTTCGGCTTCGTCGTTTTGCGGCGTAACGTTCGTGAACATCGTGTAGTTCCAGCGGTCGCCGACCGAGGGACGAAGCGCAAGCGGCAGCTTCGGTGTTGCATCGAGCGACCGGATCGGGAGGTCGATCTTGGACTGGAGACCGGCGTAGGCGCGATCGAACTTAAAAGATTTCAAAGCCGACCGGCCCAGTCCCCAATAGCGAAACGCGAACGGCGCCGCCAAAAGCGTACCGACCGTCGCTCCGAGAAATGCCCGACGTTTGATGTCCTGATCCATGATTTTGCTCCGAAAAGGTTCGTGAAAAGATTTCTCACGTTACGAAAAGAGTATTCTACCGAGGTGCAAGTCGGTCCGCAAGATCGCGACAAGAATATTTTGAAACTAAAACGGCGTGTTGTTTTTCCGGTCGGAAAAAATACAATGAGGCCTTGGATTTTCGCGAACGTTTTTTCTGTGAACCGATGCTCCGTATCAAAATTGCCGTTTTCCTTGCCCTTCTCGCCGTTCAGGCCGGGCTCCTGATCGGCTTGAATTGGCAAACGTTGGTCAATCGGACCGAAGTCGGGCATCTCGGGGCGGCGGCCTATTTCTGGAAGACGGGCCGGTTCGACGTCTTTCACGTCAATCCGCCGCTGACCCGAATGATCGTCGGCCCGGCGATACGGCTCTGTAATCCGGAATACGACTGGGGCTCTTATTCTCCTCGCCCGCAGGACCGGACCGAATGGAGCCTCGGCAGCGCCTTCATCCATGCCAACTCGCCCGAGAAAATCCGCGTCTGCGTTTTTGCCGCCCGCTGTTCGCTTATTCCTCTGATCCTTGTGGGGAGCGTGTTCGGGTTCCGGTTTGCATCGGAGTTGTACGGGTACGGAGCCGGATTCGCGTTCCTCGTTTTATGGACGTTTTCGCCGCTGGTCCTCGGTTGGGGCGCGACGATCTGTCCGGATGTCGTCGCCGCTTCGCTCGGGATTGTCGCACTCTATTACCTTTGGCACTGGCTCAAAACGCCGATGTGGAAAAACGCCATTATCAGCGGTATTCTGCTCGGTCTGTTGCCGCTGGCGAAAATGACGTGGATCATCGCGGTTCCGATTTTTTTCCTGCTTTGGACGATCTGGAGATTCCCGCAAATCAAGCAGTTTTCCGTAATTTTATTGATCGGAATTTACGTAATCAATATGGGCTACGGTTTCGACGGATTGGGGAAAAAACTCAAGGATTACACGTTCCTCTCCTCAACGCTGACCGGAAACGCCGTGGAAAATCGCGTCCAACCGGGCAATCGGTTTGAAAACTCGCCGCTCGGAAAAATTCCGGTCCCGTTTCCCGCCGAGTTCGTGCAAGGGTTCGATACGCAGAAGCGGGATTTCGAGCATGGGCTCGAATCGTATTTTTGCGGCGAAATCTCGCAGCATGGCTGGTGGAACTATTATCTCGTGACCCTGGCGATCAAGGAGCCGCTCGGCGTTTGGGGACTCTTTTTACTGGCGGTTTGCGTCTCCTGCTTCGACAAGCGGTATCGTTCCGTGGGTAAAAACGAACTGGTTCTTCTTTTGCCGATGCTCGTTATTCTACTGGTCGTCAGTTCGCAGACCGGGTTTTCACTCCATCCACGTTACATCGTTTTGATGTTGCCGCTGCTCTACATCTGGGTCGGCAAGGTTTTTTTAGCGAAAAACGTCGTTTCCGTTTTGGGGGCGGTTTTGGTTTCGTGGGTCGTCGTCGCGAGTCTGTGGTATTATCCGCACAGCCTGTCGTACTTCAACGAGTCGATCGGCGGTCCGAAAAACGGTCCGAAATACCTCTTGGGAAGCAACGTCGATTGGGGACAAAACATGTACTTTTTGAAGACGTGGTACGAAAAGCACCCGGAAACGAGACCGATTCACTTTGCGTACAATGGCGGCGAAACGCTCTCACGGCTCGGGCTTGACGATTTACTCAAATTCGAAAATCCCCCTCTGCCCGGTTGGTACGCGATCGGCGTCAACGAATTGTACGGAGCGAAAGAATACGAATCTTTCAAAAATCTGGAGCCGGTCGACCGAATCGGCTGGGGAATTCTCATTTATCATCTCCCCGAAACACGGTGATTCATGGAAAAAACGAGCCGTTTCTCGTCCCAAACGAAAAAAATTCTGATCGGCTTGGCACTGATCGCCGTGGTCGTCCTGAATTTCTATTTCGTTTTTCCGAGGGAAATCTTTCAATCGCGGTCATGGCGGCTGTTTTTCAGTGCCTTCGACGGACGGCTCTGGCCCGCCTGGTATTCGCTCAATCTTTGGATCATCGCGATCGGTTTCCTGCTTGCAACCGTATTCGCCGACTCCCGGGCTCAAGGAGTGATCGAACGGTTCTACCGTTCCGGGCCGTGGCGGCAACTGAAATACGAACTCAAGACGACCAACGTCAATCAGGCTCTGGTCGGGATTTTTCTTACTCTTCCGTGCGGCAAAAATCTCCTCCGCTGCTGGATTCGATTTTGGAAAACATTACCCATAAAACGGTATGGCGTGTACGTCGGGCGGCTGACGGTTTTACTCGTGCTGTACGTTTTCCTGCGAAATTCGATCTGGATCGCGTTTCCGCGTGAAATGGTCCAACATTTGCTGATCCGCCACTATTATCGATTTGAAGACTTTTGCCTTTGGTTTTTCTACGTCGCTTGGGAAAATTTTCTCGTAACCGGTTCATTCTCGTGGCGTATGCTCACCGCTCCGCTGTTTGCGCTGACCCTGATTGTCCTACTGCTGAAAACGACGATGGAAATCCGAAGTCGGAGAAAAACGAAATGAAAAAGATTTTTCAAAAATCCTCCCTCGGTTTGGGAATACTGATCGCGACGCTGCTCCTGTTCGACCTTGCCTGTCTGTTCGATCCGACCCTGCTCGATCGGACACTGCGCCGACTCGATTTCCGGCTCTGGCCGAGTTGGTATTTTCTTGGGATCGCGATCGTCCTCGTCGGTTTGTTCGCGAAAAAATCGTTTCGCAAAATTTTTACCGTTGCATTCACATTTCTGTGCGTTTCAGGTTCATTGAACGCCGCCGAAAAGAAAATCGTGCAACTGGAGCCGCCCCGACGCGTCAGCGCCGCCGCGATCCGTGAATCGTCCCAAGCGAAATCCGAAGAAAACGTCGACGGCGGCTACAACGCCAATATCAGTGTCATCGACAGTTTCGCCGCGATGGAATACCGTTCCTACACCGGTGGTCGGTATGTGAACGAACCGGTCAAATTCCGGATGCTGTTTCCAGACGGCTTCGATCCGCCGACCGCCTCGAAGAGGCCGGGAGGTAGACGCGGTGAAGCGGCACGCTTCCCGCTTTTGATTTGCTTTCACGGGATGGGGGAAAGCGGTAACGACAATTCGAGGCAGTTAGCCCATCTCCAGTCGACGCTCGATTTGCTTGCCGGAAAGAACAAGCTCGATCTGTTCGTCCTCGTCACACAATGCCCGGAAGACAACCCCTACTGGGACGTTTCGGTGTCCGACGAGGGGAAGGGTGACGCCCCGCTCACGATTCTCGAAGAAATTTTCGAGACGGTTTTGGACGAATTTCCCATCGACCGCGAAAAACTCTGCGTCTACGGGCATTGCTCCGGTGGTAATGCCGCTTGGAAATTCGTCGACTCGCACCCGAATCAAATCGCGGCATTGGTCGTCTGCTCCGCCCGCCCCGACCGAGTCACGCCGGAAAACTTTTTGAAGACCGCGATTTGGGCGTTCCATAACAAGGACGACACGACCTCGCCGATCCCCACGCAAGAAATCGTTGAAGAGATCAACGCACTCGGCGGGAACGCTTATTTGACGCTCCACGAAACCGGCGGACACGATTCCTGGACCGGTGCGCTCGGCGAGGACAAAGCGGTCGGCTGGATGGTCTACCAGATGTTCGGAAAACCCGGGCCGCCGCAAGGCGTCATCTGTTACCACCGGTCGTCCGGCACGTTTTTCATCCTGTTCGTACTCCCGGTCCTGCTGATCGCCGCAACCATCGTCTACCGTCTTCGGGGAGTGCGAAAACTATCATGATTCGTCTTCTCAAAATCGTTTTGCTCGCTCTCGTATTGCTTCGGGTCGGGTTCGATCTGAAAACGTACTTTTTCGGCAGTACGATCGCGGTCCCGGCGGCGTCGGACCGGGGATTCGATTATCTGCTCCATTTTCCCCAAGGGTATCACGACTGGTCCGGCCCGAGACCGCTGCTGATTTTTTTGCACGGCTCGGGTGAGGCGGGCCGAAACGTCAGGATACTGAAAAAACACGCCCCATTTCGGTTCGCCAATGGCAATGTTCCGACCGAAGATTTTCCGTTTATTGTCGTCTCTCCGAGGACACCGGACCGGCACTGGAATCCGGACGACGTGATGGCATTTCTCGATCAGCTTCTCAAAGACGAACAAGTCCGCTATCGAATCGATCCGAGCCGGATTTACTTGACGGGCATCAGCATGGGCGGATACGGTACGTTCCATGTCGCCCAGCGCTACCCCGACCGATTCGCCGCGATCGTACCGCTCGCCGGAGGGTTTCCGCCGAAATACGCCGACTCGCTTCGATCCGTTCCCTGCTTGGCGTTCCACGGGGGCGAGGACGACGTTGTGCCGCCGGAAGAGTCGGCACAAATCATTCAGGCAATGAAAAAGGTGGGCAATCTCGACGCGAAACTGACGATCCTGCCCGGTGCGGGACATGGCATCGCCGAGGAGGTTTATTCCCGTCCGGAACTGTATCGCTGGCTCCTTGAGCATCGAATCACGTCGGAACGCCGTAAGGAACATTAACGTAATTCTATTCGAACCTCCGTTACGGTCGAAACGCAAGTTCAACACATTGGATCACCCGACCATGCGGCCGAGCCCGCTCGCGCATCCGGCTCGATGGAAACTTGCTCCAAAGCGTAGTTCGCGAACCAGTCCAAGCCGTGACAAAGGTGATACGCGATGATCGACATGCGGCGAACCGCCAATTCCGCTACGATGTCATACGTCGGTTCCTCATGACCAAGGTTTTTCATGAAGTCGATCCGACCATTGGCTTGTTGACACAACTGACCCGGTTCCAAGACCTCGCCGTGATTCTTGTTCCCACTGCCCTGCCATACGACGAGTTGATTCTCGCTGGGAACGACGAGCATGGCGGTCAAATCCGTTCCATCGAAGGAGATTTTGGGCGAGCGTGGAAACTCGTAGCAGATCGGCAAGCATTCCTGTTCCGGCAGCGGAGGAAGTACCGTTTCCAGCGGTACCGCCGAAGCCGCCAGGTACATTGCCGTGCGCGGATCGATCCGGATGATGTGCGCCCCTTTTTCATGCCATAAGATCTCGGCGGCGGTCCATACGGCTCCCGTTTCGGTCTGGTTTTTGGCTAAATATCTGTTGTAATAATCGCTGACGGCATTCGCATCCGGCTTTTTTGCATCGTCCACCAACTCGGTGTACAGTGTGCGTGGAAGGATCGGACGGTAGTGATGATGGCTTTCGGTCATGACACGGTTGGAAGAAGTCTCGAATATTGAGTTCGATATACAATTCCTGGGGAAGATTGTGAATTTTTTTGCAATGTTAGCGAGATCGGGAGTGAAACGACCATCTCGCGGCTTACTTATCGGAGCGGAAGCTCCAGCCGCCTACCGGGGCTCCCGGGTTATGATGAAAAAACCGCCCCATCGGACCTTGATTCTATCCGCCGGCCAGCCGTTTGACAACATTTTCACCTTAAATTCCGCATAAAAATCAAGGATTTCCCGTTCACTCTATTCGACACGAATGATTGGTTTTCCGCAGCCGCTTCAAGCAGTTTTTCAAACGGGAAATAATTGTGGATTCCTCGGTTTTTCGTCGCGACACTCTGGAAATCGTCGTTGAGATATGGGATTCTGAATAATACTTCAAAAAAGGGCCTCCGTGTTTCATTCCATTTTTCACCATCGATTTCCCCCCGGTTGGAAGCTGAAGCAAGCAAGATGAATCTCTCGCACCAGACTGCAAGAATTGATCAAAGGTCCGTATTCTCACCATTTTTCACTGCAAAAGTAAGTTGTTTTTTGATGCCGTCGACCTTTTGATTTACCCCGCTATTCCCGAAGCGAACGATTCGTTTTGATTCCGTAGGTCCCCTCTTACGTCGTGGGAAGAAAGGACTTGTATCTATTATGAATTACGACGCTCAAATCCACGACGCTTTTTTATTCTACCATGTTCCGGAAAACGGTAAGCCCTGCGAGTGTACCTGTACCGCCATTCACGAGCGCAACTGCATTATGAAGGGGTGTCCCAACCGGTTTCTGCCGCACTGTCATGCGGAAATCTTCTGCTCGTTCGCCTGCTTTCTCGCTTCCGGCGCGCTTTCCCTCTGGAAAACGATCAAAAAGTACAAGGACCAGCCCGGGAAACTGAGAAAAAAAATCAGCAAGATCATCTACCGGCTTTCCAAAAAAGGGCGTGAAGCCCGTGCCCGCGAGTCGGAACTCTATCGGGAAAAGTTGAAAAACCAGCCGCCCGAGATTGCTGCCGTTGAAATCCCCGTATCTCCCGATCTTGTCGTCGAACCGGAGCCGGAGAAGCGAAAAGAGGAAACGCTCTTATCTCCGGTCGAGAACGAAATGGACGACATACTGTCCGAGGAGGACTATGTGATCCTGGAAACGGTCGATTTTCAGTGCAAACGACCCGGTTGTAAGCGGATACTCGACGCGCGGCTGTTCCTCGAGTTTGGAAAACGATATTGCTGTGACGACTGTCGCGATGCGGTTCGGAATCTCCGGGCGATCCTGAAAAGAGCGTATGCGCTGGACCGATGCCCCGGCATCTTCTTCGCGTTGTGTCTGCTTCGAGCGATGGGGTAATTTGGAGCGAATAAACGTCTTTGACCGCCTTGTGCCGAACCGGTCCGTACCACCGGGGACGGTATGAGAACGGTCGCGGCTGCGCTTTTTTCGGGATGGGGCACACCGCTTCTGCCGCTTACGAAAAATGGTTTCGTTATGACGGTTTTCACGACGCGATTTCCCGTCGTACTCCGGGAAACCGTATCAAAAAATCGCAAAATTCCCGTGTTCGGCCGACCGTGAATTCTTGAAAAATGGGGTATGAATTTCCGCGAAAAAAAAGTGGAAATAATCTTGCGACCCACCCGGGAGAATCTCAAACCTCCTCGAAAGGTGCGGTCTTTGATTATCGGTCAATGAATACCTCAGGCAATTTCGAGACTTTCGTTGTACATTACGTCTCGCGATTGGGAGAAGCGTTCTCCCGAACTTTTTGAAAATACGATGAGGTCGACAATGAAAAGTCAAAATTCCGAATCCGCTCCGTCCCGAAAATCCACGCAATCTCCTTATTTCCCGGACGGTCCGCAAGGAAAATGTCCGACGTGCGGCTGCAAGGTCGTGCTTCCCTGCCACGCTTGCGAAATCATGGAGACTTGCATTTGCCTCGGACCCGAGGAGGAAGATCAGGATCAACTGGACGCATGCGAGCCGCATCTGCTTCTCAGCGACCGAAAACGGTATGAATACGTCAAGAGTATTCGCGACCAGCATGGTATGACGCTTTCGGAATACCGGACATGGGTGGCAAAGAATGGCAAAGCGCCTGGTTGAAAAACGATCCGCACGAATTTGTCTCATTCGTAACCCCGTCAGTGATCCTTTCTGAGGAAACAGCCCGTTTTTGGCGGTAAGAAACGGAAAAAAGTCTATTACCGGGTTCTGCGCTCAGCGTCTGCGCAGATCGAAAAAAAACTTGGTGCAAAATGAAGAAAACGATACCAACACAAACAGTTCTCGTTACCGGCGGCGCGGGATTCATCGGCTCTCATCTCGTGGAAGATCTGGCTGAACGAGGCGAGCATGTCGTGGTAATCGATTGGGCTAAGGAGTCATGGCAGAAACAAAATCGAAAATGCCTGGAACGAAAAAAGAACATTCGATTTCACACACTCGATATCAGAGACAAAAAATCTCTTCTGAATATTGTTGTCATAACAAAACCAAGTCGAATTTTTCATCTGGCGGCTGAAAGCCACGTTGATAAAAGCATCGCGAATCCGGGATTGTTTCTCGAAACCAACATCCGTGGCACGTCCGTGATCTTAGACGTGGCGACGAAATACTGGCAGGGAAATCAACGAAACAACGATTTTCGTTTCCACTACTGCTCGACGGACGAGGTTTACGGTTCCATCGAACAGGGATCGTTCCACGAAAATCTTCCGCTCCATCCGAACAATCCCTATTCGGCGAGCAAAGCGGCGGGGGAACATTTGGTCACCGCGTGGTCGAACACGCGGGGGCTGCCGATCATCGTCACGCGATCCTCCAACAATTACGGGACCCGCCAGGGACCGGACAAGTTCATTCCCCTGACCATCGGGCGCTGTATGCGCCGGGAAAGAGTTCTCTTGCACGGGAGCGGTCAAAACATTCGCGACTGGATCCATGTCCGCGATCATACCAAGGCGATCATCGCGGCGGCGGACGAAGGACGGCTCGGTGAAGTGTACAACATCGGCGCTGGGCCCGAGAACGAAAAGACGAATCAGGAAATAGTGGAACTCATTTGCGATTGTGTGGACGAAATCCGAGAGGAGCCGGTGGGGACCTCGCGCAACTTGATCCGTTTCGTTCAGGATCGACCGGGGAACGACCGTCGCTACTCGATGGACACCGCGAAATTACACCATGATACGGGCTGGCAAACGACCATTCCATTTGAAATCGGGCTCATGGAGACAGTGAAATGGTACCTCGAAAACAACGATTATTGCGAAAGGAACATGTAATGGATTTTACCGAAGGGATGATTCACGACGCCGAAGTGCGCACGCTGGAGAAACATATTGATCCACGCGGCTGGTTGACGGAAGTCTTTCGAGACGACGAACTTCCGGAATGTTTTTATCCGGTCATGTGTTATGTCAGTTTGACGCTTCCCGGAGTCCAGCGCGGCCCGCACGAACACCGACAGCAAACCGATTATTTCGTATTCACCGGGCCGGGCAAGTTCCTCGTCATGCTCTGGGACAACCGGGAAACCTCACAGACCTATGGCATCAAACAGACGATCCTGGCGGGGGATGAGTCCCCTAAAATGGTTCTGGTGCCACTCGGCGTCGTTCACGGCTACAAGAACGTATCCGACGTTCCGGGATTGGTCATCAACTGTCCGGACCGGCTTTTCGCCGGTCGGAATCGGGAATGTCCCATCGATGAAATCCGGCATGAGGACGACGAAAATTCGCCGTTTCGTTTCGATTGATTGTTTTTCATTTCACTCTTGATCAACCATGCGAATCCTTCTGACAGGTAAAAACGGGCAACTCGGCTGGGAACTGCACCGGCAATTGGAGCGGGATCACGAAATCGTTGCGATCGGCAGCGAAGATATCGATTTCCTCGATTCTCGATTCCTGTTCCAAACGCTCCGGCAGCTCCCGAAGGTCGGTCTGATCGTCAACGCGGCGGCGTATACAAACGTCGACAAGGCGGAACTCGAACCGTTCGTTGCCGACGCCATCAATTCGGAAGCGGCGGCGATCCTGGCGGCGGAGGCCGACTTTCGCGGCATCCCGATGATCCATTTTTCGACCGATTATGTTTTCGACGGAAAGCAATGGACCAGGCCGTATCGTGAAGAGGACAATCCTAATCCGATCGGCTACTACGGCTGGACGAAGCTCGAAGGTGAGGTTCGGGTCCGAAATATTTTGGATCAACACCTGATTTTCAGGCTTTCCGGGCTGTACGGCGTGCGTCGCAAAAACTTTTATACGACCATGCTGCGGGGAAACCGCAACGGTACCGCGCTGCGGGTCGTGAACGATCAAATCGTTTCACCCAACTGGACGCCGCTGGTTGCCGAAGCGGTCGTCGGAGTCATCGAAAAATTGTTCCGGGGTGAAAAAACTCCGTGGGGCACGTATCACCTTTCCGGCACCGGCCAGACAACCTGGTATGAATTCGCGAGACAGATTTTCGAGAAAATCAACGATCTCTGGGGCGTCGATATGACGCTGCCGGTCTCCGTCAGCTCGAAGGAGTATGGCGCGACGGCGGTACGACCGAAATATTCCGTTCTCGATCCGACGAAATTCAACACCACCTTTCAAGACACGCTCCCCGATTGGCGGGAACAATTCCTGCAATTCCTCGGGGAAATGCAACCACAAACACACCCTCATACGGAGAAATCACTATGTTCGACTTTTTGAAACTCGCCGCCCAAATCGTTTTGAAGCCGTTTGCGCTGGACGACAAGGAATCGGCCAAAAAATTCCTTCTCGACCTGATCAATGGCATCAAGCCGCTGGCCGCGTCCAACAGGATCAAGCTTGACGACGCCCTGCTGAAACATCTGCAATTCGTTTTGAATAACGACGCGTTGTTCGGCTACGTCTACAACCTGATTCTCGACCAACTCCGCACGGCGGACATCCTGTTCGAATCGGCGGATGAAGACACCATTTTGGAACTGTGCGAAAACACGGTCCCGGATCATGCCGAATATCCGGAAGCGATCAATCCGGTCCTGATCATTTCATTCGTCACGCAAATCGTTTCCATCATCAACGCCATCAAGAACAAATAACAACCTGAGGAAGAATCCTTTTCGGAGACGAGACGTCTTCAAGAATCGATACTACCGTGAAACACTCCGGTCTCCGAAAGATTTTTTCATTTTTTTCCATCGCCATGAAAACGCCATTATACACAATACTGATTTTCCTGTTCGGCGTCACTTGCGTTGCCCAGGAACTGGTCGGACCGGACCGGATCGCGACGGGAACGCTCGCCTCCTTCGAGGTCGTTCCTTCCCAAGAGGCCTCGTGGAATATCGTTTCGACGGAGACTTCGGTCGAATCGTACAAAATCGATACCGATTCTTCGAAACTCTATTTCGCGAGCCCGACAGCGGGCAATTATACCGTCGTTGCCGGGGTCGTGGTTGACGGGAAACCGATACTACTCCTCAAAACTTTTGTCAATGGTGATGAGGATGTGACACCGAATCCCAGCCCGAAACCTACACCGAAACCGCCCGTAACATCACTGGAGGTTTGGGTTCAAACGCAAACGCCGATCCTCGTCAAGAGCAAAAATCTCGTTGCGGAATCCCAGCTTGTTGCCGGGTGTTTCGAGCAGATCGTCCAACGGATCGCCGATCAAAATATCCGAACCGCTCAAAACGCTCGAACGCAGCTTCAAATTACTCTGACGGCGTCACTCGCCCAGGCGTCGCCGACTGCCGTCACCGATTGGATGCCGTTTCTCGCGGAACTGAGTCGGCAATTGGAAAAAGAACTCGGCGACAAAATCGACGATCTTTCCCAAGTGAACAAGATGCTTCAGACCGTCTGTGACGCCATGAAGACCATCGAAATGCCGAAATCGACCGCACCGGTCAAAACTACAACTCGCGGCGTCGATTGCCCGAACTGTCGAACTCCCGGAACAACCGGTCGAACCTTCCGTTACCTCCTCTCGAAATAAGAATCTCATGAACACGCACAATGAACATCAATTCCCGCTGGAAGGGTGGATTCCCGAGGGTGATCCCGACTCCGGGTTTGCCCAGTGGAACGATCTCCAGTCGTCCCTTTACAACGAACATGAAAACCGCGAAACGACGATGCAGCCGCTTGTGGTGCCGTGGAGTCAGTTCGAGGCCCGGGTCGCCCAGCAGAAAAGGATTCGCGATTCGTTGAGAAGTCAGGGCTTTTGCTTCTGGCCCTGGCTTATCGCGGATTATTTCAAAGTCGGCTGGCAGGACTTTTCGCAAGGGAGTCGCGGCTCCTGCGCCGGTTGCGCGACGAATCATGCGGTCAACGCGATGCTGCTGACGCATTTGGCGGACGGATATCGACTGCATTATAAACGATTCAACCCGTACCCGACCTGGGACCTCGGCAAACGTGACGCCGGAATTCGCGGGGAAGGAGCGTCCCTTTCGGCGATGTTAACCTGCGCCAATAAACGCGGCATGTTCGACGTCGAAAAAGTCGGAACTTACGACCAATCGCTCCGAAATCCGCCACGCTATACCGACGAAATTTTAGCCGAGGCGGAAAAATGCCAAATCGGTGCCTGTTATCTCGGCGATTTTCGCGGTGAGGAGTTGGCCCGTGTGGTCTTCGATTGCGTCGCGGCGGGCTTTCCGATCACGTTCGGCAACAGTGTCGCGGTGTCATCACAAGTCCGTTACGTCGGCAAAATCAAAACGGCGGTCAATCGCGGTGGTTGGATGCATGCGACGGCTCGAATCGCGTATCGCCGGGAAGAGGACGGCACCGAATACATCGCGCACCAGGGTTCATGGGGCAAGTACTGGGAAGTCGGCAAACAGGAAGGGGAACCCGCCTCGGTCATCTGGGAGAGCTTTGATACTTTCACGGAACAATGCAGAGGACGTTATTGCGACGCGTTTGCGATCTGCATGGTTGAAGGAGAGTTTATGGACATGAACGGATTCGGCCTGGCTCCGATCAGGATTACACGGACATAAGGAGATCATCATTTACGCGACAGGAATACATGTCATGTACGACACCATCAAATGCGGCTTTCTTTCGGGCACGATCACGCTTTTTGCGAACGTTCCGGAAATATTCGAGTGGCCGCTCGAAAAACTTGGATTTGGGGCGCTGCTGTTCTTCATTATCTGGACCTATATGAAAACGATCCTGCCGAAATCGCAGGAGGATATTCAAAAGCTCCGCGAAGAAAACCAAAAATTGATCGAGGAAATCTCGAAACTGAACCAGCTACGGGAACGTGACCAGCGGCTCATTGCGTTGTATTTGAAGGAAATCAAGCAGCTTGCGGAAACGCACATGGGAAAATCCGGGATACACAGGGGCACGACGATCGCGGATCAATCGAAAGACAATACCGTTTCCCAATAGAGAGGAAAACATGACGACGATACCGATTCGATTAGTGTCGACGCTCCGGGAACATATTTGGGGCGGACGAAAATTGGCGAAAAAATACGGCAAAGGCAATGGTGAAATGATTCGGATCGCCGAGTCCTGGGAAAGTTGCGAGCCGCTCAACGATTCAAACCTTCTCCTGAAATGGATCGATACCGATCTTCCAACGTCCGTTCATGTTCATCCCGACGCAAGCATGTCCGGCAAACTTGGATTTCCTTGTGAAAACATTGAAGATCTGTGGATCGTTGTCGAGGCCGATCCAGAAAGCCGGGTCGGAATCGGGTTCGAAAAAACCGTGACCCGTGAAGAAATCCTCCAGGCGTTACATGAACGAACCCTGGAACTGTTGATCAATACGATTGAGCCGAAACCCGGCGATTGTTTCGTCATTCCGCCCGGAACGATTCACTATATCGACGGGGGAGTGACACTGCTGGAGGCGACTTCCCGAGCGAGCGTGTCGCTGCGACTTTATGATTGGCTTCGCGATGTCACGACGAGGCGAAATGTTCAGGTAGCCGAAAGTTTGACGGCGTTAAATTATGAAGCAATGCCCCTGAACCGGACGTTTTTACCGGGCCGGAATGATGCTTTTTCGGTTTGGCATGGGAAAAACCGGATCGGTCTTGTTTGGCATGAGATCGCGAAGAAAACGCGCTGGAATGAATCGAATGAAACCCGTCTTATCACAGTGTTGGAAGGGACCTGTTGTGGGGAGCAATGGGAAGAGGTTCGAACAGGTGAAACGATCCTTATTCCGGACAGTGGAATCCTACTGAATCCCATCTCAGAAAAAAGCGTCCTTCTCGAAACAGTAATAACAACATGAATTTCAAAATAATTCGGCTGACGGAGTGGGGATTCCTGATCTGAAACAACAGTCGCGAGATTCAATAACAACCCATAAATCGAAGTTTGCCGTTGTGACACTATCGGTTCCAAATACGATCTTTTCCGAAAATTAACGAGGTGCAATATGCCCGATTCCTATGGAATTTTTACTCACGAGGAGTCCGAGAGGATTTTGATAAAACATGAAGGAATTCTCGCTCTGCTTCCGGAAGCGTTTTCACGCGATCGGCTCGTTCTCGACCTCGGCTGTGGACGAGGACACGCCTGCGAGCATCTAAAAAACCACGGTTTTGAAGTGTTCGGTTTCGAGGGAACCCCTTTGTCAGAAAACGAGTCTGTTGGCGTTCCGATTTTCACGGTCAACCTGATCCAACCGTGGTGGCGAGTCTTGCCGCAAGGCCAGGTTCTTTGTATCGAGGTCGGCGAACATATTCCTCCCTCCTGCGAATCGGTCATGTTTGACAATATCTGCCGATTGACGGCACCGGGCTGTGTGTCGCTCATCAGTTGGGCGGTGGAAGGTCAGGAAGGATGCGGCCATATCAATTGCCGCAACAACGATTATGTCATTCAACAGATGGAGGTTCGCGGGCTCATTTTTCAGGAGGGTCGAACAGCGGAACTCCGGCAGCGTTTTAACGACATTTATCACCACTCTCTCATGTTATTTTTACGAGAATGTAATTGAAACGTTCCCAAAAATCTCTTTTCAATACAGGAAACGATCATGCATTATTTATCCATCGGAGCCATTTTCAAACAAGAGAGCCGCTGGCTTAGGGAATGGTTGGATTACCATCTTGCGGTCGGCGTGGAACATTTTTATCTCTATAACAATGATCTTGAGACGACGGAATCGGATGCAATCTTGCAGCCGTATGTGGAACGCGGACTTGTCGACAATATTCCGTATCCCGGCCCGGTACAACAGCATGAAGCCTGGAAAGATGCCATGATTCGTTGGAAAGATGCGACTCGGTGGATCGCGATGATCGATCTGGACGAATTTCTTTTACCGCGCCGCTGCGATGACCTGAAAATGGTCCTCGCGGATTATGAACAGTACAGTGGCTTGGTCGTCAGTTGGTCGATTTTCGGGTCGGGCGGATGGATCGAACCGCCGCCGGACCAGATCAACCATTTTTTGTTTCGCGCGGAAAACGACCTCCCGGAAAACCGGCATGTTAAAAGTATTGTCAATCCCCGGGACGTGATTCCGGGCGGTAGATTGGATCCGCATCATTTCGCGTTTCATACGGGCCTTGCCGTCGATGAAAACCATTGCCCGGTCGATTCACCGTTCAATGTGCATACTGATTCCATCGTGCGAATCAATCATTACATGGTCCGTTCGAAAACGGATTGTTGGGAGATCAAGCTGCCCAAAGGACGACCAGACACCTGGGAGAGCCGCATCCCGGATTACTGGGCGCTTCATAATCGTAACGAAGTGTACGACGATGAAATTTCTCGACGGTTCGGGCATGTCGTGATCCAAGAAGCCGAAACCAATCCGATCGCAAGCGTATCCTCCCGTAAGCCGACGATCCTCTTGACCGGCTCGGTCACGCAGAATTACTCCGAACTGGCGTCGAGTGGTGTTTGGGATCCTCAGGAGCGACTGCTTGATTATCTTTGTGCGATTCAATGCTGGCTGAAACAACCGGACGTCGGAGCAGTCGTCTACGTCGACTCCAGCGGCTTCCAGTTGCCCGAAGAGTTGTTTAACAATCCCCGGCTGGAGACTCTGTCGATCGACCTGACGGAATATTGTCGCCACAAAGGGAAAGGTCCGGCTGAGATGCAAAGCATGATCTATGCGATGGAGAAGAGTCGTTTATTGGATCGGGATTTTTTCAAGTGTACCGGTCGTTTGTTCGTCGACAATTTTTCGCAAATCCTACATTCGGTGAATCTCGATAAACCATCCTATTACCTGAGATTTCATGAAAACGTCCGTTGGTGCGATACTCGATTTTATTGGTTCCATCGGAATGTATTCGATTCAGAAATTCACCCTTTCCTTGAAAGGATGAACGACTACGAGCATACAAATACCGAACATGTCCATTATGACCATTTGAAAACTCGCGAAGAATTGCCTCAGCCGGCTTACGTCGGACGTTACGGACATGATGGCACTCTTTACGAAAAAGATTACAGCGAAGAAATCAAAGCGAATGCGAGGAAGCTTCTCTCTCTGATCTACCAGAAAGGCTTGGAAAAACATACGGGAAAGAAAGGATGAACGGATCAATACGTTTTTTGTTATGTTCCGTCAGACGGTAAAACCCGACGGCAGAATGTAGGGAGACACGAAATATTCACAATGTTATCGCATTCGTATAACGTACACAATAGCAAATTTGCGAAAGGAAACCTGGATATGTCCCATTTACACTTCGGATGTGTTTGCATTACTCATAACCGTCCCAAAGTTTTACCGGAAGTCATCGAATCGTTTTTACGACAAACATACGCCAATGCGGAACTGGTGATTTTAGACGATGCCGATCAGTACCCTTCGCAAGAGGGGGAACGTTGGAAGCTGGTTTCCATCAAGGAACGATTTGCGACAACCGGACAAAAGCGGGATTATTTGATAAGAAATTTATTTTCTTCGAAGGTTAACGCCATAGCGAACTTTGACGATGATGACATCGCATTTTCCAATTATCTTTCTGTTATGGCGGAAAATTTCGATCCCGGTGTCGATGTTGTCTGTCCTTCCGGCCATTGTCAATTGATAGGAGATCAACAATTTGTTTATGACCTGCCTTTGGAACAAAATCTTCGCAAAGGCTGGTTGACACATCGTGGAGGATGGCTCTTGGAGGCTTATTTGTCTAGTGGAGGATATCCCCCTCACGCTCATCACGCCGATGACCAAGAACTCATGACCGCCTTCGTTAAGTCGGAAAAAAAAATACGTTTTCTTCATGGGGACGCTCATGATATTTTCTATCTGACACGAAGCTATTCTGAATATGGGCACCTGAGTTGGAACCAGTATCCCGATACACATATTGAAAGGATTGAAAAACGACTTACACCAAACTGGAGAATGGAATATGAATCGGATTGTCGTTCCGCCCTTTCACGAGAATGCGAAATTATGAAAATCGCTCACCTGATTCCGAAAGCCGTTGGATACGGGTTTCCTCATTTTGGACGATTTCTCGGATATGACGAACTGCCGGTCGATCCACCGGCATTTATGAGAGATCATGGATTTTTGAGTACGCATGCGCCATCTCGTGTTTTATTGGAAAACCACGAACCATTGAGAATTGCGGGGTTATTGAATGGTTCGGCGGCTCGTCAAAATCCAAATCCGGTCGTCTTTCTTCTCGATGGCGTTTCTCTCGGCGAATGTCATCAGGCTTATGACACGACCGATGAGTTTATGATTCCTGCCGGACGTCATCTCCTGGAGATTCATTGTGATTTCGACAACAAATGGTGTCATTCTCTTTGGGCATTCCGAAAGAGAGAAGATACGTGAACGATTTGAACATGGCGATTTAATCTGATATTCGAGCATGTATTTATGATGCGTGCAAAAGAACCAACATATTTTTCAAAAAGGACCACATTAATGGCTAATAAAAAACGAATGACTCATCGTGACGAATTGGGGCTTTTACTGAACAACCTTGGTTTGTGTGGTGAAGGTGCCGAGATTGGCGTCTATCTGGGGGAATACTCTCATCGTCTGCTTTCAACATGGCAAGGCAGAAAGTTGCACTTGATCGATCCCTGGACTTCGCTGGAAAATTACCAGGACGGACTGAGCGCGACCGATCAGGAAAATGAATTGCGATTCGCTGAAACGTTGAACCGACTCGAGGAATTTATCGATCGATTCCAGATTCATCGGGAATTATCCTTGAATGCCGCCAGGGAATTTCGAGAAGGAGAGTTGGATTTCGTCTATATCGATGCCAATCATTCTTACGAATATATTCGGGCTGATTTGGAAGTTTGGTTTCCCAAAGTGAAAAGTGGGGGGTTATTCGCAGGGCATGATTTCATCGATACCGTCGACGGTAATGGAGTTTTTGGCGTTCAAAGCGCTGTCGAAGAATTTGCCGAACAGCATCACTTACCGTTTTTCCTGACTCATGAGCAATTTCCATCATGGTATTTTTTCGTTCCGTAGACCGCCTTTAGCCGTACCGTTCAACATCAATATTCGGAATTCAAATCACGGTTTTGTACAAAGAACATCATAATTCACTTTGATTCAGGAATCGGGATCATGTCTCAACAAAAACATAAACATAGTCTTCCTGTCATGGAAATTTTCAGCAACAGCTTTTGTCCGAGAAGCTGCCCCAGGTGCGACAAATCCTATGCAATGAGGAGATATCCCGATTATCAATTTACGCCGGCGATGGCCGAACATTTCGTTGACAAACTTCTCCAACACGACTGCAAGATTAATATTGTACTATTCGTAGGAGGAGAACCTCTCTTTTGGGATCATTTCAAAAAGTGTGTCTCGTTGTTGAGACAAAGCGGTATGGTCGATCAAATCATGATGATCACGGCGCTTGTGGAAGGAATGGAGATGAACGAGTACGAGCAGTACTTCGATCAGATCAATGTATCCGATTATGGGAATAACAGATACTTGATTGAGAAACACGCCGTCGGCAATCCCAAGTACGATTACTACAGTAAAGAGAACCAGAATTATATTCCTCGCGGACGCATCGAGGGAACAATCCCGTGTCATTGCCCTCACCACCACTCCTGGTTGTTCGACGGTCGCGTTTACTATTGTCAAATTGCCGGACCTCTCTTTCTGAGCGATTTTGATTTGAAAATGTCGCGTGAGGAAATGGATTCCTATTCATGGTCGATCGACGATTTTCTCATGAATGTCGATCAATGCCACGCGAAGTTCGGTGAACGAAATATCTGCGAGGCATGTCACAACAATCCACTGGTCATGGAAATTCTCGGAAGACCTGATGAACCCCAGAGCGTTCATGGCGGAGCCGTATATCAGATTCGGTAATTCATATCCAGTTGACTCTACGATAAATCAATAATCTCATTCACATGTACTATTTATCAGCGACAGCAATATTTCGAGGAGAAAACTCCTGGTTGGATGAATGGATTCAATATCATCGCGGAATTGGCGTCGAACATTTTTATCTGTTCAATCACGATGAAAACACGAAAGTCTCAGATCGAATTCTTCAACCGTATTTGGAATTGGGTTTGGTCGAAAATATTCATGTTATGGATACCGAATGGGGCAAAACAGAAGCTCCCTCCAATTTCCAGATTCTGGCTTATCGCGAGATGATGAAAGAAGCCTCCCAACATACCAAATGGATGGCCATTATCGACTTGGATGAATACATCCTGCCGAAAAAAACGGACGACATTCGAGAATTGCTTGAAGAGTATGAAGATTATTCCGCTCTGGCCATGAATTGGCAAATTTTTGGAACGAGCGGGTATGTCAAACGACCTGCAAGTCAAATCCGCCATTTATTGCATCGAGCGGAAACATTATGGGAAAAGAATAGGTTTATCAAGAGCATCGTACAACCCCAATACATCAATCGGGCGGCTATCGATGATGTTCATTATTTCCCTCTGTCACACGGAGTCACGATCAATGAAAACATGGAACTCGTCACGGGAATGCAACATTCCATTTCCACGAATGTCGTTCAATTGAACCATTATGTTTTACGTTCATGGCAGGATTTTTGGGAAGTGAAAGCGACTCGACCACGGTTCAATGGTGTCGCCGCCTGTGACGAATCATATTTCTACCTTCATGACAAAAACGAAATTTTCGACGATGAAATTAATCGTCGATTTGGACATTTTATTGAGCACTAACCGAATAGGGAGGAATCTGCCGTGGAAGAACTACGTGTACGTCTCATTAATTTGGAAATGAACGTCGTCTATGCCTGTAATCTCAAGTGTGAGTATTGCTCTCATCTGGGGCGATTCATGAAAGGGCATGTCCCACTCAAGGAACTGCTGGTTTGGTACAAAGCATGGAATCCAAAAATTCACCCGGAGAACGTGCGGATCATGGGAGGGGAACCGCTCTTGCATCCGGATTTGGAAAAAGTGATTTACGAAACACGGAAACACTGGAACGATTCAAGCATAGAACTGATCACAAATGGTTTGCTGTTTTCCAAAATGGATGCCTGTATTTTCATCGCCCTGAAAAACATCCAAGCGAATGTAACAGTATCCAAACATTTCGATGATCCCAGCTATAACAAAATATTCGATAAAGAGATTGGCGTTTTGGAATATCATGGAATTCTACCGCGTATACAGCAGAGTAACGGAGGTTGGATGAAATGTTATCAAATTGATTCGCTCGGACATCCGAAGCCGTTCGACAGCGATCCCGAGAAGGCATGGAATAACTGTTATGTCCGGAATGTCTGCGCGACGCTTATCGACAATCAATTGTACAGATGCCCGCAACTCGGTTGTTTCTCTTACGCACGCCGAAAAGGATTTGTCAATCAGGATTGGAAAACGGCGTTGGAATACAAGCCGTTATCATCGAATTGTTCACGGAAAGATTTAGAAGATTTTATGAACGCCGGGGCGTGTGATCAATGCTCCATCTGTCCGGAGGAATTTCAATACGCGGACATGTATGAAAAGATCAATCCATTTGGCCTGCCCGCATTTCATCGATACTTTTGCGGAGGTGGAAATCATGAATGAGCCACGAATTAAGATTTTGCAGTACATGTACGGTGACTGTGAGTATTTTCCTTGGAGCGAATGGATTAACCGTCGCTACTCCGAACGGCACGGTTATGAATATGTGATTCGCCGCAATCCTCCCCGACCGGACCGACATCTCTGTTGGCAAAAGATTCCAATAATACTCGATGAACTTTACGATTGTGAATATTTGCTCTTTCTTGACGCCGATGCCGTATTTTACAGTCATGAACTCAAGATCGAGCAGGAAGTTCTCCCACTCATGGAGCAAAAAACGATTTTGTTCTCGTCGGATTGCGGCGGCGAGTACCATCGATGGAATCCGCCCGGCGCCAATTCCGGTGTCATATTTGCCCGAACGGACGATCTTTCCAGGGAAATCTTCTCGTATTGGAATAGCGCTTCTGACCTTGATGAAGGAACTCGCTGGAATTGGCCGCCGGAACAACTCGCGTTTGAGCGTATCGTTCTTCCGAAATATCGTGATTTCATCAAAATCGAACCCGAATACTACAGAATCCAGGGGTACTTCGGCCAATACATACGTCACTATTGCAGGGCATCTGATGATTCACGAACGACTGACATGAAAATGGTTTTCAAACGACTGGCTGCCGTCAATTCTATTTGAATAACACCCTCATTATAAAAGTACAATAACAGCGATAATAATTACAATGAAATCATCGAATATCAGAGTCGTTCAATATATGTGGGGGGAAGAAAACCGTTCATACGAATTGGACCGTATGATCAACGATACTTATTGTCGAAGGCATGGCTACGAATATGTTGTCAAATCGTTTCCTTCCACGAAAAACAGATCCAGTTATTGGGAAAAAATCCCAGCTATCCGAGAAGAACTGAGGCATTGCGATTTTTTACTTTATCTCGATGCAGACGCATTCTTTTACAGTCACGAATTGTCGCTTCATGAGGAATTGATTCCATATTTGAGGGACAAAGACATCCTGATCGCCGCCGACCTGGCTTCAGAATATCAACGCAATCATCCGGGGCTTCCCAATACAGGCGTCATTCTCTTCAGAAACACGGAAAAGGTTGAAGAAATATTGCGTATTTGGGACGAATCCAGTGAATATCCAGAACTGGCACAATTCCGTTTTGAGCGATTTCATGAGCAGGAAGCGCTTTGGCGTACAGTTTGGCAAGACTACAGAGAATCGTTTCAACTTGTGGAAGACTACTATCTGATGAATGGATATTACGGAATGTTCATCAGACACCTTATGGGAATGTCCGATGATGAACGAATAGCCGTCCTTCAAAAATTCATGAATGAAAAAAATATTCTTTCGTGAAAGAACGACGAGCGTATTGTCGTAATTACCGTGTTTGCACGATCAACTTGGTATTCATAAAGGAGACATTGAGATGCTTTCAGAAATATTCCAACGCGTTTATGTCGTCAATCTGCCTCGTCGCAAGGATCGACTCGACTCGTTTTTCAACCATCTTCCTTCAGATTGGCCGTTTCAGACTCCGGAAGCCTTTCCTGCTTTGGATGGAAGTCTATCTACCCATCCGGAATGGTGGAATGGCGGTGAAGGGGCGTGGGGGTGTTACCGATCTCATATTCGCATTCTCGAAGAATGTCTCACCAATGGAGTGGAATCGGTTCTAATTCTGGAAGACGATGCGGTTTGCGTCGAAAATTTCCAAGAGAAAGCTCAACGGTTTTTCGATCACCTTCCTCAGGATTGGGAAATGGTTTATTTGGGAGGACAACACCTGGAAGAAAATGTTCGGTTGCCGCGAAAGGTCAACGATTGGGTGTATCGTCCCTACAATATAAACCGAACGCATTGCTTTGGCCTTCGCGGCCGAAAGATCATGACGACGATTTATCGACATCTTCATGATTTTCAAGAGTGGAAAGTCGCGCACCATATCGATCACTATCTCGGAGAACTCCACAAAAAAACCGACACAGGACTCTATGTCCCCGACTATTGGCTGGTCGAGCAAGAAGCGGGCAACAGCGACGTGTGTTGCAGTGAAGTGGAAGCTCGAAAATTCCAAGGAGCCAAAGACCTGGTTGATCCGGATATTTCTCTTTCAGGTGTCGCAGTAATCGGCAATTACTTCGGCGGAACGAATACTATTGCAGGTGTCATGCATTGTTTAGGGATGTCACTTGGACATGATACACAGGGATGCGCCAGAGGCAAGGAACCGCAATTCTATGAAGATCACTGGTTGAGTATTAAGTGTCGAAATTGCTTTACAGAGCCTTGGCTGACGGAACAGATCGGTTTTGAAGACAGAGTAAATCTGCTTAAGCACTGGGCGGGCGATCAGACCCGTTTTGCGGGGAGCGGATCAACTCTGTTTGCGGGAAAACATCCGATCCTTTCGTTGATGGGGCCGGAGATTCTTGAGGCATGGAATCATCCGTCCTTTATCGACGTATCACGCCCCGACCACGAGTGTGAGAAAAGTATTCAGAACGCGTCCTGGGGATGGCATCCGGATGCCATACGACACGCGGTTCGCCATTTACGCAAATCCAAGGACCATTTTTTGAGCCATCATTCCCCAAAGGTGTTGTCGATTCGATATGAAGATGCCATCGAAACTCCCGAGAAAACAATTGAATCAATATCACGATTTTTTGAGTTGGCGCCGACGGAAGAACAAAGAAATAAAGCAGTTCTTCTCTTGAAATGTTCACGAGAAGATTTGGTTTTCAATAATCCTCCTTATCACTAATCTCCATGAATCGGTCAGCAAAATTACCCTATATTTCCGTTTGTCTCCCAACCTACAAACGCCATGAATTTCTTCAGGAATTTCTATGGTGTTACCTTCGACAGGATTATCCGGTTCATCGAAGAGAATTGATCATTTTGGACGATGCCGATCAGTATCAGCCTTTTGTCGATGAAAAGGAAAACATTAAATTGATTTCCTCGAAAAACCGGTTTCCGACACTCGGAGAAAAAAGAAATGCCTTTCTGAGTCTGATGAACGAAGAATCCGAATTCATGTTCATCGCCGACGATGATGATTTGTACTACCCCCATTGGATCAGTTCGATGATGCTGGCCGGCGAGTATGCGGACATCATCGTTCCGTCCATGATGATCGAGTGGCGATGGAATGCCTCTCCACAGTATCGCCACGGAACGGGCTGGGGATTTCATCATGCGGCATCCGCTTTTCGCAAGACGGCTTTTCTGGAGCTGGGTGGATATCCTCATCAGCAACGTCAGGAGGATTATGTACTTTTCTCCAAATTCGAAGCGAACAAAAGACGTTATAGAAAAGCGGAAGTCCATTGGAAAATTCCCTACATCATTCGACGTTCCGAATGTTGGAAAGGAACTTATATGACCACATTCATGGATGATACCGAATACGATGCGACATCGCGTCAATATGTTGAACGTAATCAAGTTTTAACCCCTCAATCACCGGAAAGGTACTTTCAAATGGCTGAAGAACTTTTAGAAAAACATTACGAAGACGATCTTGTGATCATTCGTTCCTCCATCGTAGGTTTTGGAACCCTGGGAGTCAATAGTCTTGGTTATGATGACCTTGAATTGCCGGAAAGCATGGCTAAGGAAGATTATCTGATTCTTTCAGGACACTGCCCTTCGGAAATTAAAGTCCTGTTCAAGAAAAAAGTCAGCGTCAAAGGCATACTGAATGGGTCATCCCGTTGGTCGCCGGCTGCCGCATGTATATTTCTTTGTTCCGATAATATTGTCGGATATCTGTTCGGTCCACTCGATTCGACTCGGGAAATGATTCTTGAACCGGGAGAATACACTTTGGAAACAACATCCCTCGACTCTTCGTGGAAACACTCGCTTTGGGCGATCCGCGAAGTTCCTGAAGTCTGAAAGGAACGGTAATGAAAGCGACACCAGACAATACATTATTCGTAACGGTGCGAACGCATCGCACGAACGATTTTTACGTGACAATGGCTACGGCAAGAAAAAACGACATCTACGTCGATGTCTTGACACCAAATGCCGGAGTTCCGAATTTTTGGGAGTTGAAGACTCGACCGGTCTATCAGCATATCTCTCAAAAACGAAAAGAAGGAAAGAAATACGTCGTTTATTTCGACGCTTACGATGTCATCTTCCTGAATCACCGAGATGCCATACTGCAACGATTGAATGATGTGTACATGGATCGGGTTCTGTTTTGTGCGGATTATCCGCTTTCTTTGTACCCTTACACGAAATCGGATGGATGGTATGACCACGATCAATTGAAATCTTCCTGGCTTATCGATTATATTCAACACGGAAATAAAGAAACATCGAATCTTCTCAATGCCGGGATCTATGCCGGACGGATTGACCATGTTTTATCGCTTTTCGATACGGTTGGTCTAACGAAAAAAGATTTTCTCAACAGGAAACTGTCGATCCCAATCGCCGAAAGACTGTATGAGGATTTATCCTCCGAAAAAGTCAAAATCGACGATCAACTGGCTCTTTGGTTGAATATGCTGGTCCATCCGGAATTGTATCACATCGATTCCCGCAAGGAATTCGTAACGGTTGGAGTAACCAACCAAATGACAGCTAGAAGCATTGATGAATATCGAAAACCGACGAAGCATCGACCACTCAAATGCGGAACGAATATAGGCGATGCCATGATCATTCATTCTGCAGGAGGTTCTCATCGCAATATGGGAGCCGTCTACCGGTATGGACTTCATGAACCGATGTGTGTTTCTTTTGACGAACATCAGAGACTTGATGAGCGATATAATCACGCGTTTTATAGTCGTTATAATACATTACAAAAAATAACTGATGAATGACGAAATGGTGAATTACTTGTTTTTCAATTATTAATGAAAATACAGACGAATACATATGTTTACCATTTAACATAAACAAAAACACTTTAAGGAGAATGATAATGACAGTTGTTCTGTGCCCAAATTGCGGAGAGTACTATGATGCGGAAAATTGTAGTATAGACATTGGTTTCTTAAATATGCATTCCTGCGGTGGCAGTAACATAATCGGAAGTCGAAACGGCTCCAAAACTGGAAGCTCTGCTGGAAACAGTACTTCCGGAGGCGGCTCCGGCAACGGAGGCGGATCTGGCGGTGGTGGTGGATCTGGTTCTGGTTCGAGAGGCGGATCTGGCGAGGGCGGTGGGTCCGGTTCCGGTTCAAGAGGTGGATCAGGCAGCGGTGGTGGCTCCGGCTCCAGTTCTGGAAGTCGCTCTGGGACGACACCTCCCCCGCCTGGCAGCACCAGCGGATCCGGCTCACCGTCCAAGTCCGGCTCTGGCAGTGGCTCACCTTCCGGCAGTTCTTCGAGCAAGTCCAGCAGTAAGAGCAGCTCGAAAAGTTCCAGCGCCTCGAAAAGCTCAAGCAGCGTAAGCAGTTCGCGAAGCTCAAGCGGATCCAATAGTTCCAGCAGATCAGGGAGTTCCGGCAGCTCAAGCAATTCCAGCGGATCCAGCTCATCAGGAAGCAGTTCCAAAGGATCGAACGGTTCCAGCGGATCGTCCGGCTCATCCAAAAGCTCTTCCGGGGCTTCGGGAAGCAGTTCGAAACCAAGCAGCGGATCGTCCAGCGGGTCTTCCGGCTCTTCCGGCTCGTCGTCGAAACAATCATCGGGAGGCTCCTCGAAGTCCTCCTCGAAATCTCCTTCAAGCAGTTCGAGCCCACCCCCTAATAATCAAGGCTTGAAAATATTACTAGAAATTGACAGCGATAATAATAATGGAGTATATGGTGGTCCTAATTGCACCGAGTGGGAGAATATAATTAAAAACCATCAATATGGTGTAGGAAAAGTAATTCCTCCCAATCATGGTGACAGAGACAAGGATGGAATAATTGATTGTTGGGATGGATTTAGTCTCGGCACGCATACACAGTATTCTCCTGATGCAAGTGCACAATTCGTCCCTATTAAAATAACGATAATAGGCGAAGCTGATATTTCAGATTTATATTTAGTTTTTGATTATTCAGGACCGAATTATATAGCAATTCCGGCAAACAAATCGACCATACCAAATGTCGATCCTGGAGCAATAAGAATTTGGAAAAAAGATGGAACACATGGACGTTACGGAGCGTTTCCAAATGATGGGGGGAATGGAGATTTTGTTGTAAAACAATATTCGCATAAAGCGACAAATCTCGGATTTACTTCTGATAACAACACTGTAACGTTATACGTTGAAGGGTTGAAAGAAAATTCGAACACCAAATATTATGACGACATAAAAACAGGGGCAAAACAAAGTACTAAAATCAATGTAAAGTTAACTGATGGAAATGGGAATACACTGGATTCAGATGATGCAAAATATGTCGTTGCAAAAACGAATACTTTCTATTACTTAATGGCGACAAACCAAGATGTTCGAGCAGCCGTTGCAAGTGCCAACATTTACAATCGAGAGGACTTGCCAAAGTTTGGACTGCAATTGTCAGGACACGATCCATTGACATTTGAAAGTACGTCACTAGTCGCTTATGTTAACTCAAAGGTAGATCTGACAAAACCTTCAACAACGACTTGGTTGGATTGGTTTGCGAATATCAACGATGGATTTAACGCTGGAGTCTATTACGATTACAACTCAAGAAAAAGTCTTGTTGCATTTCAAGGCACCGACTTCGAAAATTGGTTAGTTGATTGGTGGGATAATGCCAGTCAATACACTGTTGGTGTGTCGAAGCAGTATGATAAAGCAATGGATATTGGCTACTGGATCTACAATCATAATGGCTTGGTAGACCAATTGATATTCACAGGCCATTCATTAGGTGGTGGGCTTGCAAGTGCGTCAATGGTTTGTGCGGTTCCTGCAAGCTACACGGGTTCTCCAAAAGCAGTGACATTTAACGCTGCTGCATTACAGGCAGCAACACTACAGAAATACATTGATGCAAATATGATCAACGATGGCGGACGTGTCGCATACAATTATTCAACAAAAGCCAGGGAAATGTTTCTTTCTTTGGCATATATTGTTCGAGGAGAGATGCTTGATACTCTTCAGCAGGTAACACCACCAAGAGCGTTCGGTGGTAAACAGCAATTAGAACACAATTTACCGCTAAATTCAATTGACCTTATAGGAATGCAAGGCTTAGATTACAACACTATATTTTCATTGTATTATGGTGTCAATCGAGTTCGCCTTCACCTCAACGACAAGGTTATCGAAGGATTGGAGCGTCTGAGCGGAGTAAGAAACTAAATTGAGACTATCGCCAGAAGTCGATGGCTAGGCCGCTGCGATATTTTGACTATTTCTACTGCATCACCTGCCGTTTATATGTTTATCGCACTACAATGGCGGTTTTGATGCTACTTGTTTTGTGGGCGAAGGAATTTATTGTTATTCAAAATTATTCTTAAATCACCTAGAGACACAGAACTAAAAACCTTTTGATCTCAATATCAATCTTTCGCAATTAGACACGCCAAAAGTAATGTTGAATGCAGGAGCCTGAAATCCAACTTTTTTGACGTGGCATAATCAACACAAATCGTAAACCTCAAGGCTCGCCTAAAAGTAAGGGGGTTAGTACTACATCGTAATGTAATGCCCTAAGTATGTGTTATATAAGGAGTTGCGACGTACATTATTTTTGGTTTGTGTGCAGATTTTTGATGGACGTGTTTGACCCAAAATCAATGTGTGTCAATTTGCTGATGTTTTGGCAAAACCAACCACAACTGCCGTGTTTTCCAAGAGCAATTGGATGAGTCGCCCCAAAGTTTATGATTTTGGTGAAATTTGCCATGTCCCTTATTTCATAGACTCAAAAGGTAATCATTGCGCTGTAGTATTAGATGCGTAATTTACCTGTTATTGCAGGCCGGAGGCACTATTACGACAATGAAAGCATTTTACGCATTCTCGCTGATAAAAGTGACAGAAGGAATCCATTATATGCTGCTGAAGGAATCACAACCATCGCTACTAAAATTGGGCCAAGAACTTTATTGATAGGTTCGACATAAACGGGAGCGGGGTCAAAATAAGCAGCGTAAAATATTTTAACTCCATCCCATATATCGGGAGGTAGATTCAATAGAGTCCAAACACTCACGCCAATGATCATCAAGGTGTAGTGAATAAGAATGACGAGAATTATTCCGCGAAAATGAAAGCGAATAATGAAAAAAGCATAGACACAGTGAATCGCAGGAAGCAATATAGGAGTACCTAGCGTGTATGCAAGTAGTAACCCTACTCCCCCAAATATGAATGCCGTATTCAGTGGCAATATAGAAAAACCAAGCCCGGCTATGCCAAGCAAGCCTCCCAAAACGATTGCGTATACAACCGAATGAGCTGCTCTAAAAATATCATTTTTTACGCTGTTATTCATGTCGAAATACGTGCTAGAAAATGAGCATTTAACAAATGATTGAATGATTGGTCGGGCACACCGATGCACTTAACACTAATGCAATTATTCAAAATTTGAAGATGGGATGAAAATATTTCTGAAAGTTCGCTTGACATGTGGAACCGCTGAGTCTAATTGGGTTTCGCATTATGAAAACAGCAATCGCCAGTCGTTTTGTGGAAGGCTCTACTCATTTTCGCTGGCTTGATCTGGAAAAGCAATGCGTTGGAAGAAAATTTTTCCGTCCGGAAAAACATGATTTTCATTCCGACTTCAGCAACCTGTGTAGTTGTTCAAACGGGGCACTCGATCAGAATCAGTCGGTTACGGAGCCAATTTCCGTAAAAATCCTGAAGCCAAAAGCGTGGGGCCCCGGAAATCGATTGACGATACGGACGA
>JAVBPO010000090.1:0-3750 GCA_031549565.1 Thermoguttaceae bacterium
AGATTTTAATGGAAAAAAAAGTGGAGAAATTGCTCCTCGTGGACGAAAATAATAGACTGACGGGACTTATAACGATTAAAGACATTGACATGCTTCGTCGCTTCCCGAACGCCTGTAAAGATGGGAAGGGTAGGCTAAGAGCGGGAGCTGCGGTCGGCGTTCATGATTATGAACGGGTCGAACGCCTCCTTGCCGAAGATGTCGATGTCCTCGTCGTCGACAGTGCTCACGGTCATTCGAAAAACGTGGTCGAGACGGTCCGGGAAATTAAAAAACGTTGGGATATCGACGTTGTCGCCGGAAACATCGCCACGGAAAACGGATGCAAAGCGTTGATTGACGCCGGAGCGGACGCCGTGAAGGTCGGAATCGGTCCCGGCTCGATTTGTACCACCCGGGTCGTGTCCGGCGTCGGAGTTCCGCAAATCACCGCGATTTGCCGGGCCGCCGAGTTTGCCGCGAAGTACGCCCCACACGTTTCGGTCATTGCCGACGGAGGGATTCGCTATTCCGGCGATATTTCCAAGGCGATTGCCGCCGGAGCTCACGTTTGTATGATCGGCGGACTTTTCGCCGGTTTGGACGAAGCCCCGGGCGATTTGATCCTGTATCAGGGACGCACCTTCAAAGCGTACCGCGGCATGGGATCGATGGGCGCGATGGTTCAGGGATCGAGTGAACGATACCGACAGTCCAACGACAGTCAACCGGACAAACTCGTTCCGGAAGGAGTCGAAGGACGTGTCCCGTACAAAGGAGCGCTCGGACCGTTCGTTTACCAGTTGGTCGGCGGACTTCGGGCCGGAATGGGTTATTGCGGAACCCAAACGATCGAACAGATGCGAAAGGATACGCGTTTCATTCGAATCACCGCCGCAAGTATGAAAGAATCCCACCCTCACGATATTGCAATTACGCAAGAAGCACCGAACTACAGCACGGAAAGAGAAGAGTGATGCGGGCATAGGGCATAGGGCATAGGGTATGGAGCGAATTTCGTTTCTATTCCTTCGTTTCCTGTCCACTGTCCTCTGTCCTCTGTCCTCTATCAAAGGAAAGGAATCCTATGCTCACTCGCACGTTTTTTTGGAGTCGATATTTCGTTTTGGCGGTTGCCGGAGCATTGATTGCGTCTCCGTCTTTTGCCGAAACTTCACTGCGTTGGAAGACGCCGAAGGTTCAGCAGACCGCGACGGCGTCTCAGGCGAATCCGATTCAGCAGGTTCGGTACGATCGACAGCAGGTCACGCCGATTCCGATTCCGAAGGTTTCGCCGGAAGCGAAGATTGATACGCAATTTCCGGAATCCCGTCAACAGTACGGCCCGACGACGACCACACCGGCCGTTCCGTTGCCAAATGGTTCCCGCTCCCTGATTGAAGGGGACGATATCCCGAGCGACGTTTTCGACGAAAATGGCGTCAAGCTCAGCGAGCCGCTCAAAGGGACGAAAGTCGAAATCATTTGCCCGGACGGAAACATTCTCAAGCCGATCACCGGGATCAGTTACGATATTCGGCTCAAGCCGGGCGACATGGTTCCCAAAGAGTGCGGACTCGGCGGAGACGGTTATTTTCCGAGCCGGGATTTCCAGCAAATCTGCTTCATGTGGAAAGCGTCGGCTCTCTGTCATAAGCCGCTGTACTTCGAGGAAGTCGCGTTGGAGCGGTACGGTCATACGCTTGTTCGGGAAGAGTTCCAACCGATCGTTTCGGGCTTGAAGTTTTTCCTGACGATCCCGGTTTTGCCGTACAAAATGGGTCTCAACCCGCCGTGTGAGTGCATTTACACGTTGGGGTATTACCGTCCGGGCGACTGTGCACCGTACATGATCGATCCGCTTCCGCTTTCAATTCGGGCGGGTCTGATCGAGGCCGGTGTCATCGTCGGCGGCATCGCGATCTTCCCGTAGAGTTTTTTCTCAATAAAGAGCCGCAAGCTTCAGCTTGCGGAACAGGTTCGACACGCAATTCAGACCGTACACACAGAACTTTCCTATTGTGTGCACGGTTTTGATTCGAAGGGCCGGGCCGTTAGAAATCGGAAATCGTGAAAACGGAGTACCTGCTTGACAATGCGGCAATTTTAGGTAATCTTTTTTCAACGTTTGTCGCGGGAATGGCGGAATTGGCAGACGCGCTAGGTTGAGGGCCTAGTAGTAGCAATACTGTGGAGGTTCAAGTCCTCTTTCCCGCATTGGAGTGGAGAAGCGGAGATGGGAAATGAGAGCAAGACGCAAGTTTTATCGTTCTCATTTCCCATTTTTCATAACACAAGTCCACGTAGCTCAATTGGATAGAGCGTCGGCCTCCGAAGCCGAAGGTTAGTGGTTCGAGTCCACCCGTGGATATAAAATTTTTAACCCTGAAGAATACGGTTCTTCAGGGTTTTTTGTTGGTTTTTAAGGGGTTTTCTTGTGTCTTGACCAGTCCGATTCTTGTCGTTAAACTGCTATTGACCGCTACTGTTTACTAGCGTTTGCTAGCGTTTATCAAAAAAACTACACAAGATTTGCACAAGATTATGGGTTCCCTGCTCAAAAACTCCTACACGATCGACATCCCACCGGGGGCTTCGGTCAAGAATAATGCCGTGACTTGGGAAACCAAGGGAAAGAGAAAATCCGGCACTCTCACGAAAGGCGGAAAAGTCCTGTGCCAGTCGGATGTATGGATCGCCCAATTTGTCGACGAAGAGGGAAAACTCAAACGTGTTTCGACCAAAACGAAAGATCGGGCGGCGGCGAACCGGGTGCTGGTAAAGCTGGAAAATGAAGTGGAGCAAGTCCGAGCCGGTGTTCTCACGCGAATTGACATTGATATTTCGCAATCGCGAAATGACCCGCTCGGAAAACACCTTGATGATTATTTCGTTTACCAAAGTGCCTTGGGGACAAAGCCGAGACAAATTACTGATTACAGAAGTATGTTGGAGAGGCTTTTCGAGGAGGCGCAGATAAAATCACTTCAAGATATTCAGCGATCAGCAATTGACAAATGGATTCTTTTTTCTCGCGAGAACCGTGTATGCGAAAAAAATAAACGTACTAAAAAAGGTCGCGGGCCACGAACAATCAATTCCTATCTCGACCGACTTCGAACATTTTGCCGGTGGTGCGTTGAAGAACGGCGACTCAAGGAAGATCCGACAGCAAAAATCAAGGATCAGAACGAGGCTGTCGACCAACGGAAGCAGAGAAGGTCATTGACCAATGAGGAAATCGAACTTCTGCTTGTTTCGGCAAAAACAAGAAGCCGGCAAAAGAATGGGCGATCTTCCGCTGAAGAAATCGAGACGGCTTACCGAACAATGCTGGGAACAGGGCTTCGATCAACAGAAGCCGCATCTCTCGTGGTTCATCAGATTGACGCCAAGAGCCACCGGATTGATTTGAAGCCCAGGGACACCAAGAATAAGAAAGGAG
This sequence comes from Thermoguttaceae bacterium, assembly GCA_031549565.1. Lineage (GTDB taxonomy): Bacteria > Planctomycetota > Planctomycetia > Pirellulales > Thermoguttaceae > JAVBSX01. The sequence goes on from JAVBPO010000090.1 coordinate 3,425, forward strand.
GGTTTCAGCCGATTACCCGCGACCTCGCCCTGCGGCTTGAAGCGTGGGTGCAGGAAAAATCGCCCAACGACAAGCTGTTCAATCATACGGCAGACTCTTTGCGATCCTCTTTCATCCGCGACTGCAAAGCCGCCGGGATCGAACTGAAGTCCCCGGACGGTCGCTCGATCGACGTCCATTCACTGCGTCGCACGTTCGGGACGATGCTCGCCCGGGCCGGGGTGCCGCTTACGACGACGCAACGGCTCATGCGGCACTCCACGCCGGAGTTGACGGCCAAACTGTACATCGACGTCGAGCCGATCGATATGCAACAGGCGGTTGAC
>JAVBPO010000125.1:0-23656 GCA_031549565.1 Thermoguttaceae bacterium
GCCCAAACAGACAAGGAAATTTGCGCGCACCCGTCGACGGTTTCGTTGCCTACCTTTCGGATTCTTAGGAAAAATGGTAAATTGGACGTTTTAGTTGTCCGACTTATTGATGCGTGTCATGTCAAATCCCCCCAAAGCTCCCTGGCGTTCGTTGTATCCGTTTGAGTCCCGGTACTTGGATTTGGGGGGCTTTCGCATGCATTACGTCGACGAACAGAAAGGCCGCAATCCCGGCGATCCGCCGCGGCAGATCCTCCTGATGGTTCACGGCAATCCGACCTGGTCGTTTTTCTTTCGCGACGTGATCGTTCGCTTTCGGAATCGTTACCGTTGCGTTGCGCCGGACAATGTCGGACAAGGTCTGTCGGACAAACCGAGCGAATCGGAATACTCCTACCGTTTGGCGGCACGAATCGACGACTTGTGCCGCTTGATCACGGAACTCGATTTACAGAACATCACGCTCGTCGCCCACGATTGGGGCGGAACGATCGGGATGGGCGCCGCGGTACGTTTGCCGGAACGCTTTGATCGGCTCATTCTCATGAACACCGCCGCGTTTCGAAGCTCGCGATTTCCTTGGCGAATCCGTTTGTGTCGCTTGCCGCTTTTCGGACGCTTTGCGATACAGGGAATGAACCTTTTCACGCACGCCGCCCTCCGGATGGCCGCCGCGAAGCCGCACGAGATTCCGAAAGAAGTTCGGGACGGATATCTCGCCCCTTACGACAGTTGGAGCAATCGGACCGCCGTTTACCGATACGTCGACGATATTCCCGCTGCGGAAAAACACCCGAGTTATCCGACGCTGCTGGACATCGAAAACAAACTCCCGCTGTTTCGCAACAAACCGGTTTCGCTGATCTGGGGAATGCAGGATTGGTGCTTCGGTCCCGATTTTTTGGCGAAGTTTCTCCAGTTCTATCCCGAAGCGGACGTCCATCGCATCCCGGCGGCGGGGCACTACCTGCTCGAAGACGAACCGGAAACCGTGCTTGAGGCGATGGAAGGATTTTTATCGCGCTGATTTTTTCGCGGAGTACCGGTTAAAAGATTATTTCGCGGAGCACCGGCTAAAAAGTATGTCGCAAATATCGATTCATCCTTGTGGTCCCCTCGACGCCGTGGTTTCTCCCCCGGGGTCGAAGAGTCTGACGAACCGGGCTTTGCTGATCGCGGCGCTCGCTTCCGGAACGACCACGCTTGACGGAGCGCTCGATTCGGAGGACACGCAAATGATGCTCGGGGCGCTCCGAACGCTCAGACTTGTCGTCCAGCACGATCCGGCTCGTCGGCGTATGACCGTCGAAGGGCGTGGGGGCGGTTTTCCGGTCGAAGACGCGGATCTGTACGTCGGCAACAGCGGAACGACCGCCCGGTTTTTGACCGCCGCTTTGGCGCTGGCGCCCGGGAAAAAATCGTACCGCATTCACGGCAAACCCCGCATGCACGAGCGGCCGATCCGGGATTTGATCGGGGCTCTGAAAATGCTCGGCGCGAATCTTCGCAGCGAAAATCGTAACGGATGCCCGCCGCTGTTAATCGGAGAATCGCTCTACGGCCAGGTCGATTGGAACACGCCCGGCTCCGAAGGACGCCCGATCGTCGCGACGGTCGCCGGCGACGTGTCGAGCCAGTTTCTCAGCGCCCTGATGATGGCCGCACCGTTGATCTCGAAGGACAATGATATCGTTTTGAAAATCAACGGAACGCTCGTTTCCCGACCTTACGTCGAAATGACGGCGAAGATCATGGAATCGTTCGGCGTGGAAACCTGGTTCTTCGCGCCGGAAGGCGATACCGGGGGAACGATTACCATACCGCTCGGTTCGGTTTATCAACCCCGATTATACACCATCGAACCGGACGCATCCGCGGCAAGTTATTTTTTCGCGGCCGCGGCCGTCTGCGGGGGCCGAATCACCGTCGCCGGGCTGACCGAAAACAGTTTGCAGGGGGACGTTCGGTTCGTCGAATGCCTGCGACAAATGGGCTGCTCGGTCGTCTACACGAACGACGGTATCACCGTCCGACGTGATACCGCGATTCCGCTCCAAGGGGTCACGGTCGATATGAACGCGATCAGCGACACGGTTCAAACGCTCGCGGTTGTTGCGCTATTCGCCGAAGGGCCGACGCGGATCACGAACGTCGCTCACATCCGGCACAAGGAGACCGACCGGATTCACGCCGCCGCCGTGGAGCTGCGTAAAATCGGAGCGATCGTCGAAGAGTTTGACGACGGTTTGCTTGTCCATCCGCCGACCGCTGGCAACCATGCCGAAATCGAAACGTACGACGATCACCGCATGGCGATGAGTTTCGCAATCGCCGGGCTCCGGGAACCTGGCATCACGATCAAAGATCCGCAATGCGTCGAAAAAACGTACCCGGAATTTTTTAATGATTTGGCGAAGATTAATACCGGCACGGGGCAGGCCCCGCGGCTAACAAATTGACCTGATGACCATGACACCAAACGTACTCGTTGTTTTAGCGGAAGGTTTCGAAGAGATCGAAGCGATCACCCCGATCGACGTGCTGCGGCGCGCCGGCTTGAGACTGATGACGGTCGGCTTGGCCGGTCGGACTGCCACCGGAGCGCACGGAATTCCATTGACGGCGGACCACGCCTGGAATGAAGTCGCGAACTCGACTCCGGATGTGCTGGTTCTGCCCGGCGGTATGCCCGGCTCGAAAAATCTCGGCGATCACCCGGGCTTGAAACAGATGGCCGAACGAATCGCCGCCGGAAACGGGTGCCTGGCCGCGATTTGCGCCGCCCCTGCATTTACTTACGCGGCTTGGGGACTGCTGTCCGGCCGCAGTGCAACCTGTTATCCCGGCTGCGAAACGCAATTCCCGGCCGACGTGACGTACAAGAGCGACACCGTCGTTCAGGACGGACGCTTCATCACGGCCAAGGGCCCCGGCGTCGCACTGGAATTTTCGCTCCGATTAGTGGAACATCTCTGCGGTCGTGAAGCGGCAACCCAACTCCGCGCTCAAATGCAGAGCGAATAGTCGGTTAACGGACGCGAACCTGTACGACTAAGTCGCCCAACGACGTGCCGGAAAAACGGGCGATGAAAGCGCATTTCGCTTTAAAAAGATACGCAACGGTTTGCGGAAGCTTGTCCGAACCGTATTCGACCAGCGTTTCGTAGTTGGCAAGCCCTTTGGAAATCACAAGATCGGCTTGTCGGAGTCGCTCGTGAAATTCGACGCCGCAAAATTCCAGAATCGTTCCTAGCCCGTCGTTTCCGTTGTCGATCACGTTCACGATGTCGGTTAATCCGACCGCCCGCGCGTCTTCTATCGTCGCGTCGTTGATCACGGGCAGTCCGCGAACGACGGCGGTGATCGTCGGCTTTCCTCTTCCGGAAAGTTCGCCTTGCCGAAGGATTTCCTCGATCAGCAGGCGATCGCAGACGATTTCGCCGGAATTATCGAGAAGATAAAGGATGTCCTTCGCCCCGGCGACCACGTCGAAAAACCGTTGAAGCTCACCGTTGATCGGCTGGTTCATCGCTTTTTGCATCGCGTCGTTAACGAACCCGGCGTCCAGGTGGGCGCCGAGCGCAAAGTCAATCGTATTGCCGCCGATCGCGACTCGAACAGCGGCTTCGAGCGGGTTGCCCGCGGACCGAATCGTTTCGCGAAGCCGATCGATCTGCGAAAGCATCAACTCGTTGAATTCTTTTTTGACCGTCCGGTAAGGGTCCGGATTGCCAGTTAATCGCCGTATCTCCCGATGGATTTCCTGCCCCAATAGCGGCGGCGTGTCGGAGAATCCGCGTTCCAACGCGAGCTGCAAGGAGCGTCGGAGCACTTTTTCATGAATCGCCGGATCGCTCGTCGCGAATCGGGCGGCGTCCAAGGATTGACGGCACAAACAAAGGACACAATCGGGAGAGGCGGGCATGGAATACGTCGAGTAAGTGGGAGAAAATTTCCCCCAGTTTACTTTTCGTATTGGGAAACGTCAATGGACAACTCGTTCGCTTCCGTTTTGGCCGTGAATCGAATCGGCGAGCGATTGGCGACCACACCGTCCCGACAGAGAACTTGCGGAACCTTTCGGGGATAGTTCTTGACCATCTCCCGGCGTTTGGTCGAAAGTTTGTTCTGCTCATCACGGGGGAGCTTCGCGGACTCTTCCGGCGTGACGCCAAGATCGATGTTGATGACGTCTTGGACGGTGACGACGAATTGCCCTTCCGGAATCCCCGCCGCATCGTGATCCCCTTGGGCCGTGCGGATTTTCGCGACGCCCGCTTGATCCGTGGTACCGCCGATCGCGTATCCGACGCCGCCGGTTTCGGGGATAAACATGACCCTGGCGTCCGGAATCGGTGTGGTGCCATTAGTCACTGTGACGGTCATTGGATAGGTTTTCGGGAACCCGTCCGGGAGCCCTTTTCCGCAGCCCGAACAGATCATCAAACACGACAGTACTATCAATAATGTGGTTTTCTTCATGTGTATTTCACAAATGTGATCGAGAAGGGAAAACCGGCTTTCCGGCGAACCGGAGCGGCGGTTTTCCCAATTGAAAAATGGAACAAACGGACTCAGAACGCGGTCGTGGATTCACCGCCGTTGATCGATCCGAGAGCTCCCCAGACTCCGAACGGACTTGATCCGCTGGGCTGGACGTTTCCGTCGTACGCTTGGCCGCCCCGGGAATCGTTCGTGGCGCAGTTGATCGTGTCGGAAACGAAATGGACCGACGCGTCGCCGACGAGGACGTTGACGCCACCGGTGTGATTGCTCGACGCCGAGTAGTAACCGCTGGCCCAGCCGGGATTATCTTCCCCGGTGTTGCACGAGGGGCCGTTGGGCGGCAGAATCGTTTGGAAGACGGCAAACGGTCCGCGACCGTCGCAATAAGCGGAACCACGAACGTAACCGGTCGTGGCCACCGACGCGGCGAACGAAGTCCTCGAACCGACCTCGCGGTCCAAAGCCGCACAGTCGGCCGGAATCGCGCTGGTGATGATGGCGATACCGCCTTTCACTTGTTTCGAGCCCGCGACGGTGCCACGGACGGCTTCGGACATCATGACGGTGTTGGAGGTTCCATCGGACATGGCCGACATCTTACGATAAATCGGAGGATTGGCGGGTGTTTGGCCCGGATCGTGGTAGCTGATACCACCGCCGAAGAATCCGCGATCGTTACGACCGCTTTCGTTCCCTCCGAACCACCACGGAGCGTCGCCGACCGAACCCATGTAGCTGAGCCCGGCCATTTGCCGTGGAGACTCCGACCCGTAAGCACCGTCGGACGGACATCCGAGGATGGGGAAGGATTCCTTGTAAATGGCGACATTGTCTCCGATCGCGCTGGGCCAGGTTTTCGACCCGTCCGTTTCGTTGGAAACCGGCGGCATCACGGACGTGATGTTCGAGTACAGCGCGGTTTGTTCCATGTACGGCAGCAAGCCGATGACGAAACTCGTGCAACCCCAGGAAATCTGGTCGCTCGGACCGCCCTTGATCGCCGGAAACGCGTTGTACGCATCGTGGTAATTGTGGAGTGCGAGCCCCCACTGGCGCAAATGGGACGTACACTGCATACGACGAGCCGCTTCACGGGCCGCTTGGACAGCGGGAAGGAGCAGGGCGATAAGGATACCGATAATCGCGATGACGACGAGCAACTCGACCAGCGTAAAACCGGACAATTTTTTGCTCCTGGTGTGCATTTTACTGAATGCTTGTAATTTCATGACTCAATTCTCCTGAAAAGAAGGGATAATTTTTTCTGAACGTTTTCGAAATCCGTGGAAGTTTTTCTGAACGGATAGCGACTCCGACACAACCAACCACGATCCGCGATAATAAAAAAAACGGATCGGCGGCATCATAGAAGTTCAATAATCCAACAGACGAAAACCAAGATATCAACACTCCCTTAATAACATGTCGACCTACGAGGATTCGCGCGATACACCTCCACACACATCGAGAAAATATCAGAATTCTTGGGGAAAATCAACCCCCTGTAAATGATACTTGAATTATATCGTCGAACCGAAAAGAGGAGCGCGCTTCAGCACTTCGTCGAGTTTTCACAATAGAGTCGGTCCGTGGAGGACCAAGAGTGAAACGGTAACTACGGCTTCAACATGAATTTAGAGAAAAATTGCCGATTTCATTGATTTCGACATCAAAACCCGCGAGGACAGTTGTGCGACAATACCGTTCTTGCCTTCGATTCCTGCCGCGATACAATGAAAGAAGTCGTCCTAGTCGTCATGAGGAGAAAGAAAATGAGTTTCCGTATTCCCACCGTGCTGTTCCTTTGCGCCGTGAGCGGGGTTTTACCCGTTTGCGCGGAAACATTTCTCATCGACGGCGGAGGAAGCCTTGAAGGGAAGTTGCTCAATCCCGGCCAACGGATACGACAAATCGAAACCGCCGATGGAACGGTTTTCTCGCTGGACGTCGCTCAAATCAAGGAAGCACTCAAAGACGAAAACGAAAATCTCGCCCATTACAATCGGACCGCCCCGCTGCTGCCGGATACAGTCGAAACGCATTTGACGACCGCGACCTGGTGCCGCGAAAAATACCTCAAGGACCAGGAGAAAGATCATTTGAACCGTATCCTGGACCTCGAACCTAACCACGCCGAAGCCCGGACGCGGCTCGGTTATTATAAGGATAAAAAAACCGGACAGTGGACCAACAACGAGGAACAGAAAACGGCCCGAGGATACGTCCTGGACAAAGGCAGTTGGCGTATGCCGCAGGAAGTCTGGATCAACGAACGGGCCGGCAAACAAAAAGAATCGTACAACGATTGGAAGCAGGATCTGAAGCAAGTGCGTCAGTCGCTCAACAATCCGGCCGTACGAAAAAAGCTGGAAGAGCTCACCGATCCAGCGGCCGTGAAACCGCTCGAAGAAATCCTCAAGAAAGAAAACAATCCGGACGTTCGAATCATCCTGCTTCGGGCGCTGTCGAGTATCGGAACGACGGAAGCGGTTCGGGAAATCGCGTACCGGGCCATGAACGATTCGGTCGAAGAAGTTCGGGGAATCAGTCTCGATCTGATCAAACGACACCCCGATATGGTGCCACAAGCCGGCGCTTACTTCGGTACGTTTCTGAACAACATGAACGCCGACGGAACCTCCGCGAACGGGCCGGACGTGATCAACCAGGCGGCGACGGCGATCGGCACGATCGGCGATTCCGGTTCGGTGGGTAATTTGATCATCGCCTTGGTCAGCAAGCACAAGGAAACGATCACGATCGGTTCCGCCAACAGGACCAACGCCGGTTTCGGCGGATCCGGCGGCACCGGTTACGGTCAAGGAGAATCGAAACGGGATATCGTCACGACCAGCCAAAACCCCGACGTTTTAGCGGCGCTGCGCAAAATGACCGGCGTTGATTTCGGATACGATCAAGCCGCTTGGACCCGTTGGCTCAAGGAAAAACGCAAGGTCGGTACATTTGACGCCAGAAGAGGTTAGCGGGGCTTCACCCTTCCAGCATCGAGGAAAGATACTGCCTGTGAAAGCCGGTGATCGTGTTCGTGGGGGCTCCCAATTGTGCGATTGCCAGAAGGTCGGTGAACATTTCGTCCGCCAGATCAAACACGGTCGCCGGGTCGGGAATCCCTTGGGTTTGGATCTTGGCAAAGAGTGCAAAGAAATCGTCGGCTTCCTTCCACTCCATCTGGAGTGTGGAAGGGACCAAGGAAGACAGTTGGATAATCGACTCCTCCAGAGACGGTTTTTCCGATCCGATCGGCTTGGAGCGAACGGCGTGAGAAGCGATTTGCGAAGCCAACTCCTCGCCGAATCCCCATTCCTTGACGAGAATCGCTCCGGCGCCGGCGTGATTCCAGCCGAATTTTTTTTCCTCCAACGCTGAAATCGGAGTGCCGGTATTTTGATGCTCCATAAGAATCATCGCGTATTCGTCCGGCCAGAATTGCGCGAGGACGGGGATCGCCATATCCTGGAGCAATGCCGCGACGAATAACTCTTCGGAATCCAATTGGGAAAATTGCGTTCCCAACGCTTTGGCAAAACTGCCCCGGCGAAGCGCGTCTTGGACGAGTGCTTTCAGATCGAACGGTCCGCATTTCGGCTCCGGTAAAAGGGCGAAAACGGCGTTCCAAAGCACGAAGTTTTTGATCGTTCGTACGCAAACGAGCGAAAGCGCCATTTGCACGGTCGTAATCTTGTAGCGGAAACCGAAAAACGAGGAGTTGACGAACTTGAGAATCTGCGAGGTCAACCCGGGATCCGCGGAAATCGGTTTGGCGTATTCCGGCGGTCCGTTGGAGGGATCCTTGGCGATCTCGAGAATCTGCGCCGCGCTCTGGGGAAGCGCAAGCAGACTCGCCCCTTTGATCTTTTTGATTAGCTCCTGGTACCTTTCCTCATTCGTGTTCACGGGGGCTCCTTCCTTCAGACAGGTTCTTCGGTCGTTGAAAATCGCGTGCGGGTTCGATCGATAAGTCGGGCGTATTCGCGGTCGACGCAATCCCGGGAAAGCATCCGGTCCCGGCTCGGCAGTTCGGGCGTTTCAGAAGAGGCATATGTTTCCCAAAGACATCGGCTCGCCTCGAACAAGACGACCGCTTGTGGGACCGAGACCGCGGCTTTGTGAAAAAACCGCGCGTACAGATACCCGCACACCGTTTGAGACGAGGGTGGTGACGCCACGGCAATTTGAATTCGGTTGTCGCTTCCCTGAAGCGGATACGCAACCGTCGCGAATTCGTCCGAACGGGCGTCGATCTTTTCGAGAGCCGCCCAAGCCGTTTCAGCTCTTTCGATGCGTGTAAAAACACGCAGCCCGGCATCTTTGGCGACACGGTCCAATTCCTCTCGGAAAGCGGACGAGACACCACTCGAGGCCGCGAGAAGAACCGTTTCGGAATCGCGGCGGATTTCCGCGAGCCGCTGCCGAATCGTATCAAGCCGCGACCGCTCGGGGCGATGCCGAAGCTCCGTCCACCACGGCAAGACGTGAATTTTTGAAGCGGAAAACCCGCTAACTTCGGTCGGAAGCGGAAGATCCCCGCTCGGGCGAAGCGTGTCCGCGAAAACGGTCTCGACCGCCCCGGCGCCGACCACCACCCCGCCGAGAAGACTGCAAAATCGACGACGACTCAACATGGGATTAATTATGAATTTTGAATTATGAATGATGAATAAGTCGCTGGCGGTTCACCGCTTCTTGCTTACGTAATTCATTATTCATAATTCATAATTATTTCGTGACTCCCTTTTTCAGGATGACGTTTCCGTAAGTTCGCGTTTCGCCGGTCATGACGACGCAGAACGCTTTTTTCGCCTGCTCGTAAAACTCGAAGCGATCGACACGCTTGATCGCCGGGGTCTTCGGGTGGTATTTGTCGATCACTTCGCGAAAGCTCGGCTCTACGCCCGGATCGGCGGTATCCCCCTTTTGTACGGCCATCATCATGACCGGGGCGTCGACGGAAGCGTCGAGGTTGATCAACGGCAGGATCGCGTCGAGCATTTGCGGAACGGTCAAACCGTCGGCGCGAATGACGTGGTCGTTGACCGAATGGCCGGGAAAGTGCGCGTCGGCCAGGATGATTTCGTCGCCGTGCCCCATTTCGTAAAGCGTCGACAAAAGTTCGGGTGACATAAGCGGGGAAATGCCTCTAAGCATGGTGAAACCTCGGATAGAAAAAAAAGGATTGCCAGGAAAAAGCGAATTTTTCGTAGCGATAAGTCTGGACGGGAATAACCGATCGGTTCAGCTTCCCTGTCGAAATTCCCGAATCGCCAAGGCCAATATATCATTTTTCGATTCGTCATGTAAGAGGCACTCAATTCATGTGAGTTTCGGGGTGCAGTAAAATATTTCCTGCTGTACAAATGGTCGTTGGCAAAAATGTTAATTTGCAGGCTTTGGGAGGTTGTAGGGAGACCTTTTTGCGCTGGCGTAGAGCGATTGCGATAAAACGCCCGAACCGCTCCAACTCATCCCGCGACGCTTACAGCGATTCGAGACCGACAGATCGTCCACTTTTCCACTCGCGTGCTCGCGATCCACAAGCCGCGTTCGCTTCGGTCCGAATAGTTCACGATCCCATTCCGCTTTCGTAACAAGTATCCCATCAAGTCGTCGGTCCGCTTCGATGTCTTCGCCTGCTTTCGTACGCCCCATAGCATCCAGACCGCTTGCGACACCTTTCCCTCCCATAATGCGCCGAGAATCAATCGCTCCAACGCCCCAGCCCAGGCCCGACAACGCTTCATACACCCGGCGACATCGATGATACCAACAGCAACGGACGGCCGTTGCATTCCGGCTGCCTTCCAGCCTCTTCGAGGCGGTCGGCTTTCGAGGGTGACCGTCCGAAGGACCGGGAGCCGATTGCGATGGACCCGCTCGTTCCCCGATCTATTTCGCGCCGTCGCCGAGTATTTCCAGTCGGATGCCGGATGTGATGCCAAGCAACATCAAATACGCGCCGACCAGACGCAACAACTCCTCCGCCCATTCCCGGTGTCAGAAATCCAAAATGCGGTTATGGTATCCGAACGAGAAATCCCACAAGAAATTCTATTTGAAGCTGTTGATGATTTATCGTCGGGCGAAGCGGTGTCGCGAAGACAAGCGGTTGACGACGGGTCGTGCGGCGAAGAGCCTGGAATTACAGGGCGAAATCGCGAGGCTGTGCAAGCGGTCGGGTGAGAATTTCGTGACGCCGGAACACGCGGACCGGAACGGCTGGGGCAAATCCTGCGTGACGCCGTCTCCGGAAATCACGATGATTCGATTGCTTGTTCGTGTTTGTGGAAAATCCGGCGGTGGACGGGACGAACAATCAAAGCGAACGCGACCTGCGTCGCGAGGCTCAGGTCCGCAAGACGGGCAACAGGCGCAAGAGTGAAAATGGTGCCAAGCGTCGCGAGACGATCGTTTCGGTGTTCGGATCTTTATCGCGGCGTCATGCGGATTTTACGTTACGTAAAACTTTGGCTGCGGCGATGCAAGCTCACGAGCCGGGCGTTTCCGTTTTCAACATCGCCCCGCCGCCGAAACCGAAATTGTCCGGATGAGAAAATAGACGGTTACGACCGCCGCCGCTCCGTTCGCACGGCCACGGCACGGCAGATTTCGTAAATCCGTTTCTCCTTCCGCTGTATGTCGCGCTGCTTTGTTATTTGGTTTGCAGTTGTCTCGTTCAATTTCATATCCTTTCGCTTTGGGATTGATTGAAAACGCAACGGATTCAGTTTACAATAAATCCACGGGGCAGGCAACCATTCGAGCCAATCAAGCGGAGCGGAAATCCTCATGTCGTCAACCGAAATCCATGCCGTGACCGGGGCGTTCGGGTATTCCGGAAAGTATATCGCAAGGCGCCTGCTTCAAGCCGAAAAGACGGTGCGAACGCTGACCAACTCGCCGGATCGAACCGGGGAATTTCAAGGCCGGATTGAGGCGTTTCCGTTTTCGTTCGATGATCCGGACCGACTGGTGGAGTCGCTTCGCGGCGTCAACGTGTTGTACAATACCTATTGGGTGCGTTTCAATCATCGGCATTTCAAACATTCCATCGCCGTCGAAAACACGAAGATTCTTTTCGAGGCGGCGAAGAAGGCTGGTGTCAGACGCATCGTTCACACGAGCATTACGAATCCTTCGCCCGATTCACCGCTCGAATATTTTTCCGGCAAGGCGGTGCTGGAACAGGCTCTCATCGACTCCGGGATTTCCTACGCGATCCTTCGTCCGACCGTGCTGTTCGGCGAGGAAGATATTTTGATCAACAACATCGCGTGGATGCTGCGGCGGTTTCCCGTGTTCGGAGTTTTCGGCGACGGCAAGTACAAACTGCAACCGATTTTCGTCGACGATTTTGCCGCCCTCGCCATTGAAAAAGGAGCGGGAGCGGCAAACGAAATCATTGACGCCATCGGGCCGGAAACATTCACGTATCGGGAATTGGTCGCGACGATGTCGCAAGTCCTCCTCGGTAAAACGCGTCCGATTGTGCCGATTCCCGACGGACTCGGTTTATTGGTCGGCAAACTGATCGGCCTTTTGACCGGCGACGTGGTGATTACGAGCGAGGAAATCAAGGGGCTCAAGGCGAACCTTCTCTACGTTAACGCCCCGCCCGCCGGTTCGACGCGACTGACCGATTGGCTGCAGGAGAACCGTGACACCGTTGGCAAATGCTATGCGAGCGAATTGGTACGGAGAACAGTGTGAAAAAGAACAAAAACAGGGAATAACCGATGAACGAATGGGCCGACAGGGGCGGGATAGGATGTATCTTCCTGTTGCTCCTTTTTTGGAGTGTGATTTGGCGTTTCATGGCGGCTCCTGAAAAAAAGTAAAAACGAGGCGTAAAGCCGCAAATACAACCTATCTTGCCAAATTGCGCAACTGTAATTTACCGCACCCAAGTCTCCACGGATCGCGTTCCCCAAAAGTGCATACATCATTTGACCGGCAGGTTCACCACATTTCCGTCCGTCGGTTCGATGATGTTTTTCAAAGTCTTCAGGTCGATCTTCTTCGGGAGGAAATGCGTCGAGCCGTCGAAAAACGCGGACCACACGCCCGTTTCGCCTTGGTATTGCTCCGGGGCTCCGATTCCCTTGTCGTCGACGCCGAGTCCCTTGATCGCGGCTTCGTACGGAATGTCTCCTTCCGGATCCATCCAGTTGACCGGCGTTTTTCGCTCCGTGATGATCAGGGTATTCGAGGTTCCGTCGGTAATGTTCATCAGTTTGGCCGGTTTGCCCGATTCGAACGCCGATTTGCCGCCGTACACCATTGCGAACGTCGTCAACCCTTTTTCAGCGTCCTCCCGCGAAAGCGTTGCGCCGCGATACACGTCCGGCATCATCGCATGGAATCTTTTGTTGCTCTCGCTATCCCACGGTTCGCCGGTACTCAGAATCGCATCGTACAGCGCGACTTGTTCGATAAAGGGCAACAACCGAACGCGCCAACTGTATTGGATACGTTTTTCTTCTCCCCTTCCCATCTCCATCTCGTATTGCGGATTGGGAAACCGGTTGTAGGCGTCATGGAAAACGTGCATCCCGAGAACGATGCGCTTCATGTTTTCGGCAGTGTTCACTTTCTTCCATACCCGGGGACGTTCGGGGCGCCCGTCGTAATTCCACAGGTCAAAACCGCTCCAGGATTCTCCGCCGCCACGGGTCAGAAACGCCTTGAGCGAATCCTCGGGAACGATGTCCGGGAGAAACACGGACGAGCCGTCTCCCATCGCGACGTTGATACCACCGGTTCCGAAGTCGTCCTTGGTGGGAGAACCGAGTCCGTCAGGATCCTTGTTGATTCCCTTGGCGGCGACTTCGAACGTCAAATCCCCTTCCGGATCCATCCAGCAAACCGGTTTGGTCCGTTCGACGATCAGGAGCGTGTTGGAAAGACCGTCCATGAAAGCCGCGATGCCGCTCCAACGATTCGGACCTGAAAACGCCGGCGTCGTCGCGTGGTCAAACCGTTCGTTCCGATCGTCCGCCGGTTTCGGTTTCTTCGTCGCGACGACCACGACGTAATTGGTCACCCCTTTTTTCGTCTGCTCGTCGGTTAAAAAAGGACTGGCAAACGCGTCGGGCATTTTCGCGTGAAACTGTTGATTGTACGGACTGTCCCACGGCTCGTCTTTTTTGATCTTTTCATACAGTTCGCTCTGTTCCAAATACGGCAGCAGAGCGATTCGCCAACTCTGAAGCGGCTTTCCTTTGGCGTCAGACGTCGACGAAGCGGGAAACGATTTCGCTGCATCGTGATAATTGTGCATCGCCAACGTCAACGTCTTGAGCTTGTTCGTGTCCTTGATGTTTATTGCGCTACGGAACGGACCGAAATCGGGCAAAAACAGCTTTTCCAAAAACGGGGTACTTTTTTCGAAGAACGTTTCGTCGAGCGTTAAAGCGAGCAGGTTTTTGTTCGGAATCGCCTTGGGGACGAGCGTGCGGAAAGCCGCCTTCATTTCGTCCGCCGATTGGAATCTCAGAGCGAAGCGATTTCCGCCGCGATATTTCGCGTCTTCCGCCGCCCAGTCGACGCCGTGGTCGATGATTTGCGCGACGGTGTCCGCGATTCGTTTGGCACCCCCTTTACCGTCAGCTTTAACGATCCAACGCAACCGTTGCTTGGCCGGATCGAAACCGATCGCGGTCCAGGAAATCCCCTGCGCCAATTCGAGCCGGATTTTGTCGGCCCAAGGAGATGCGGCACCGCTTTTTCCCGCAAAAGGATCGCTCTGTTCGTCGGATTTCCCATCGCTCGTTTCCTCGTCGTTCGGCTGCAAAAACGGAATGTTTTCCAGCGGCATCCGGGCCAGGAGCAAGCTGTTGAACATCGCGGGCCGGATCAAAACGATCTGAATCGGATCGTCCGCGAGCTCCGTGAACGCTTCGTTGATTTCCGGACGCGGTTTCGGGTTCAGCGTTCCGAATGCGACTCTTGCGATCTCCTTTTGCGATCGGACCGCTTCTTCGGAAAGGGAGGCATTCACGCCGAAAATCGCGAAGTAAAAATCATGTCGAGTAAATCGAACAGGAAATCCGAGAGGATTACCCGATCGATTATTCGACAGATCGCTAAAAACCTGCTGGATCGCTTTTTGTTGAGCTTTCGTCTTATCGGCGACGGGAATCGCGATCACAAACGGGATTCCTTTCATGTAGGGGCCGGCGAAGTTATCTCCTACGTCGCCGAGATAATCCGTCGACGCGATCAGAAAAAAATCGGAGACGTTTCCTTCTTTGAGAAGCGCTTGATAATTCGGTCGAAACTGGTTCAGTAACGTAGGGAACCCTCGCCGTATTTCTTCGCCGAGCGAGGTTCGGGCAAAAAGCCGTCCGACCGACGGGGCGTCGGGCTCCTTTTCGACCTGTTCGAGATTGAGCTTCGACAAATCGATACGGGCGACCAGGAACGTGCTGTCGTTCAAAAGCGGAGCGACGACCTCACCGGGAGAACGCGCCGCTCCAAAAACGGTGGTGCTTACAATCAACAGTCCTGCCAATACGGGAATTCCCATCGGGAAAAGTTTGAATTTTTGCATCGGAGATTTTTTGAAAAAGTTGCGGAAAGAAAAGCGATCCGAAGACGTGTTCATTTTAGCAAAATAATTTCACGGCGAAAATCAAGGCGGCTTTCCGGGGCGAAAACTCTGCAAAGCTGAAAAACCAGCGTGCGGAGACGCAAAGCCGTGGTGTTTTTTGAATTTGAACCTGTAAATTTATTAAAACAGGAAAACAGTGGAATTACGGCTGGATAATCTATTCCAAACCTCCGCGTCTTTGCGTCTCCGCGCTTAAATCCTGGAAAACAGCCGGATAAAGACTCGGCACTTGGTGGGGACTTGCAGCCAACCGATGAGACGTCGCGCTCCATATCGCAAATCGAGCGCAAAAAAAATGGGGGCTTTCGCCCCCTCTGCTCGTTCGTCCCTTTGTCGCGAGAGATTTTAACGAATCAGCTTTTCCAGTTGCTTGAGCCTCGGTTCGTTCGGCAACTTCAGCACGGCGTAATCGTAGACGGTTTTCGCGTCTTCGACTTGGTCCGCGGCAACAAGTTCCTTGATCCAAGGGGAGTAAACATGGTACTGATTCGACTTGAGATCCTTAAAATTCGGATCCATTAATTCGATTTGATCCAAAAGGCCCGCCGCAATATCATGTCGCTTTTTCTCCATGGAAAACTCCAGCGCGATGTTGTTGACCGCACCGACCAGGTTTCCCCAGGCGTTTTCGTTTTCCGGATCCAAAAGGAGCGCTTTGGCGGATGCGACGACCGAATCGGGGAGACGGTTGGCCTGCCAGTGATCGTAACCTTGATTGTAATAAATCGCGGCAACGAGTTGCACGTCGGTAATTTCCCGGGTTTTACGGGACAGGTCGACCAATTCGTCCGTTCGGCTGACGGCTTTTCCACCGGTCAGCGGCTTGGCGACGGTTTCCGTCGTCGCTCCCCCGCCGATCTTGCTCTGCGTCGCGATCTGCTTTTCCTTGGCGCTTTTCAGCGAAAACCAGTTCGGGCAAGTCGTTTCCAAGTCGGTCATTTGCGAACCGTATTTGGCGCGACTGAGTACATGTCCGGACATTTCCAGTCCGCACACGTCCAATCCGCTCTTTTGAGCGAGCGAATTGAACAAAACGGTCGCGCTGACACAGTTGTAATTTCCGGTCTCGAACGAAATCGCCGGGTTCGTGCTTTCGATGTTATACGTTCCAGTCAGCAGTTCGGAGTGCAGATTTTCAAAAATCAGCTCCGTCAGTCCCTCCTTATTTTCCTTGCTTTTCGGCGCCTTTTTGGCTTTTTCGCGAATCGTTCCGGCAAGCCGGTCGAGTTGCTTTTCATACTTGGCAATTTTCGCGGAACTTTGGATTCCTTCGACGATCAACGACGCTTGCAGCAAATCAAAATGATCCCACTGACCGTCGGCGGCGTCGTCGAGAACCTTCTTTTCCAACGGCGAAATCCCCTTGAGCAGCACGTAATAATACTCCGGCGATTGGTCGGCCTTAGTATCGACACGTCGTTTCAGGGGAACCAGATAGGAACCATCCTCGACGGCGACATCCTTCGCTTGTTCCGACGTCAAGACGCCGACAAACTCGAGAATGTCGCGACTTTGCGATTCTTCCGCGAAAACGGACGCTTTCGGGGCAATCGCGATTGCAACGAATAAGAAAAGGAGTATAAGCCCGCTCCCTCCGAGAGAAGACTTAAGGGGGGATAAATAGTTCACTACGGTCCTTTGAATAAAATACTTCGTTTTCATGATACGTTCCTTATGTGTCGTTGACGTGGTGCTCAGCTAGTAAAAAACTCACGACCCCGATGATCGGAGGGCAAGGCCCTCGCAAATCACGAATCGTACTATAAATATGATATGTCATGGGAACCATTTTGTCCTTAGGCTTCTTTAATAAAAGTGGGGGCAAATCGCAAAAAAAATCGTTCGCTAATCGGGATGTACCAATCGGGGAGGTTGTACGGCGCACCCTCCCATTCCACACACTGCGCGCGATCGGAGCGATCTGAAATACCGGTGTTAATATGGGTAATGTGAATCGAACATAGCAATTACATCGGCGAGGAGCGTGGTATTACCCAAATCAGAGCCGCGCACGAAGTAAGCGGTATTGTGGTTCACTAAATGTAAATGTTGCGTTACTGTCAACTCGAACTCCGCTTACTTCGTGCGCGGCTCTGATTCGAAAGGCAACATTTCACCCAATGCCGTTAAGCGTTTCGAAACCTGGGACCGCAGGCTTCCAGCCTGCCAGTGGGCGGTTGGGCACCGTTTGCAGGGCGTCCGACCGTTTTGCACCGCGGGCTGGAAGCCCGCAGACCCAGGTGCAGGCAAGATGCCTGCGGTCCCAGGAAATACTTAACGGCGTTGCATTTCACCCGGCGCTAACGGGATGCTCGTTCTCAACATTCATGCCTTCCATTACGTCCAAACCCGGAGTGAGTTCCGGAAAAGTTGAAAATAAACGACAAATTCTCACCCTACTCCCTTGTCAATGTTTACTTTTTTATGATATTAGTCCTTTCGGGAATTCTGTTGGCCCGTTCCGTCCTCTTCCTCTTTGAATGAATCCATGCCGCGAAAACTGCTGATTGCCGGAAACTGGAAAATGAACCTCGAACTTTCTTCCGCCCTGTCGCTTGCCGAGGGGCTCAAGAAAGAAACGCAACAGATCACCACGGTCGACGTCGCCGTTTGCCCGCCGAGCATTTACATTCAAGCGGTTGCCGCCGCATTGAAAGGTTCGAACATCGGCGTCGGAGCCCAAAACGCCTACTTTGAAAAAGACGGAGCATTCACCGGCGAAATCAGCATGGGAATGCTCAAGGACGTCGGTTGCCATTACGTGATTCTCGGACACAGCGAACGTCGGCATATCCTTCACGAATCGAGCGAAGACGTCAACGTCAAAGTGCTCGCCGCCTTGAAAGCCGGACTCGTTCCTATCGTCTGTGTCGGCGAACTTCTGGCGGAGCGGGAAGCCGGGACGACCGATCTGGTCGTCAGACGCCAATTCGAAGGTTCGCTCTCCGGAGTTTCCGCGGACGACATGAAAAAGGTCGTGATCGCTTACGAACCGGTCTGGGCGATCGGGACCGGTAAAGTCGCGACCCCGGAACAGGCGGAAGAAGTTCACGCGGCGTTGCGGAAAGTGATTGAACAGCGTTATAATAAAGACGTTGCCGAAACCGTCCGAATCCAATACGGCGGAAGCGTCAAAGCGGACAATGCGAAAGAAATCTTGTCCAAGCCGAACGTCGACGGCGCCTTGGTCGGAGGAGCGTCGCTGAAAGTCGATTCGTTCATGGGAATCATCAAGGGAGGAATTTAAGAATGCAAGGACTGTTTATTTTTCTGATGATCACCGTCTCCCTGTTTATGATCCTCTTGATCATGATTCAAAGAGGCAAAGGGGGCGGTTTGGCCGGCGCGTTCGGCGGAATGGGCGGACAAAGCGCATTCGGAACCAAAGCGGGCGATACGTTTACAAAAATCACCGTCTGGACGGCCTTGCTGTGGTTCGCGCTTTGCGTCATCGCATTGATCGTTCTCGGACGCGGCTTGTCGACGAACCCATTAAACGTCGACGCCGGAAAAGTCGCTCCACCCTCCATGGGAATCGCACCCGTCTCCGTCCCGGAAACCACTGCCCCAGCCGCCCCAGAAACAACCACTCCCGCCCCGGCAGCTGCGGAAAAAACGGAATGAACCTTGTGAATTGAAAAATTCATAATTTATAATTCATAATTCATAATTCCATTCAATGCTCCTGAGCATGACAGGGTTCGGAGCGTCAAGCGTCCGGTCGGGCGATTTGACGGTTTCCACCGAAATCAAAACGGTCAACAATCGTTACTTGAAGGTTTCGCTTCGGGTCTCGGACGGGTACGGCTTGTTCGAACCGCGAATTGAAAGCCTGGTCCGGGAAAAAATCTCGCGGGGAACCGTCAACATCACGGTTAGGATCGCCAAGGAATATCGATCCGGCGACGCGAAGATCAACGAAGCGCTCCTGAAGACCTATTTTGAACAGGTCCAGGCAATCGGCGAGTCGCTGGGAGTACACGCGGCTCCGTCGTTGGATAAATTTCTGGAGCTGCCGGGAATCGTCCAGGAAGACCAGCTCTTGTCCGAAGAAACCGCGAAGCTCGTGGAGCAGATTCTCTTTCGATCCGTGGAAGAAGCGATCGCGGAACTCCAGAAAATGCGGAAGGTCGAAGGGGAATCGATGCGGATCGATCTTTCGGCGAACTTGGGACTTCTGGAAATGGAAATCGCCGCCGTCGAAAAACTCGCTCCGACCGTCGTCAAGCAATACCGCAGCAAGCTTTCGGATCGGATCGGAAAGGTGATGAACGAGAACAATTTGCTGCTCGATATGGCCGATTTAGCCCGGGAAATCGCTTTGTTCGTCGATAAGAGCGACATTTCCGAAGAAATCGTACGATTCCGCAGTCACCTCGTCCAGTTCGCGACCGTATTGGAAAAAGAGGACTGCTGTGGTCGCAAGCTCGATTTCCTGACACAGGAAATGTTTCGCGAAACGAACACGATCGGTTCCAAATCGAACGATGCGGAAATTACCAAGCATGTGATCGAAATGAAAACCGGAATCGAGCGAATCCGGGAGATGTTGCAAAATGTCGAATAAAGGGCGTCTGATTGTCGTTTCCGGACCGTCGGGCGTCGGCAAGGGAACGGTGCTCAAAGAGGTTTTTCGACGATCCGATTTGCCGTTGGTGTTAAGCGTGTCGGCAACGACGCGACCGCCCCGACCGGGAGAAACCGATGGAATCGAGTATTGGTTCCTCACGAAAGACGACTTTCGGAAAAAGATTAAGGATGACGAATTTCTCGAATACTTCGAGGTTTTCAGAGGTGGGCACCTCTACGGAACGCTGAAAAAAACGGTCCTTGAGAAATTGAACGAAGGGTTTTGGGTCGTCTTGGAAATCGACGTCCAAGGGGCTCGAAAGGTTCGCGAAGTTTTTCCGGACGCAATTACGATTTTCATCGAACCGGAAAGCGTCGACGTCCTTAAAGAGCGATTGACCAAACGCGGAACGGAAAAGGGGGAAATCCTGCAAGACCGCTTGAACCGCGCAACGGAAGAGCTGAAGCACACCCGCGAATACGATCACCGCATCGTCAACGCCGCCCTTGAACCCGCCGTACAAAGTTTCATGCAAGTTTTAGAGAGTCAGAGACGGGCCCCTTGATTCCACCTGTCCTCTGTCCTCTGTCCTCTGTCCTCTTATCATCATGCTCGAAGAACTGAAAGACGAAAAATTGATCCAAAAAGTCGGCGGACGTTTTAAACTGACGTCGCTGATCCAGAAGCGATTGGTGTACCTGAACAAAGGCGCTCGTTCGTTCGTCGATTCCGATAAGAAGAACAAGATGCAGGTCGTTCTCCAGGAGATCATGGAAGACAAGGTGTACCTCGACATGGACGAAAGCCAGCAAGGCGCTGCCGCGCTGATCCCCGGCGTCCCGCTCGACTTGGATTTCTCGGATTCGATGTAATGAATTAGGAATTACGAATATATTGAACAGATGGTTGAATTCATAAACAATAATAAGAAATTCGTAATTTGTAATTCATAATTCGTAATTCTCCCACTCCTCCCCTTGAAAAATCATTGATTCAGGGTAGTATCAGGAGGATGTTTTTGTGCCGAACTGGCGGAATGGCAGACGCGGAAGACTCAAAATCTTCTATCCTTACGGATGTCCCGGTTCAAGTCCGGGGTTCGGTATTTCGGCGAAATCCTGACACCATCGCAAGATTTCGCAAATTCTCGCAAGGGCTGGTAATTTCAAGGTTTACAGCCCTTTTTCTTTGCGATTGCCAATCCCGTTTGCGACTCCTTGCGAGCCGATTCCGGCCCTTACTGGTGGGAAAGCTGGTGGGAAATTTTCGTCATGCCGCCACTCTTTCCTTTCATGTTCTCGACCGGAGCCGTCGATTCCATCGCAGCGATTTGAAAAAACTTCTCTCCTCCATTGACCGGTTCACGCCGCAAGGGAAAAAGGTATATGCTGCCATTGTGTGTCAAACTGATTTGTGCATGAGGCTCGGTGATGTAGCGAGAATCACTTTGGACGATATTGATTGGCGCGAAGGAAAAATTCAAATCAACAATCACAAAGGAGGTACGCCTTATTGGTTGCCATTACCTCATCGCGTTGGAGTGGCGATTGCGGATTATTTGAAAAATGCACGTCCAGCTTCCGATTCCAGGATTCTGTTTTTGTCAACATGGTGGTGGAGGATTAAATCAGTATCAACTTATCACCCGTTTCATGAGATCAATCTTCAATGGGAAATAGCGGGCCTGAAGAACAAGTATTCGGGAACACGTTTATTGCGGCATTACGGTGCTACGCAAATGAAGCAAAAAAAGTGCTCGATCAAGGTGATTTCGGATATCTTGGGACATACGACGCTCCAAACAACGGCGATCTACGCCAAGGTCGATGTGCCGGCGCTGAGGCAGGTCGCCCAAGAATGGCCGGGAAAGGAGGTGCCGCATGAAAACTAAAAAAACAATGCTGAAGCTGGCAAATGAATATATTCGTCACAAGCAGGGCCTCGGTTTTAAGTTTGAAAGTCCCGCTTTCCATATTCGCTCTTACGCAAAATATGCAGACGAGAATTTTCCTGGCATGCCATTATTGGTCTGCACTGGCATGAGAATCGGCGAGGTAGTAGCACTGAAAGAAAAGGACGTTGATTTGGAAAGTGGAATCATCACAATTAAACAATTCAAAAAGATGCCCAAGCGTTTGATACCGGTTAGTGATTCAGTGAAGATCAAACTTGCGGAATATCGAGACGCTCAACAAAAATTGCTGTCTTTCTCAAAAACGGACGCTTTTTTCAAAACAGCGGACGGAGGCGCTGTTCCCTATCCCTCCTTCAACAATAGCTGGAGGAAAATATTGAGAAAAGCCGGTATCAATAACGGTCACTCGACTCCAAGAGCTCATGATTTACGCCACACTTTCGCTTGTAACCATTTACTTCGTGCATACAAGGAAAACAGGGACATAGATGACGCCATATACATGCTGTCCGTGTATCTCGGGCACACGGTGATTCAAGGGACCTATTGGTATTTGAGCGCGACATCGGAAATACTCGAACAATGTGTTAAGCGAGTCGAAAAATCTCTTTCCCCTAAAAAAAAGGAGGTGAATCGTGAAAACAAACAAAAATAAGCCCGACATGCCGTCACTTCTCAAGAGTTTTTTGATCGAATATCTTCACCAATTCAAAAACGCCTCCACACATACGATCAGTATGTATGCTGAAACGTTTCGATTGTTTTTGGAGTATATTCAAAAGTATCACGGTGTCAGACCGGAAAGATTCACACTGAAGGACTTTTCATCGGGAAACGTACTTGAATTTTTGAATCACCTGGAAAAAGAGCGGAAAAATAGTATTCGAACACGGAATGCACGTTTAGCCGCAATTCGTTCGTTTGCAAATTATCTTCTTTCCGTCAATACGACTTGGGCAGCGGATTTGCAACGAATACTGTCCATTCCTAAAAAGAAAACTCGTCAGAAAGTTGTTGATTACCTTTCCAAAGAGGAAGTTGATTTGATACTTGATTCGCCTGACAACACGTCCTGGATTGGACAACGCGATCGAGCATTGCTGCTCGTCATGTACAATACGGGAGGACGCGCCTCTGAAATTGCCCATCTGAAAGTTTCGGATGTGACTCTTGAACCCAAAGGCAAAATTCGACTGTATGGCAAAGGACGCAAGGAAAGATCGCTTCCCCTGTGGAAAAATACAGCCAAGCTGTTACGGCAATGGATCAGGCAAAATGATTTGAAGGACGACAATCCATTGTTTCCGAATCTTCAAGGAAGAGAAATGACTCGGTTTGTCATTGGTAACCGACTTTCCGTTGCGGTATCTAAGGTATCAAAAAATTATCCGGCGTTGAAAAAAAAGAAAGTGTCTCCACATACGTTCCGCCATGCAACGGCCATGCACCTTCTCCAGTCCGGAATAGACATAGCAACCGTAGCGATGTGGATGGGACACGAGCAGCTTGAAACGACACAAATATACGCCAAGGCTGACTTGGAAATGAAGGAAAAGGCTTTAAACACGTTACAGGAACCGAATGCGAAGGGATTTCGCTACAAGCCGAACGATTCGATGCTTACGTTCCTTGAGAACCTGTAGTATTATGCTAAATCCTTGACGTGGCGGCAATCGTGAAAGACTTGTTTTCAATTGTTTTTTACGCTTGCCGCAATCCAATATAACATAACATGGGATTTAACATAATTCCCAATTCCACGAAAGCATATTTTCAGACTGCAATTTATCGAAAACCGATTTCAATAGCGTTCCTTTTGAAGGAACACAATTTCTGAGATGCAATTTGGAGGAATCAGATTTCAGGCAATCTCGCGGCTATGTAATCGATATCAAAACGGGAAAATTGAAAAACGCCAAGTTTTCTATTCCAGAAGTCATCGATTTGTTAAGGGCACCTCTGGAAATGCCGTTTTTCGGATCAACGAGCGGGTTCAATCGCACGATAATCGAGTTTCGAGGGAATTTTCATGATTTTC
>JAVBPO010000112.1:0-3179 GCA_031549565.1 Thermoguttaceae bacterium
ATTTCGATCTGAAAAGATGGTCCCCTCTCCCCCGGTATTTCGGGGGAGAGGGTCAGGGTGAGGGGGTGGAGCTGTTTGACGCTTCATTTCCCCTCACCCTAACCCTCTCCCCGGAACACCGGGGAGAGGGGACCGGCGTTCTGGCTGTTTTAGCCCCCGCATTTCTGTTTATTTTACCTGAACAACCACTGCTTCTATCAGATTTCTTCCTCCAACTCGACGTAATCGCTGGGAATGGCCCGGAGGATTTCGTCGGCGCTGGTGATACCGTCGTCGAGTTTTTGCTGGGCATCGCTGCGTAAGTCGATCATTCCCTGCTGGACCGCCGCTTTGTGGACCGCGTAAGCCGAAGCGCCCTGCCGGATCAGGCGTTTCACTTCCATCGTTCCACGCAGAACCTCGCCGACGGCCAAACGGCCGACGTATCCGGAGTTCAAGCATTTCGGACAGCCGACGGGAATATGAATCTTCCGCAGCACGCCGCTTCCTTCGGTCGTAATCGTGTTCCCATTGGCATCTTTTCCGTTGCCGTGTTCGTCCGGTACGAAATCTTCCAGCGGCATTTTACAGTCGGGACAAAGCTTGCGAACGAGCCGCTGCGTGACGATGCCCAAAAGACTCGACGCGAGAAACTGCGGTTTGACGCCGAGGACGATCATCGCTTCCACCGCTCCGGCGGTCGTTCCGGCGTGGGAGGTCGCGAAAACGAGATGCCCGCTGTTCGCCGCGCGAACGACGATGTCGGCGGTCATCGGATCGCGGACCTCGCCGACCATGATCACGTCCGGCGACTGACGCAACACGCCGCGAAGAAGGTCCGGAAAATCGACGCCGCGACGCAGATTGACCTGCGATTGATGCGTTCCGTCGAGCGTGTATTCGATCGGATCCTCAAGCGTGTGTATCTTTCGCGTCCCGTCGTTGAGGAAATTGAGACAGGCGTAGAGCGTCGTCGTTTTGCCCATCCCGGTCGGCCCGGTCACTAAAATCAAGCCGCCGGGCCGGTTGGTCAGCGACATGAGCCGCATGTAGTTCGTCGGGTGGAAACCGATATCTTCGACTTTGAGCAAATTCTTTTCGCGGTCCAGAATTCGAATCGCCATATCTTCGCCGTAAAGCGTCGGGAGCGTCGACAGACGTAAGTCGATGCTTTTTCCGGAGCTTAACGGGACCGAAACCCGCCCGTCTTGCGGATGCGGCGATTTGGAAACGTCCATATCCGCCGTCGCTTTGATATGACTGACCAATCGCAAACCGTCGTCGCGAACCAACGAACCCCAAGAGCAAACGGAGCCCATGTATCGGACCGCGACGTCGACCCGGTCTTCCCGACACGTCAGAAACAGGTCGCTCGCGGCAATCCGAAGAACTTCGTTTAAGAGATTGCCGAAAAATTCGTCGACTTCCCCCTCGAAACTCTCGGCAAACGTGATGTCGGTCAACTGGGCGCTGGAAATAAGACGCGGTTCGGATTTCATGGTCGTACTGTGGAAAAGACTCGAAGAGAAGGCCCCGGAAAAATCCCTTCCGAACAGTATAGCTTATGGAAAATCGGGAAAAAACACCCCGCACGAAATATTTCACACAAAAACGCGACGATCGAATGTTTCTCGGACAATTTTAGTGTCCCGGGGCCTGGAATTTGGAACAGAGTTCGGCGATTTCCACACGGATTTTCGGGGCTTCTTCGTCGATTCGGGCGATATTTTTGCAGACGCGGTCGATCCAGGCGGCGACCCTGTCCATTTCCGGTTCCTTCATTCCCATACTGGTTAAGGCGGGGGTTCCGAGCCGAACGCCGCTGGTGATGAACGGGCTTCGCGGATCGCCGGGAACCATGTTGAAGTTGCCGATAATGCCCGCCTTGGCCAACGCGGCGGACGCGTCCTTGCCGGTGAATTCCTCCTTGCGGAAATCAATAATCAAAAGATGCGTATCGGTCCCGCCTCCGGCGAGTTTGTAGCCCCGCTGAAGCAGTCCATTTGCGAGCGCTTTGGCGTTTTTGGCGATCTGTTTGCCGTATTCCTTGAACTCCGGCGTGAGCGCTTCGGCGAACGCGACGGCCATGCCGGCGATAATGTGCATGTGCGGCCCCCCCTGAAGTCCTGGGAAAACGGCTCTGTCGACCCGCTTGGCAAGGTTCAGCTTGCTGTCCGGAAAATACTTCGATTGGAATCGGTCTTCGACTTTCGAGAGCAGAAACCCGGCGCGCGGGCCGCGGAGCATTTTGTGGCTCGTGCTGCTGACAATGTCGCAAAGCGGAACCGGGTCCGGATGCACTCCGGCAATAATCAGGGCGTTGATATGCGCGATGTCCGCGACGAGATACGCGTCGATTTCCCGGGCGATTTCGGCGAAATCCTTGTATTCGATGATATGCGGATACGCCGTCGCGCCGACCCAGATCATTTTCGGTCGCTCTTTTTTGGCGGTGTCCCGGATTTGATCCATGTCGAACCGCCCGGTTTCTGGATCGGGACCGTAGGGAACCTGAACGTAATCCATGCCTGAAAAATTGACTTTCCAACCGTGAGTCAAATGTCCGCCGCTGGGAACCGGCATTCCCATGACTTTGTCGCCGACTTTGAGCAGCGCACGGTAAACGGCCTGGTTCGCGGGAGAGCCGGAATACGGCTGCACGTTGGCGTGTTCGGCGCCGAAAAGCTGTTTTGCCCGATCGATCGCGAGGTTTTCGACCTGGTCGACGTATTCGTTCCCCTCGTAATATCGGGCGCCGGGATACCCTTCGCAGTACTTGTTCGTTAAATTCGAGCCGCACGCTTCCATCACGGAAAACGACGCAAAACTCTCCGAGGCGATCATTTTGAGTGTGCTGGTTTCGTATTCGGTTTGCTTTTGAATCAGGTCGTAAATCGTCGGATCGGTCTTTTGCAGATGAGAATAACGCATTCGTTCGTGAAAAAAGGAGGTAAGACGGAAGTTCGCCCCGAGGACGGTACGTAAGCACTACAATTCTAGCACGTGTCGCCGAGAGCGAAAATAGGGCTCCTTTAACACGCCCCGTCCGGTCAAGACCGCTAACCCGAATATTTCACTGGTGGGTATTTCTTGAAGAAGGCCGTTGTGCTAAAATGTTGTATGGAAACAACTTACAAAACATTCCAGCAACAAACGGCCGACACACAGTGTAGCATGAAATCCACCTCTTCCGCAAGTCC
>JAVBPO010000057.1:0-42465 GCA_031549565.1 Thermoguttaceae bacterium
AAACATGACACGCTCCTTATTTTGGGACAAAATCGGAAAAAATCACATTTCGGGCGACGGTTCGTCCGAGTTTCTTCCTTTATAACGAGTCCACGGCAAAAGTCAAACGAATTTTCGTTAAAACCCGAAAAGTCGTTTGGAATTAAAAATCGGTAATTTCGGTCCCGATACCCATGCTGGTGAAGATTTCCAGCAGCAGTGAATGGCGCAGGCGGCCGTTGATGATGTGAATTTTTTTCACACCGCGATCCAGCGAATCGAGACACGCTTGGATTTTCGGGATCATTCCGCCGACAATCGCGCCGGAGGCGAGCATTTCCCGAGCTTTTTCCGCGTTGATTGACTCGATCATCGAGTTGGGATCGTCCGGATTGGTCCGCAGGCCGTTGACTTCGCTGACGAAGACGAGCTTTTCCGCTTGTAACGCCATCGCAACGGCGGTCGCGGCAGTATCGGCATTGACGTTCAGCGCCTGGTTCGACCCGTCGTCCATCAGCGCGATCGACGGAATGATCGGGATGATACCCTCGTTACAAAGATCGAGAATCGTCCGGGTGTCGACGCGGGTCACATCGCCGACCCAGCCCATATCGACCGGCACGCCGTTTTCATCGGCAAGCAGCAACTTGTTGCCGTGGAGCACATTGGTTCCGAGCGTGACGCTCAACGCTTCGGCCTGTCCTTCGAACTCTTCGACTTTCTTGACAAGGGAGTTGCTGATCTCTTTGCCGAGAACTTCTTTAACGATGTCCAAAGACGGTTGATCGGTATAACGCCGCCCTTGCACGAAACGCGGTTGAATTCCGGCTTGGCTCATGGCCGCGGAAATGGCCGCACCGCCGCCGTGGACGATTACCGGACGCATTCCGACCGTTTCCATGAACACGGTGTCCAGGAGAAGATGGTCGATCGCCGCCTGATCTTCCATGAGCGAACCGCCCATCTTGATCACGCTGATCTTCCCGCGATGCCGGCGAATCCACCGCATCGCTTCAATCAATACGTCGGCTTTGAGCATCGCGGCTTCCATGGAAGAATATAGGAATTATGAATTATGAATTATGAAAAAAGCCCAACTGGAACGAACGCGCGAGATTGAATCACGAAATTTTATAATTCATAATTCAAAATTCATAATTCCCCGTCAGGGTCAGTCCGCTTTGTACGGCAGCAGCGCCATGAAACGGGCACGTTTGATGGCGGAGGCGATGGCGTGTTGGCTGACCGCACTGCAACCGCTTTTGCGGCGGCTGAGAATCTTGCCTTGGCGGCTGGTCAATTTCCGAAGGAGTTCGACGTCTTTATAGTCGACAAACATCGGACGAGGGAGTTGACCGTCGACCATCAGCGGATCTTTCTTCTTTCCGCGAATTTTCTGCTTGGCTCTTTTCTTCTGGGTAAACTTGCTGTTGCGTTTTTGTCCTGCTCTGGGCATGATCGTAATGTAAAGGTTGGAAACACGGTATTTCTCGTCGGCCACCATGGGCGACGATTTCCAATAAAAGGCAAACGGTGAATTCTACCGGAAATGAACCCGCTTTCAAGGAGCCGCACAGGAGAACGGCAAAGTCTTTTGAAGCCCTCCTCATGGATAGACGGACGTTTTGGGGGTATAATTTCCTCTGTTTTTGTGTCCGCGGATCCCCCGTCTCTCATCGATCCCTCCACCGGAATGCCGAAAAAAGCCGTTCGCCAGAAAAACGCTCCCGTTCCGACTCCCGTTGAGCCTCGTCCCTGGGGGCCCGGCTGGTTGGTCGTTCGCGGGGCTCGGCAGAACAACCTCAAATCGATCGACGTTCCCATTCCGTTGGGAGCTTACACCTGCGTTACCGGTGTGAGCGGTTCCGGCAAAAGTTCTCTTGTCGAAGACGTTCTCTACAAGACCCTCGCCAGAACATTGCATCGGGCCATCGTTTCGCCCGGCGCGCACGATTCGATCGACGGTGTCGAACAGGTCAACAAAGTCATTCGGGTCGATCAACAACCGCTCGGTCAAACGCCGTCCTCGAACCCGGCGACGTACACCGGCGCGTTCGAGTTGATCCGCGATCTTTTCGCTCAGCTTCCGGAATCCCGGGTTCGCGGTTACTCCCCCCGGCGATTCAGCTTCAACGTTCCCGGCGGTCGCTGCGAAAAGTGCGAGGGAAACGGGCAATTGAAAATCGAAATGCACTTTTTGCCGGACGTTTGGATTACCTGCGACGCCTGTAACGGCAAGCGGTACGACAAACAAACGCTCGAAGTGAAGTTTCACGGCTATTCGATCAGCGACGTGCTGGAAATGTCGTGCGGCGATGCCCTGCGACTGTTCGTCAACGTTCCGAATATTCGACGGATCCTGCAAACGCTCTGCGATGTCGGGCTTGATTACCTTTCGCTCGGCCAACCCGCTCCGACGCTTTCCGGCGGCGAAGCACAACGGGTCAAACTCGCCGCGGAACTGGCCCGGCCGGATACGGGGCGAACGCTTTATCTGCTCGACGAACCGACGACCGGGCTGCATTTCGACGATTTGGCAAAATTATTGGACGTGATTCAGCGGCTCGTCGATCTGGGCAACACGGTCGTCGTGATCGAACACAACCTCGACATGATCAAATCCGCCGACTGGATCGTCGACCTCGGGCCCGAAGCCGGACTCGAGGGAGGATATTTGGTGTTTGCCGGAACACCCGAAGAATTAATTACGAATTACGAATTACAAATTACAAATCAAAACAGAGCGGGAAACGTAAGCGAGCGTCAAAAAAAAACAAATCCATCGGAACGGCTGCATTCCTACACCGCCGCGGCGCTTGCTCCGGTGCTTGCCGCAGGGAATTATGAAGAGCGCCAACCGTTTGTTCCGGGGGCCGAACCGAAAATTATCGAACCGCTGGAAAACCCCGATCTGTCCTCCGTTCTCGGTTCTCTGACCTCCGAATCTCTCATGCCTTGGGAATCGGACGGGCGGCGTTGGCACACGCGAGATCGGCTTTCTCGCGGCGGCCTGAAAATCCGCTGGGACGGACGGATCCTCTCCGAAGTCGTCGATCGGATTCAAGAGTCGGATTGCTTTGCGGAAACGAACTGGAACAATCGGACCATTGTTGAAATCTCGGCGGACAAAAAATCGCTCGGCTGGTTTTTCCACGCGATCACGGGGGAAGAATGGCTCCTGAAAATGAAATTCCGGACCACGAAGAACACGTTTCGCCGCGATCTGCTCGTCCAGAAATTGCAACTGCGACCGCTCAACGAACTGGACGACATTCCGCTTTACGGGACGGAACCCCGGGTCCGTGTGCAGCAATCAACCGGTCCTTGGCAGGAAGTCGAACTGAAGGTGAACTCTTACTCCGAAATCGATCGGGAAGAATTCTGGGACTTTCTGGATCAGGCGATCGCCGGGTTTGAGAAATTTACCGGAAAAGCGAAACAAAAACCGGACGATCTTATGCCCTGGAAGATCCTCAAGGAAAAATGGCACACGATCCCGAAAGGACTCGTCGGCGGAACGCAACTGGAGTGGGACATCGCGATGCTTGACACCGTTTTCAAAATGCTCGGCGAACTCGCTCCGGACGCGAAACCGGTTTGGACGAACAAAGTTCTGGTTCCTTATTACGTCGGGCCGCCGAGAAAAACGGGGGGGCGGATTCTTCCTTGGGTGATCGTCGGAACCAAGCGGTGCGACGCGCTTTACGTCGAAATTTTCGTTCACAAAAACGCGATTCCACTCGGAAAAATCCACAACGTCGGCTTCGAGCCGCACGTGAACGGAGAGAATGCGGACTACGATATTCTCGAGCTTCGTTTCCGCAACAAGTCGGAACTGACCGACACGGTCTTTCGGGAAACGCTTCGCGAATCGCTCGAATTCCTGAAAAACGGTTCTCGCACGGCGTAGGACTCTCGCTGGAAAGTTTTATACGCATGGTCCCCTCTCCCCCGGTTGTCCGGGGGAGAGGGCAAGGGTGAGGGGGTGGAGCTGTTTGACGCTTCATTTCCCCTCACCCTCTCCCCGGAATACCAGGGAGAGGGGACCGCGTTTGGGTTGCGACACCACTTCGATCACCCGTCGAACGTCGCGGTTCATCTGCTCGACGAGTTTTTTCGGAGAATCGAATTTTTCGACCTCGCGGATCCGGGCGTGAAAATCGACGTTCAGTCGCGTGTCGTACAGATTTCCTTCGAAACCGATCAGGTACGCTTCGAATTTGAGAACGTCCTGCGCGAACGTCGGATTGAAACCGATATGCGTCGCCGTCGGGTAGGTTGTTTCGCCGATCTTGCAAGAGCAGGCATAAATGCCCGGTCGGGGGAGAATCGTTCGAATTTCTTCCAGGTTCGCCGTCGGAAAACCAAGCGTGCGGCCCCGGTGGTCGCCGTGAACGACGACACCACTGATACGGTACGGTTCGGTCAACATCGCGTTAGCCGTCTCGATGTGTCCGCCATTGATTAACATCCGGATGCGACTGCTTGAAATCTCCTGTCCGTTTTCGACGAGCGAGGGGACGGTTTCCAGGGCGATCTTGTTTTTGTCGCACAATTCCCGCAACAGGGGGACTGTTCCTTCACGCTCTTTTCCAAACGTAAAATTTTCTCCTTCGACGAGCATACGGACGCCGAGCTTGTCGAGGAAGAACCGTTGGAAAAATTCGTTCGCGGAAAGTTTCAGCAAACTCGCATCGGTTTGAATCTGAACGATCGCTTCGACGCCGAGTTCCGAGATCAGCTCCGCTTTGCGATGGAATGTACACAAGGGAACCGGGGTCAGATCCGGCTTGAGAATCGAGATCGGCGGAACATCGAAGGAAACGACAATCGAGGGAACTCCCCAACGGAGACTATGCGTCTTGACCCGCTGCAAAACGGTCGCATGACCGCGATGAACGCCGTCGAATTTTCCCAGCGACACCACCCCGCCGCGAAGCGTCGCGGGGAGCCGGGAAGACGATGACGATGTCAGATATTCGACTCTCAAATTTCCTGCACTCTCCTCAATACGGAACCCGTTCCAAAACGAAAGAGCTTAATTATTCCACATCGGAGCGAAATAATCAAGTCAGGTCAACTCACCAACGGCAAAACCCGGACCAGTACGATCACGATTCCGAGTCCGGCCACTCCCATCAGGGCGAGCAGGACGCTCCAGGTTTTCATGGCGTCGATCTCGTGAATTCCGCCCATACGACAAAAGACCCAAAAGCCGCTGTCGTTCATCCAGCCGGTTACCATGCTCCCCAAACCGATGGTCGTCGCGACGTAAGCCGGATGAAAACCGAGCATTTCCGGCGTGATCGCGATCGCGCCAATGATACCGGACGTCGTGATCATCGCGATCGTACTGGAACCTTGTGCCGTTTTGATCAACGCGGCAATTCCGAACGCAAGCAGAACGACCGTCATGCCGGACAAGCCTTTACCTGTTTGCGCGAGTTCGCAGATGCGTTCGCCGACCCCCGCCGTGCGGAGCATCGCCCCGAATGAGCCGCCCGCCGACGTGATCATCACGATCAGTCCGGCGTCGAGAATCGCTCCTTCGATTTTCGAGTTGAATTCGGACAACGAAAATTTCCGCTGCCGGAGCATGATTATCGCCGCGACGAACGCTCCGCAGGAAAGCGCAATGTTCGGATCGCCGAAAATGCACACGAAATTCCGAAAGATTTCCGCCCATTGATTGAAAGCGCCTTCGTGGGAAAACTTCATTCCCGCATCCAGCATCTCCAAAAACGAACGAGAGGAAATGAACACGACCGGCAACAGGATCGGAGCAAACGCGGCGAAAAGCGTCGGGAGTTCTTTCTCCTTTTCCGACGCTTGTTCCTCCGATTCCAGTTCGTCTTCCAGGAGCGTGTGATCGATGATTCGCGGTTTGGGAAGATACCAGTTGACGAAATAACACCCCAACAGCGCGACCGGCGCGAGGAACAGCCCGACCAATGAGCCGGTCAGCATGACCGAGGCGATGGACAAACCGAGCTCCTTGGCCGTAATGAGCGGCCCCGGCGTCGGCGGAACGAGCGTATGCGTGATCGTCGCCCCGGCTCCGATCGT
The DNA here is from genome assembly GCA_031549565.1 of Thermoguttaceae bacterium. Lineage (GTDB taxonomy): Bacteria > Planctomycetota > Planctomycetia > Pirellulales > Thermoguttaceae > JAVBSX01. Next base: position 6,046 of record JAVBPO010000057.1, read on the forward strand.
GGTTAAAAGAAGTATGTAATTCTTTCGGACCCGTTTGTAAAACGACCGGGCCAGCGGAACGAGCAGATAAAACGTGGTGTCGTAAAAAACAGGAATCGAAAGAACGAACCCCGCGCTGAGCAGCGATGCGGGAACCCGCTTTTCGCCGAACAGCCGGCAGATCGCCAGGATGATCCGATCCGCCGCGCGGCTTTCGAGCATACACTTGCCGATGATCGCACCCATGATGATCAGCACGGCGACCTTTCCAGCCATGACACCGAATTCGGTCAACACGCGAACGACCTTGAAATCCCAGAGCTGCTGATCCGGCGGATTCGGAACGAGAAAACTCACCAAAAGCGCCGCCGCGGTCAAAGCGAGAAACGCGTTGACCCGGAACAGCAGAATCCCCCCGAGAACGATCACGAGACCGAAAAACAGGATCAGCAGAGGGTCGAGCATGGATTTAGAGAGGACAGACGACAGAGGATAGAGGATTATCGAGCAACAAACATTTTTCTCGATCAGTAATTCATAATTTTCTTTTCCTGTCCTCTGTCCTCTGTCGTCTGTTTTCTACTAACAACCACGACGGAGTTGATCCCGACCATGCCGAAGGAATTGTTGAGGATATAATCGACGCGATCGAGTTGCTTTGGCGTGTCGATCACGAGGTTGTCGATCGCGCAGTCCGGGTCGAGGTCGTCGCAGTTGATCGTCGGATGAACGATTCCGTCGTCGAAGGCGGGAAGGTTTCCGGCAAGCTCCAAAACGCCGGCTGCGCCCATCGCGTGTCCGATGAAACTCTTCGTGTTGTTGATGTACGTTTTTTTTGAGTCGCCGAAAATATTGCGAATCGCTTGGATTTCCTGGGCGTCCCCCTGTGGTGTCGCGGTTGCGTGCGTGTTGACGATGTCGATCCGCTCCGGCGCGAGTCCAGCCCGCTGGAGCGCTTTGCGCATGCACTGTTCCTGCCGCTCGGGATTCGGGAGCACGAAATCGGTCGCGTCGGAATTCATCGCGTATCCGACGATTTCGCCATAAATTTTCGCGCCCCGCTTTTTCGCGTCGCTGAGCCGCTCCAGAATGTAAACGCAGCCCCCTTCGGACACGACGATTCCGTTGCGATTTTTATCGAACGGTCGCGATGCTTTCGCCGGGTCGTCGTTTGACGCCAATGCGTTCTGGGCGGCGAACGCGGCGAAGATGCCGAACGTGTGGATGCTTTCCGAAACGCCCCCCGCCAAAGCGAGATCGACTTCCCCCAGCAGGAGCTGCTGAACCCCCTGGATGATCCCGGCGTTCCCCGCCGCACACGCCGCACCGAGGCAGTAATGCGGACCGGAAATTCCGAGATTGAGCGTGATCTCACCCGCCGGATTGTTCGCGACCGTGCGCGGATTGTGGTGGTGAGACCACATCTTGCAATCGTAATCGTACTGTTTGATGTTGTAGATTTCGTTTTCCGTTTCGACGTTTCCGTGCTCCGTGATACCGATGTAAACGCCGACGGTCGATTTGTCGACCGACGCCAGATCGATCCCGCCGCACTGCAACGCTTCGTTGGCGCAATAAACCGCGATGCTTCCCGCCCGGGTTCCGCGACGGATGTCCTTGCGGCTCTGGTATTTCGTCGCTTCAAAATTGCAGACCCCGGCGAGCGTTTTCCCGAAGTAACGGATTTCATAATCCCGTATCCCGCTCTTGCCGGACAGGAGCGCCGCGCGATAGTCGGCGAGAGTGTTTCCGTTCGGGGAAGTCAGTCCAAGACCGGTGATTACGATTCGGGTTTCGTCGGGTTTCATGAAATTAAAGGGCATACAAATCTACAATCCAAGTTCTTTCACCAAGTCCGTCGCTTCGTACACTTTGCGGAGCGCTTCGGCGATCACGGCGGTGTGGACGGAAACCGAGCGAGCCTGCGAATCGGTGTAGATGAAATTCCTAGCCGGCGACTGGATGTTGCCGTCGAACAGCAGCCCGACGATTTCACCGCTGGTATTGACCATCGGCGAGCCGGAATTGCCGCCGACCGTGTCCGTCGTCGTTACGACATTCATCGGGAGCGTCAAGGTCAGTTCACCTCGCTTTTGACGCCAAGTCGGCGGAAGATCGAACGGCGGAATCTCCTTGTGCGAGTCGGCCCGCTCGTACAGACCGGTGATCGTCGTAAACGGCGGCAGCACCGTTCCGTCGTCTTCGGTGTACCCGGAAACCGTTCCGTACGAAAGCCGCAACGTAAACGTCGCGTCGGGATACTGGTTCGTTCCGTACTTCTCGAATCGCTTTTCCGCGAGGACCGTGTACGCTTTCCGAAGCGGTTCGTCGACGTTTTCTTCATATGTTTTCCGTACACCTCTCGCCCGACCGTCGACTTCTGCGGCGAACCTGATCATCGGATCATCGCACTCTTCGATTTTTTCGAGACCACCGTCGAAAAGTTTCTTGCGGAAATCCACATCGCGGACTTTCGAGTTTTGAATCAATTTGACGGCCCGCTCTTTGGGGTTTTTTGCGCCAAATAATGTCGCGAATTCCGGATTCGTTTCGACGAGCGTCGACAGCGAATCGGCAAGCTTTAAAATTTCCAAGTCTTCGAAAATCGGGGCGTCGGAAAAAAGATTATGTTTGAGCGACTCAATCGCCGAATCGCGGTATTCCGGGAGCCGCTCGCCGTTCGGCTTTTGCGATTCCTCGGCGTACCGGATCAACGTTCGGGCGATTTGAAAAGTCTTGCAGTTAAACGCCGACGCGCTTTCAAGCATGTCGTACGTGTGGAAAATCGTTTTTTGGAATTCGACCGCTTTTTCAATTTCGGTGAACACGTCCGGAATTTCCTTGCGGAGCTCGATTTCCTTAACGGCGTGAATCTCCAACATCGGCGGCGATTGCAGTCCCAAAAGCTGTCCGAGATATCGTTTGCGATAATTTTTAACGGCGTCCAGGTCCCGAGTTGCACGGCGGGCGTTTTCTTCGCTTCTTGCCGCAAACGCGGACAGGACGACTTCGCGGCGGTACAGCTTTTGCATCATCCACGGCAGCGCGACGTCCCGCTGAAATTCGAGATGTTCGGTCGTATACGCTCGATTCGTCGTGCCCGGATGTCCCGAAACGAAAACCAATTCGTCCGTTTTCGGAACGTCGTTGTTCCACTTCAAATAATGTTCCGTTTTCGCCGGCTCGCCGTTTTCGTAGACCCGGAAGAACGCGCAGTCCAAACAGTACCGGGGATATTCGTAATTGTCCGGATCGCCGCCGAACGATGCGATCGTCTGCTCCGGCGCGAAGACCAGGCGAACGTCCGTGTACTTTTTGTACCGGTAAAGATGATACAAACCGCCCTGGAAGAGCGAGAGCACGTCGCTGCGGAAACCGGTCCGATCGAGCGAATCCTTTTCGATTTTCGCGATCGTTTCCTTTCTCGCTTTCTCCGATTCTTCCGGCGTATCGGCGGACGCGATCGCGGCTTTGACTTGCGGCGTCACGTCTTCGATGCTCATCAGCACGTTCAGTTCGATCCCCTTGCACGGCAGCTCGTCAATCTGCGTCTTCGCGTAGAACCCTTTGACAAGCAGGTCGTTGTCCGGCGTACTCAAATCCTGGATCGGACCCGCACCGACGTGGTGGTTCGTGAGCACCAGCCCATTCGGGGAAACGAACGAGCCGCTCCCGCCGTTGTTGAGCCGGACCGAAGAAAGCCGGACGTGATCCAACCACTGGTCGGTCAGGTCGAATCCGTACTTCTCCTTGATTTGCGTCTTGGGAGCCGCGTTGAACAACCACAGTCCCTCGTCGGCGACGGAGAGAGGAGTGAAAACCGTAACGAAGAGAAACGCGAGAAGAGGGAAAGATTTGGACATGTCAGAAAACGGGAAGGAATAAAGACGCGTCGTTCGTGGCTCCGCCGACACAAACGGAAAGCCGCAAGTTTCCTTGGGGTCCACTTGCGGCTTTTTCGGGGCCGGGATCAAACTTGGTACTCTTTGCGTTTGATATCCGGTTTGAACTTTTCGTCCTTGAGAATGTCGTATTCTGGTGTCGCGTCGTTATCGATGTCGAACCACTCTTCCTTGAATTCGACGCTCCGTCCCAAGTCGGCGGCGAGGTTCGTCGCCAAGGCGATCACGGCGTCGCCGAGCGCGACTTTCGGGTAACATCGCGGATGCGGTTTGTCGGGCACGTTGTCCGGGTTGACCCGAATGCACCACGCCCAATGTTCCAACTCTTCGGTGTATCCGCGGGAGACTTCCACTTTCGGACCGGTCGTAACCGCTTTTTGCGCCGGACCGCTCGATTGCGTGTCCAATGTCGGGCCGGTCGCCGCTTTCGTCGCGATCTTGTTCGCCGATTCGTCCCGGAACAGTTGCAGGTCCGCTTCCTTTTCGAGAATCATCGTTCCTTCGGTTCCATACACGATTTCGCCATATCCGCCAAACCCGTTGCCGTTGATCGTCGAATACTGGACGCAAATTTTCCGCTTCTTGCCGATTTCCGATTTCGGATCGTAATCCGGGGCCGGAAATTCGACCAAGGTCGTAATGTGGTCGTTCACTTCGCGGTCCATCTCGAACAGGTTCCGGTTCGCGGATACAAGAACCTTGAGCGGATGGATTTTCTTTCCTTCGTTCGTCTGGTGATAATAATCGTTGTTCGCGGCGAGGAAAATGCTTGCGGCGTCAAGTTGGTGCGAGCCGAGTTCGACCATCAATCCGCCGCCGGTCCGAGCCCAAAGACGCCAGCGAAGCAGTTCTTCCGCCGCCGGGCGCTCGTATTTCTTTTTCTGCTTCGTCGCCATGTCGGTCCACTCGTAAGTGTGATCCCGGTATCCGTAATTTCGGGCCGACTTGAAATCGACTCCTTCGTACTTTCCGCCTTTGGCGAGAACGGCGTCACGAATTTGGGCTTCTTTCTGCGCGACTTTTTTGGCAATGTTTTCGATTTCGCTTCCGCGCGCCGCTTCCAATTCCTTTTTGAAACTCGCCAGCTCACGCTCCAGTTTTTTCGCCTGCGGATCGGTCGGTTTGACCACTTCGGGCATCGGGAGCTGCCAGGAATCGCCGCCGGGCGAATTGCCGCGGTGCCACTGGGCGCGAATGTAGTGAACGTCGCCGAGCATGCCACGCTTGATTTTGTCGACCGCTTCGTGGTACAGGATGTTGTAGTGCCGCTGGTGTCCGGTCGCCAAATGCTTCCCCTTCAGAGCCGCGATTCGTCCCATCTCCTTGCACTGGGCGATGTTGTGGGCCATGAGTTTTTCCGTGAGCACGTGCAGCCCGCGATTCATGGCGGCAATCGCGGCCGGAGCATGCAGGTGGAGCGGCAGACCGATCACGATCGCTTCGATTCCGTCGGCGGCCGCGTTGTCGAGCAGGTCCATATAGTCGGCGTAAACCTTGACATGCCGACGCGCTTCTTCTTCCGTTTTCCAACCGTACACGGACATCAAGCCCGGTCGGGGAGCGACGCCCCAATCGCCGTGAAACGCCCGGTATTGATTGTAGGGGCGAATATCGGCGATCGCTTTGACTTCCAGGTACTCCGGATTCATCGCGCCGAGCAGCACGCTCCCTTCGTCGCCGGTCCCGAGAACGCCGACCCTGAGCGGATTCCCTTCGGCTTTGGAGTACCCGAAATAAAACGCCCCTGCACCCGCCGCGGGAACCGCCGCGGCCAACACACCGGCCTTGAGTAAGTCACGTCTGGACAGATCAGTCATTTTCTCAAAATTACTAATTATTAATTACGAATTACTAATTAAAATCTCGAAAAACGAAAGGTTCCCACAGAGAATTCGTAATTCGTAATTCGTAATTAGTAATTAAAAAAACTATCGTTTCTTCCTATGGTTCGGTCGATTGGCGTGTCGTGCGATGTTGCTTTCGACGATCGGCAAAATCGCGTCGTCCCAGCCGGGAATGTTGCGGTGGAGCTGCACCATTTCCTGCTCTTCCTGCACGTCCCGTTCGTCGCGTGGTTCCGGGCTTTCGCTCCTCGTTTTCGTGGAGCCGGATCGCCTAGCCCCCCTTTGTCGCGACTCGCCGTCCGGTTTGACATAGGTTCGCTCCTCCTCGAAATCGGCGGTTTCCGCGTATTCCGATGCGGAGCGACGAGTCGGTTGTTGGGGCGGTCTGGATTTTTCCGGACGGGAGTCCTGGTGAGAATCACTATCCCGGGAAACCGATTTTTGTCCGCGACCTCCTTGGGCCGGTTTTTTGGAAAAATGAGCGAACAACTCCTCGTCTTCCACAGCTTCCGCTCCGAAATCGGCTCGGGCCGAACTTGAGGGAGTCGTCGATTCGCTGGAACCGCCGCGAGCTTTAGAGCCTCGGGTCAATTTACCTCTTTCTCCACGGTCTCCTCTTTCCTCTCGGTCTCCTCTTCCGTCCCTGTTCGAGCGACTCGTGGGAGTTGCCGAGCCGTAGGATTCCGTTCTTTTGCTCTCTTGGCCTTCTTCTTCCGGGAAGAGGTCGGCGAAAACGTCCCGCGACGGTCCGTAATCCCGCTCCGCAGGGGGCGTGAGAACTTCAAAGTCTTCGCCGGAATCGACGCCGGAGTCGACGCCGGAGTCCGTCGGCTCGGATTCGTGATCCACGTCAAGATATCTTCGGGAACGGGGATGTTTGGTTCGCGGCTTTCTCTTCGGCAAGACGGGCATATCATCGTCGTCGATTCCGTCGAGCGAATACGCAGGAACTTTTTCCCGCGAAACCGGAGCGATCAGATCGAGATCCTCCAAGTCCAACGCCTCGTCGTAAACGGGGGTCATTTCCAATTCTTCCCGCCCGGAGCGGCGTTCCGTACGGTCGTTTTCCGTATACCGCCGGCCTCGTTTATTCGGCGGTGAATGCCAATCGGATTTGTCGGTTTTACGCTCTTCTCTCGGTTCCGCGTGAGGAGTCCGTCGATCTCGTGGAGCATCGTCGCGTCGGGAAGGTCGTGAGGATTCGACCGGACTTGCCGAAGGTCGTGGACCGACTTCCGACCGTTTGGTTTGAACGACGACCGGTCCTCTTTTTTTCTTGGAAGGAAGATCGCGGAAAGAGGTCATGGATTCAATGTCCGGCAACTCTTCGTGTTCCGGCTCCGGTTCGACGCGAGCCTGAGTCTCTTGGGGGGCGGGCCGGAACGTTTTTTCCCGAGGTTTCTCCGGCGTTCTTTCCTCCGGCGCCGTTTCCACACGAACTCCGAGTTGGGTCGCGATTTTCGACCAAGGATCGACGGCCCCGATTGCGGGCGTTGATTCCGGTTTTTTACGTTCTGTCTTGGTTTCTTCGACTTTTTTCAGCTTTTGCGGTTCAATCTCCTCAGCAATTTTCGTCGGTTCCGCGGCGTCGGAAACGATTACGGCAGGATTGATTTTTTCCGGTGAGCCGCCTGCTCCGAAAAGGCTGATCGACGCCAAGCGGTCGAAGAAGCTGATTTTTTGCGACTTTTTCGGCGTTCCCTGTTTCGGCGATCCCGGCAAGGAAGGAGTTTCCGGAAGAATACCGGAACCGAACTTACTCGTTTTTCCGGTCGCAGGGGTCGCCGCCGGCGGTTCAGGGTTCATGACGGGTTCAGCGGAAACAGGCTGTTCGAATGCCGTTTCGACGATCGTATCACCGACGGGCTTTTGGGGGGCTGGATCTTCGACGCCGAGCTCGGAAAGAAGCGAAGACCACGAGTCGTTTTTGGAGGTTTTGTTCGGCATAAAGTGTTGCTTACCGGTAAAGACCGGCGCTGTGATGTTGCAAAGAGGGATTTCAGGAAACTGTTTTACTTAGATTTTACGCAATTTACATAAGACCAATATACCGCGAAAATCCCCGATAGGAAAGAGAGCGGGGAAGAAAAAACACAGCCGGTAATTTTGACTTGATATTGCGTTTCTTCGGAGAGCGTCCCGTTAGCGTCTCACCCAGTGGTTTCCGGTTAAACGTCAATTGGATTTGTCGCGTTTTTCCAGCAGTTTTGCCGTGAACGTATGTTTGTGACGTTTCGTCGATTTGCGGGTCGGCGGTTTGGACGACGGCGGTCGTTTGGAAAAGCGTGAGTAGACTTGTTCGGAAACCCTCGAAAATTCCGCCTACTTATCCAAAAGTGTTGATTTATGGCAGAATAGGCAAGTTCAAATGGGAGTTAACGAAGTCTAATATGTCAATGAGGTATGCTTTTCCTGCCGTCTGTTGTCTGCATTCTTTGACGACAATTCATGCCAACACAAAGTTTTAGGTTTGACCACCCACTCGATTTGCGTGCATTCGACTAAGACGCTCCTCGACCTTGCGGTGTGAACCGTCTATTTTGCTCTGGATTCGCTTGCCGGGATTTCGTATGATTCGGCGTGTTTTCTCCGTTTCAGTGAGGTTGAAATGTCTGTCAAATCGCGATTGAAGTACCAGCAAGCCCAAAAACAAGGTTTTAAACCGGGAATCCCGGACGGCCCGGAAGAAGAGATGTTCGTCGACTCGTTCGAATCTTCTCTCGCTTCGGAAATGGAGGATGAAAAACAAGTCGTTCCGCAAGTCATCCCACGGAAGCCGTCTTTATCCCACGCCGAGTCGGGCGAACAAGCCGGAGAATTGGCGAGCGTTTCGGAATCGGAAGTCTCTCCGGAAGCCGGTCGCAAAAAACGCCTCCTCGCGATTTTTGCGGTCCTGAATCTGTCGAATTTTTTCGCCGTTTGTCGGAAAATCGGTTCCCTTTTCGCGGGAAGCTGCCATTACACCCGACGAATCGCGGTCTTGGCGTTTGAGAAAGCCAAAAGTTTCCAGAAATCGTATCTCGAATCGATCACCGCCGAAGGAGTGAAAGAAAATGATGCGGTTCCCAACGAGGAAATTTCCGAGACGGAGAAAAAAGAAGAACCCGGTCCTACCGTCGCATTCACGTCGGACCAAATCGAAACGACCAGCCGTCAACTGGCCGAACTTCATCAACATTCCAAACTGCAACCGGCGCTGAAGGAATCCGCTCCTGTTGAAAAGACCGTCGAGGATGAGGAGGAAATCGCTGAAGAAGAGGATTTGTTCGACGAAGACGATTTCGACGCCGCGGTCCGTCGAGCCCGGTTGAAGCTCGTCGCAACGGCGGCATTGGTCTTTTTCTGTGTCGGCGGATTTTTGGCGTATCAATTCTTCTCGTCCCGTTCGGAGAAGCCGGACGCCGTTGCAATCGATCAAAAAGAAGATCCGAAACCGACGACGCAGAAGTCTGAAGAGGAACCTTCGTTCTTCCCTTTGCCGCAGTCGAAATCGACTTCGCAGTTGGCAACGGTAAATCCGCCGGTTGGCAATCAGTTCGCGCCGGTCGAGGAGCCGATTCCGGGTTTCGACGAGGATTTCGACGATTTGAGTGTCGCGACCGCTCCTACTGCCGCCGAAGAATCGGATATTGTCGATTCGCTCGACATTGCTTTGAACGATTCCACGCAAAAAGAGGAACCGCCAGCGGCTGCGACTCCCCAATTTGGAGCTTTTGCTCCGGTCGAAACGGGAATCACGGGTGATTCGGATTCGCCGGAAATCGACCTTTCCTTTGCCGAGTTGACGGAAGAAACAGAAGAAGCGGCAAATACTGAAATACCCACACACAACGAACCACCAACCACCATGAACGCCGGATTGCCGGGGCAAACGGAGCCGAACCTTTCGCTTCAATCTTCCGTAGGAACGCAACCAGCGAAAGTGAAACAGACCGACTCGCGGCTGGTTTTGCAGGGAGAAACGCAAGGAGCCAAGATCACGATCCCCAATTCGCCGGCGGCTAATCTGCCGCTTCCGAGGACTTCCGCTCTTGCCGAAGCAAACCGGTCGGCTCCCGCGGCTCCATTTGCGTCTCGCTTTGAGGAAGAAGAAACGGACCAGAATTTCCTCGACGAGGAACTGTCCGCTCCGATTCTCGCCCAACCGAATCGCCGGTACGAAACGGACGCGAGTCTTGCAGCTCCGAGAATCGACGAAACGGCGATTCGCGCGGCGCAAGTTCAGAACTCCGAGTCGGGAACGAAACCTCTCTTTGCGGAAAATCGGGCTCCAGACAATTCGAAGAACTCGAGACGACCGAAATCGTTGCCGTTTGACCCTTCGCGAAACCAACCGCAGATTTTAGCGGAAGCGGGAACCTCTCCGAAAACCGCGGTCGCGACACCGACAAAGAATTTCGTGAAAAACGATTGGCAAACCCGGCAGGTTGAGCATCGCACTTATATTGTTCAGGAAGGAGATAATCTTTTCAATATCGCCAAACGCGAACTCGGCAAAGTCACACGATGGAATGAGATTAAACAACTCAACAAAGAAACTCTCGGCCAGAACGCCGAATACCTCACTCCGGGAATCGAGATTCTATTGCCGGAATGAGGGATATAGAGGACAGAGGACAGAGGACAGACGGCAGAGGACAGGGAATGCAGCTCCAGATGATAATCCGGTTTCTCTCTCCTCTCTTCTGTCCTCTATCCTCTATCATCTGTCCTCTGTCATCCATCCTCTATCCTCTAATCCATGGTTTTTTCCCCGAAATTTGAAAAATTTACTTGCTTTCACCGCGGATGTGGTGTAGAATGACTTTGTACTAAGAATCATAGTTGTCCAATGTCCGTCGGGATCTGCCCCTTTCCGCGGCTTGGGCAACTATTTTTTTTGCTCTTTACACCTCCCCTTATTTTTGTTATCGTCGGCACATTCGTTAGTTGCCCACAATATGCGCAAACGCATATTACGATAATAAATCAGGGAAGGAGCTCAATGCCGTCTTGTCATACGTTTCGCCGCGGAAATTCTCGAAAGCGAAAAAAAGCCCGTTTTCGGAATTGCCGCTTGACCGCGACGGTCTTCCTTGGTTTCCTGTTTCTAGGGACGGGAATGCTTCGAGCGGACCAGTACCCTTCTTATAGGATTGATGGTGAAAATCGAGAATTTTTTAACGATGTAAGCGAGATCGGGAGTGAAACGACCATCTCGCGGGCCACTGATCGGAGCGGAAGCTCCTGTCGGCAACCGGGCCTCCCGGGGCGTGATCAATCCAAGCCTTGGTCGATGATCCTTGACGAATACGACGACCCGTCGGTCGGCTTCCTCGCCGAGAGCGATCCTCTCGCTTACGATGTTCCCGCTTCGACCATCAGCCGGCCGCCGCCTCACAAGGAGAACCCCGGTTCGTTTTATTCCAGACAAACGAAGGAATATCGCTGCGCCAAGCCGCTTTACAAAGAGTTTTCCAGCTACAAGGAAAGTTTGCTGAGTTTTTACAACTGGGACACGGCATTGAATTACAGTGTTGCGCTCGGGCTCGGGGCGGTTTTGGCCAATACGTCCTGCGACGAAAACTTTCAGGATTGGTATCAGGACGACGTCCGCTCGCACGGAACGGGCGATTTAAGCAGAGTCGCCAAAGCATTCGGCGAGGGAACCTATTTGATCCCCGCGTTTTTCGCAACCAGTTTCGTCTATCGATATATGGATGAATATTGGAATTTTGAAAACGGTTGCGTCAAGGATTTCGGCGAATGGTCGTCCCGCGTCAGTCGGGCCATGTTGCTCGGAGTTCCTCCGCTCCTTCTGGGCCAGTACGTGATCGGAGCGTCCCGGCCGGGCGAAAACTCCTGGGGTTCGCAATGGAGACCGTTCGATGACACCAACGGAATCAGCGGACACGCGTTCATCGGGGCGCTTCCGTTCATTACCGCGGCGCAGATGACCGATCGCGTTTGGCTCAAAAGCGTTTTTTATTTCGGTTCGACCGTGACCGCTTGGAGTCGAATCAACGATAATTGCCATTTCCTGTCCCAAGTCCTCCTCGGCTGGTATTTGGCCTATTTAAGTTGTAACGCCGTTTCACGCACGGAAAACCCCGCCTTCGGACGCGGCCTGACCATTTTCCCCCTCGTCACCACCGACACCGTCGGAATTGGTGTTATGTATCGTAGATAGTTGTACTGTCTCACTTATTCTGACCTTTTACTCGACGAATTCCCTTTGAATCCGCTACAGGCTTCAGGCTTCAGGCTTCAGGCTTCAGATGTCGGCCCATCCTTGTTATTCTGAAGCCTGAAGCCTATAGCCTGAAGCCTTGCCCCCGAAAACGGGTTTCGTAAGTCAGACAGTACAAATAGAAAAAATAAGAAATAAGAAATGAAAAATGAGCGATGGACGCTCGCTAACGCTTCCCGCTCTGTTTTTCATTCACTCACTGTCCTCTATCCTCTACCCTCTTCCATGAGTATCGCCAGCAACTATAATCCCGCCGATTATCGGGCGGAATCCAGTTCGAGTTCCTCCAGCGGCGCAAAAGATCGGTTCGAAGATCTCGGCGTGGAGGATTTTTTGAAGCTGATGGTCGCGGAACTGCAAAACCAGGATCCGCTCAACCCGTCCGACAATAAGGATATGCTCAACCAGCTCAATTCGATGCGTCAGATCGTTTCCAGCGACAAGCTGTCGAGCAGTCTCGATTCGATCATGCTCGGTCAATCGGTCGCGACGGCATCGAATCTGCTCGGAAAAACCGTAACGGGAACGAACCAGTTGGGCGAAAAAACGACCGGAACCGTCGACCGCGTCGTCTTCGAGGACGGCAAACCGAAAGTCTACGTCGGCCAATACGCACTACAACTCGATAGTATCACGGAAATTGTTCCGGCTACAAAAGAGTCGTAAAAATCAGAGTAGGAAAAGACGGCAGATGGCAGACGGCAGACGTCGGAAATCATGCCTTATCCTCAATCCCTGTTTTCTGTCATCTGCCGTCTGACACCTTAATCCCATGAACCTCCTCATCATTGACGACGACAAGCCTCATGCCGAGGTCGTGCAGGTCGCTCTGGAGCGGCTCGCCTCGGCGTGTACGGTTGCTCATTCGGAAAAACAGGCGATCGGCATTCTGAACAAAAACGCGGATCAGTTCGACGTCGTCGTGACCGATTTGATGCTCGAAAGCCCGGAGAGCGGTCTGCATATTCTCCAAGCGGTCCGGGACGCGTCCGACGAAACGGAAGTGATCGTCATGACCGGGCACGGGTCCGTCGAATTGGCGGTGGAGGCGATGCGGCGTGGCGCGTTCAATTATCTGCAAAAACCGCTCGATCTGGCCCAGCTTCGGACCGTCGTGGAAAAGGCGGGCGAAGGGGCGAAGTTGCGGCGTCAAAACCGGGAACTGTCCCAACGGCTCGACGAAAAGTTCGGATTCAATGGCGTCATCGGAATTTCGCCGCAGATTCACGCGTGCATCGAACGGTTACGGCGGATCGCACCGACCGACGCGACCGTGTTGATCCAGGGAGAGACCGGGACCGGCAAGGAATTGTTCGCCCAGTCGCTTCACCAAAACAGCCCGCGAAAACACAAGCCTTTCGTCGCTTTGAATTGCGCGGCGCTGAGCGAAAACATCCTGGAAAGCGAATTGTTCGGACACGTCAAGGGAGCGTTTACCGACGCCTCGGCGGACAGACTCGGCAAGTTCGAATACGCCAACGGCGGCACGCTTTTCCTCGACGAGGTCGGCGATATGCCGATGCTCACACAAATCAAACTGCTCCGCGTACTCGAAAACGGCGAGATCACCCGGGTCGGCTCGAACGATCCGATCAAAGTCAATGTGCGTTTATTGTCCGCGACGAACCGAAATCTCGAAGAAGCCGTCGAACAGGGCGGGTTCCGCCGTGATCTGTACCACCGGTTGAAAGTTGTTACGCTCACGATACCGCCGCTGAAAGAACGGACGAACGACATTCCGATCCTGCTGGACCATTTTCTCAAACTGTTTTCCAAAAAGAACGGCAAATCGATCCGGGGCGTGACGCCGCCTGCCCGAAAAAGGATTCTCGCTTACGACTGGCCCGGCAACGTCCGCCAACTTCGTAACGCCGCCGAAAGCATGGTCGTCGTCGACATCGACGGTCGGATCGACCTGGACGATCTGCCGGACGAACTCCTTACGCCGGAGGAACTCACGGCTGGTGTGACACCGTCAACGGTCGCCAGAATGGAATTTTCCGATTGGGACGACGCACCCGATTCCCTGACCGCTTTGGTCGGACGATCCCTGGAGGAAGTCGAAAAACTCTTCATCGCCGAAACACTTAAAGCGACCGAGGGCAACCGCGAAGAAGCCGCCAAAAAACTCGCCATCGGCGAGCGAACGCTCTACCGAAAAATCAAAGAATACGGTTTGTAAAGAATCTCCCGCTCCATGACCGGCCCGGTATCGCGTTTTTTTCTTGAAATTGTCGGTTTATGGGGCTTTCCTGGGATCGCAGGCTTCCAGCCTGCCAGTGGGCGGTTAGGCACCGTTTGCAGCATGTTTTTATCGCTTCGCGGACGGGCAGGATGCCTGCGATCCCTGGCTCCTATTCTTTCATGGAAATTCGCGCGCACTCCGACTTTACGCAAACGGGTGTTGATTATCTGCCCGGAGACTCTTATATTCTAGAGTACGGCGGCCGTTCACTCAGTGGCCGGCCTGTCTCTCAATCCCACCACGTAGGAGCCGAAAATGAATCGACTTATTATCGCGACATTATTGCTGCTGACACCAATGACCGTTAGGGCGGCGGAGTCCCCGGACGGTTTGAAAGCCGGAGCTTCCTGTATCGATATTACGCCACAACAGTTTCCCGTCGTTGTCAACGGCGGCTTTTTCCCGCAGATCATCGACACGGTTCAGGACCCGCTGTACGCCCGCTGCTTGATGTTGCAAAACGGTGAAGACCCGATCGTTTTCGTCGTCGTCGACACCTGCCTGATACCATTTCCCCTGGTCGAACGAATGAAGCAGGCCGTTACGGAAAAGACGGGCATCCCGAAAGAGCGCCTCATGATATCATCGACCCATTGCCATTCCGCCCCGTCGCTTTGGGCCGGACATAGCAGCCCGGTCGAAGAAAGTTATCTTCCACTTCTGGTAAAAAAAATCGCCGAAGCGGTGGAGGTCGCTCAAAAGAACCTCGCGCCGGCCAAAGTCGGTTGGGCGGTCGGCAACGACCCGAACAACGTCTACTGCCGCCGATTCTTGATGAAAAAGGGAGCCGCGATGACCAATCCGTTCGGCGGCACCGCCGGCGATCGTGCCATGATGAATCCCGGCCACGATAATCCGAACAGAATCGCCCGAACGGGCCCCGTCGACACGGCGGTCACCGTGCTTTCAGTCATGACACCGGAGGGAACGCCGATCGCGCTACTGGGAAACTATTCAACGCATTACGCCGGTGTCAAAGCGGGCGTGCTTTCCGGCGACTATTTCGGTGTCTTCGCGTCGGAGGTCCGGGAAAGGATCGCCGAAAAAATCGGTCGGGGAAAAATGTCTGATAACTTCGTCGGGATCATGTCCAACGGAACCAGCGGTGACGCCAACTGTATCGACTTTTTGAATCCGAATCGCGTTTTCGATTATCAAAGCGTCGGTCGTGACACCGCCGAGGCCGCGATGACCGTATGGTCGAACATCGAGTACTTTGATCATCTCACGCTGGCAATGGCGGAAAAACGGCTCACGCTGGCCAATCGTGTTCCGACGCCGAACGAAGTTGAAGCCGCGAAGAAACATGTTGCCGCTTTGCCGGACGGGAAACCGGCAACGATCGCCGATGTTTACGCACTGAACACGGTCGAGATGGAGCATTGGCCGAAAACTTGCAAAGTCGTCGTCCAGGCGATACGGATCGGCGAGCTCGGCGTCACGGCCCTTCCCGCCGAGGTGTACGGTATCACGGGACTGGATATCAAAGCACGCAGCCCGTTTCGTCCGACATTCAACATCGGTCTTGCGAACGGGTGTTACGGCTACATTCCACCCCCGGAGCAGCACGCCCTCGGCGGGTACAACACTTGGCGCACGGCGGGAAGCTGTCTCGAAGTCAACGCGGAACCGAAAATCAAAGCCGCGGCCCTCGAACTTCTCGAAACGCTCCACCACACTCAATAACGAACTAGCCATGAAACGTCGAAACTTTTTGAAATACGGAGTCGCCGGCATCACGGCGGCGTCGCTCTCCTGGAATGCCGCCGCGCAAACCGGGACGAAAAAAATACGTATCGCCGTCTTTGGAACCGGAAATCGCGGGACCGGCTTGATGCAATACCTCCTCGCGTTCCCGGAGGTCGAAGTCGTCGCCGTCTGCGATCGGGTTAAAGCGTCTGCCGAACGTGCCGCCAAGATCTGCGCAGACACCGGTCGGCCCGCCCCGACCGTTTACGCCGACGACGAAAAAGCGTGGGTAAAACTTCTCGAAACGGAAGAACTCGATTTGGCGATCATCGCGTCCGGTTGGCCGACGCACGCCGAAATCAGCTTGGCCGCTTTGAAAATGGGAATCTACGTCGGCTGTGAAGTTCCCATTGCGACCAGCGTTGACGACTGTTGGAAATTGGTCGAAGCGTCGGAGAAGTACGATATTCCCTGCATGATGCTCGAAAACTGGAGCTTCCGGCAGGACAATCTCGCCGTGCTGAACATGATCCGGCTCGGACTGCTCGGCGAAATCGTCCACGCACAATGTGCTTATTCGCACGATTGTCGCGATTATTTCTATTACGATCCGAAAGGGGGTGAACGCTGGCAAATCGAATACTTCAAAAAATATAATCGCAACTATTATCCGACGCACGCGTTGGGACCGATTTTGAGTTGGCTTGATATCAACGTGGGCGATCGATTTACCGAGATTTATTCCGTCGCCACGCCGGCCAAGGGGGTCAACATTCGGATGAAACAACGTTTCGGCGCCGAGCATCCCGGCGCGACGACCGCTTTCCCGCAAGGGGACGTCGTCACTTCGATTCTCAAGACCGCTTTGGGCAAAACGGTGGTGCTGAATCTTGATACGCAACTTCCACGACCGTATGCGAATCGGTGGATGGTCCAGGGAACCAAGGGAATCTACGACGAGGAAAAAGCCTCGGTTTACCTCGAAGACGTTTCTCCGGAACCCGGTCAATGGGAACCGTGGGCTCCGTATCAAGAGAAGTACAACCACCGTTTTTGGAACGATATCCATGTCGGCGGGCATAACGGGACCGACGGTTGCGAGCTCCGTCAACTGGTGGATGCCGTTGTCGCCAAAGGTCCGGCGCCGCTGGATGTTTACGATTCGGTCACCATGAGCGCCGTGGTCGAATTGTCCGGACTTTCGCTTGCCGAAAACCGGCCCGTCGAATTTCCCGATTTTACCCGTGGTGTGTGGAAAACACGCAAGCCGTATTTCGCGCTCGATCAAGGCGTCAAGACACAATAACTCAACACAACAGAGATTCATGAACACGAACAAATTCACATCACGACGGGATTTTTTGAAAACGAGCACGGCTCTCGGTGTCACAGCGTTCGGCATGGCCGCGACGGCCCGCGTTCACGCCGCCGGGTCCGACACCATGAAAATCGGCTTGATCGGCTGCGGCGGGCGGGGGTGTGGTGCCGCAATCAATGCCTTCGAGGCGATTCCGAACGTGAAACTGGTCGCCATGGCGGACACCTTCGAAGACCGGGCCAAAAATTCCCGTAACGCCTTGAAAAACGAGTATCCCGAGCGCGTCGACGTGCCGGACGACCGTTGTTTCTCTGGACTCGACGGTTATAAAGGCGTCATTGAAAACTCCGATGCCGTGTTGGTCGCCTGTGCCTCGCGGTTTCACCCGTTTTACACGCAGCAGGTCGTCCGGGCGAAGAAGCATCTGTTCGTCGAGAAACCGCATGCGCTGGACGCCGCCGGGATTAAAATCGTACTCGACGCTGCCGAGCTCGCCGAAAAGAACGGCACGGCGATCGTTTCCGGACTCTGTTATCGTTACGACACGCTCCGCCGGGAAGCGTTTCGTCGAATCGCCGACGGGGAAATCGGTGACATCGTTTCGATCCAATGCGACTACATCCGCACGCCGTACAGTCTCGTCGAACGCCGGAAAGAATGGACGGAAACCGAATATCAATTCCGCAACTGGTATCACTTCACTTGGCTCGCCGGCGATGAAATCCTTCAATCGTTATTGCACAACATCGATTCCGTGATGACCGCGTTGGGGGGCGCGACGCCGATCAGCGCTTACGGCGTCGGAGGACGCGCGTCGATGTTTATTCCGACCATGGGGGACATGTTCGATCACAGCGCGATCATCCTCGATTTCGCCGACGGCAAAAAGATTTACGGTATGACCCGCACCGCGACGCGCTGTTTCAATTCGAACAAAGACGTCCTGCATGGCACCAAAGGGCGGTGTCATTTCAACGCGACCGGGACGCCGTACTTTACCGACCTGAAAGGCAACAAAACCTGGACGGCCGGTCCGCGGCAGCGAGACATGTACGTGCAGGAACAGCATGAACTTTTCACGTCGATCGCCGAGGGCAAACCGATCAACGACGGACGCCGTATGGCTCGGACCACCATGGCCGCAATCCTCGGTTTTCAAGCTTGTTTGACCGGACAAGAGATTTCGTGGGATCAAGCCGTTGCCGCCGGCGCCGTTTACGGGCCCGCCGAATCCGACATCTCGCTTCAAATGACACCACCGTTGACACCGGGATCGGACGGCCTGTACACCCCGCCGCAACCGGGACAAGGTTCTTGACCCCGTAAGCCGGCCTTACAGCGAGGAGCAAGAGCGTCAACTTTCGGAATTTCGCAACAGGTACGAACACCTGCTGGAGTAACGGGTTACGGCTTCAATTCAACGAGCCAAAGTTCGCAAATCACGGCGTTGGGGCCTTGGACCAGATCGATCGCGCAATCGCAACCGCCGTCTTTGACGAAGGATGCGTCGATGTCGAACGATTCGATTTGTGGCGGCTGTTGGTCGGTTGCGAAATTGGGAAGCTTGGTTTCCTTGATCACGATTTGGTCACGCGACTTGTCTTTCGAGCGGAGATGTACCGTTTGGGTACGACCCGCGGCGTTGTGATCCCACCACGAAAGGTAAACGCGGTATTTTTTACTCGGGTTCAAATGATCGATCGGTATCACCACCGGATTGCCGAAAGCGACGTGCTCCTGGTTCGGGGTGTCATTGACCCACGAGTCCTGCGCCCCGGGAAAACGATGACAATCCGCCTCGACGGTAATCGTTTCGCCGGTTGACGCCGCTTTTTCCCACTCACGACCGCAATCGAGATACAACAGGAGTTTTTCGCCGGGAGACAACGTTTTCTCGATCTGCTCCTTCCGTTCCCGGTTCGCGTTTTCGTCCGGCGGATAGATTTTGCCCGAAGGAAGCGAACGTACCGGCGGCACCACGGTCGCGGGCTCGGCCGGCACCTCTCTTTTGGCGAGCCATAACACCGCGTTGCGCAAAATCGTGCACAATTCCGGGGATTTGAGCGTCTGCATGTCGTGTCCCAGCACGGTCGTAAAAACGTTTCCGGCACCATACTTATAGAGATACGCCATGGGGAATTTCGTTTTCAGCGTGGACGAAGTCGATTCGGCCAAAACGTGAATGGGAAGATCACCCCCCATGCAGGTGTAAAGTTCGTCGTCGATTTTGAAATCGGGAACGTGTTTGGTGATCGGATGCTCTTTGTCGATGATATCAACCTCGAAATTCCGGAACGGATCGTGCCCCTGCACGTCGCGATCGTAATTGCGTCCGATCAATTTTTGGACACGGTCGGCACGTTTTTCAAACATGCCGATCGCGAGGTGATAAATGACGATGCCTTTACCCGAATTGAGAAATTTTTCGATGTTGTCCAAGGCGAGATCGTCGTCCCGGGTCTCTTCATATTCGCGTAAATTGCAGAAGTTGAAGAAGATGACATCATAGTCGAATATTTTGTCGGTGCAAAGAATGTTGTAATCCGGCTCCAGCGTCACGTCCAATTCGGGACATGACGCCAGTTGCTTCGCAATTTGCGGAGCGGTTTCCCGCCAGGCATGGTACTCGATGCCCGTGACGACGAGCACTTTCACCTTTTTCTCGGGGGACGCGGTTGGCTGCGCCGAAGCGGATGGAGTGACGCCGAGCAATACGATCGCCGTAAGAAACAGTGGAATCAATTTTGAAACTTGAGTGAATGTCATGGTATTGTTTTTGGGAAAATGTTCATCGTTTATACGTTCGGTAATTCATGCCCCGGTCGCGCCGGGCGTTTCATCGACGGATGATTGTTGGCGAGTTCGTTGTCAAATCGTTCCGTCCGGGGATCGAATTTGAGTTTCCCCTTGACTTCGCGGCAAATGACGCCAAAGTGGCAGAGCATCGTGTGATGATGCGCGATTTCCACCGACGTTCGCGGCGTTTCCCGGGTTTTGATGCACTCGAGCCAGTTTTTCACGTGATCCAGTTCATCGCGGCGGAGGTCTTTCGGGGCGGCGTCGGCGATCTCCTTCGGGTTTGCACGAAATTGCCCGCGTGTGATTTCCGCTTTGCCCCGATCGCCGTACAGAAATCCGCCGAACGCGTTGTTGCTTTCCCCTTCTTCGCGAATGACGATTTGCGTACCGTCGGCGTAAGTCATTTTGAACGGGCTGCGATTCTTCGGATGATTCGGCTCGGTCGCCTCGATTTGAACGGGAAGCTCCTTGTCTTTACCGAGCGCCCATTGAACTTGGTCGAACGCGTGCGTTCCGAAACCGGTCATCCCCCAAGTGGTGCCACCGCCGTCGTAATCGCGGAATTGGCCCCAACCTTCCGTACTGCCCAGGAGCATCTCCTGAAACGGGTACAGTGGTGCCGGGCCGCACCAGGCGTCCCAATCCAGATCGGGCGGGCACGGCTCGGCGGCGGCCAGCGGCTTATAATCGATCGGCGAGAGGAAATTCGTCATTTCCGCTCTCGCGATTTTCCCAAGTACTCCGCCGTGAATTTGATTGACGGCCCATTGATTGAGCGGGATGGAGCGGGCCTGGGCGCCGCATTGATACACCCGTTTGAATTTGTGAACGGCGTCGACGACGGCACGTCCCTGCTCGGCGGTGAGCGCGAACGGCTTTTCGCCGTACACATCCAGTCCGGCGGCCAAGGCGAAAAGCGTGATTCTCGCACGGACGTGCGTCGGGGTCGTGATGAAGACACCATCGAGCTTTTCCTTGTCGATCAGGTCGAGATAATTTTTGTACCGAACTACCTTTTCCGCGTCGGGGTCGAGCGTTTTATAACCCGGATAAGTACGGTATTCGCTCGGATTGCCGTCGATGGTCAAATTGATTTGCGAATCCTGCACGTCGCAGATCGCCTGGAGCCGCATCAGTTTCGGCCAGTTCATGATTTCGCGAATACGATAACCGGAACCGATGACGCCGACGACCACTTTTTCGTTCGCGCCGGGGTTGCCGTCCTGGGCGAGCACCGACCTGGGTATCAAGTAGGGAACCGCGAAAGATGCCGTCGCGATTTTCATAAAACCGCGTCGCGTCACAGATATATTGGGCATGAAATTTCTCCTCTTGTGTCGACTGTGATTTCATTAGACACAGGCAGGATGCCTGTGCTCCAAAGTAGGTATCCAAGGTACGTATCATACCGGATAGGCGGCGTCGATGATATGATGCGATTTCGATTTTTTTCCGCCTTTAAAACAGAACCGCGCACGAAGTAAGCGGTGATCGACTTTCACAACCATTGATCATTTGATTGTGAAAGCGGACCACCGCTTACTGCGTGCGCGGCTCTGATTGATCGTTTCGTCTACTTTTCCGTAACGGACGGGACGACCCAAACTTTCAGTTCGCTCTCGATATCATGTCCGAGATAAACGCGAACGGTATAAAGGCCGAGTTCCTTGAGCGGGCCGCTCAAACGCAACTGATCCGCTGCGAGAACGAGATTTTCCGCCCGGAGCGCTTTGACGATTTCGTCCGGACCGACGGATCCGTAAAGATGCCCTTCTTCGTTCGCGTTCGCTTCGATCGAAACGCTTCTTTTGCGGAGCTCTTCGTCCAGCGACCGCAGTCCAACCAGACGCTTCTTCTGGATCTCCATCAATTTCGCTTTGTGCTTTTCGACCATCCGTTTGTGGTGGTCCGTCGCGATCGTCGCCAAACCTTGCGGAATCAGGTAATTATTGGCGTAACCCGGTTTCACTTCGACGATGTCGCCCTGTTTTCCGAGTGGATCGACGGTTTGGATCAGGAGAAGTTGAATGCCGCCGCCGGGGCCTTTGGGCAGGCGCTTGCCTTGTCCTTGACGTCGTGTTTTGCGGCCCGGTTTCGTTCGTGTTACTAGCGTCATGTTTATCTCTTCAATCGAAAATACAGTGAACTGTTAAGTCTTTTTTGTCAGGCTTTCCTTAGAACGGAATTTCATCGCCGTCAGTCGGCGGGACCATGTCGTCGTACGACTGCGGAGCGGATTGTTGTTGAGGACGGGCTTGTCCACCGCCACCGCCTCCACCACCCGAACCGGAACCTCCGCCTTTGGAGCCCGTGGAGGGGGAAAGCAATTGGATTTTTTCGCCGATCACTTTTAATTTGGACCGCTTCTGCCCTTCCGCTTCCCAAGTATCGAGTTTCAGCCGTCCTTCGACTAAAATCGACGAACCTTTGCTGCAATATTCCGAAACGATTTCTGCTTGCCGCCCCCAAAGGGTAATGTCAATGAACGTCGTTTCGTCGACCCACTCTCCCGTCGGCGTTTTGCGGCGATCATTCACGGCCATCCCGATATCGGAAACTGCCGTCCCACTGGGAATATAGCGGCACTCCGGATCGCGGGTCAGATTGCCCACCAAAACGACACGATTGTAACTGGCAGCCATGGGGGAAACTCCGAGATACGTCTGGACTTGAGGGAAATCGAACGGATAATCAAAAAACGCTTTCACGTCAATCCATTACCGTTTTAGGCAGTTGCTACGGCAGGAGCCGAATCGAACACGTCTTCCGTTTTCGCTCCTTCTTCGCCGGTCGTTTCCACGATCGGACGGATCGGACCCGACTTGGCATGCTCAACGAGCGTATCGACCAAACGGGGATCGACTTTAACGAACAGGAAACGGACGATGCTGTCGCTGATCTGGTATTGGCGATTGAGCTCCTTGACCTTAGCGGCATCGAGCCGGAAATAGGTCAACCAGTAGGTTCCGCGCTTATGCCCTTTGATCGGGTAGGCCAGCTTCCGCTCTTCCCAAAGCCGGCTGACAAGCACATCCCCTTGATGATCGGCGATGTATCGGTCAATTTGACCGGAAACCTCGTCGGGAGTCCGTGCATACTTGTCCGAATCCAAAATGAACAAACCTTCGTAAACGTTCGTAGTCAAAATTACACTCCTGCTAAAATTCTCAATAAGGGGCGTATGCAACGTCCGGCTCAACGGGATCAGTTATATTTATTCATTGCGGTCGCGAGTCCATGCGATAAAAAACACTCGACGGCATCGGCCGCGATTTTCAGGGACATCGATAATTCCTTGACCTCTTCGCGACTAAAATCGGAGAGGACATAGTCGGCAGGATCCATGTAATCCGGCGGACGACCGATTCCAAATCGCAATCGGGGGAACTTTTCCGTTCCGAGGACACGCGAGATATCTTTCAGTCCTTTTGTCCTCCGCAGCCCCCTTCGCCCCGAATCCGGAGTTTCGCGAAAGGGAGATCGAGATCATCGCAAACGACGAAAACGTCTTCCGGAGAAGCTTTGTAAAATCGAACCGCTTCGGAAACACTCCGACCGCTGTTGTTCATGTAAGTCGTCGGGCAAAGGAGCAAAACCTTCTCATCACCCAAGGAAATATCGAGCACATCGGCTTGAAACTTCGCTTTCGGCGGCGTTTTCGCGAGGCGACCGGCCAATTCGGAGAGGATCAAGTATCCGACGTTGTGGCGATTGGCACGATATTTGGCTCCCGGATTTCCGAGCCCGACGACGATTTTCATGGAGCGAACAGCCGTTAACCTTCGGCTTCACCTTCTTCCTTCTTACGACCGATCACTTCGGGTTCACCCTCGCCGGCGGTTTCTTCCGATTCGGCAACTTCGACGGCAGCCAAGCAACTGACGACAAGTTGAGTGGTTTCCATGATCGGCGTCGCACCTTGGGGAAGCTCCAAATCGCTGACGTGCACCGACTCGTTGAACCCCAGGTTATTGATATTGACGACAATCTGCTCCGGAACCGAAGCGGCTTCACACTCCAATTCGATCATATGCAGGACGTGCTTGACGACCCCGCCTTCTTTCACGCCCGGTGCTTCGCCGCGAAGTTCGATCGGGACCGTGACGCGAATTTTTTCGTGTTCGCTGACTCGGGTAAAGTCGATATGCTGGACCTCCGTTCCCCAAGTATCCCACTGGCAAGCTTTAATGATCGCCTTTTCGTTGACGGCCCCTTTGAGCTGCACAAACCGAGCCCCACGCCGCAAAGCGCCTTCGATTTGTTCGACCGGCAACATCAGACTGACGTTTGCCATTTTATGTCCATACAAAACCGCCGGGACTTTGCCGTCGCCGCGTAGCCGTCGATTTCGTCTTTTGCCGAGCGTTTCACGCAACTCGACCGTTAATGTTTCCACATCCATCGAATACCACCTGATATGCTGAATACAACCGGACAACCGGGGATACTAAATAATGAATCGGACATTGTGAGGCGTTTTCGCTTTTTTTCAACCCCCGGGGCAAATTTTTTGCGGATGCGTCCAAGGAGTCCGGACGATTCGGCGGCAAATCCGTTAGCCGGTTTCGCTTGCGAACCGCAGTGAGCGGCCGCATCCGTGTGCAGCCCGTCGCAGGCGACGGGGAAACTATTGACCTGAAATCAAATTTTCCACGGTTTCCCGGAATTGGACCAGTTCCCGCTCCTGTTCTTCGCTGAACGAACCGGCGGTTTGCGCGTAGGTGTCCATCCAAACGGCGAAACGGTATCGCTCCCGCTCCGTCAGATTCCAGTCGCGATGTGCTTCGATGGTCGGTCCACACTGCCGGAGAATGTCGAGCAGCTTGCTTTGGGCGGCGGTCGCTTCGCCGGGAATGGAGCGGTCCCGCTCGAACGCTTTGCTTTTCAAGTCTTCACCGCCGAACAGGAGCAGATTTTGATACGAATGTTGCGGCGTCAAATCAAGTTTTGCCGCGAACCGGTCCTCGCTTTGCGGAGAATGACACCGCACGCAGCGGTCGTCCAAAATCGGTTGGATCAACTCCGTGTACTTCAGCGGCCAACTGCCGTTCGGATCCGGCGTCAAGCGGGACGGTTCGCGAAGTGCGGCTTTCGGAATTTGCATCGTCGGCGGGGTCGACTCGCGGTTTTCATGACACCCGATGCACGTTGCCTGTTCGCCCGGCATGAGGTAAGCGAGCGAACGCATCGTTTGGATCGCGACGCCGTTTTCGTCCAACGCCTGGAAAAAGTACGGAATCCCGGACGGAACCTTGAAATACGCCGATCCGTCCTCTTCGACCGGAACGGTTCCGAGGACGAATTTGCCGGTTTCTTCGCTGGAAACGCCGAGGCTCGGCACGTTCATGTGCGGCTGCGTTTTCGGGACCGTCGCGACGATCCGGAGTCGGCGGACGCTTTGCTTTTCCCGGGTGAAACCGTATTGCCGCAGCCCTTCGTAAACGTCCTGGACAAGAAACTCCCCCTCCTGCGGACCGTCCCAATCGACTTCGCTCGGCAGGACCGGCGGAACCGTTCTCGCTTGGAGCGGAATCGGATTCATCGACGAAATCTTTTCGTCCCGATAAAGCAGTTCCAGATTTCCAAACCGGTCGTAATAGTACAGTCCCATCGCGTTGGACGGGTTTTCCTCTTCGTTGGAGACCCGGCAATGCGGCGGGAGTTTTTTGTCGCTCCAACTGACCAGGTAATAATCTTCGGACAACGGCCAGGGGTTCGCGTAAAAATGCTCCGGCCAACCTTCCGTTTCCGGGTAGACGACTTCCGGCGTGATCCGTTCGATTGGGGTATCATATTCGGTCCCTTTGCTCCGGTCCAACAGCACGAGCGAGCCGCCGAAATTCGAATGGTGCGCCGACGCGACGAAAATCATCTTCGTCGAATTCGGAATCGGACGCGGCTCGATCGGAACCTGCGGTTGGACAGTGTAATTGCCGTACAATAGTTGGGCTTTGGTCCCGTCGGGATTCGTCGACCACAAGCTGAAGAAATGCCCGTTGAACCGGTCGATGTAGTCCCAGCGGGTGTACGCGAGACGACCGTCGTTCATCAGCGACGGGGTCCACTCGAAATTCTCGAACGCGGAAATCTGTCGGAGCGTTTTTCCGTCCGAGTCGAGACTGTGAAGCGTAAAAACCGGAACGGGCCGGAAATTATCCCCGCCGCAGCGAACGTACGAGTTCGGCAAATCGGCTCGGGCGACCGTTTCCGCGTCGAAAACCCCCGTCTGCAATTCCTTCCCTTTGCGAGTCGAAAGGAACGCGATTTCCCCGGTCGGCAGATACCGGGCATCGAAGTCGTCGTACTTTCCGAACGTCAACTGCCGCCAGCGACCGGTCGCAATTTCCATTTCGTACAGGTGGAAGAACGATTCTTCGGCGATGTTGTCTTTATTCGTCTTGTCGGACACGTCGGACAGCTTCGGGTCGTATTTCGCGTACGAGAACAGGATTTTCGTTCCGTCGAACGAAAGATCGGGCCGGAAGAACGTTCCGTCGGGCCAGTCGGCCGTGAGATTGACGCACTCCGGCTTTATGACGCCGCTGCTCGAAGCGAAATTCTTGAGCAGGCAAATCGAACCGCCTCCGCGCTGCCACCAGCAGTAATACTGGTCGGACATGTGCGGAAACGACGCCGGCGCGTGCTTGGCGAAAACGATCCGATCGAAATTCAGCAACGGGTTTTTGAAAACGAGTCCGCGAATCGCCGCCCGAAGCGTGTAGTAATCGCTTTCGGAAGCGCCGGAGCGGTTCGTTTCGATTTTTTGAAACACGGCTTCCGCTTCGGACACGTCGATCCCTTTTCGCCGCAGATCCTCGGCCAGTTTCCTGCCGCTTTCCAGGGTTCGATTCACGGCGCGTTCGAAATTTTTCGTTTCGGAATCCTGGAGCGTGTGTCGGTACGACCATTGGCTGGTACTGCTTTGTGTCGCGGCCTTGCCGAGGGCGAGATTCGTTTCCGGACCGAATTCGACGCCGGGCGGATAAACTTCGACTTCGTCGAGGTGAAAGTAGGACGTTCCTTCAAGCGACAGTTTCAAAAATCGCCCCAGGACGTTTTGGTCCGCCAGATCGACGACGAGCGGTTGCGAGTCGGTTGCGCCGTAGAACATGGTACCGTCGTTTTGCCAGAATTTCGTCCAATTTTGGCCGTCTTCGGAAATCGACGCGATCAGGAACCGATTGCGTTCGCCGCACGCATCGCAACGGTTGAACAGGCGAATCGTTCCGAGTGAAACTGAGCGCCCGAAATCGAGCGTCCACCACGGATTCGGTTCGTTTTCCGTATGAAATCCCCATTTCCCATCGATCTTTCCGTCGACGCCGCCGAGCGCATCGTCTTCGACGGAAACCGTTGGGGTGAGAGCTTCGTCCCCGAATCGGAGCTCCGCCTGTCTTTTCCAATCGCGAAGCAGATCATTGTCGCCGCCGAATATCGCTCCGGCAAGCCAACCGAAAATCAGAATTCCCCAAAAAGCGCGCATGGTCGTGAAGCCGGTAAGAGTCTTGAGAATTAACCTTCGACTCTTATTTTAGAGCACGACAAGACGCGGTGCAAGAGATTTAATGCGAGTCTTCGGCTTTCTTGACAACTGCGTTGGTTTCCGGTATCCTGAAGTCGTTCTTTTTCATGAAATTAAGAGCGCATTTTACGTCTTTTGTTTGGGATATCCGAATTCTACCACAATTCAAATTTCCCCAAGACAACAGGCGGCGCTCCCGGTGTGTTCCGGGGGCGTCTGCCGTTGTTGGGGAAATGCCCTGTGGTAGGGGCCGGATATCCGCTTCGGTTTGACGCCCTTTTTTTACAATCTCTCATGAAAAAAGAAGAAAAAATTACGATCTCGTCTTTAACGCACGAATTTGAAGAACTGATTCGCAAGGTGGACCGGCTTTTGATCCAATGCGAAAACGAAAAGCGGCAAAAGCTCGCCGAAACGACGAATCTGCTTTCGAAGCACGATCCGCTGATGAATTCCGAACAACCGCCGATGGTGCTGCTCACCTCGTTATTAGCCGCATTGCGACGGGTCCATCACGTGGAGCAGTTACGGCGGCTCCACTGCGAACTGGCCGCGATTTACGACACCACGGTAATGAACCTCGACCATTTGCCGTACGCCTGGCAAAACTGAACGGGGATTCAAAGGTCGACGTTTTCATGGTTGAACCGCCTATCTTTTCAACCGAATTTGTGCCATAATGCACCGGTTCCGTTTCCGAGATTCTTCCCCCACTCAAGCGAGGTGCCGACATGAACACGACCAGGATTTTTCTGCTGATTTCCGCTTTGTTCGGCTTGCTTTTTGTTCCCAACGAAGCGGTCGTCGCGCAACAACACGAAGCCGGACTTCGTGTTACGGAATTGAACGAGGAAAACTATACCCTGTCCAAAAAATTGTTTGATACCGCGATTCGATCCGGCGACATGAAAGTCTGCTCCGATTTTCTCGCGACGGGACAAATTTACGTCAACGATACGGACGGGTCCGGAAATTCCCCGTTGTTCGTTGCCGCTTGCGCGGGTAATGTTCCGCTGTGCAAACTTCTGCTGGAAAACGGGGCCAATCCCGATCAATTGAACTTCAATGACAATAGGCCGCTTAATCCGTTGGAAGCGGCGATCATCAACGATCGGACCGAAGCCGCACTCTGTTTGATCGAAGCGTTGAAACCGGAAACCCTCAAGCCGGAAAAAGGACGTAATCGACCGGCAGTCTTTTACGCGATTTTAAACGAAAACGTTGAAATTCTCAAAGCGTTGATTCAAAAAGGTGCCGACGTGAATGCACCGGAAAAAATCGACAAACTCACCCAAACGCCGCTCTATTTCGCCGCCTGTTTGGGCAACGAGGAACTCTGCCGCATTCTGGTTGATGCCGGGGCGAAATTCGATTTTCGGTTCGAGTCGATCAAGACGTCCGATGCGATTTTCGTCGCCGCTTTGAGCCGCAACGAAGAACTGTGTAAGTACTTACTGGAAAAGAAAGTCGACCTGAATGTTCGCCAAAAGGAGCAACGAACCGTGCTGCACGAATTGATCCTTCAAAGCGAACCGATGTCGTACTTCGCCGAACGCGACGTTTTTGGGCTGAATCGTTCCCCGTTCCGCGTTTTCGGGCCGTTCAAGTCGGTCGGCGATCCCGTACAAATACCGCGTAATAACGGCGAAGAAGACGCAACCTCCTCACGAAAACCGCGTGCGAAAGCCGTCGAACTGTGCAAACTGTTCCTCGACGCCGGCGCGAATCCCGATTTACGGGACGCGTCCGGAACCTCGCCGCTGGAAACCGTCTTTGTGACGCAAATGAAAAAAATGCGATCGTTCGAGGAATTTCAATCGCTCCTCGATCTGTTTCTCGCCGCGAAAGTCGATTTGAACGCGAAAGACCGAAACGGCTGGACGGCGCTGAATTATTACGTCTTCTACTCATTCATGGCACCGCCGCCTCTGGGAAAAAAAGACGTGACCGAAGACAAGGAGGATGAAGAGGAAGATGCGGACGAAGATGAAAACGACGAAGACGCGGACGGCTTTTTCGATGAAAACGGGCCTGTGACTCCATCGATTCCGATTCCCCGAAATTCGTCGGGGAAGAATCACGACACGGACGTTTCTTACGGCCCGACTTTGGAGCAGCGTATCGCGCTTTTCCAGAAACTCCTCGACGCCGGAGCCGACATCAAGACGGTCGACAACCATGGGAATACGGTCCTTCATTTCGCGGCGGCAGCTCCGGAAGAAAAGGTCGACAAGTGTGGAATCACGGTCGATCTCTCCTACGAAACCCGGGGCCGTAACCGTGATTACTGCCGGAAGCTGATCGAGTTGATGGTCGAAAAAGGATGTTCTATTTCGACAAAAAACAAAGACGGCGAAACCCCGCTCGACTGGGCGATGCAAGGCGGCCCGAGCCGCGGCGGTTATGGTGGTATGAGCGGCGGCATGGGCGGCGGCATGTTCGAAGTGCAACCCTCGGCAAACCCAGTGGACCTGATGATGAGGCAGTGATCAATCACGTGCGGGCGAGGCGCCCACACTCCGTAACACTTATGACGTCAAATTGCGAAATCGTACGCGTCCCGCTAAAACAAGGCGGTTATCAAATAGAAATCGGGGCGGACAACCTGGATCATCTCGGCCCGCTTCTCGCGTCGACCGGGAACGTTCGGCATTGCGAAATCCTTACGGATGAAAACGTCAATCCGTTGTACGGCAAGCGGGTCGCGGATTTGATCTCACGGCAGGGGATCGGCGTCGATCTTCGCGTCGTCGCGCCCGGTGAAATGAGCAAAAGCGTTGCGACGCTCGAATCGCTTTGGGACGCGATGCTTGCCGACGGCGTCGACCGGAAGACCGTGCTGGTCGCCGTCGGCGGTGGTGTCGTCGGCGATTTGGGTGGGTTTGCCGCTGCGACGTTTGCCCGAGGCATCCGGTTTCTCCAGGTTCCGACCACGCTCCTGTCGCAAGTCGACAGTTCCGTCGGAGGAAAGGTCGGCGTCAACCTCGAAGGGGCGAAAAACATGGTCGGTGCGTTTCACCAGCCGATTGCCGTCCTGATCGACACGGAAACGCTGCAATCCCTCGACGAAACCCAATACCGCAGCGGGCTCGGGGAAGTCGTCAAATACGCCGAATCGCTCGACGCCGATTTCTTCGCCGTTCTCGAAGCCAGCGCGGAAAAAATCGCACAGCGAGACAAGGTATTCTTGCGGAAAATGATCGCCCGGTGTTGCCAGATCAAAGCGGAAATCGTGCTCCAGGACGAGCGGGAAACGACCGGTTTGCGGGCGAAACTCAATTTCGGACACACGTTCGCGCATGCGTTCGAATCGTGCGGCGGCTTGGGAACGATTCCACATGGGCTCGCCGTTTCCGCCGGTTCGATTTACGCCGCAAAGCTCGCCCGGCGACTCGGGAAGATTAACGAGGACACGGTTTCCCGAATGATTCGGTTGCACCACTCCCTGGGACTGCCGACGACTCTTGACGATCTTTCGATGGGAAACGCCGACCCGCAAACGCTGCTTGAAGCAATGATGCACGATAAAAAAACGGAAGACGGTCGGCTACGATTCGTCCTCCAAAACCGCTTGGGAGCGTGCGAACTCGTCGACGGAATTGATCCGCAAACGCTCGCCGCCGTGTGGGAACGGGAGTGATTCCCTTGATCGACGCGTCCCTGTCCGGTATAAACGACTCAAAGTGTAAACAGTTTAGTCTTGGTATCCGTTCACGCAAAATGGAGTGTGGGCGCCTCGCCCGCACGTGAAACATACAAACATTTGGATCCCATACTACAAGTGTCAACACGCCCGAAGATCAATTCCGTCCGCGAATGGATCGCCCGTGAAAACGTTCCCTCTGAAAATCCCATGAACTTCCCAGCTCATCTTATCACATTCGTATCTTTCACCGCCTTGTTTTTTGGCGCGATACTCAACGACGTTTCCGCCCAAACGTACGGGGAGCGCAACGCGATTCTTTTGGAAGAATTCGTGTACGAATCGGCTCCGTTCCCGTCCGCGCACGCCGGAACGATCGTCGAGTCGGCCCAGGGGACGTTGATCGCGGCTTGGTTCGGCGGATACGAAGAAAAGCACAAACGGGTCGGAATCTGGACGGCCCGGAAACTCGACGACCGCTGGTCGCCTCCCGTTGAAGTCGCAAACGGTTTGCAGCCCAACGACGAATATCTGCCGTGCTGGAATCCGGTCCTGTTTCAACCGAAAACCGGCCCGCTGCTCCTGTTCTTCAAGGTCGGGCCGTCTCCGTCGGAATGGTGGGGCGAAATGATGGTGTCAAACGACGACGGTCAAACGTGGACCGACCGCAAAAAAATTCCCGACGCCGGAATCGGACCGGTCCGTTGCAAACCGATTGAACTGGCCGATGGACGGATTCTCTGCCCCAGTAGCGACGAAACGAACGAAATCTGGACCTCGCATCTGGAGATTCTGGGCCGTGATCTGCAAACCTGGACGCGAACCACTCCACTGCATACGCCGCAAGAGGCCGAAACGATCCAGCCGACGCTATTACCGTTTCCCGACGGACGGATCGCGATGCTTTGCCGCGACAAAAACAGCAACGGGCATATTTGGGAATCCTGGTCGAACGACTCCGGTAAAACCTGGGCCAAATTCGCCCCGACGGAACTGCCGAATCCGTGCGCCGGAATCGACGGCGTCGCTTTGAAAGACGGACGGTTTCTCCTCATCTACAACCATACGACACGCAACCCGGAAAACGCCGACGATCCGTCGGGCCGGACCATGCTCAACCTCGCGGTCTCCGACGACGCGAAGCAGTGGAAAGCGGCTTGCGTGTTCGAAAATTCGCCGCGTTCGGAATTCTCCTATCCGGCGATCATTCAAACGAAAGACGGCTTGGTTCACGTCCTGTATACGTGGAACCGTGTGAAAATGAAACACGCCGTCCTTGATCCGGCAAAGATTCACGGTATCCCGATGCCAAACGGTCGCTGGCCGCGCTAAATCCAAAGAGCAAGATTTTGGCGGGTGCGTCTCGCCCGCTTTTATGGAGTGTGGACGCCTCGCACGCTCGAAAAAGAATTGAGTACCCCCATGTCACCGAAAAAAAGTCGAACGCGAACCCGGGATTCGGAGCCGGGAAACGTCAAGCCCGATACGGAAAACAACGCCGGGGACGAGGAAGGTACGATTCTTTCGCTCAGCTCGCTTCGGGAAGCGTTTGAACGAGTGGAGTCGGACGACGAAAGCGGATTCGATTGGGTCGGCGACGCTCCCTCGAAAAAAAAGAGAAAAACGCGAACCGACGCCGGGGAAGCGTCTTCGACTCCGAATTTAGCGATTTACTCGGAAGACGAATCGGACGAGGACGACGAGGAACCGGAGGATATCGAAAGCGAATTCGACGGCTCAGACCTCGGCGATTTCGATGAGGAAGACGGCGAAGAATCGATTGCTCCGACCGAGGATGAGGAAAGCCGCCCCATCGAATTGAGTCCGCTGTCGATCCTCGAAGCGATGCTTTTCGTCGGGGACAAGGAAGGACGACCGTTGACGCCGGAGCGTGCTTCCGATTTTATGCGGAACGTTTCGCCTGAGGAAATTACGAAACTGGTCGAAACTCTCAACCGACGGTATTCGGCGTTGAATTGTCCCTACGAAATTCTTGCGGAGGACCGCGGCTTCCGACTTTCGCTCAAAGAAGATTTCGAATCGGTTCGGACCCGGTTTTACGGGCGAATCAAAGAAGCCCGCTTGAATCAGTCCGCGATCGACGTTCTCTCCATCGTCGCGTACCGTCAGCCGATCACGGCGGAAGAGGTTCAAAAAATCCGAAAGCAGCCGAGCCTCCCGATCCTTTCGCAACTCGTAC
Organism: Thermoguttaceae bacterium; assembly: GCA_031549565.1. GTDB lineage: Bacteria > Planctomycetota > Planctomycetia > Pirellulales > Thermoguttaceae > JAVBSX01. The sequence goes on from JAVBPO010000057.1 coordinate 39,416, forward strand.
GCCGGGATCTGCTTTGTCTGGAACGAGAAATCCAGGACAAGCGACGGATCACTTTCTATCGGACGACGGAGAGGTTCCTGCGGCTGTTCGAACTGGAAAGTCTCGACGAACTCCCGACAGCCGAAGAACTGGAAGAGAAATTGTAGCGATGAACCGATTCGTCCTCTTGCGACACCAGACGGCGGAAAACGAATATCATTGGGATTTTCTTTTCGAGCGGGAAACGGCGTGCTTGACGTTCTCCATGACCGGCGAACTTCCTTTCGAAAAGGCAAAAGCCCGCCGACTGCCGGACCATCGATTGGCGTACCTGGAATACGAAGGACCGGTCTCCGGAAATCGCGGAAGCGTTTTGCGCGTCGATTCCGGGGAGTACGTCGAATTGGGGAACACGATCTCTTTTCAGGGAACCCGCTTCCACGGAACGGTCGAAAATCTGTCGGAGAATTGCGTTACGATCCGTTTGACGGCGGTTCATTCGAAATCGAGCGACGGATATTCACCGAGCAGGTGAACGCTCTTGATACCATCGGGATTTCCCTCCGGCGGGGAGAGTCGCAGATTCAACGAATCGCGGCAAAGCCGGAACTCTTCGGACCGGATTCGCGTTTCCATTTCCAGGTAGAACATCTGCGGGTCGTTGTCGGTTTCGTACGCCGAGAGCGCCGGTCGCGAATGAATCTTGACCAGATTGATCCCGAAAAACGCGATCTGGCCGAGAATCCCGGCAAGCAACCCCGCGCGATCCACGTTCGGCATCACGGCAATCATCGTCCGGAGCCGCCGTGAATCCGGGAACGAAATTGCACGCCGCCCGGTGAAAAGAAACTCTGTGTAATTTCCGCGACCGTATTGCCGATTACCGATGTCGTCCCGTAGAACCGGGACGCCGTGTTTCATGAACGCTTCCCGGCGTCCGACGGCGAGTCCGCGGCGGTTTTGCGCAACCCATTCGACGGCGGCGGCGGTGCTCGCGGTTTCGTGGTGTCGGAGATCCGGATATTCTTGTCGCAGATGTTCCGAACATTGTGCGAGGGCTTTCGGGTGGGAGTGAATGGCGTCAAACGGTTCGTATCCTCCCAGAGCGAACCGGATCGCGACCCGTCCGGCGGCGCAAATCGTGAGCCGGTGCTCCATGATCAAGTCGACCGTTTCCTGGATCAACCCTTCGTAAAGATTATAGTACGGAACCACGGCGTAATCGTCTTCTCCCGCCAAGCGGATCGCTTGTTCCAACGTTTTCGCCGGGTGGAGTGTCAAAGCAAGCCCGCTCGCCGAAGCAAACGATTTCGCGGCCTGCTCGGCAAACGTTTCTTCCGGACCAAGATAATGAATATGGGACATGAATAAATCTCAAAACAAAAATCTGAGCCGCGCACGAAGTAAGCGGTATTACGGCTCACCCTTCAAAAAAACTTCCCCCGCCGAACAACGACCGCGCCAAAATTTGAAACTTCTTCCATTTCGTAACCACGGGCCGCCGCTGCCAAACCTTGTACCCGATTGCGTGAATGGCGTCAAGGACCGCCAAACCGCCGCCGAGGAAAAGTGAAATGTCGGTTCGCAGCAGCTTGGGAACCTGATCGATCAACGGCCGACCGGTCAGGAACATTTCCCGGGTCCGGTCGCACAGATCGCAAAGCAGATTTTCAAAGGCGGGCGTTTGTCGCGGTTCGGTTTCCGGGTCGTAAGCGTACTTGCGACAATATTCGAGCGGGACGTACAAACGGCCTTTGTCCCAATCCCGGGCGACATCCTGCCAGAAATTCGCGAGCTGCAGCGCGGAACAGATCGCGTCGGAATTTCGCAGCATTTCCGCAGAAGGGGGGGCCGTTTGTGCCGCGGACGCCCCGAGTTGGAGCAGGATCCGCCCGACCGGATCGGCGGAGCAGCGGCAGTAATCGAGCAGTTCATCGAGCGTTTCGTATCGGGTTTGAATCTGGTCCCGGCGAAATGCTTCCAGGAGATCGTCGAACGGCTTTTTCGGCAACTCGAACCGATCGACGACGTCTTTCAGGGCGGGAAAGATCGGGGAATCGTCCGTATGAAATTCCCCCTGAAAACAGCGGTCGAGCTGTTTCTGCCAATCGGTGAGGGCTTGCGTTGCCCGTTCCGGCGAACCGCTTTCGTCGGCCAAGTCGTCGCTCAGCCGACAATACGCGTAAACGACGTGAAACGGCTTACGAAGCACTTGGGGCAGCAGGAAGCTGGCGACCGTAAAATTCTCATAATGGGTCGTCGCAAGGTTCCGACAAAAAGCGTAAGATTCGTCCAAAGAAAGCATCCCCACATTATGCCGCGTCCGCCCAAAATAGGCACCCCCCACCGCCCGTTTAACCCGCGAACCGAAGGTTCCGGCGACTTCGGGTTGACACCGGGGGAGCGCCGACACCTGCGGTGTGCGGGCTAAACGGGGAAATATACAACAAAAAATGGGGGGGGATGATTATGGTGATCGGGTATCATTTGATTTTCGGGCCGTACGGGTTTTGGCTGCCGAACGATCCGCGGGGCAGTTGGTCCGATTACGTTGCGTCTTGGGAACTGTACAAGTACGGGCCTGCGACCAAGGTTTCGACGACCCGATCCGTCGCCCATCGGGCTCACGATGTTCACAAACGGCTCGCGGCCAAAGAGTCGCTGAAATATCCGCCGGTCGTGTTCGACGGGATCCAAGCGAAAACCGTCGCCGAAGGATTCGCGGAACTGGATTATCCGTTTTACGCCTGTTCGGTTTTGCCGGATCATGTACATCTGGTGCTCGGTCGCTGCCGTTTTGAAATCGAGAAGGCCGTGACACAACTGAAAGCCCGGGCAACAACGCGGTTGAAGAAGGCCGGATACGATTACCCGGTCGTTTGGGCGGCGTCGTGCTGGAAAGTGTTTCTCAACGACGATGAATCGCTGCGCCGCGCGATCCGTTACGTCGAAGACAATCCGCTCAAAGAGGGCAAAAAACGCCAACATTGGAGTTTCGTGCACCCCCCGTTTAGCCCGCGAACCGAAGGTTCCGGCGCATTCGGGTTGACACCGGGGACGCCGGAACCTTC
>JAVBPO010000004.1:0-4111 GCA_031549565.1 Thermoguttaceae bacterium
CGGTTCGTTCCTGTTCGGCAGCCGACTCGCGGCGGAGCCGCTTCCGTCCAATCAAAGTTTTCCCATTGGCTCGGCGGCAAAATTCTCTCTGGAGGTCCAAGCTCTCACTCGCCTCGCAACGGGAAAACTCTTATCTATTCCGGGGGAGAGGGCTAGGGTGAGGGGGTGGAGCTGTTTGACGCTTCATTTCCCCTCACCCTAACCCTCTCCCCGGATTACCGGGGAGAGGGGACCGGCGGTTTGGCGGCATCCCCTCTCAGATTCCCGCTTGGGGCCTACGAACATAAGCACGCCCGTAAAATCGTGCGAGCAAATTTCCCTGTTCGTCGGTCACTGGAATTTCGTAACCGATCAGGCTTTTCGACCGCGAGATTTCTTTCGCTTCGGCGTAAATCACGCCGGAGCGGCCCGGCTTCAAGTACGAAATATTGGCTTCGATCGAAACGGTCGTCTCTTCGCCGTTGTTGCCCGCAACGGCCAGCGCGAAATCGGCCAGCGTAAACAACACGCCCCCCTGCACGATGTCGAGCGAGTTATAGTGCTTCTCTTCGACGGTGAGTCTCGTTTTCGCGTAGCCGGGTGCAACGTCGACGATTTCGATGCCCGTGAGCATCGCGAACCGGTCCCGACGAAATTTTTCGATCATCTGTTCGAGAAGAGACGACATAGTGTGGGAAGTGGAAGAATTTCGGTGCGTATAAATTACTGGGCCGACGACTTGGTCCCTTCGGACGAAGCGCCGATCGGGTCGTTCCAGTTGAGCGGTCTTGCGGCTGTTTTGTAGCCGCGTTCGAAAAGGAATTTTTTCAAGTCCCGATAAACGTCGAACGAATCAGGATAGACCCAAAAGGTGATCGTGTAAAGGTCCTGACGGTATCCTCGCAAGTGCCGCAGGAATTCGGAATTCTGGGCCAATGCCTCCTGGAGCGATTCGCCGAGCTGGTCGTTTTGCGGAAGGATTTCACTTTCGGCGAATTCGATCCGGCTGCCCCGGGCGACGCCGCGCGGAGTTTGGATCGGGACGTTCGTTTGAACGACGACGCGAAACGGCATCGAGAAATTTTCGATCGGACCGACCGTCCCGGTCAATTCCCCTTCTTTGATTCCGGACTCCAAACGGGTTCGCAGTTCCGCGCCTAATTTATCCATGAGGGCAGGAAGCGGAACGTGAAGGATTTTCCCTCCCTTGAGCCGGAAATGCGATTCGTTTTTCACAACGGTTTTGCTCAAAGGAGTCGGAAGATTTTCCAGTACCGTCGCTTGCGGTCGATTCTGAGCGATCCACTGTTTCGTGCGATCCAGCTCGGCGAGCTTCGCGTCGACTTCCTGAATTTGCTGGCGGATTTCCAGCGAGTCTTTTTCAGCTTGCGACAGGTTCTGGGCCGCGTAGTCGTATTCGGACTGGAGAATGCCGATCAGGGCGTTCAGTTCCGCCCTCTCTTGTGATCGGGCGGAGGTTAGTCCCTGGATGTGTTCGATTTCCGCGCCAAGTTCCATGACTTCCGCTTGCGCGTTCTTAAACGTTCCGGTTTTTTCCTGGATCGTTGCTAATTGCTCTTCCAATTCCGGTGTGACGTTTTGTGTCGGAACGCTTTCCCCGTTTTTCACCCGTGCCGGCAGACTCTTCGCGCGCACGCCGGCGACCATGACTAAAATGACAAGAATGCCGACGATGTTCGAAACGATGTCCAGAAACGAATCCTGGCCCGCCTCCATCTCGGCAATTCCGTTTTTTCGTGAACGACGCATTGGGGTTTGGGAGTCAGGAGTCAGGCTTCAGGAGTCAGGAGTCAGAAAAAACGCCCCTGATGACCTACAGTCTACAGCCTACAGCCTATAGCCTTTACAATTATCTTTTCAAACCGGCCACGGTTGAGCCGTATATTGGGATGTCGGACTCGATCGACCGGACTTTTGCGTTGCGAGCCAGCGCCGGTTCGTAGGTTTCAACCTTAGGGAAATCGTCGGCGACCCAGCGGATCCAAACGACTTGCAAGTCGCCGAGGTTTTCGTATCCGTAATGTTTGCGAACCGCGCCGTTCCAGTCTCCGGAGTCGAGCCCGTCTTTGGCGAATGCGATGAAGCGACGGTTTCCGCCCTGTCCGATGAGAAATTCACCGACGGAATTACACTGCGAATAAAGAGGAAGAAAATCTTTCGGATACTCTTTCATCTCGACCATCCGATTGAAAGGAATCGCCCGACGAACCTTCGGATCGACAAACTCAAGCAGCAACCGGCGGTAGTTGGCCCGCTCCGAGATGTGTTCGACGCTTGTCGCGCCGGCTTCGTCCAACCAGCGTGGCAGGGGCCGCCGAAAATAACTCGCGAAAATCGTATGCGAAATTTCATGCGGCAAAACGGAATCGAGAATCCGCTCCTGTGTTCCCTGGACATTCATTTCCCAACCGTACACTTCGCCGTGGTTGAACGTCATGGTCGTATCGCCGGAGGCTCCGTAATTCCCCACTTTGAAGCGGATGGGACACTTCGCGGACCAGTTCGGCATTTCCTCACCGAGCCAGAGTACGGCGAGTTCACGGCGATACCGTTCGGCGGTTTCCCCGAATTGGCGGGCCATCTCTTGAGACGGGGCGCCTGCGATCACGAAGTTCGTCGTTTCAAAGCTGAACTGCGACGTACGCTCCAGCGAAATTCGCGAAGGAATCTGCCCTGGTATCACTGACGACGGGCGTCGGGATTGCGTTTCCGCAGCCTGCAACAGACCGCAGCACAAGAGCGATACAAGAGTAGCGACTCCCCATGCGCGCAAGGGGAGAAAGAAACGAGCATCCTTGCTCATAAATGACCTCCATGTTTTTTCTTGCCCCGATTTCGGATCGTCTCGTGAACATCATGCTCCCGACGAATCCGAAACAGGTGGGAAAGGACTTCCGACGCAACAGGTCGCATCGTTCCTCCCACCGACAAGTGCGGTAGTCTACACGAATTCGCGAAATAGGAAAACCCCAAAATCGGGAATCCGAGAAATATTCGGAAAATATTATGTAAGCGGACGACTCGCGCAAAAAACAGGGCGGGGCAGGCCCCGCCGCTAACGTGGGAAACGTGGGATTTAGCGGACCACGTTCGGGTTCGGATCGAAGAAATCGCGAGGGCCGCGGGTGACGTACATTTCGTCGGGGTTGACGTAATTATCGTATCCCCGTCCGAAGACGCCGTGTTTCATTCCCTTGGCGTGTCCATGTCCGAAACCTTGCCCATATCCGAGCGAAGAGAATAAACCGTTTTCACTTCCGAAGGTCGCTTTTTGGCCGAAGTGGTTTCTCATTCCACATCCGCAATTCCCCGTGGAGCAGCCGTCGAATTCGTATGAGCAGGAATTACCGCAGGCGGGAACACCGCAGCTTTCGCCGCACGGACTGGACGGCATACAAGCTTCGCACGGAGCGGCAGGTTGGCAAGCGTTACAAGTCGCGGCTTCGCACGGCGCGGCGGGTTGACACGCGGTGCAAGACGCTGATTCACACGGCGCGGCGGGTTGACACGCGGTGCAAGTCGCGGATTCGCACGGTGAACATTCGTAGGACGCTCCACACGGACTGCACGGATCGTACGCTCTCGCTCCCATGTATCCGCCCGAATGGGAAACGCAACCGACTGCGGTTAAACAGAGTATCGCGGCAAGACTTAAGGTTAATTTTTTCAACATTTTTTCCCCCTCTATTGGATGATTTGTCAGGCTGATATAGAGAACATGGGCGGCCGGAACACGGTCTGAAACCACATATTTTCAGCAAAGACGGCACAATCTGGAATACCGTCGAAAAGATCATCGTCAACAAAATCGAGGCCAGTCCAGAAAATCGACAGAAACGTAACAACCAAATACCGAAAAAATCGAATACAACGGTTGGGAGGTGACGATTAAGAAGAATGGGTAATTAAACACCAAACAGAGCACCAAACTGAGTGGGAAGCGTAAGCGAGCGTTTTTAAATAAGAAATAAGAATAGATAAGAGTTTTCCCGTTGCGAGGCGAGTGAGAGCTTGGACCTCCAGAGAGAATTTTGCCGCCGAGCCAATGGGAAAACTTTGATTGGACGGAAGCGGCTCCGCCGCGAGTCGGCTGCCGAACAGGAACGAACCG
>JAVBPO010000052.1:0-23352 GCA_031549565.1 Thermoguttaceae bacterium
TGATGGCGGCAAGGGCGACTTTCGCCTTGAACGCCGGGGCGTGGTTGATGCGTTTTTTACTCATGAAAATCCGGAAAAATACTGAAGTGAATTGCTGATATTATAGCTTGTTCACCTGTCCAGTTTTTTCAGGCCACCGCATCTCTTCGAGCAAAATTCGTTATCAAATTAAACGTTTAATCTTCTTCGGGCGATTCAAACCCTTCTTTCTATAACGTTGTAGCTTGCGCAACGTCGCGACAGGCGAAAAATGTACTCTTGACTCGCCCGGAAATTTTCCGATAATCATTCGTAGAAAATTAGCGGGTGAGCCAACAAAATAGGAAGGAGAAACAATATGGCTTCACTCCGAAAACGCACGAGGGGCGGTTCCCTCATGTTTGAAATTGATTTTTACCAGAACGGCCAACGCAAAACGATCCCGCTTGGCGTCAAGTACACGCAAAAGACCGCGAACGAACTGAAAGGAATCGTTGAAACACTGCTGCGTTACACTGAAAATGGCACCACCGTTGTAGACAGACGAACGGAAACGTGGATCGAGACGGCCAGCCCGGAAATTCGAGTAAAACTCTCGAAGGCCGGTTTGATCGAGCTTCCCCCGTCACGAACTCTCAAGGAAATGTGGGACATGTGCCGGAAGACCCGCAAGGTCAAGGAATCGACCCTCGCAGTGTACGACCATCGCATGATATTTTTCGTCAATCCGGCGGTTGCGTCGCAGACGGACGATCTTACCAAACCGCAATCCAATCGGAATCGTTACGAAGAACAAGGCACTTAAACCAAGCATGATCCACAATCGGGAAACGGGTGACACCTCGCCATTTCGCAGGAATAAAGCATCGATAATTACGATAGCCAACATGATCAAAAGAGGAAGCCCGGCAATAGAACAAGCATCAATCCATTCGGCCATCGGTTCCGTGTCTTTCGTAATGACACTCTTCCGTAATTCATCTTGTAAATCGTGAAGCGGGGATGTGTCAATGTCGAACGGCTCCAAACGCTCGATCAAGTTGTTGAGAAACGGCAGGAACGGCATCGCTTTGCGTTTGCTCCGAATTCGGCATGTAATCACCATCGGCTCGCCGTTTGTTTCGAGAAATATCTGCGACTTCCGTTTATTGAGCCTAATACTCCGGATTTCGGCTAGCGGAAGTGTACGAGGCGGATCGACGCCGAAACGAAGGGCGATGCTTTTGGCATATAAGAGCCAGTAGTCGAAACCTCTGACGTCATACTCCCGACAAAATGAGCGATATTCGAGCAATTTGGCGAAACAGGGAATGCCGATAAAAAGCATCGGAAAGAATAACAAAAGCGTCCACAGGGCGAGGGGACGGTTTTGAAAATCCTTCATCTCGTAAACCAACAGCATCAAGCCGGGCAGACCGCACAGCAGTGAAGCACACAACAGAATGACGGGGACATGACGCCGCCGCCAACGGAGCTTTTCCAGCGAACCGCGAAGCTCGTCCCCCATCCAGTGAATGGGCCGTTGTTCAAAGAGTTTCGATTCGAGTTGCATGATTCACACCTCCGCAAAATTTCAACGAAACAGCTTTACCACCCATTCGACGAACTTGTTGGCGAGATCGGCTTTCGCGTCGAAATTATGGTTCTGGAACGAAATCCCAAACGGCTTGCCAGGTTCGTCCATCCATGCAAGAAACGTATGGATCACGGCTTTGTCACGATGAACGTCCTTGAACGGAGCTTCATAATCTTTCTTCGCGGCGTCCGTCGATTGTCGGGCATGGTTCAGTAAGCACGACCGCGATTCCGGAATCAATCGTTGCAGGAAAGTTTCGAGCATTCCCCGGTCGCTGTTGTTCGGCATGAGCCAAACTCCAATCCTCGGCGTATCGGCGTCGGCTGGCTCCGCAATGAACCCTTCTTGCGAAAGTACCGTGAACTCTTTCGGCAAATTCCACTCACATCCTTTGCCTTCGAGCCGTTGAATCGCGTCCCGAACGGCAACGTCCCGGTTGTTGGCCTGAGTGTCGTTCGGAGCATCGAAGTCGAGAATCAATCCGAGTGCCTTGGGGCGGTCGCTGCCGAACTCCAGTGCGGTCTCGAATCGTCCGATCATGTCATCGACATCGGCAACGGGAGCGATATCCAAGGGAACGTCGCCAAAAAGCAGTTTCAGTGGATTGATTCCTTTGTCTTTATCGTTTCGCAAACGAATCAAACCATGTGCGTTCAACAATTGACTTACGACATGTACATCGTTCGGACCTTCGACGAGAAGCAGTTGCGAAGATTTTTCGGCCATTATCGCACCTCCACTTCGTATTGCAGGACTTTCTGAATATCTTCGCCGAAAATCGGCTTGGCAATGGTCTTGCCGTTGTGTTTTTTCATCTGGACGATCCCGCCGAAGGATTCGTCATCTTGTTGAAGTGCGACTGTTTGAAAAGCCTTGACCGCATCAAGCGAATGCGTCGTTGCGAAAATTTGGACGTCGAGATTCTTCGCTGTCTGAAAGATGACATCCCAAACTTTCTCTTGAACCGACCAATGCAAACCGTTCTCGAATTCGTCGATCAAGCAGATACCCCCGGCGACGTTGACGATACCAAGGATCAGTTCAAACAATCGGGATACTCCATCACCCATCCCGTGAAGCGGTACGGGCCGCTCGCGTCCTTTGATTCGGCAAACTGGAATTCGAGGATTTGAACCGATAAAAAAGACTCGCTCGATTCCAGGTTCGATCAACCGCAACGAGTCGATCACCGCCGATTCCCGACCGGAAATCTCGGCTTGTTCCCATAGTTTACTCGATGGAACCTTGGCAGCATCCATGAGGCCGGGAGATAGATAGAGGCATTTATGTTCCAAATAGTGAATAAATTGAACTTCGCCATTACGAGCAAACTCCAAGGAACCACCAATCAAAAGACCGTAGGGTTGTTTGGGATCATTGTATAAATCGAATGTAACCAGAGGACCGGGAGCCAGCCTTGCCGCATCGTTGGGAGCATCCTTCAGTTCCAAAGAAACCGTTTGTTTGCCATCCGAGGTTGAAATCGAAATAGGTGGCGTTTGTCCTGAAAGCTCAGGAAAGTTCGTAAACAAATGATGTAAACCAAAGTAGGGTGCCGTTTGAAATTGATCCGGGAAATCGACATTGCATTCATCGCGAGAACGAAGAATATCACGAATCGTCAGGAAATGCCGCCTTGTTCCCCACAATAGGGTCGCTTCCAGCAAGCTCGACTTTCCAATGTTATTCGGTCCGACGATCAGGTTGACTTGGCCCAATCGTTCGATTTGCAGACCGTCCAAGCTTCGATAGTTTTGGATCGAAAGAGATGTAAGGTGTTTTTCGTTTGACATGGGTGCCCTATTGTTTCGGTCGCATTCGTTTGGATGAAAATGCTTGAAACGGATTTATCGCGATTGAGTACCCCAAATGCGGCACAAGGAAAAATTACCGGACGCAAATCGTATATTATACCAGATGTTGACAAATTTTAGCAGCTCCCCAACAGGAGAAATTTGATGGAGAACCGCCCTTTGATCGTCGTCAGCATCACCCTACTCGAACGACCTGCATGAGGATTTCATAGTTTGACGCACAGTAAAATCATTGTCCATACCACTTTTTGTACCAATCGGTTTGCTCCGCATCTTCCATGATTTTTTTCGTGTTTTCGTCTCCGTAGGCTTTGATCCATTCGCTCGGCAAATCCTGAACGGGCGAATCGGGATACCTGGCACGTAATTGTTTGACCATGCGGTCGGCAGTGTTGTAACGGAGCAGGTCTGTGAGGTACTCGCCGGGGCTGTCTTTCGTTTGATATATACCGTTGCCGTAATAGTACAATAAAGCATATCTCAAACTGTCAACCGCTTCCTCTCGACTACTTGCGGTTTCGACTTGTCGTTCCATTTGCTCAAAGATTTCCACTTTTGCGATCGTATCTCCGATTTGAATGTTGACATAGTGAAATCGAACGAAATAGTATCCGGCAAGCCCCATGAAAATCAGGAGCAGCACGAATTGTATCGCGATAATGAGACGATAGCGTGATGCGGTTTGCATGACAACGACGGTTCATTTTGATAATGTGCAAGGAGAAACTCGATAGATGTATTTTAACAAACAAAAATTCACTGCGAAAGGCGTCTGTTATTTGAATGAATGATCTGTGAATACGCAATATCATTCGCCCGGTGCCGTAAATGTTTCACTTGTGAATTTCAGAACTCCGGGCATTGCTTCCCGCCAATATTCCCAAGTGTGTCCACCTTGGCCGACGCGATATTCGTGTGGAATACCCAGTTCCAGCATGAGATGGTGCAATTTTTCATTGACAACGATCAAACCGTCCTCCTTGCCGCAGTCGATGTAAAAACGAACGTTTGAACCGGATTCGGCCTCTCTTCGAAGCAGGGCCGCAAGATCGTTTTCATTTGGAGCGGTGTCATAATTCGGTGCATTCCGCACTTCGATGGCCGCCCCGATGGCACAGCAGGACGCGAACATTTCCGGGTGTTTCAGAGCGTAAAGGAGAGTACCGTTTCCTCCCATCGAGTGCCCGGCGACGGCTCGATTTTCCTTTTCCGTTTGAACTCGATAGGTTTTTTCGATACACGGAATCAACTCTTGGAAAAAGTAATCCTCGTACTGAAACGTTCCGCTACTACTGTTGGAGTAAATGCCACCTCGCGATTGGGGCATCACGATAATCATGGGAACCGCCTCACCGCTTCGGATCGCCTTGTCCGCGATCTTTTGAATGCCGATGGTTCGAGGGTAAATCGTATGATCGCCCGTAAACCCGTGGAGCAAATAAAGAACCGGATATTTTCGCTCCCTATTGGCACGAAGATGGTATCCCGGCGGAAGGTAAACGGAATAACACATCTTCCGTCCGAGAATTCGGCTGTCAATTTCCCCGCTTTCGGAGATCGTACTGCCGACATGCCGCGAATAAATCACGTAAATACCGATCAGCAAAACAGCAAGAAGGAGAAGCAAAATACAACGATTTCTCATTTGTTTACAGCACACAATTGCACCGCCCGAGAGCGGCTTGCATTTCAAGTGTTCCAAACATACGATGGGTTTCCAGACACAATCCGATTTCCAAATCGGGGCGAATACGCTTTGCCGTTTGAATTAAATGCCGATAACCTTTTTCTCGCAATTCTTCCGGAGACCGCATCCGTCCGTCCTCTGACTTGGCGAGCCGCATGTTCTCGGCGATTACGTTCTTCGGTCCCAGTTTACGATTCATCAACTGATGGGCTCCCTGATACGAACAAATCGCCCCGATGGTCAATCGCTGAAGCGGAATCTCTTCGAGCAATCGCTCCAGGAAACTGGCGTATTTATCGATCCAACCTTCGACGGGAATGAGTGGCATCAACACGGCTCGAACCGGATAACTGGCGTCAGAACAATGCTTCATCGCTCGAAGCCGCTCGGTAATCGGCGGCGTGTTCGGCTCGAATTGTTCTGAAATATCTGGCGGAGCGAGCGTCCACGAAAGAATCGTGTGTCCGTTGTGGTCAAGATCAAGCAAGTTTTCCACGTCGGCGGATTTCGTCAACTGGACTTGTCTTGCGAACCGATGTTCGGCAAAAAACGGTATCAAACGCCGCGAATAACCTGTCAACGGATCAAGAGCGAGTCCGTCCTGCAATTTACCGTGATAAAATGCGGTCTGTTCGCCGATTTTTCGTGCGGTTTTATCGATTGCACCAAGAATTTCGTCGATGTTCGTGAAAATCTTGACCGAAGGAGAAAACTTGACGCCCGGAGTACCGGCTAAATAACAGTAGGTACAACCGTAGGGACAAAAACCGTACAGAGAAAAGTGCCAGTAGTTCGGACAGGTGTTTCCCTCTTCACTGCTCAACCGAACGGCACTACGATGCTCGCCGATCACGAGCGTTTTCTTTCCGGAAACGTGTTGTTCAAATGGCGTCATACCATCGATTACAACTTTCGGATGAGCCGTGTCCGAAGAATCTTCCGGCAGGATATTCGGATAAAGCGACAGGATTCTTTCGACCAGATTCCGAGCGTAAGCCGTCCGATCCCAACCGCGTGCCAGCACGATCCGCGATGGCTCGAAACATGAGGCACGTCTTGGTTTGTAGTTGTCGTCGGTCGTTTGGATAAAGAAATCGGTTTGCAATGGGGCGGCCAGTGTTTGAGAAGAGGATGGCTTGTACAGTCTCTGCCATCATTCTACATTTTTCGTAATTCGGTGCAAGAGTAAAATGAGCCATCATCTGAAGTCGTACTCTTTTGCTGACAGAGGCTCGATGTCCAACTTTCATTTTTTCTATTGCGATCAGCAAAAAAACGATATGGCACATAAAGGCGTTATCTTGAAAAAAACAGAATCAACAATCAGCATTGACAGAACATGCGCAAAAATACAATGCTGCATCGCACCTTGCAGCACAATTACTCCTGGCACTTGAACGACGCAGGACGACATGACTGATACGGCATGACACCATATCGTCCGCAATGACACCATTCAATATCGCGTGACACCACATTGCACCGAGCGGTATCGCATGACACCACTAATGACACCACGCATGATACGTACATGGTGCGACACAAAAGATTGGCGTTGGCAATCACGATGCGAAGCAGAGGGATTGCCAATCCATGTGGCCGCTTGGGCGACTACCAGATATTACGGTACACGGCTGTGGAAAGATACCTGCATCTCGTGCTGATCGCTTACGACCTCCTGACCCACCTGTCGATGGATCGGTCAGGTGCCAAAGTGATACCGCAAGGACGTGACGCTGTTCGATTGTTGAGTGTGGAAAAGGCGCAGTCGCTGTTGCGCGAGAAGTTGTTTGAGGATAGTGTCAATGGGTACTGAGCCAGGCAAAGAAAGGGCTTCTTTCGGGAGCGGAGTTGACGTTTACGCTGGATCGGAAAATTTCCTCGTTGGATAAGTACGTCGGAAAGTCCGGACTCTTTTTTGCCCGTCGTCTGTGGGTGCAAAGTATCCGGGAAGAAGAACACGTCATACTTGCGGCGGTCGATTCCGACGACAACGCTCTTGACGCAGAAGAGACAAAGTGGCTCTTCGAGCTTCCGGCAACCGTGGAAAAGACGGAGGAATTACATGTGTTCACGGATTCGCCTATCAACAAATTATACGAAGAAAAGAAAAGTGAAATTCTGGGGAGCATTGCCGAAAAAGACGGGGAATTTTTGGCGGCGGAATCGGAAAAACTCGACCGTTGGGCCGAGGATCGTTATGGTTCTCTTGAAGCGAAGCTCAAGGAGTTCGCCCCCTTTCCGAAAATACTCGCAAATTTCCTCTTTGTCCATGCCTTTGATTTCGTGATAAATCCTGTCCTGGACTTCCTGCTTCATCTTCATGACGCTGAAACCCTCGATCACGTCGGATTTCTTCAATTCATTTTTCAACATTGGTCACCTCACAGGGAGTTCGGATGTCGATCTGGAGGGAGGCGACTCTTCCTTTGCGTGGTCGGATTCACGGCGACGTTCCTCCTGCATCAACGGCAGCCAAAATTCCTTGTACTCTTGATAATCCCTTCGGAGCATTTCCGACATTTTTCTATCGACTTCCTCCGGTGTGAATTGCGAGGTAAAAAACGAACGGTCAAGTGCGGTCGACATATTAAAAATCTCCTTCTCGAAAATGTTCCGGACAAACGATGGTGGACGTGAATAGCCGAACGAACGTCGCCCCAACATGAGAAACCACGAGTTTGTTCTCAATGACCCGGCTCCCGTTGAACAGTGCTTTTTGGGCTTCTTTAGCTTTCCTCGTTTCCCACTGTTTGCCGTCCGGATCAGTAACGTCGTAAGAAATTTGCTCTCTCATGGTCCCTCCGTATTCGCTGGTTGAAACACACTTCCAACGAAGGTATCGGCAACTGCCCCGCTCCGACTTGAAGGTATTTTTTGCCGGTCTTGAAAATGCAATTTCACATTCCTTACGCGCGGTAACGGTAACACGTTTGCGGTTTTCCTCGGGAAATACTGCAAACCTGTTACCGGGGCGGGGCTGGAATCGGCCGATTTAGCGGAAACCTGTTACCGGGAGAAGGGTGAATCGGGGTTGTGATCGGCCCACGTGCCCTGAAAATACAATTTCACATCTCTTGTCGTTGTCTCCAATCGATAAGACAGAGTCCAAGCCAATATTCAAATATTTAGCAATAAAGCCTATCGCCTCGCCTTTATTGGATTTTGGAGGTCTGATCTCGACGTACTTGCTGCTGCTTTGCGTTGTTGTGATACTTGTTATGCTTGATAATATTTTATGTATTATTGGCGCATCCGCAGGATTGTGAATTTGAACTAATATGGCAGAAGGTTCAAAGAAATTTGGAATTACTCGCCAATCATCAATCCATGTTATTTTAAGACCATTATATTCGTGCGAATAATGAGCGAGACGCGACCAACCATAGACAATTTCTTTGTGCGAAATTGAAAACAAACTTCTCTCTTTAAAAGAAGGAAATTCATAAGCCAAAACGCAGGTGTCCGCGTATTTAAGGCAATCTAAGATTTCTAGCAGACTTGATGAATTGATTGTGCGAATGCGTATTGGTTTAGCATTGTTCAACTCAGTTCCTATGGCAATAACGCTGCCATTGTAAAGAATTTTTGGAATACTGTCTGCAATTTCTAACTCGGTTAGAACTTTTTCAGCCCCAGCAAGTATCCTTCCTGTTGCAATGGTAAATTTTACATTGTAATGCTCAATGCTATTGACGAGTTTTTTAATCGTATTTAAATTGCAGTTTCCAATTTTTCCAGACTCAACCAATGTTCCATCTAAGTCAACTGCAACCAAACGAATTTTGTTAAACGTTTCGATGTCGGCTGGAACAAGTGATGCCCAGTTTGGAAGATTTTTTGTCATTTGATACTAAGTACACTCTATGGTTGGTATCCCTTGTGCCTGAAACAGTTCTATAGCCCCAAGCCGATATTTTGAATTCGTCAACATAACCATAATTATTAAGAATTCCTAACACGGTATCCGGTGGGATAATTCCCTCATCAGAATAATGAAAAACTACATATTGATAAGACGCATTATCCAATAGTTTTTCGAGAGCGATCGCAGCGTTCTTCTTTGTGTTAAATTGTGATCTCATTAAGTCAACTGGAATACCCGATTTCCCATGGATCAACTTTAGTTTGCCATATGCAATACTTTCTGGAAGATGGTAATAGTGAGCATGCGATCTTTCATTGTAAGGAGGATCAAGATAAAGAATATCAACATGGAATTTTTTGACGAGATCAATAGCATCTAAATGAAATGCTTGACATTGCGAAACGCCAGCCGTTGGTTTAACAAGTTCAAAAACAAAATCATTTAATGATTTTCTATGCCATTGTTTTAGATATGCATAATAAGTTCCTGCCGTGTTAGCAACTTTATCCGCACTGTTTATCAACGAAGTGACTAACAAAGCATGTTCTTTTCTGCTCAATAAATCCATCTCAAACCAATTCAAAATACACTGCAAGCAAGTATCAATTCTATAAGCATTTTTCCGCGTAAAAAAATGTCGTTTCATTGAGTATTCTTTTGTAATCCAAGAAGAAATTGTAGGTTTATTATTTAAAATATCAATAATATTTTGTGTTGATGAAACATCAAGGTGAAATTTTAGTCTACTGAATGGGGGTATTTTTGAGGCTTCAATTCTGGAAATTTGGAATAAATGAGCAAAATAGAGAAGGTCTCCAGCAATTACTCTATAGCCATTTTTTTTAAAAAAGGAACCAATCGTTCCAACTCCTCCAAATGGGTCACAAAACACTCCCGAAGGGCAAATACTCTTTATAATTTCATACACTTGGTCAAGAGTAGAGTGTTTGGAGCCAAAATATCGCATTTCAAAGCCTTTATTAACTTTACTATGTAAATCTGTAAATCTTCAAATTGTGTGTTTCATTCACACTATTGAGTGTAAAGCGATTAACGAAAATGCTGAAAACAATTATGAACCGCTCAAACAATCCGGCATAAAAAAAGCGGATTCTCCCATCAAATGTTTGGAACTCCCGAAGCGGTTGCTGTACCTAGCAGGTAATATCTGCTACAATACCGCTTTGTTCTGTTTTTCGTTCACCTCGTAGCAACAAGGTTTTTCCGTGACCGCCGATTCCCCGCAAGAAGAACTTCGCAAACTCGTCGAACTGTTCCAAACCAATATCGCTCAATACAAGAGTCCGAACTACGACGAAGCGAATACCCGGACCGATTTCATCGACAAGTTTTTCGAGTTGCTCGGTTGGGACGTTCGCAATACTGCCGGGTACTCCGAGCAGTACCGGGATGTCGTTCGCGAAGATCGGGTCGAAATCGATAATCGCCCCAAAGCTCCCGACTACTCCTTCCGGATCGGTGGAAACCGGAAATTCTTCGTCGAAGCGAAAAAACCGTCCGTCAATATCAAAGACGACATTTCACCCGCCTTTCAAATTCGTCGGTATGGATACACCGCCAAGCTCGCCCTTTCGATTCTTACCGATTTCGAAGAGTTCGCCGTTTACGACACCCGGATCAAACCGCACAAGAACGACAAAGCGTCCACGGCCCGGATTTTCTACTGCAAGTTCGACCAATACCTCGAAGGTGCATCTCTCGAAGGTTTTGAAACGAATTTCGATTACATCATCGGTACGTTCTCCAAGGAAAACATCCTCAAAGGGAGTTTCGACCGATACATCGAAGCGACGAAAAACAAACGTGGAACCAGCGAAGTCGATAAGGAATTGCTGGCGTTGGTCGAAGAATGGAGATTGACGCTTGCGAAAAGCATGGCGAAGCAGAATCCCGAACTTGATACCTACCATCTTAACACCGCCGTTCAGCGGATCGTGGACCGGATTCTGTTCCTGCGAATCGCGGAAGATCGGCGGATTGAACGGTACGAAACGCTCCTGAAAACGACCAAGGGAGCAGGTGTTTACGGTCGTCTGCAATCGATTTTCGCCGACGCCGACGAAAAGTATAACGCCGGTCTGTTCAAGCGAGAAGACTGGCTCGGCAAGTTGATCGTCGATGATAAGATTCTCGCTCCGATTATTTCGGGCTTGTATTATCCGGAAAGTCCGTATGAATTTTCGGTGTTGCCTATTGAGATTTTGGGGAGCATTTACGAACGGTTTCTTGGCAAAACGATCAAGTTGACGGCGAGTCACAAAGCGGAAGTCGAGGAAAAGCCGGAAGTTCGCAAGGCTGGCGGTGTCTATTACACGCCGCAATACATCGTCGATTATATCATCCGCGAAACCATCGGACGGAAAATCGATTCGACGAAACCGATTCCGACGATCACGACACTCGACCCGGCATGTGGAAGCGGGAGTTTCCTGGTCGGGGCGTACACATTTTTCCTCGATTCGTATTTGTCGCATTACACCGGCGAAAAGAATTTGAAAAAATCGCTCAAGAGCGGCGTCATTTACGAATCCGGCGTCAACACGTATCGGCTGTCGATTGAGGAAAAGCAGCGGATTCTCCTTGCGAATATTTTCGGTGTCGATATCGACCCGATTGCGGTGGAGGTGACGAAATTGTCGCTTTACCTGAAATTGCTGGAACACGAAACGGAAGAGTCGCGGGAAATGCTTTTCAAACATTCGGATTTGAAGATGCTTCCGAACCTGGACGAAAACATCCGATGCGGCAATTCACTGATCGAGAGCGATTTTTACAGGGACAAGGATTTGCCGCTCTTGGGGGATTACGAAATGCGGAAAGTGAACGCGTTCGACTGGAAAAAAGCGTTTCCAAAAATCTTTCAGATGGGTGGATTTAGTACGGTGATCGGCAATCCACCGTATGTTCGGATTCAGGAAATGAAAAAATCCGCTCCGGATCAAGTGGAATACTACAAAACCGAATACCAGGCGGCTGCGGAAGGGAATTACGATCTGTACACGCTTTTTCTCGAAAAGGGGCTTTCCCTTTTGAATCCACAAGGCCGATTGGGAATGATTTGTCCGAACAAGTTCTTTACCGCCCAATACGGCAGACCGATCCGGGAAATTTTGGCGTCCGGCAAGCATTTGTCGCATGTCGTCAACTTCGGACACAACCAAGTTTTCGATAATGCAACCACATACACATCGCTTCTCTTTTTGGAAAAGAAATCCTCGGAGGAAATGCGTTACGTCAAAGTATCGGACCTCGAAGGATGGAAGGCGGAACAAGACTTGACACTTAAAACCCGAACGGAAAAGAGGAAAAGCACGAAAAAAGCAACAGCCATGCCCGAAGGTCCGATTTCCGAAACCGGAATGATCGCCTGTGAAAGTATCACGGCTGCGGAATGGAATTTCACGGTCGGCAAAGGTGCGGCGTTGTTCGAAAAACTTTCCAAGATGCCGGTAAAACTGGGTGATGTCGCGAATATCTTTGTTGGACTACAGACGAGTGCGGACAACGTATTCATTCTTGATTATATTTCAGAAACAACTCACTCAATACGGCTTTATTCAAAAATTCTTCAGGAAGAACGGGTTTTTGAGAAAGCACTGTTTCATCCAATCATTAGCGGGACCGATGTCGGACGTTACTCTCCACTTCCGTCACGGCAATATATTCTTTTCCCTTATTACACACAAGGCGAACGGGTGGAATTGATATCATTCAAGGAAATCGAAGAAAAATATCCCCGAACTGCGGCCTATTTCCAAGAGAATCGAAAGAAATTATCCGGACGCGAAAACGGAAAATTCAAGGGCAAAGGACAAACCTGGCACGGTTATATCTATCTAAAAAATATGGCGAAACAAAACCATGTGAAACTTTGTATTCCCCGCCTTGTTAATCGTCTTCATGCCGCATTCGATGGAGACGGCTCTCATTTTCTGGATAACGTTGATGTTGGAGGCTTGACCATCAGACCGGATAACATATCCACACTTTCTTTGGAATACCTGCTTGCCCTTTTGAATTCGAGGGTACTTGTTTATTTTTTTCCATTCATTAGTGCCCCGTTTCGAGGCGGCTGGTTGTCGGCAAATCGGCAGTTCATCGAAAAATTACCGATTGTCGTTCCCTCGACAAAGCAAGAGCGTAAAATCCACGACCGCCTTGCCGAACTGGTGAACCAGATGCTTGCCGCCCAAGTGAAGTTGCGGGAAGCGATTTCGGATGCGGACCGGAAACTGTCGGAGCAACGTATTTCGATCCTCGACAACCAGATCGATGCCTTGGTTTATGAACTGTACGGATTGACGGACGAGGAAATCGGGATTGTGGAGAAACAATAAACGAAATGAAACGAATAATGTGCTGTCTTATTAAACAAAAAGTAAAATTTCTCGATAAAAAACTGCGAAATCATTATTACGCGGTATTATCTGTGATAGGTCTGTTTTGTTCATTTGCTCTCATTGTATTTGAAATACCAGATAAATATAAAGAATGGAGGGGTGGAGTTGGTCTTGGACTAATTTTATTCCTTATTTACGTAATCATGTGGATGCGTGCAAATTTACAAAATAAGACTACGTTGAGTATCAATAATTCAACTGTGATTATTAAAACAGGTGATATTTTTGAAGAAGAGGGATTAAAAGTAATTGCGTTTAACGAATATTATGACACTCAAGTTGATGATATTATTATCGCAAGTAATTCTCTTAATGGCATGTATGTCAAATCAATTGATGATCTGTGTGAGTTAGACAAGCGGATCCCTTCTGCGGCGGGAAAGCTGACCGGAACAATCTTCAGGTGGGGTGCTGTTTTTGCACCCCGTCCGTCATGCAAAGGGTGTCGATACTACCGACACCCTTTCAGGACGTCCACATTATGGCCCCCCTTTTAGCCGGTCAAAAAAGACCGACCAATCCGGAAAGATCACTCAAGCGGTGAGTGTTCGTCAAAATGACGGGTACTGGGTTTTATTCATTGTTGAGTAAAAGAGTGATATATCGAAACGATACTCCCTTCGAACCCGTTCAAAAATGACCGGGTTGGGGGTTTCGCTACAAAAATGAGCAAAACCCTCGGAAGATTGTTCCGCCCCTTGGAATCGGCCTATTTTGGTTTCTTCGCTGGTTGCTTTTGGTCCGACTGCCCGAGTCGAGTCCGTTCGCAGGACGCAACCCATCGATCATGGGCGGCAAGTTCACGTTGCATTCGCTCATTCAATTCTGAATGAGGCGATTTCTTTGAGGCTTTCGCTTTGGTCGTAAGCATGGATTTTTCCTCTAAAGGTCTTTGGATTTCTTCATGTCCGTCGTCACGGTCAAATAGACGTTGGACGGCCCGGACTGGAAGACACGTCGGGTAATCTTCGTGACTTCCAGCCCGCTTTTTATCGCCGCTTTCGCAGCACTCTTATCGGTTGTTTCAGTCCTCGATCCCTTCCCGTCGGAAAAGGAATACCAAAATTCGTTGATTTCTCGCATATTGCAAGCCCTCATAATTCGCTGGTAGAAACACACTCCCGCCCAAGGTATCGGCAACCGGCGGGCGGCGGCTTGAAGGTTTTTTGGGAAATTCAGAAATTCTTGCGCACTTGGAGCATGAAGCGAATTCTTGCGCACTTGAAAACATCGAATTTCCCGGGGTTTATTGAGTTTAATGGTCAAGTGCGCAAGTGCGCAAGAATTGTAGGGGTACCTTGGTGGCGAGACGTCCGGCAAGGCAAAAAGAACAAGAGAACACCTAAAAAAAGGAAATGCTTCGCAAAATGAAGAAGAAAAAGTCACCCATTCCGAAGAAGATTGTCCGAAAGATGGGCGACTGGAAGCGGGTCGAGACTTGGAAACCGATCGGCTTGAATCTCAAAGAGCCGGAACAGGTCCGGTACCTGGCCGTGAGAAAATTCCGCGACGACTTGAATTCCGAAAAGGTTTCGCCGATAAAGCAGGTGGGAAAACTGCGTGGTGAAGCCGATTCGTTTGGAAAGGAGACGACATTATGGCAACACTAAGCAGACGGGCCGGGACGACGCCCGGCTATGAGATAAGGTTTTTCGACGCTCACGGGCGACGGCTCACACTGTACCTGGGCGGTCGCAAGTATTCCGAAAAGACGGCGACGGAGTTGAAGGGGATCGTCGAGACGCTGGTTTACTACCGCGACAACTCGATTACGGTCCCGGACAAGAAGACTCTCGCTTGGCTGGAATCGGCCGCGCCGGAAATTCGAGAGAAATTGGGAAACGCTGGGTTGATCGAAATTCCCAAGACGTACACCGTCAAAGAACTTTGGGACGCGTTTTTGAAGCAAAAGACCGGCGTGAAGGAATCGACCGAGACGACTTACGAAAACGCTCGTCGCCGGTTCTTTGAATTTTTCAAGGAAAGCAACGTAATTTCGGAGTTGACCAAGACGGAGATGAAGCAATGGAAGGAATCGCTTCGAACGACTCTTGCCGAGTCGACCGTAGCCGGAACGCTCACGAAAGCGAAAGCCGTTTTCAACTGGGCTGTCGGTGCTGGATTGCTGGAAAAGAGTCCGTTGGAGGGAGTCGGCCGCGGTTCGTTCGTCAACCGGGACAAGGACCGATTCATCTCGGTCGAGGAGTACCGCCGATTGCTCGACTCTTGCCCGTGTCGGGACTGGCGGGTGATTATCGCTCTTGCCCGGGTCGGTGGATTGCGTTGCCCCTCGGAAGTCTTGCGGCTTCGTTGGACGGATGTGAATTGGGAGAAAGGCCGATTTTACGTGACCAGTCCAAAAACGGAACACCACCGGGGAAAGGAGGGGCGGATTGTTCCATTATGGCCGATGCTTCGTGATGAACTGGATCGGCTGTTCAACGACCAGTCGGAAAAGACGGAATTCGTGATCACCCGATACCGTGACCCAGGGCGGACAAACCTTGGAACGCAATTTGCCCGGATCGTGAAAATGGCGGGAATCGAGCCAGTACCGCGTCCGTTCGACAACATGAGGGCGAGCCGGAGCACGGAAGTTTACGCCGAGTTTGGAGCTTACCTCGAAAGCCAGTGGATCGGACATTCTATGAAGACTGCAAGAGACCATTACCTCCAAGTGAGGGAGAGCGATTTCGAGTGGGCGACGGGAGTCTCCGTGCAACCGCAGGGAACTTGTTCAGGGGGTAGGCAGAAAAACCCCGCCTGTCTGGAAACGATTCCCCGCCTGTAGAAAAAAAATCCCCGCCTAAAACCCCGCCTGCAAGAGACCGCAGGAAGATACATGGGAAGGAAACAAGAAAAACGAAAAGGGCTGGTAAACCCTTAATTTACCAGCCCTTGCGAGATAATGCGGCTCGGTGCAACGTGCCCGAATAACCGCTAAAATGCCGAAAAGAGGACTTGAACCTCCACCCCGAGTGATCGGGACTAGGACCTGAACCTAGCGCGTCTGCCAATTCCGCCATTTCGGCTTCACAAAGAGGAGGCTTGGTGGATAAATAGCAGCAAAAAAGACGATCAACGACTGCCCTGATGACTTTAGGCGGCAACCATTCTCTTCTATCCTCTCTACTTATCCCAAAAATCTCCACGCACAACGCCTCCGCTCCTACTCGCTGTTGCAACAAAACCTGTATATCAGTCTATCATACTCGCCTAGATTTGCAAGACCTCCCGCTAGTGCCTTGTAAAGTTTAGAATTTGGGATACTCCTATTTGGCGAAATCCGGTATGTTGACGTTTTCAACACACGGAGGTTTCGACATGAAAAAGATTTATATCGTTCGATTGAGCGGCGAAGAACGGAAAACGTGTCTCGCCGTCGTCAAGAAACTCAAAGAAACGTCCACCAAAGTCCGACGAGCCAACATTTTGCTCAAAGCCGATGTCGACGGTCCGAATTGGAAAGATCAACAAATCGCCGACACCTTATTTTGTACGAAAAGTGCGTCGAAAACCTGCGAAAGCGTTTGGTCGCCGAAGGTTTTGACACCGCCTTGCACGAAAAAAACGAACGACTCCCCCGGCGGTCAAGAAACTAGACGGTGAACAAGAAGCGAAAATCATTGGCGACCTCGTGCAACGCGAAGCAAAAGGGCGTCAACTGGCAATTCACCACCGAAGACGCCCGGATCAAACTCGAATCGCTCTATCCCAAATCTTTATATTAACAAGGCGGTAGATAATTGTATCATTTGTAAAAGTTATTTTGACACAGTTCCTTATTCATCGAACCTGAACCTGATCGAGCGTTTCTGGAAGTTCGTCAAGAAGAGATGCTTGTACAATCGCTTTTACGAAAGCTTCGATTGATTTTGTTCGGCGATCGACGATTTCGTACGAAATGGAAGCAAGCACTACGCTGCCGAACTCAAGTACTTGATGACGCTGAAATTCCAGTCTTTTGAAAGTCCAATGCCTCGCCGTTTGAAGTAGAAAATCGATTACATTTTCTACCGTCCCGGCGAAGTCGCTCCGGGAATCCGGAGCGAACTGAAGAAACTCGACTCGAAAGTGATACCGGACGAAATCGCTTCCGATCACCGCCCGGTTTGTACGGTTGTTCAGTTTGATGAACAGTAAACCTTACACCCCGATTTTCGATTTGATTTCGTTGATCAGTTTCAGCGCTTGTCCGATTTCGGCTTTTTGGCGCTCGGGATCTTCAGGGATTTCCCGCTCGATCGTCAGCGGACCGTCGTAACCGACTTCCAAAAGAGTTCGCAGAAACTGCTCCGCTCCGACGTCGCCGGTTCCGAACGGAACTTCCTGTCCCCAATCGACGCCGGGCGTTCCCTTGGTCGCGATCCCGTCTTTGCAATGGACGCCGCGAACCTTATGGCCAACCTTTTTCAAAGCGCCGATCGGATCCCCCATTCCGTAAAGAATCAAATTCGCCGGGTCGAAATTGATGTACAGATTCTCCGCACCGACGTCGGAAATGAATTCCAACAGCGTATCGGCGGACTCTTGGCCGGTTTCCAAGTGGAGCGTCTGCGAATTACGATGCAGATGATCGCAAATGTCGCGAATCATCGCAACGATACCGGCGTATTCGGGATCGTTTTTGTCGTGCGGAACGAAACCGATATGCGAACCGACCGCGGAAACACCGAGCAGTTTCGCGAAGTCGGCGATTTCTTTCGTTTCGACGATCCGCGCCGCCCGGGTCGCTTTCGGAACCAAGCCGACGGTTTCCGCCGTGATTTGGATCGACGCGTACGATTCCCCCACGAATCCGCAGAAGACCGTCGTGATCGTGATACCGTAATCGGCGAGCTTTTTGAGAAATTCGTTCGCTTTCGCCTGCGTCCGGGACTCCTTATGCGGCGTGTGCAGTTGCACCGTTTGGATGCCGAGCTCACGCACGACTTCCAACTTCACGCCGAGTCCGGCGTCGAGACTCGCAAAAACTCCGACGGGCCATTTTTCCATGATCGCTACTCCTTAAAGTTTCAATGTGACAATAAAAACAAAATATGAAATACGACGCAATAACTCTCAATACACTCCGAAATCCCGCGCCGCCTGGGTCATCGCGCGGAGGTTTTCCATTTTCGTATCGTCTTGCATGATCGCGCTGGCGTCGACGATGTATCCGCCGTCTTTCGCGACGCCTTCGATCACCTTCTTGACGTAAGCGCGGACTTCGTCCGGGGTTCCGAACGCGAGCAAATCGTTCGGGATTCCGCCGCTGAGGCAGAATTTGTCACCGATCGCTTTGTGTACCTCGAAGATGTCCCCGCGATCGACATGGTAGACGATGCTCTTTTCCGGCAGTTCCGCGATGTATTTCAGGTTCGGATTCCACTCCCCTTCGGCGTAGAAAAGCGTTTGAATCCCGTCTTTCCAAAGTTCGCAAATAATGTGCTTCAGGGTCGGCCAGAAAAATTTCTCGAACTGCTTGGGCGAAAGAAACGGAACGCAACCGCGATGCATCCAGAGTCCGACCGGGAGATTCCGGCTCGGATCGGCGGTCCGCTTCGCCATGTAAAGCAGGTGGTGCATCATCGCTTCGCACGCCTTGAGTACTTTATCCGGCTTGGTATACATGTCCATGCAAAGCGCCTTGTACCCGCGAAGTTTGTCCGCCATGATATCGAACGGAGCTTTGAGAATCCCGTTCAGGGCGCACGGCATCCCGGCTTCCTGTCGCATTCGCGTGGTATGCGGACCGTAGGCGTTGAAATAATTCTTCATCGCCAAGGCGCCGGATAAAAGCGTGATATTATTCGCGAACGTATTCGGTTGTCCGGGCCCTTGGATCGTGTGAGTCGCCCGGGGAAGCCAGGTGTTCGCCAGGAAACCGGTCGGGTCCTCGATCAGTGCGTCATAATCTTCTTCCCGCATGAAAGCCGCGTCTTCCGGCGGTTCGATGTACTGAAACCCGGTGGTCGGCGGAATCTGTACGCCGGGCATGGCGTAGTATTTGATTCCGGCGGCCTGGACCAATCCGGTCCAAACGTAAACCATGTTCGGCACGGTCGCGTCCCAGTCGAAATCCTTCGCGCATTTCAAAAGTGCGTCGAAGGCGAGATTATAATCCTGGGTCACGTCCTGACAGGAGTAGCCCGCATAAACGGCGGTCGCTTCGGCAACGAACGGACGAATCGGAACCCTGTCCGGTTTTCCGTTGCGCATAGCGGTCACGAATCGTTTCAGACGCTCCTGGTACAGGGCTTCCATCTCCGACATGGTTGTTCTCCGTGGAAAAGTGAAGTGAGATAAAATCAACGGTCCGCCGATTATCGCAAATTTCCCACGGCAAGTCAATCTGGAGAAGGGATCCTATCAAGCCGCCACTTTACGCCGTCCGCCCGAAATTTATTTCTTTTTCTCCGCCGAAACGCCGATATTGACGTGGGTCGGTCTTTTTTTCCTTTACTCGAACGATACCGTGTTAACTTCCAGATATCGATACTTCCAGGCGTGCCTGGGACTCCTTGTCGTCGTCCCACTCTTGTCCTTCTGTCTATGCGGCGCCGGGCATTCGTTCCTGTTTGCGGCTGCCGAACCGGCTATGAGAGAAATCGACGAGCCCGTCGAAGTCCCGACAGCAAAACCGCAAGTCGCCGCGGAACCCCCGGGCGCAACGGACGGGCCGCCGCAGCGAGACCAGAATTATCTCGTTTGGATGGTTCGTTCGCTCGGCTGGTTCTTTACGCCGGTGTTCCTGATCATGTCGATCATCATGGTCGCGCTGTTCGTGATCAATATTCTCGCGATCCGCCGGGAAGTCCTTCATCCACACGTACTGGTCGACGAATTCGGCAAACTTTTGGACGACAAGAAATTCCAGGAAGCGTACGAACTGGCTAAGGAAAACGATTCGCTGCTCGGCAAAGTGCTCGCGGCGGGCCTGTCCAAAATGTCGCGGGGATACGAACAGGCGGTCCAGGCAATGCAGGATGTCGGCGAAGAAGAAACGCTGAAATTGGAGAACCGGCTCAAACTTCTCGCGCTGTTGGGCAATATCGCCCCGATGCTCGGGCTGTTCGGAACCGTCGTCGGGATGATCGAATCGTTCAACACGATCGCCGGCAGTGTGACCGCTCCGCCCGCTTACAAATTGGCCGAAGGAATCGCGACCGCACTGTTTACGACGGAAGTCGGCCTTGCGATCGCGATCCCGTCGATTGCCTTTTTCGACGTCATGAAAAACATTTTATCCCGCTTCACCCTCGAAATCAGCATCACCAGCGACAACCTGATGAGCCGATTTAAGAAATAATTATGAATTCTGATAAGATTCCAGCGTGAGGCTTTTGCCAGAAATTGGCGGCCAAGTTTTGTCATTCTGAACGTAGTGTACTCACGAAGTGAAGAATCTGGTGGGTCCGGCCAATACGCTTTGCAGAACGGGCACGGCTGGAAACCAGATGCTTCGGAGTACCTCAGCATGACAGGAGCGACACGTTATTCATAAACTTGCCGTTTTTTTTCTGGCGAAAGCCTGAGTTCACTCGGTAATTCATAATTCATAATTCATAATTCATAATTCATAATTCCCCATGCGTATTCGTTCGACGACGGAAGCTCGCGAGATGGATATGACGTCAATGATCGACATCGTGTTCCTTTTGATCGCGTTTTTCATCTTCCTGCTGAACTTCTCGGAAGCGGAGCAGGATGAGCGGATCAAACTGCCCAAAAGCGAACTGGCGATTCCGACGAAAGTGATGCCAGCCGAGCCGCTTTCGCTGCAAATCATGGCCGAAGGAACGATCCTGTTCAACGGCAAGGAATATTCGACGATTGATTTTCCCGCCGCGCTCGGTCGGGAATGTCGTTTGTACGAATACAAGAAGATCACGCCGGACAAAATCACCGTGCTCATTCGCGGGGACAACCGCTGCGAAACCGGCGAAATTCTCGACCTGGTCCAGGAGTGTAAGAAACAAGGTTTCGATATTTTCCGTTTCGTCGCGATCGCGGAGGAAAGTCGTCAGTAGTCAGTAGTCAGTCGTCAGAAAACAGAGCGGGCAGCGTAAGCGAGCGCAATCCTCTCCCTTCACCCTTCACCCTTCACCCTTCCACCTTTCCACCCTTCCATGAAAACACGTCGTAAAACCGAAGAACTCGAAACGCAGCGGCTGCAAATGACGCCGTTGATCGACGTCGTGTTCCTCCTGTTGACGTTTTTCATCATGACGTTTAAGATCATCCAACCGGAAGGGGACTTCGGCATCAAGATGCCGCTGACCGGCGACACGCAGCAGATCAGTACCCAGCCGTTGGACGTTGAACCGATCCGGGTTCGGCTGCTTGCCGACGACGCTGGAAAGCTCACCGATATTCGGGTCGGGGACGTGAACCTCGGTCCCGACCCGCATCGGCTTCGGGAGCAGATCATCAAATTGGTCGGAGTCGCCCCGACGGAGCAGGAGCGGGAAAAACAGGAAGCGATCATTGATTACGACCGCGGCCTGAAATACCAGTACACGATCGACGCCCTCTCCGCAATGAGCGGATACCTGTCCGAAGACAAAGTGGTCCCCCTGATCGACAAAATCAATTTCGCGGAAAAGTGAATTCATAATTCATAATTCGTAATTAATAATTCCCCCGCCCCATGCTTGCCGGAAAACGTATCTATTTTCATGGAAAACTGTCCGGCCTGGCTCGGCGGAAAGCGACGCAACTGGTCCAGGAGAAAGGCGGAGTCGTTACGCAAACGCTTTCGCCGGGAGTCAATCTGATCGTCGTAGGCGAAGAAGAGCTCCTTGCCAAGGATTTCCCCGCCTGGATCGAACAGCTCGACGAGAAATCGCGGACCGCTTACCAAAACGGTGAACTGGAAATTCAGACGGAATCGGCATTCTGGAGGAATCTTTCCGAGTCCCAGCCGGGCGACGACGAGCAGCCGCTGTTCACCATTCCGATGCTCGCCGAATTTCTCGAACTTCCGATCGCGACGATTCGGCTCTGGTATCGACGCGGTTTGATCGTTCCAGCCGCGAAAGTTCATAATCTCGCCTATTTCGACTTTCAGGAAATCCTCACGGCCAAAGCGCTGCGTGAGCTTCTTCGGGGCGGTTTGAGTGCGGCGATCCTTGAAAAACGACTCAACGGGATCCAGCGAATGTTTCCTGACGTTCAGAGGCCGCTCGCGCAATTGGCGGCGATCGTCGAAGGAAAAGACGTTCTGCTGCGGAAGGAAAATCGGCTCATCGATCATCGTGGACAGACGCGAATCGATTTCGACGCGTTGGAGTTTCCTCCCGACGAACAACCGGAAAAATCGGAACCGCAGGAGGATATTCCGTTCGCTTGGGAAGCGTCCCCATTTTCGCTGCTTGCGGATCGGGATCCGCTTCAGTGTCTCGATTCCATGATCTTCCCAAACGGTCCGAGTGCGGAATCACTTTGCGAAGCGGCCTTGGTTTTGGAGGGGGAAGGGGATCTGCGGGGCGCGTTGGCAACGTATCGCGCCGCGCTTTTCGCCGAAGGGCCGGATGCGGAAACCTGTTTTCAAGTTGCGGAACTCTTGTACCGGCTCGGAGATCTCACTGCGGCCCGGGAACGGTATTATATGGCACTGGAAATCGACGAAGAGTACGTCGAAGCGCGAGCTCGTCTCGGCTGCTTACTGGTCGAACTGGGGGATTGGGAATTGGCGATCAGCGCGTTTCAGGGGACGCTTTCGTATCATCCGGATTATGCGGACGTCCACTTCCATCTCGGCAATCTTCTCTGGCAGCACGACCGCAAAGAGGAAGCGAAACGACACTTCCAAACCTCCCTCCAACTCCAACCCGACAGCCCCTGGGCGGAAAAGGTCGGGGAGGTTCTTACCGATTTTTAACTCCAAACGACTTTTCGGGTTTTAACGAAAATTCGTTTGACTTTTGCCGTGGACTCGTTATAAAGGAAGAAACTCGGACGAACCGTCGCCCGAAATGTGATTTTTTCCGATTTTGTCCCAAAATAAGGAGCGTGTCATGTTT
>JAVBPO010000006.1:0-28710 GCA_031549565.1 Thermoguttaceae bacterium
GACATTTGGACCTCCGTGAGTGAAAAAAGACGAAAACCGTTTCGCCCTGTCTTCTACTACGAGAGAATCCCCAGATAAGTTCGTCGAAAAATCCGTTTGTTCGCAAAAAAACCAACAATCCCAAAACTTGTTAGCGGTCTGCCGTCAGGAGCAGTCCACAAACAAGTTTGTAGCACACAAGTTTTGCCGGCCTGATTCGGCAACCTTATTTTCACCCTATTTTATTGTCAAAACAACCTCAGAAGCGAATGTTACTTTATTGTTGCGCAACCCAAGCGCGGATCACGGCGAGCCGCGAAAACTATACTGAATTTTCCGATTGTGTGAATGCCGACCTTGCTCTATTATGCCGAGGCTTGAGGCCCGAGCGTTCGGGAGATTGGAACGTCGAGGTCGACTTGCGCACGATCAAGTCGTTCACTACGGATTTACGCCAAATCAATGCCCCTTTTTCGCAAACACCCACGAGCGATCAATCTTCGACTCGAACCTTGAATTCGTCGGAGTTTCCTTTCAGTTCGGGGGCGTACATCGCCTCGATCACGGCCGGCAGGGCGCTGAATCGGCCCGGCTGTTCGGCGCGGAGTTTGTACGACACGTTGTGCTTTCCCCGATCCAAACGGTTCACGAAAAACGTAACACGATTGTCGCGGTACTCGACGTAAGCGCCCAGGCCGTTCCCGTCGTATCCGCTGCGCAGTTCGACCGGCTCGAATCCGGCGGGTTTGAAATCTTCGATCATCAGATATTCGTAATCGTTTTTACTCTCGACGATCAGCTCGATTTCGATCTGTTCGCCGCTTTTGACGCCGGCGAGATTTTCCAGCGGGACACGGTCGTATTTCTCGACCTTTTGGTCGACCGCCTGTCCGCGACCGCCTGCAACCGATTGCGTCGCGTTCTCCTTGCGTTTCAATAAATAGTACCGTCGCTCGATTTTCACCTCCAGGCCGGTCTTGGCAATCGGATCCTCAAGCGTGAAGTTTTGCAGGTACGTGTTGAAATACAGCGGCCCGGTCCCGGTCTTGCGCAGTTCGATCTTGTGTACCCCGTCGGTCAGTTCGTCGCCGGAAAGGATCAGCGTATTGTCGATCGCGAGCATGTTCTCCGGCGTGATCTCGACCGTTTTCTTCACGACACCATCGTAAAGAATCTCGACGGTCATGTTCGGCTTGTTCTCGCCGGTCGCCTGGAGGTATTCGGCCAGCGTCTCGACGCAAAGCGCGGTGTCACGAGTCGAATTCCAGTACGTGCCGTGCTTGCGATTGTTGAGCAAGTACTTGACCAGCTTCGGCGCGACGTCGCTTTTCGGGTCGAGTCGCACAAGCAGTTTCAGGTACATCGCCTGTGTCTCAAACTCGTCGTCGAACCAGCACCACCAACACCAATCGTATCCGCTGCGGTTAAGCTCCAAGTACGCCGTTTGATTTTCGTCGTCGATGGTCAGGTACTGTTCAAGCATTCGGCGACACATTTCCGACTTAATGTTATCCCCCTCCTGATGCAGGGCGAGCCCGAGCAACGCGACACCATAGAGTGAGAGCTTCGCCCGATCGACGTAGAGAAAGTTTTTCATTTCTTCCGTGGCGGCGGTGCGCGGAGTACCGGCTAAAAGGAGGTAAACCAGGGCGTCGATGTTGTCGGCTTGGGACTTCCATTCGAGGCGTTTACGCTGCTCCGCCGGAAGCTTGCCGTTTTTGATGCGCTGAACCTGCTTGTCCTGATACCGCGTGAGCCATTCGACACCACGTTCGATCACGCCCTCGGGAATCGCGACGTCGCAATCTTTCGCGAGCCGGAGCCCGTGAACGATTTGAGCCGTCAAATGCGGGGACGAGTATTCACCGTAGCCGCCGAACCAGCCCCAGCCGCCGTCGGACAGGTGCATCTCGACCAA
This sequence comes from Thermoguttaceae bacterium, assembly GCA_031549565.1. Taxonomy (GTDB): domain Bacteria; phylum Planctomycetota; class Planctomycetia; order Pirellulales; family Thermoguttaceae; genus JAVBSX01. Next base: position 1,898 of record JAVBPO010000006.1, read on the forward strand.
CCGGGCGACGCCGTCGGCCGTCATTTTGTGGACTTCGTCGGGATTGTAGACGGGGTTCTTTCGATTGCGCTCGCTTACGCTTCCCGCTCTGTTTGTTAAATGCTGCGCATTTAAGTTAGTGTGCTCCTTTTCAAGTGACGCCAAATCGACACCCATTTCGATCAACATTTTTTGCGTGATCACGGTCGGCAGGAATCGGTTGAGCGTCTGCTCCGTGCAGCCATACGGATAATCGGCCAGATACGGCAGCGCGTCGATCATCGCCCCGGCCAACGTCGGCGAGAAGCGTACCGTCAGCTTCGACTCTTCCGGGCGGCGCTCTTTCGGGACCGTGATTTCCACGGCGGCGGACGTTTCTTCCGGTTTGAGAAATCCGCTTTGAGCTTCCTGCTTGAGCATCCCATGGACGTAGACAGGGATCGTGTTTTCCACGGCGTCGGATTCCTCGTCGGTCAGCGCTTTCATACGAATTACGGCGTCACCGACCGCGACAGCGTCGACGAGCCAATCGACCCGGGCTTCCCCGCCGGCGGGAACGGTCACGGTTTTCACGAGATTCTTTGAATCCGCGGACAAGATGTCCGCTAACCCAGCTGCAGGCAAGATGCCTGCGGTCCCAGGTGTTCCGAATTCGAGCGACACTTGGACATTTTTCTCCGTCTTGAGATAATTGTGCACGTTTGCCGTAAAGAGAACCTGGTCTTTTTGCACGAGAAATCGCGGCGTTTGCATTCGTACGATCAGGTCTTTGCGCGTGATCACTTCCGAGGAGCCGTATCCGACTTTCGTGCCGTGTCCCATCGCCCAGACGTTGATCTTCCACGTCGTGAGATTGTCCGGCATGGATAGTTCGATTTCCGCGACACCATCCTTGTCCGACTCCAAAGCGCCGACCCAAAGGGCGGTATCGGCGAACTCTTTGCGTACGGTCGCTTCGACGAGTGGAGCCTCATTTCTCGGTGATGCCAGCTCCTTGGGTTGTTCGCGAAGTACGGGGGCTCCGCCCATGCCGCCCATTCCCATCGCACTCATCGGCGCGGCTTTCATCATCGCGTTTTCAGTCGGTAACGCCATGGCGCCGGGAACGGGGCCGCTTGCATCCATGACTTCGAAAGCCATCGCGGCTTCTTCCACAACTTCGCCGTCGTCGTTTCCGATTTCATCCGCAACGCTTGAGCCGAAAACGCCGAGGTATTCCAGCGTCGGTTTGTCCGGATAAGTGAAATTACGAAAATATTTTTGTAGGGAACTTATCGTGTTCGGATAATGATTCCGACGCCATTTCCAGAAGAACTCCTTGATATCACGGACATTGGAGCCGCCGGAGATGTATTCGGCCGACTTGTCGTAAATGCTCACGACCATCTGGCCGACGACCGGTTTGCCGTTTTGATCGGTCACGACCAGCTTCGCTTTCGCTTTTTCGCCCGGTTTGTACGTTTCAGCGGACGGCGTCACGTCGACGTTGACGATCCGCTTTTCCGGCGGGACGACGAGTTCCTTCATTTCGGTGTACACTTCGCCGCCGCTGACGCAAACGGCCTCGACGAAGAAGTTCGGCATATCTTTTTGCATCACCGGGATTTTGACCGACGTGCTTTTGCCCTGCAATTTCAGGAGTTGCGGCGGCTGGTAGACACCATTGGCCGGTTTGGCAAACAACAATACGGTCGAGTCGGGCCGGTTCGTGTTAATACGCAGTTCGACCTCTTCGCCGGGTTGGTACTCCTCTTTGCCTGGTATCAACTCGAGTTGGTTGAACGTGAACGAACCGGTACCGGCTTGCGCGGGGCCGTAGACGTTGAAGATGTAGGCGCCTTCCACGGGGGGGGCGTCGGGCGCGGAGTACCGGTTAAAAAGGGCGGTGATGCGGTATTGACCGGGATCGGCGGCGTTGAGCGCCAGCGAGGTTGTCCCCGTTTCGTCGAATTTTATCGTTGCGCTGTGCACCTCGGTTTCCGTGGGCGTTTTGTCGGGGGTGTACGTTATTTTGTAGACCTTGACCGCTGCGTCACCTGCAACCGGTTTGCCGTCGAGTCGTCGGGTTTGAAAACGGGCGTTTATTTGTTGATTCGGTTCGTAATAGCCGCGATCGACCCAGGTGTACACTTTCAGCGGCTCCTTGGCGACCAGAACGGTCCCGGTCCCGACGATCGTGCGGCGGGATTGGTCGACGACTTCGGCGGTGATCGTGTATTTCTGGTCGTCGTTCGGGTAAAGCTCTTTCGTGAACGCGGTATCAAACTTCACGTCGACCGTTCCGTCCGGATTGATCGGGACCTCTTTTTCCAGTACGACTTCCGGTCGTTCGAACGAGCGGTGGTGGAGCCACGCCGGAGTCGGCCGCGCACAGCCCCACTTGCTCCAGCCGGGATACCAGTCGTAATCGTACGCGAACCACCAGTATCCTTCGCCGTAGAACCAGTCCCAGGGTCGTACCGGAAACCAGGTCGCGTCGTGTTTTTCGCGAACGACCTTGTACTTGACGGTCGCGTTGGAGACCGGGCTGCCGAAGTAGTAGTTTGCTTTGATTTTCGCGGTGATCGGTTCGCCGAGCGCAACCGGTTCGGTCGGCGCTTCGACGGACACTTCGTACTCCGGTTTTTTGTACTCTTCGACACGGAACGAACCGTGTCCGTAGTATTGCGATTGTTCGTAGATTCCATCCGGTTGTTTCGGGCCCGGCTTGAAAACGCTGACTCCGTACACGCCGAGCATCGCGTCCGCCGGGAGTGCGAGTTCGCCGACCAAACCGCCATAAGCGTCAAGTATGTACAGTTTTTGTTCGATTCGTTCCCCGCGCGGGGATGTGATTTCCACGACGACTTCCTTGCCGGCGAAATCGGACACGTTTTCCGGAGCGTCATATTTCGCGGTCCCGACCCAAAACTTGTACTGGGCCGTATCTTTCGGGCGATAAACGGGACGGTCGGAGATGAAGAACGCTTTGACTTCGTTGTATTGCGGGTCGACTTCGGGCGAATACCAGACGTTGTCGAATCCGAGATACGCGAACCGGCCCGGCTTGTTGCCTTGCGCGGGAGTCGTTGCGGTAATCAACCACTGGAGCTGCTGCGTGATCCGGTTTTCGCCGAGGATGAGCTGCCCGTTTTCGTTCGATTTTTCGACGGTCTCCTTGATTTCGTAATCGAGTCGGGTGTTCGACCGGCTCGTCGTTCGTCCGCCGGGAATGTTCGCCCGGGCCTGGTATCCGAAGAACTCGACGTTCGCATTCGGAACCGGGGCCCCGGATTCGGCGTCGGCGAAGTAATAAAAGAGCGCGTTATCAAGCTGCTTGCGGACGATTCCCGTATCGGAAAGCCAAACGACGATGAAGTCGGTGTTCCCGTCCTCCATTTCCGCTTTGACCAGATACGCTCCGGACGCCGTGATCGGAACGGTAATCGTCGTGCGGCGATCGAAATGGTTCTCCGCCGGTTCCAGCGGCGTCACCCAGCGGGCGACCTCGCGACCGAGGTATTTCGCGTTCTGCGTCGGATTGGCGACCAGTTCGTATCCGATCCGATTGATATTCAATTTCTGCCAATCGGGCCGGGCCGGCTTCGATTTGATGTACGATTTCACATCGGCGAGAAGTTGCGGCACCAGAATTTCCTGCGCCGTGAGTTGGACCGACTTGCCGTTGCGGTACAAATATTGCAGATCCGGCCCCTTCCCGGCGGCTTTCGACCGCGTCGGTTCGAACCGGCCCCAGTTCTTCACGATTTGATCGTATTGATGCTTACGGTAATCCTTGCGTTCATCCAGCGGATAATCGTTGATCAAACGGTTCCAGTACTCCGCCGCTTTCGGGTATTGACGCCGGTTTTCGTAAATTTGCGCCAATGCTTCAAGGGCTTCGGCTTTTTCGTCTTTCGTTCCGTATTCGACGACCTGTTGGCCGAGCTTGATATAATTCCAGTCGTCCGGCAGCTCGAACCGCTTGACACCATCGGCGAGTTTCGCGATCGTTTCGTTGTCCTTGAGCGTATGCAGACTCCAGGTTTGCGTATCCTGTTTCGTTCGCTCTTTTCGAAAAAAGAAACCGTATTCCTGCATCGTTTCGACGCCGAATTGGGAAAGCGAAAAATTCGCGCGCTGCACGAGAGTTTTGGCAAGATATCCCGGCGAATCGTTTTCGACGGCTTGATCGAGACACCATCTCCAGCGCTCGCCGTCGTTTTTCGCTTCGGCAAACGATTTCGTGGAGTTGTAATAAATCGGATCCCCCTTGGCGTCAACAGGAGCGTTGGACTGAGAAGACTGGAACCACCGTTGTTTTTCGTAATCGGGCAGCGTCGATAAATCCGTAAGATTCTGCAGCATCCAGGCGGATCGGTTGCCGCGTCCGGACATCCACACTTCGGCAAAATCGAAAAAGAACTCCGCGACTTCCGACTTATTGCTGTCGTTGACGGCAAGCTCCGACGCTTTTTGCATGAGCTGAAGGGCACGAACCCGGTCGCGCTGTTCGGCGTTGGCGTAATCTCCGCCCCGTCGGGCTCCGCGCTCGAATTTCCCGTCGATGATGATCCCGTTGTGATTGCCGTCGATGAATGGTTTTGCCGCCGCTTGGAGCAGACGCCAATTCTTTTCATGGGTTTTGATCACTTCTTCCCGATAGTCGTCGATTTCGCTGGCACGATTGAGGTGCGAGAAACACTGAATCGCCAGTTTGAGCGCTCCGCCAACTTCTTTTGGATCGGCGTCGGCTTTGAGCGTCCAGGGTTGGAGAATGTCGAGCGCATCTTTAAAGAGTCCTTGGTCGAAAAGTTTTTGGCAATCGGCGAGCGGATGGTTCATATCGATATTCTGGGGTACGGTCGCGACGGGCCGACGAGTTTGCGGCGCCCGAACCTGCGCCCAAAGCGCGACGGACGACAAAGCCAAAAAGAGCACAATTAACGGTGTGATTCGTTTCATGGGAATGTGAATCTAGTTTGTGAACTTGTTTTTTGGGGAGTGAGGTGGAAGGGTGGAAGGGTGGAAGGGTAGAAGGGGGAAAAGGAGAATTACTCTCGCTTGCGCTTACCGCTCTGTTTTTATCTTCCCTTCCACCCTTCCACCCTCTCTTATACCCTTCCACCTTCCTCAATTACAGACGACCTCGCCCCCTAAATAGTTCTCTGAAATTTTTTCCGAATTTTATTTGGCAAACGGCAAAAGCTGACCTATTGTAGAGGAGCGTATAGGGGAAGAAGGGTGGAAAGGTAGAAGGAAATGTCGCTCGCTTACACATCCCGCTCTGTTTTTCTCATTGGCAACTTCCCTTCTACCCTTTTTCCCTTCCGCCCTTCTTCCCTTTTCCCTCATAACCCCCGAACCTTTTGCCGATAAATAACGATGAACGCGATTTTTCCCATTGTAGTGGGAGATTCGAGAAAATCAATCAAGTGATGTTTAAGACTTAATGAGTTTAGCCGCCCCCCTCCCCATGGATAACGGACTATTTCAGGATGATTCGTCCACAGGCCTGCTTTTGGGCCAACCGCTGCCGGCGCAAAGGCGTCCCGCCCGCGCGTTCCATCTTCCGGAACAGATTCACAAAGCGAACCTCCGATTTCAGGAAGGGCTCGCTCTGAAGGAAAAGAATCAAAAGGAAGAAGCTGCGGAATGTTTCGCCGAAGCCGCAGTGCTCGCTCCGTCGAATACGGAATATCTGCTCGTGCTCGGGCAGTTGGAATTCGAGCTCGGACATCTGCCCGAAGCGGCTCTTTGCTTTGGAAAATTGACCCGGCTCGACTCCCAAAACGCGTCCGCCTGGTTGACGCTTGGATTTATCCAGTTTCGGCTCGAACAGTATTCCGACGCGATCGTTTCGCTTGCCGAAGCGGTTTACCTCGATCCCGCCTCGGCAGACGGGACGTTCTATCTCGCCGAATCGCTCCGAACCGTCGGACGGTACGAAGAGTCGATTCCGCTGTATCAACGGCTCCTTCCCGTCGGTTCGCAGCGTCCGCACGGGGTCTACGGATACGCCCTTTCGCTCCTCGCGGTTGGCCGCTTGGAAGAAGGTTGGGACGCGTTCGAGTTCCGGATGATCAGCAAAATCGGAACTTGGCAACAGCACGGCTTACTCAACTGGGACGGAACCGCCGATAAAACGAAAACGGTTCTCGCCTATTCGGAAGAAGGGTTCGCGGCGGACATCATGTTCGCTTCTTGCCTTTCGGACCTCGCACAATCGGTAGGTCGCTGCGTCGTCGAATGTGATGAATCGCTCCATTCGCTGTTTGCCCGTTCTTTCCCGGAAATCACGTTTTCGCCGCTTTCCACAAAGCCGCTGGTCGGTTCGGACGGATTGGACGACCCGCTGTTCCAAACGAAATTCGATCCGCAATCGCGGCATCCGCTGTCCGAAGCCGGAATCGACGAACAGGTCGCTTTCGGCAGTTTACCGCGATTCTTCCGCAAGGATTTGGCAGCGTTTCCGAAAACGGACTCGTTTCTCACCGCCGACCCGGTCATCTCGGCAAAATGGGGAGAAAAACTGGCAAAACCTGATTCGTTTCCGAAAGTCGGCGTTCTTTGGCAAGGGACATTCACCAGCGAAACCGACGCTCAGCGAACGGTTCCGGTCGATCTGTTCCGCATGCTTCTTTCCAAGGAAAGCGCCCATTGGATTTCGCTCCAACACGGTTCCCGACAGGCGGACGTTCGAACCATCCGGTCCGATTGGCGGGTCAAAATCGACGAATATCCTGAGGTTCTCAAGTACGGCGAAACGGAAGAGCTTGCCGGGCTGCTTTCGAATCTGGACCTCGTGATTTCGCCGCCGGGCTACGTCGCCAACCTCGCGGCGGCGCTCGCGATTCCGACTTGGCTGATCGTTCCGTATCCGGTCGATTGGCGTTGGACGCTCCAGGACGAAACGACGCCGTGGTTCCCGAAAATGCGACTGTTCAAACAACACGGCGACGAATCGCTCCAAAACGTACTGCTGCGGGTTCGCCATGAATTCGAGCGGGTGTTTTGAAAAATGCTCCGTTAGCGCCGGGGCTTGCCCCGGGCTGGGCGGTGTGAACGGCTTCATTCGTAAATCGTTCGCTCGAAGTTAGCGTTTCTCCCCACAAACGCGGGGCAAGCCCCGCCGCTAACGAGAGTACCGCTGAGCCTCTCTTACCCTTCCCCGGCGGAGAATCGCGGTTATACTTACGGCATTCCTGAGGGGCTTATTTTTAGGGAATTTCTCACATGTCGGGGAACAGCGGACAATCCAGTCATCAAATTCGAACCCGCTCCGAGCGGGTCGCTTCCGCCGTTTTCATCCGGGGAACATTGGGAAAAACGTTCGACCTGATCCGCCAGGATTTGCGTTTTTCCCTGATCTTGTCGATGCTCTTGATGAACTTCCTGATCTGCCTGATCATCGAGGCGTGGAAACCGCCGTTCCCCTACCGACTCCACGATGTTCCGAAGCGGCCCATCGTTTGCCAAACGCCGTTCAGCGTCGATAATCCGGAGGGAACACGCAATGAAATCGAACGCGTTCGATTATCCGTGGTTCCTTACTATTCGCTCGATTCAACCGCCTTGCTTCCGGTTCGCGATTCTCTTATCAATGTCGTGACCGGCTTGATTCAAAAAGAGAGCTTCGAAGAAGTTTCCGATCCGGGCAATATCGCGGATTTCTTCCCGCAGCCGGTTGGAGCTTCCACGGAACAAGCCGCCGCCCAGTTTAAGACATTCTTCGAAGCTCTCAAACGGGATTATCAGGGTGATAATCTGCCTCTCTTTCAAAAATCGCTCAAGCGGGCCATGCTGCCGTTGGAGCAAACCGGGTTTTTACGCGAGCCGCCGCCGAGAACCTCGCAACGCTTTTCCCGGGGACAAATCAATGTCCCGACATCGGAGGGAAAGTATCAGGAACTCTATGTTAACGAAGTTCTTCTCGGGGATGGTTTACGTTTGAAAAACCCTTTGGAAGCGGAATTTCCCCGGGAAATCGCCTTGCCGCTTTTCAACTGGCTCTACCCCAGAATCCGGGCGCTTCCGAATACACTGACTCCGGATATTACGAAAACCGACCAGGAAATCGAAAAAGCGGTCGCTGCGGTCGAACCGGTCTTAACGGAATTCTCCCGGGAAAGTATCATCGCGCCGGCGGAAAAGGAAATTACGCCGCAGGTCCTCTCGAATTTGCAGACGGAATACGGCAAAGAAATTGCCGGACTCTCGTACTCTTATCGAGCGACACGGTTTATCAGCGTCTATTTCACGCTCGTGATTGCACATTTTCTCGGCTGGGTTTTCACCTACCGCCGTGAACGCCGCAAGCCGAAGTCGTTTCTGACCGCGATGTTGTTGCTCAGCGCGATGATCGCGACTGTCGGAATCGGGAAATTTTTGATCAGCATTTCGGGACAAGGCAATCTCGACCTATTGCCGCTGCTGATTTTCGCCCAAAGCATCGCGATCATGTTTTCCTGGGAATTGTCGATGATTCTCTCGCTCAACATCGCGCTTGCACTGGTGTTGGCGGAGGGGACACGGCTCGCGACACTGCTCGTTCTCTTCGGGACCACGGTCGTCGTAATCGAACAGCTCGGTCGGCTTCGCAGCCGGAGCAAGTTGGTCATCGTCGGTTTCATCGCGGGAATCGTCAGCTTCGCGATCACGGTTACTGCCGGCGTATTGGACGGGCGTTTCATCGGAACCGCCCTTTGGACCGAAGCGCTGCTCAACGGGGTATGGACGCTTCTGGCCGGGGTCGCCATGACCGGACTGTTGCCATTTATCGAACGGCCGTTCGGGATTTTGACCGACATGAGTCTGCTGGAGCTCGGCGACGTTTCGCATCCGCTGCTTCAGGAGATGCTCCGCCGGGCTCCCGCGACGTACAGCCATTCGTTTCAGGTCGGGTCGATCGCCGAAGCGGCAGCGGACGCAATCGGGGCACGCGGGTTATTGACCCGGGTCGGCGCTTGTTTTCACGATATCGGAAAAATTCTCAAGCCGCATTATTTCGCGGAGAATCAGGTCGCCGGTGAAAACATCCACGACACGCTCGACCCGCGCATGAGTGCGCTGATTATCGTTGCACACGTCAAGGACGGAGCGGACCTTGCCCGGCAGCACCGCTTGCCGCAGCCGCTCATCGATTTGATCGAGCAGCATCACGGAACGTCGCTCGTGTCCTATTTCTACGGATTGGCTTCACGCCAAAACAAGGACAATCCGAACGGACAAGGGGTCGATGAGAGTACGTTCCGGTATCCCGGTCCGAAACCGCGGTCGAAGGAGGCCGGAATTCTCATGCTTGCCGACGCCGCCGAAAGCGGAGTCCGGTCCATGGGGGATACGGCAACGCCGGGACGGATCGAGAACATGGTCCGAATGATTACGGAAACGAAGCTCAAGGATGGACAATTCGACGATTGCGGTTTGACGCTCCACGAACTGCGGGCTGTGGAGAACAGCATCATCAACTCGCTCGTTGCGGTCCGGCATCACCGCATCAAGTATCCGGGCCAGGAAAAAGCGTTGTCCGCCGCAGCGAAAACCGAGCAGATTCCCAGGCAGGAATCCCAGCCGAAAACCGGTCTCTCTTCCGCGGTCACGATCAAAACGGACAGCACCGTGGTTTCAGACCAGGATAAAATCGTGCGCAAAGGCTAAATGGTGCATGGGCGACGTTACATTTGGAGCGTGGGCGCCTCGCCCGCGCAGCTTTCTTTCGCTCTTGACATTTTCTCCGCGTTTTCTTAAAGTTCGCCCCCCGGACGGTCGTGGAAGGACTGTTTCCAGGGGAAATTCGAACAATCAGGAGATCCATCATGAAATCGGTGTCATTTTTATACGGGTTCATCCCGCTGTTGCTGTTGCCGCTTGCCGCTCTTTTCGCGTCAAACGAGAAGAAAGAGCCGGACGCTTTTCAACTCGTTTACCGTTTTCAAAACGGAGATCAACTCCGTTGGAAAGTCGTGCAGCAGCTCCGCGTGAAAACGTCCATGGAAGAGAAAACCGAAGTCGTCGATACGATCAGCGGTTCGACCAAACTCTGGACCGTGACCGAAGTGGACGCGGACGGAAACGCGACGATCGAGCATTCGGTCGAAGACGTGAACATGCATCGGAAGCAGACCGATTTTCCCGATTCGGCGTACAACAGCCAAACCGATACGGAACCCCCGATCGGATACGAACAGGTTTCTCAATCGCTTAACGTTCCGCTGCTGAAATTGAAAATCGCGCCAAACGGCGAGCTTTTGAGCCGTACTCCGCTGGTCGCTTATTCCTTGGGAACGCTCGACAGCAAAATCCTCATTCCGTTGCCGAAGGAGAAAGTCAAAGTCGGCCAAACGTGGAAAATCCCGGAAGAAGCAATGCTCCCCCAGCCGAACGGGACCGTCAAAAAAGTGAAGCTCCAAAAGATTTACACGCTCGAAAGCGTGAAAAACGGTTTGGCGATCATCACTTATAAAACGGAACGCCTTTCGCCGGTCGAGGAGCCGAAGCTGGAGATTCAGCTTTTCGACAAACTTTCGTCCGGTCGGGTCGAACTGGATCTGGAAACAGGACACATCTACCGGCAGCAAACGGACGTCAAAGGTTACGTTCTCGGCTTCGAAGGAGAAATGAGCAGCATCGACCATTCCGCGCGATTGGTGGAAGAGATGAAACAAGAGAGAATCGGAGTCGCAACCGGCAAAATCCGTCGTTAGCCACGTCGCCTGCGATGTGCTGGACCTATACATACAGCCCGGGGCAGGCCCCGGGGCTAACGGGTATTTGCGTCGACCTGGAAGAATAGACAAACTTTTCCGATTCTGCAAAATTTTCTTTTTGCGCAAACTTTTCGTGCTGTAATCGCGTTTTTCTGACGATAATACTGACGATAGGACAATCTTTTCCGATTAGGCCGACATTAATGACGATCGCAAAAGAGGAGAAAAAGCCAAAACGAGGCAGTATTATGAACAAGCGTAAAATGCGTCAATTAAGAATGGTTCTTCCGGGATACGGTTCGTTGCGAATCGCGATCTTCGGATTTCTTTTCGGACTGATCCTTCAAACCGCTTCGTTCCAGTACGCCCAAGCCGCGGAAACGCCGACCGATCCGAAATCGGAAGGGCTTTTTCCGGACGGATTCAATACGCTCGCCTACACCGACAATCAGTTGAGCGTGATCGACATGCTGCTTGCCAACGAAGACAATCCGGGCATGGAGCCGATTTTCGACATTCTCGAAAACGAGGACCTCTCCGCGGCGGGATTTAACTCTCTCCTCACGCAAATGTCCGGCTCCGTTCGTTTTAACGGAATGCGGATGTCCATGTCGTCTCCTTGGTTGTCGATTATGAATCGAACCCGCGTGATCGGGCAGTGGGAAAACCACATTATTGCCGAGAAAGACCGCCGGCGCCGCGAAAAATTCTTTTCGCAAGACGGCTCGGTTCTGCTCGCGCAATCGTCGGACGACGAAAATTCGAAAGATGTCTTTATTCCGAACGAAAAAAAGAGCATTTCCGAGGGAATCGACTCGCTCGACGACGATTCGTACGAAATGGCGTCCGGGGAGATGGTCGTGCAAATGGACTGCCTCGGCAAACACTCGAAAAACCTTTGGTTCACGCCGATCCATAATGCGACCAACGTCGGCGGCCATTCGGATACGCCCGGCTTTCACATTTCGCGAACCGGTTTTATGACCGGTATCGAAAAAGGACATTGCCCCTGTACGAATTATGGTGTCGCGTTCGGATACACCGCTCCGTCGTTGTACCAGGGACGGGACACGATCAGCGCCGACGACGTCGTTTTCGGGCTGTACTTCAAGAAGAAATTCAAAAACGACCTGTACGTCAACCTTTGGTTGGGCTACGGTAATCAAAAGTTCAAGCAGACGCGTTACATCACCATTCCGGATTTGGATCAGGGGTACAAATACGAAGGGGAGTTCTCCGGCAACTCGTTCACGGCTTCCGTGGAAGTGTCCCGGGCGATTTATTGCCGCAAATCCCTGGTCGTGCGGCCTTTGGCGGCGTTCGATTACCAGCATGCGCAGCAGGAAGGTTTTTCCGAAACCGGCCGCGGTCCGTTCGCATTGACTTACGGCAGCTTTTCGTACGATACGAAGATCGCCCGCTGCGGTTTTGCGACGCAGATCGGAGCGAGCGACGGTTCGAGCAAAATGACGATTCGCCAAAGAATTTATTACGCAAGGCAGATCGGCGACGAAGCCTACCCGAGCGGCAGCGCGTACTATCAGATCGGCGGTTCGTCGACGCGGATGGAGCTTCGCGGCTACGATGTTTCACGCGACTATATGATTCTCGGAACCGGCGGACAGATTTACCTCGACCCGACACGGACGTGTCAACTGTACGGCGATTACGACGCGATCGTCACCAACTCGCTCACGACCCACGCCGTCTCCCTCGGCTTGATCCAACGCTTTTAAACCTCACTCCACGAGAACCTGATCCTTGGGAATCATCCAATCGGGCACCCGCTGAATATTCCCGTTCCGATCGACCACGGCAAGCGTAATGAGTCCGACGGCCAAAAGTTCATTGTCGCGGTAAAGATGGTGCTCATGTTCGATTTTGACCCGGGAAATCTTCTTCACGCGGCTTTTCAAGGTCAGTAGATCGTCGTACATGGCCGGTTTTCGATAGGAGCACTCGACATGGACGACGACACAGAATTCTCCCGCCGTCTCCATATCTTTGTAGCGCACGCCGCAGTCGCGGAGCATCTCCGTTCGTCCCATCTCGAAATATTGGAAGTAGTTCCCGTGGTAGACGACTCCCATTTGGTCGGTTTCCTGATACCGAACCCGGATTTGAATTTCGTGATCCATCTGATACCGCTGACACTGACGTGAAAGATTTGAATTACGGCCCTTATTATGGACCCGCCCCAAGAAAAAACAATGGGGCGCAGCCGCCATCCTGTCAGCGTCGCAAGAAAAGAACCGAAGATGAAGCGAAACGTACCGCTCCGAGGTCACTGTGTCATTCGTAGTCCGTCTTCCGTGAATTCTTCCGAATAGACCATTCCGCTGGCATCGCGGATTTTTAATAGAGTCAACAACCGACGACGCAGCGTTCGCAGAGCCGTTCCGATTTTGCGATAAGCCCGAATGCAACGGGGACGGATTTCGTCCAAAGTGCTGACCGCTTTCTCCTGAGAACAACGAGAGCGGTGTTTTTCCAGGTGGTAGAGATCCCCTTGCTGAAAAAACCGCCAAAACCATCCAAGCGGTGAGAACAGAAGACTCGGTCGTGAGTAGAAGCTGATCTGGAAGTCGACAAGATATCCATGCCCGTCGTCGCCGAGTATGATGTTCTCACGTTTGTTCAGGTCGACATAAGCGACGCCGCGACTGTGCATCTGGTCAAGATTTTGCCGTAATTCCCCAAAAAACTCATCCGGGAGACTATCCGAAAGATGAAGCGGCCTTCCCTCAATGTACGGATGAGCAAACGCATTGGCGAGCTTTTTGCCGTTTGCGCAAACATTGCGAGTCCCCGAAGGAATACAGGGAAGATCGGCGAGAAGACGGTAAAAAAACGATTCCCGATATGCCAAACGGCGTCCCAGCCAACCCATAGGAAATCCGAAAATCGATTGTCTGCGGTTAAATTTGCAGACATATTTGACATCGCCCGATTCGTAAAGGGCGGTCGCCGCCCAGGAATCGTGCTTGAAAATTCGGATGCGGGAAAACTCACGACCTTCGATCGTGATGCTTTCCGGCGGATCGTCTTTGCCAAGTGCCCGGAACAATGGGGGACGTTTTATCGGAGACGACATAAGTACATTACCTCCTTAGTGCACAATGAAATTTGAGCCCGATAAGGTAGGATATCGTCTTAATTTGCGCCGAAAATTCACGGATTTTACGGTGTGCCCTTAAAGTCGCCCAGGACCGTCAAACGCCTAACGACCGATACAATAGATCGCTTCGCGGCCGCGGATGTATATTTTTCCGTCTGCGGCGACCGGGGAGGAGAGGAACGTCCCTTCGAGCTTGTTTTGCGCGATCTGCTCGAATTCCTTGTCCGCTTTGACGATCGTGCAAAGTCCTTCATTGTTCATGTAGTAGACATTCTTTCCGTCCGCCAAAAGCGACGGGAAATACGTTCCGCCGGCCAACCGCTTTTCCCAGAAAACGTCCCCCGTCTTCGGGTCGGCGCAGGTCGCGATTCCGTTGTCGTTCGTGAAGAAAAGAAGTCCGTTGCAAACGACCGGGCAGGAAACGTCCGGCGGGTTCTTTTTGTGCGACCAAAGCAGGGCCGATTCCGGCTGCTCGCCGAGCCCTTTCGGAGCGATGCAGCAAACCGGTTCCCGCTTGCCGCGAACGGCAAAGACCAACCCGAGCGATTCGCAAGGAACCGGGCTCGGGACAATTCGGTTTCCTTCGAGCCCCTTGTTCAACCACCAGTATCGCTCGCCGGTTTTCGGGTTGTAAGCGTCCAGCGTTTCGCCGCCGAGAACGAGCAGTTCGACCCGACCCTCATGGTTCCAAAGGACCGGCGAAGTGTAAGCGTCGTTGTACTCCTGATCCGATCTTGTGTTCCGAATCACTTTCCACACCGGCTTACCGGTCGTTTTATCGTATGCGACGAGATAACTGTCGACCGGCTTCTTCTCCGGCAAATCGCGAAGATCGTCCTGCATGACCGGAACGATCACGAGATTTTCGTAAAGCAGCGGCGTATTGGCGTGTCCCCACCAGATCATGAAACCGCCGAATTCGTCCTGCAAATTCCTTTTCCAGAGGAGATTGCCGTCCCAATCGAATCCTGCCAAATCGCCGGTTCCGAAATGAGCGACGACCGTTTCGGAATCCGCGACGACCGACGGGGATGCGAGATTTTGGTAGTCGTTGAACTTATGCCAACCGCGAAATTCCATTCCGTCCCGATGTCGCGGCGTTTTCAGATCGTCGGCGATTTCCCGGGACCAAACGATTTTCCCGTCGGCCTTATTGAGTCGGATCAAAACGAGCCTATCCTCATTTTCGTGGGTCGTCAAGAAAATCGCGTCGCCGACGACGATCGGAGTATTGTTGCCCCAAGGCGGGAGTTCCGTTTTCCAGAGAATTCCCTCGGTTTCGCTCCAATGCGTCGGCAAATCCCCGATCGCGTTTCCGCTCCAGGACGGACCTCGCCAATTCTCCCAATCGGCGGCGAACAGCGTAATATCTAGCGACGTCAAGAACAGGCAAAGTAATGCGAGTTTGGTCGGGAATCTCATAACGAAGAACAAATCAGAAGGTTGGGATTATCGAACGAGGTGAACACCACCCGGTCGGATTGTGATTCTAGCGTATTGGTAAGCTCAAGTCCACCCGAGGATATTCGGGCGATTTCTTGACACCATCGCAAGGGCTCGCATATTCTTGCAACGGCTGGTAAATTCAAGGTTTACAAGTCTTTTTTTATGCGCCCGCCGATTCCGTTTACGGCCCCTTGCGAGCCGATTCCGGCCCTTTCCGGTGGGAAAGCTGGTGGGAAAAATCCTCACGCTTCCACTCTTTCCGGCTCGGATTTCCTGCGGTCAATGCTCAACTCGCTTTCAATCCTGTCCGTTTCCGCTGGTGCGACTCCCCATCGAGCAGCTTCCTGATAGTCGGCGTCTTGGATCATCAGGTAATGATCCGCTCTCACTTGGTTGGAATGCCCGATCCATTGTGATTCCTTGAACGCACACATTCATTTCTTTTTTGCTGACGATTCCAACCGCCGTTTGCGCCCGTCGAAGAGTGCGTTGTGAAATTGGTGAAAGCGCGGCGTTCCCAACGACAAACAAGTCGTGTTCTTTTCAATTCAAAAGAAAGGGATATCCGTCGCTCGACAGGTCGACCAAAACTGAAAGTACTCTTTTCCTTCACTCGGGGAAATATGGAAGACTTTCAACGGTTCGATTTCACTGGGTGAAGCGGCAATATTTTCGTTTCCCGGAAAGATCGCCGATCCGAATGAAGCGATGATTCGCGATTTCAATTCGATTCGCTCTTGCTCGAAAGACATGGTATAGATATCCGGTTATAAATCATAGGACTCGTGTTCGACGCAAATCTGACGATCATCAGTCTACCACATTTTCCATGCCGAAACTGTTTGCAGCAGTCCCTCAAATAATTGTACCGGCCCCAAGCGTAAGCGCGGGGTACCCATCAACCGGTATCGCCCCGCGATTACGCTTGGGGCTGGTATTTTTAGTTGGAAATCATAGCGGGACGGCTTTTTATTCCCGGTTTTCCTCTTTCTTTTTGCGTTCGGCGAGTGCGGCTTCGACCCGGGCCCGGATTGCTGCGGCGACGCGGTCGCCGACGGTGCCGCTCGGGGTCGTGAATCGACCGGTTCCCGTTCCCGACGGATCCGATTCTGCGGAATCGGGTGCCTGATCCGCGGTCCCCGCAAAGTCGGCAAGCGCCTTCTGGGCCGCGTCGGCCGCATTGCGGGCCGACTCTTTCGCGGACGCCCGCTCCTGGGCCAAACGGTTCAGTTCCGACTCCTGTTGCCGCATTTCTTCCAGCTCGGCTGCCGCTTTGCGGTCGTTTTCCACCGCGAGGTCCAACGCTTTTTGGGCCTGCTCCGCCGCTTGGGACGCCATTTCCGATTCGGTTTTCAACTTGGCCGATTCTTCGTCGACTTTTTCGAGTTGGACCCGACATTCCTCCTCGTATTTCGTCGCCTCTTCCAAATGGAGGACTTCCGATTCAACTTCCTCGGCGGCGATCCGGGCCGCTTCTTCCGCCTGACTTTTCTCCGCAGCGGTCTGTTCGACCAACGCCTGGAGTTCCGAGATTCTTTCTTTTTCGCTCAACAATCGTGCGTGCTCCTCCTGCGAGTCGTCCAACGCTTTTTTCGCGGCTTCCCATTCCGATTGGGCCTGCTCATGTTCCAATGCCGACTGGATCGCCGCTTCCTCTTTCGCATCGGCTTCCAAGGAGAGCCGCTCGTGCTCTTCCCGGAGCGATTGGAGCAACTCGCGAAGCTCTTCAATCCTTGCCGAAGCGGTTTGTACATTCTCGGCGGAATCCCCGACGAACTGCCGCGCCGCCCGGGCTTCTTCCGCTGCGTTTTCGGCCTTGAGATGAGCTTCACCGGCCCGATCCATCGCATCGGTCGCTTCTTTTCTCGCCTGTTCGGCTCGTTCGACCGCTCGTCGGGCTTCTTCTTCCAGTTCTTCGGCAACCGTTTCTTTTTCGATCGCCGTTTGCATTGCAGTTTCCGCTTCCTTGGCAAGATTTTCCGCAGTCTGCTCCGCTTCGTCAGCAATCGAAACGGCCGCTTCCGATTCGGTCGTCGCATTTTGAATCAACTCCTCGGTCCGGTCATGCTCCGCCGTCATTTCGTTGAGCTTTTCCGCCGTTTGGTCCGCGTTTTCCCGGGTCGAGCCCGCTTCGCTCAAAGCGTTTTCCGAGGCGAGTCTCGCTTGCTCGAGCGTGTCTCCCACTCCGGAAAACGTTGCGTGCAGCTCTTCGATTTTCGTTTGAAGCGATTCCGCCCGCTCCGACGCCGTCATGGCCGACTCGGCCTGCTCCCGTACCTGATCGTGATGGTCCATCAGCCGCTTGAATTCCGTATCGATTAACCCGGCTTTGTCTTTCGCCGCTAAAAGCAGGGCCTGGGCGTTCTCCTTGGACCGGGTCGCTTCTTCGAGCAGTTGCAGCGTTTCCGATTCGATCAGCGCCACGGAATCGACCGCGATCGTCGCTTCGGCGAGCGTGTTGAATGTCGTTTCGACATTGCTCTGCGTTTCCTGGAGCGTCGTGCGGGCCAGTTCCGCGGCTTCTTCGATTTTCGTTTTCTTCTCGGCGAATTCGCGAAGTCGTTTGTTGATTTCCTCTTCCGCCCGAATCGCTTCGCCGAACCGCAGCCGTGAGCGCGACACCGCTTCTTGAAGCTCTTCCAGAGTCGGCGGTTTTGTCGGAACCACAGGTTCCGGCTCGTGTTGGGGTTCCGGTTGAGGCGCATTTTCTTCTGTCGCCTGCGAACTGCCGTCTGTCGTCTTTTTAATCATCTTCGGCACATTCGCCTCGAACAGGGCGTCGGCGACCGGGTCCGGTTCGTCTCCTTGTTCGGCGAGGACTTCCTTGTATCCGACGGAGCGTTTCGTTTTGGTTTCTTCCTCGTCCTCCTCCTCGTCGTCGTTTTCGATTTCCGGAGTGGAAACCTGCGGTTCTTCGGTTTCGTAATCGGAGCCGTGGTCTTCGTCTTCCGAGGGTTCGGGAGCCGGAGCGATCGTGTTGAGGAAATCGAGCGGTATTTCGACCAATGGAACCGGACCGGCACCGCCCGGGCTTTGAACCTCGGGTTCGATGAGTCGGGCAATGTTGTCCTTGAGAATTTTCATCGTGATCGGCATGGTCAGTGCGATCCGATGGTCGGCCTTATTAAGCTGGTTCGCCAAATCGGCTTGCCGTTCGTCGAGCATGATGATACTCGGCAACTTCGCGCTGTACGGATCTTCGGCGAGTCGGTTGAACGCTTCCACACCGTTGGGACCGAGCGATTGGGCGTTGAAAATCACAATGTCCGTTACGGAAATATCGTCCAGCAGCCGATCGACGGCCCGCTCGGCGGACGAAGCGACCAAGACGCGAAAGCCCGCTTTTTTCAAAGATTCGCGGAAAACTTCCTGGAGTTTCACGTCGGAATCGACGATCATCACGGGCCGTTGTTTTTCTTTCGGAACCGACGGCGCGATCCGGGCCAGACCGGTTTCGATTTGCATCGGGGAGATTCCGTCGTTTGCCGTTCCGTCCGCCAAACGCCGGGCGCACGCTTCCAGGTCGGCGTACATTTCCCCCATCGACTGATATCGCTTACTGACGTCGAGCGACATTGCTTTGTTGACGACGAGCGTTACGGCGCGGGGAATGAGCGAATCGACGTTTTGAATCGGCTGGACGTTGTAAAATCGATTCTTATCGGCCCGTTTTGCGCGGTCTTTCGTTTCGAACAGCGGCGGTTCGCCCGTTAAAAGGTGGTAGTAAATGCAGCCGAGAAAATAAATGTCGCTCCGCTTATCGTCCCGTTTCACGCCGGTCAACCGCTCCAAGGCGGCGTAGTCGATCGAGCGTTGATTGCGGACCGAGGCGTTGCCCAGTTCGACGTTCTCGGCGATCGTCGCCAAACCGAAGTCGACGATCATCGCTTTTTGCAAACTGGAAAGGAGGACGTTGCTGAGTTTCAAGTCGCGATGCTGCAATCCTCGTCGGGACGCGTAATCCAAGCCGCTGCAAATATCCATGACGATCCGCGTCGCCAGTTTCGGCTCGATTTTCTTGCGAATCCGGAGAAATTCCCGAAGCGTCTGCCCCTCGATGAAATCCATGACCATGAAGTGCAGGCCGGGCTCCGATTTGACCTCGAAAATGGGAACGATATTCGGGTGGCGCAGCTCGATTCCCAGTTCCGCTTCGTGGACGAAATGGTTGATCACGGTCTTGTCGTCGTTGAATCGGGACCGAAGCGATTTGACGGCGACGATTTTGCCGGAATCCCTGTGCGACGCGCGATAGACCCGGGCGAACGTTCCCGAACCGATGTGGTAAAGGATCTTATACTCGCCGAAGAAGAAGCCGGTCGATTCGCCGCTGTTGAGTCGATCGACTTGATAACTCGTCAGAAATCCTTTACGGACCGCCTCTTGGAGAAATGTTTCCGAGTCGACGTTCTGCGTGCCGAGCGTGGTCCACATTTCCTGCAACTGCGGCTGCGTCAGGATCCCGTAATGCAGCGCGCGTTGGATCATATCGTCGAGTTTTTGGTCGGCCATGGAAATCACCTGAAAGGTCGGAAATCAGAGAAAGAAACCGTCGCGAAATTCGTTCTAATCGTTGCAATCGTATCGATTTTCGCGTTCCGGCCCTCTAAACCATGACATTATACCTTTTGAATATGAGGATTGTCAGTCAATTCGGGGATTTTGCCTAGTTTTGTTGTGAAATCAGGTGGAAGTAAAGATAACCCAAATGATTCGGAGTGGAATTAGGCCGGAATACGCCAATCAGAGCCGCGCACGTAGTAAGCGGTCTTGTGGTTTATGCAATGTTGACTGCAACGGCGCGGGCGAACTCGAACACCGCTTACTTCGTGCGCGGCTCTGATTCGAAGGGCAAGTCCACGCCGTTACGGCGAAACGGAAACGACGATTTCGCATTGTCCGAGCGATTTGCCGTTGGCGTTGATTTCCGCGATGAATACGAGATTCGAATCGGCGCGGACGGGCTCGAAATTGAGCGCATGGACGTTGTCTTTGATCGAACCATCTTCGTTTCGAGGCGGGAATTTTTCGAAAAACCGTACCCAATTTCCCCGACTTTGCGGGATTCCCGGCGTCGTGGTCCCTTTGAGGTAGGTCAACGACCCGTCGATGATTTTGCCGTTCTTCTGCGGCGGGTGTATCACCAGGTACGTGTTCGATAAATCCTGCCCCGTCTTGCTCTGGACGGTCAACACGATCCAACTGTACTCGTTCGTAATGACGTAAGGCGTCGGCGCTTCGGTCAAACGACCGTCCGGCAACAACTTGGCGACCATCAGCTTGGCGCTGATGTCCGGCGTGTCTAAAATTCCGGTCGCGGTTCGTCCGGCGGGCGCCGGTTGAGTTGGTGGTGTCGGCGAATAGGGCCCCGTGCTCGCAGGCGGTTGCGTCGGTCTCGTTCCTTGGGAACCGGGCGGAACCGAGCCGGTGTCGCTCACATTCGACGAACGCGAGCCGACGGCCCGGGCAAAAACGTTCGCCGT
Organism: Thermoguttaceae bacterium; assembly: GCA_031549565.1. Lineage (GTDB taxonomy): Bacteria > Planctomycetota > Planctomycetia > Pirellulales > Thermoguttaceae > JAVBSX01. The sequence continues at coordinate 22,612 of JAVBPO010000006.1, forward strand.
GACGTCCATGACGCCGCTGCGGTCCGATTGAAGCACGACGTCCATCGTGTACGTTCCCCGGCCCGGGATCGAATCGACTTCCCATTGGACGATATTCGACGCGGTTTGTTGAAGCGGGATGTTCGCCCCGGACGAAACGTATTTCATTCCATACGGCAAGCGAAGCTGTACGGTTGCGCCGGTCGGTTTGGACGACATGTTTTCGACGCGAACCTTCCAGGCGTAATCCTGGCCGGTCACGGGATCTTTCGGGCCGGTGATATCGACTTTCAGTACGCCGCCGGAGGTCCAGATTTGCCGGATGATCTGGCTCCCGACGACCAGTTCCCCTTCGTTCCCTTCCCCGGTTTCGGGCCGGATCACCCGGACCGCGATCGTCGAGGTTCCCGCTCCGGCTTCTTTTTGGTACACGTCGACGCTCGCCTGGCCGTTGGTATCGGTTTCGATTTTCGTTCGCTGCGCAAGAGTTTCGCCGAAGCCCGCCGCGGTTCCGCCGATCACTTCATATTCGACAAACCAGCCGGAACGCGGAGAGCCGTTCGACTGCCGCGAAACGATCGTGGTCAACCGTCGCGGATCGCCGACCGGAGCAACCGTGGTTTTCGGGAACGCGAATTGGGCGTCGATCCAGTGAATCGCGGCCGAAGCGCTCCGTTTCGTCCAATCGTCGATCGTCGACGAGAACGCGGTCACGTAAGACGTTCCCTCTTTCGTCGATTTGAGCGTGACCCAAGTTTGCCCTTTGAGAATTTCAATATCGTCTTTCGTATCCGTCGTTCCCCGGTCGATGGTCCACAGGTTCGCGCTCGTTTTCGTTTTCACGTAACGGTCGCTGATTTTCTGCGATTTCGTGAAGTCGCAATGCAGCCAATCGCACCAGGAACCGGTGTCGTACGTGAGAATGGTTCCCGATCCGTCGAGCGACCATTCGATCGGCTGGTTCGTGCGGAGATACTCGTCGTGTCCGAGATAACTGGCGACGACGACGACTTCGGAGTTGATCGGCGCGAAATGAACTTTCGGCGTGAGAATCACGGCGGGTCCTTTAACCGGATCCGGCGGGGCACTGGACGCGTAGGTTCCGTCGAAGCCGGATGTGCCGGAAAAACCGCCGCCGGTTCCCGTTCCCGGAACAACACTCCCGAAACCGCCGGGGAACCGTTCGTAAGTAAACGGATTCGGCGAAGTCGTGTCCGCGGTCGAAGTCGGCGCTTCAGTACCGGGCTGCGGAAATGTCGTCGTCGCACTCGGATTGGCAACGGCCGGCGTTTGCGAACCTTCTCCGGTCGTATTCGGAACGACGCCGCTCTGTTGACGGGTGAAAAGGCAACGTCCCGTCGGATCGATTTTCAGGTCCCGCAGCGAAGCGCACCCCGATCCGCCGAGGATTATCCCCAGAAGAATCAAGGCAATCACTTTCCAACGAAAAAACATGAAATCTCGCTCCGCTTAGCCCGAACACCGCTAGGTGTCGGAGAAACTTTTGGAAATCACTTCCCAACAATAGCTTTTTCCTGAAGACGGAATGAGAGAAAAAAGAATTTACGTAAAAGAAAACTTTTAGCCAGACGTTAAAATTGGTAAAGATGGTATTACCCGGGGATTGCGTTTTGCTTCATCCCCGGCTCTTTGCGATATTTTGCTTACAAAATTGCCAGGAAGCGTTCGTAGGCGTCGTCGAAGGCTTTGACGTGTTCGGCTGTCGGATGGAATTCGACGACGTCGAAACTGTCGCGGATCACGGATCGTGCTTCGTGGATGTCCTTGACGTCTCCGGCGGCGACGGCTTGCATCATGACGTTTCCGATCGCGGTCGCTTCGATCGGACCTGTAACGACCCGGCGCCCGGTCGCGTCGGCGGCCGCTTGGCACAGTTGCACATTCTTTGTACCACCGCCGACGATGTGGATCGTTTCAACGCGGTTGCCGCCGATCTTTTCGCACATTTCCAGAACCTGCCGGAATTTCATCGCGATACTGTCCAACGCGCAGCGGAGAACGGCTCCTTCGTTTTCCGGGATTTTTTGGCCGGTTTTTTTGCAGAATTGCCGAATCGCTTCCGGCATGTCGGTTGGGCCGAGAAATTCCCGCGCATCCGGGTTGATAAACGAATCGAGCGGATGCGCGGCGGCGCACATCCAATTCAAATCCTCCCAATCCCACGGGATCCCGGACGAATTCTTTTTCCCCTGCTGAATCCATGTCCGGCGACATTCCTGAATCAACCAGAGTCCGCAGATGTTTTTCAAAAGACGCATCGTCCCGCCAACGCCCCCTTCGTTTGTGAAGTTGAAACCGGAGACGGTTTCATCGACGGCCGGCTTCGGCGATTCCAAGCCCATCAGAGCCCAGGTTCCCAAGCTGATGTACGCCCAATCGGTTCGACCGGTCGCGCTTTCGGTCGGAACGGACATCACGGCGCTGGCCGTGTCGTGCGTCCCCGGTAAAACGACATTAAGGTTCGCCAAACCGGTTTCCTTTTCCACGGCTTTGCGAAGCGGTCCGAGGACGGTCCCCGGCGGCGAGATTTTGCCCAGAAAATGCGTCGGCAATCCGAACGACTCCAAGAGCGGTTTTGCCCAATCGCCGCGAATCGGATCGTAAAACTGCGTGGTCGTCGCATTGGTGAATTCGTTGCTCTTCACGCCGGAGAGCAGCCAGTGAAAAAGGTCGGGAATCATCAGAAACGATTCGGCGACATCCAAAAGCGGTGAATTCGACCATTTCATCGCGAGAAACTGGTAGAGTGTGTTAAACTGCATGAATTGCAGCCCGCTTTGCCGGAAGATTTCATCGCGGGAAACTTCCTGAAACGCTTTTTCCATCGCTCCGTCGGTTCTCGGATCCCGATACGCATAAGGATTGCCGAGCAGCACGTCGCCGCGACCCAGTAAAGCGTAATCCACTCCCCAGGTATCGACGCCGACACTGCCGAGCCTTCCCGAACAACGCTCTTTCGCGGCTCGCAAGCCGCCGAGAACATGATTCCAAAGACCGGGAAGGTTCCAGTAAAGACTTCCTCCCAGATCGCAAGGACCATTCTCGAAGCGATAAACTTCCTCCAATTTGATGCGGGAACCGTCGAAGTGTCCGAGAATATGGCGCCCGCTGGAAGCGCCCATGTCAATGGCCAGGTAGGTTTTCATGGCGAATACTGTCTTAGGAAAAAAGTGAACGGAAAAACGGGGTGGGGCGACCTGAAAAAAATCATGTCAAGAAGAACACGTTAATCCATCGACATGGGGATTTCAAGAGCCGTAGACGAATTTTTTACACGAAGTAAAAGTCTTTCGCAACGATTTTTCCTTGCCTTTTTTCAAATGAATGCGTACTATTTCCATAGGGGCACACTACTTTTTTCATAAAAGGAGATTTATCATGACTCGAACACAAACCACGAAAGCAGGAGTTAACACAACCAAGAAAACGTCCCCGCACGGCGGAATTCGTCGTGGAGCCGGTCGCCCCGTGGGTAGCGGGAAATATGGTTGCAAAACGAAAGCGATGCGGGTTCCCGAACATTTGGTCGGCGAAATTCAAGCATTCGCCTTGAAAAGAGTCAAAGCGGACAAGAAACGCGTTTGAGGGAAATCGAAACGGCGACGTTTTTACGCGGCTTTTTTCAAGCGGAAACGAATCGTGTCCTGTTCGCTGTGATCTTCGTCGATCTCATGAAGCGCTTGAACCAAACGGTCGTTTTCTTCCGGCGAACGGATTGCGATCCGAACATACGGGCCTTCGATTCCCGGTTTTCCGGAGCAGTCGCGGATCAGGATGTCGTATTCCCGCAGCAAGCGATGCGCCAAGCCGGCCGGCGTTTCCGGCAAGAGCACTTCGCAGAAGAAATAGTTCGACTGCGACGGCAAAACCCGGAGCCCTTCCACGTGGGAAAGACGTTGCGCAAACCGTTGCCGCTCCTGAACGAGCCGCTCACAAGCCTGTTTGTACTCCGATTCGTATTTGCCGATGATCTGCATGAAAAATTCGCCGAACGAATTGATGTTCCAGATCGCGACTTCCTTGCTCAGGGCGTGCATTTTCTCTTCGTTGGAGCTCGCCGCGACGCCGAGTCGTAACCCCGGGACGCCGTACGACTTCGAGATGCTCTTGACGACGATCAGGTTCGGGTATGCGTCGAGCGTTTCCGTTGCGAGAAACGTCGCGTGCTCCTGCGAAAAATCGACGAACGATTCGTCCAGCAATAATTCCCGATTCCGCTTTTCCAACAACCGTGCAAGTCGGACGACTTCCGCGGCGGGGAGATAATGTCCGCTCGGATTGTCCGGATTGACGAGAACCAATCGATCCACGTCCTCCCGTTCGCAAAATTCGAGGAGATCGTCGACGGTGTAGCGAAAATGCGGACCGCGAGGTTCGAATACTTTTAACCGGCCCGGGTCCGTACGATGGGCGTATTCCTCGAAAGAAGGACGAACGATTCCGGTCGTTCCCTTGAATCCGGTTTGCAATGCGTGAATCAATTCCGCCGCTCCGTTGCCGACGACGATCTGATTGGCCCGAGTTTTGAACATTTTTGCCGCGAGAAGCCGGTTCACGCTTTGACCCGACGGATACTGCGTCAGGAGCGTTTCCATTTGCGATTTCAATTCGGCAACCAGTCGCGGCGTCGGGAAAAACGGATTGACGAGGTAACAGTAGTCGAGCAAAAACGGGAATCGCCAATATCCGCCGTATCGTTTCTGGTAGGAACCGAGTTCTTCCGATTCCGGAGCAAACAAAGTTTCGGCGTTCGCGATGTCCTGGATGTCGTCGATTTCGTACCACTTTTCGCGGTCGAGCCGCAGCGCGCGGAGTTGCGGATTGTCCAGATGCGTGATTATCCGCAAAACCTGTTCGTAGTATTCGTTGTGCCCCATCGCCTGGCAGTACGCTTCGAGGAAAGGAACGTATTGCGATTGCGAAAACTCTTTCGAGAAGCGGTAAATATTGACCGTTTTGTAGTATTCGCCGATTTTTTGGTAATCGAAACGACTTTTCGGCGTAAAACCGAGAATGGAGTCCTTTTCATCAAGTTCCAGAACGGTCCCGTCCATCCAAGATTCGTACTTCGCGACGACGGCGAGGTTCGGCCGGGGATCTTCCACCAAACGCTTCAGGACGGCGTCCTCGAAAACCAGATCAGATTCGAGCAGGATCGTGTCGTCCTGCAAAAGAGCGTCTTTCGCCAGGAAGAGCGAATAGATATTGTTCGTCTTGTCGAAAATCGGGTTCTCGACGTAATCGATTTCGAGACTGCCGAACGAGCGGCCGAACTGATTTTTCAGCGCTTCACCGCAGTATCCGATCACGAGCGTGACCTTGCGAATCCCGACCCGCTCCAACTGCTCCAACATGCGTTGCAGGAGCGGTTTGCCGAAAAGTTCGACCATTCCTTTGGTGCGGTCCGCCGTCAGTTCTCCGAGGCGTTTCCCCATTCCGGCGGCCAGTATCATTGCTCGCATTTTAACCTCCCTGTTTGTGAAACGGCGAAGACCTTCCCAAGATCAAGCCGCTTTTTTAGCCGAAACGACCGGTTCGTCGGCCGTTTCTTCCGCATCCGCGTGGACGACATTCAGTTGTGTCGGCTGCTCTTTCGATTTCCGGCCCATGACCGTGTAAAATCGGGACTGAATCCAAGTCCAACCCATTTTCGCGGAAACGATCGCCCCGACGACTGCCGCGACGAAGCACTGCATGACGAACATCATGGTTCCGGGATCGAGGTATCCAAACAGGGGGCTGGAAACAAACGCAAAGCCAAAATCGCTCATCATATTACTCCTGAATTCTATATCTTTGACCGAAAAAGATTGAACAAGCTCTCCATCGGGCGGGGAACTTTACCAAATATCGGTAAAATATGCAAGAGAAAAAGATGAAAAAAACCGTAATCGGCAAAATCGGAATAACGGGGCGAGGACGAGGCGTCGACGTGCGCAGGCAGATTTCCTTGTGAAAATAGGCAGCCTGGGACCGCAGGTATCTTGCCTGCACCTGGGTCTATGGGCTTCCAGCCCGTAGCGAACCCTCGGCAGGCTGGAAGCCTACCGACCCAGATGCAGGCTGGAAGCCTGCGGTCCCAGGAAAGGCCCCGGAAAA
>JAVBPO010000010.1:0-13742 GCA_031549565.1 Thermoguttaceae bacterium
TAAGCTTTCTATTGTTGACATATTTAAGTCTCCATTTTTGTTGTGCTTTGAGCGGCTCACAAATTTGGAGACTTTATTGTTCCCGTATCCGTCAAACTTTGGGAGTCCCCCAGCAGAGCTGGGGGCTTACCGGGTAAGTTAACGGTGGCTCCGATCCTGAATCAGGAGAACCATTCGGAGTACCCGATTTATTGGCATCGTATCATCTCTTAAATATTGCAAAAAAGCATGGATTTGGAAGAGGCGCCAAGGAACTATCAAGACGTCAATCCAAGTATCTTTTCTGTAGCGTATTTATCGGATTGTTAAAGTGGGTTTTGGAAAAAGGCGGATTTAAGAGAGATTCTCGACATATAAGTCGGACGCTTAACATACTTTCCATGACGGAGCACAAAGAAGCACTTGAAAAATTTGCCCATTCAGTTTTAGTAGTGATTGATGGATATTTTAGCAGCGGCGAAGAAAGATCGGTTTATAATGAGGAATCTTTTCAAAGCTTTAGTAGTAACGTAAACGGATATTTGAAATGGGAGAAAATTGGTAAAAGTGCAAAAGAGTGCCCCAATCTATTCTATAGAATCGATATCGAAAAATCGCTGTTACAAAGAAAAAATGGAACAAACAAATCCCCTTGTGATTTAATCCATGAAGCAATCAAGAGCATAATTCCAAGATCGTGAATCCCGGCCTATGCATGGGCTGCGGAACCTGCGTCGCCGTTTGCCCGTCGAAAAGCGTCGATCTGGAAGGGTTTACGGAGCAGCAGATTTATGCGCAAATTGAAAGTTTGGGGTAATGTTATAGAATGGATAAACTGAAACTGTATCTGGACAACTGCTGTTTCAACCGTCCGTTCGACGACCAGTCATATCTGACAGTGTTTTTGGAAACACAAGCCGTTGATTTTATTTTGGACGGCATCGAACACGGGAGATTTGAGTTGATTTGGTCTTTCGTTCTCGACGACGAAAACAGCCAAAACCTGGATTTTCAAAAACGGGAAACGGTCAAAAAGTGGAAGCATTACGCCGTGGAAGATGTCGACCCCCATCTCGACATTCTTCACTTGGCGAAAAAATACGAAGAAAGCGGAATCAAGGCGATGGACGCTTTGCATCTTTCCTGTGCCGTGTTTTCTAATGCAGACTATTTCATTTCTACGGATTCGAGATTACTCAAAAAGAATATTGCCGAGATCGCCACGATCAATCCCTTGGATTTTGTCCGCATGATTGAAAGGTAAAACATGAACGAAGCCATGCTGTTAAACGACGGAATGCAGGCTCTCATCGAGAAACTGGGACTTTGTGAAGCGGAACGATTTGTTTATCTCCTCAAACGGGATCGATTCGATTACACCGAATGGCATGGAACGCTCTCCGAAGGAAAAACCGTGGAAGAGATTTACCAACGTGCGAAAGAGACGAGGGAGCGATCCAAAAAGGAGTTCGAGTGAATCCTGGGCTGCGGAACCTGTGTTGCCGTTTGTCCGTCGAAAAGCATTGACCTGGAAGGGGTTACGGAACAGCAGATATATGCACAGATTGAGAGCCTGGGGTGACTCTCAACGCCGTTAAGTATTTCCTGGGACCGCAGGCATCTTGCCTGCACCTGGGTCAGCGGGCTTCCAGCCTGCGGTACGAAACGGTCCGACGCCCCGCAAACGGTGCCTAACCGTCCACTGGCAGGCTGGAAGCCTGCGGTCCCAGGTTTCGAAACGCTTAACGGCATTGGGTGACTCTCCGTTTAGCCCGTGAACCAAAGGCTCCAGCGATTGCGGTTGGTATTGAATATCGAGGAGATAAATCATGGGTGACTGGTACATCTTTTCGTGGGCGGAGACACCGTCGAAGTTTTATCCCAAGGATTTTCCCGAGTGGTTTTATCCCAACGGAGTACGTATGGATTTTTCCAACACGATTCCCACGGACGATTATACGAAACAAAATTATTCCGTGGTTCCGAGGCATTGGTTCATCGATGCCTATTGTCGTTGTGAAAAGTGTAACCAAGAATTCTGCTGGACCGCTCAAGAGCAAAAACGTTGGTTCGACGATCTGCATTTTTACGTCGGCTCCTTTCCCCGCGAATGTCCCGATTGCCGAAAAAAACGGAGAGAGATGAAATACCGATTCCAAAGGTATCAAACCAATATAAAAAACGTGTTGCTCCGATCCGCTTCCCTTGAGTCGAAACGGGGCATGGTCATGTTGATCAACCAAATCGAGATTGATCCGGACAACGCGTTGCCCGATTCTGTTCGTAAAAAACGAAATATCCTCGAAAAACAAATCGTGAAGATGAATAACGATTAAACAAATACTGGAAAAATCAAAGCAAAACCCAATGGCAACTCACACACTCAATCGAATAACTTTTACCCCGGAAATCATGGGAGGAAAACCATGTATTCGCGGAATGCGGGTCACGGTCGGCAACCTGGTCGCTCTGGTCGCTTCGGGATACGGAACCCGGGAAATTCTCGACGCCTATCCGTACCTGGAAGAGGAAGATATTGGACAAGCCCTCGCTTTTGCCGCATGGAGAGCGGAAGAAGTGGAATTGACCTTCTTCGAAGTACGGCAAGCCCCAATCCATAAAAATGTTGTGGGGACGGGATGAAAATGCTTCTCGACATGAATTTATCGCCTCGACTGGCCGATTCGTTGACGGAGCGCGGATACACCGCCCGTCATTGCGTGTCGTCGATTTTCCTGTTTTTCGGGGCGGGACTTGCGTAAGACGTGGATTTCATGCTACACAGTGTGTTGGCCGTATGTTGCTGGAATGTTTTGTAAGTTATTTCCACACAACATTTTAGCACAACGGCCTTCTTCAAGAAATACCCGCCAGTGAAATATTCGGGTTAGCCGCCTCCGGCGAAAATTGACAGGTACAAAAAATCATTCCCTCGCATTTTGCCCATACTCACCAATCGCGCAGGCACTTTTGTGCACACCGTGAAGCAGGTATTCCGCGGCATGGTCGACGGTGTTTTCGCCTTTGTCGACGTATTTCAACAGCGTAGCGAGTTTTTCGCGCCGTTTCAGTAATGCCGCGGCGTCGCGGAACCAGCTGAGAACGGTTTTCGCGACCTCACCGCTTCGGTCGCGATTGGCAAGAAATTCCGGGAAAAGCATCCGCCGTTTGTCGGCGTCGGACGGCTCGGCCGGAATCGGGTAGTCCTTGTAAAACACGCTCAAATCGGTCGAGCCGCGTCGCTCATCCTCACGGTCCACGGCTAAAAGATTCACGAGCGTGATATAACGGCAACGACGGAAAAATTGTTGCACGATATGGCCGAACCGACCGATCCGGTAGTAGATCACCGCCGGACAGTTGCTCGCCAAAAGCTCCAAGGACACCGAACCGGACACCGCGATACAGCAGGTCGCCGCGTGCATGATCTCCGGGGTTTTGCCGACGTAAACCGAAATCGAATCGAGGGAAATTTTTCGTGCGACAATCCGTTGCTCGATCCACTGCTTTTGCGAATCCTTGAACGCGGCGACGACGATTTTGGTTCCAGGATACTCTCTTCGTACGATTTCCGCCGCGGAAAGCATGTCGTCGAAATTATGATGAACCTCTTGATTTCGCGAGCCGGGTAAAATCGCGAGCAGTCGTACTCCCGGCGGAGCCGCTTCGCGCAATCGGTCGAGAAATTCCGCGTCCAACGTCCGATTGCGGACCTCCTCGAAAAACGGATGCCCGATGTATTCGACGTTGCAGCCGTGCGATTCGAACCATCGTTTTTCGAACGGCAAACAGCATAAAATGTAATCGACGAACCGTTTCATCTTCTTGATCCGCCAAGTCGCCCAACTCCAAATTTGCGGCGGCATGAAATAGAAAACGGGAATTCCTCTTGCCTTGGCTCGTCGGGCGATCCACCAGTTCAAGCCGGGATAATCGACGAGAACCACGGCGTCGATTTTGTGCGATGCGAAATAAGCGTCGGCGTCGTCGACGATTTTTTTGAACGTCAGGAAATTCTTAATCGCCCGACCGAACCACATGATCGCGAGCTGGGTCAAATCGCGGAGCAGTTCGCAACCGACTTCCTCCATTTTCGGGCCGCCGTATCCGACGATTTTCGCGTCGGGCGATTTTTCCCGAAGCTTCACGATCAGTTCCGCCGCGTGAAGATCGCCGCTCGGTTCGCCGGCGGAAAAGAAAAAACATGGAGAAGAATTTTTCGGTGCGTTCATAAAACCGTTAGCGGCTAGGTTGGGAGTGTGGGCGCCTCGCCCGCACGTTGGGGAGCTCATAATTTCGGCGGGCGAGGCGCCACCCTCCATTTCGGCGGGCGAGGCGTCCACTCTCCCATTCAGTACAAATAATTCGCAAGGTGAATCGTTTGCCCGTCGCAAAGAGCGCCGATTTCCTTAACCCGCTCAAGGGGAACACCCTTTTCCGAGTAGAGAATCACTTTCGTTTGCCCTTGATCGCCGGTCGGTTTCAGGAGCTCGGGCAAGTCCGTAATCGTCGTGGGTTTGCCGTCGAGCAGGATTTTGCCGTTCGGTTTCAGTTCGACCGTTTTGAATTCGAAACGGATCGCTTTCGCTTTTCGGATCGTTTCATCGAGTGAGACCGCCGCTCCGCCGAGTCGAACACTTTCGTCGGACGCTTCCATGAACGCGAAGATTTCGATCGTTTCTTGCGGGGCGACCGGAGAGCGGCCGGTCTCGAAAAATTCGAGGATCACGTCGACCAGCGGCTTGTATCCTTCATACGTTCCCGCTTCGGCGGTCCCGTCTTCGCAGAACACTTTGACGCCGTAATCCGCCTTTCCCTGATGGATTCCCCGGAAGGTTCCGACGCGTCCGCCTTCCCACACACCGACGGCCAATTCGCAGGAATCCGCGTGGGTTCGTGACACCGACTTGCAGCCGGGGCCCATGATCGTAAAGAGCGATTCGACCCCGTGAACGCCATACCAGAACAGGTCCGGATGTTTGTCGTTCAGCGCGCACGGACTGGTCGCTTCGCAGCCGTAAATCTTGCCCAGCGGCGTCGCGCTGCGCATCTTTTGATATCCGGACACGTACCGCAATGAAGACGCGGAGAAAACCGGCGTGTTTTTCTCTTCGGCCAAGCGGAAGATTTCGATCACGTCCGCCAGGGACGCGGCCATCGGCTTGTCGATGAACAGCGGTTTGCCCGCCGCGATCACCGGTTTCGCCTGCTCCAGGTGCGGCCGTCCGTCGATGCTTTCGAGGAGGATTCCGTCGACGTGCGGGAGCATTTTCTCGATGGTGTCATAAAATGCGATCTCATGCTCCTTCAACCATTTAACCTGTTCGCCGATCCGGGGCCAACTCCCGTCGTTGTCCGGCATTCCGCCGACGTAGACGCCGACGACCTGGTATCGTTCGTAAATCCCTTTGCCGTCGAGATCGTTGATCAGTCCCGCAAACGCTGAAACGTGCGAGGTCGTCGCCCCGATGATCCCGATCCGAAAAACCGAAGATTCCGCAGCGAAGGCGATGGAGTTCGACAAGTAAAGAAAAAAGAACAGAAAGGCGGAAATGAAGCGGTTCTTTTTGGAAAAGTTCATCTTTTTCAGTGTTTGAATTGAAAATTTAAATCAGAGCCGCGCACGCAGTAAGCGGTATTGTGGTTGATACGGTGTCAAACGTCAAGGTACGATCGATTCGAACACCGCTTACTTCGTGCGCGGCTCTGATTTCGAAATTCGTTGCGTTGTCGGCTAAAACTCCGGCGACGTCGGAAACGTCTCCACCCACGGCAAACCGTAGGAAGAAATTTCGTTCATGAACGGATCCGGGTCGAATTGTTCCATGTTGAACACTCCTTTGCCGGTCCAGGTTTTTGTGAGGATCATCTTCGCCGCCAACGCCGCCGGTACGCCGGTCGTATAGCTGACCGCCTGGGCGCCGACTTCCTTGAAACATTCCTCGTGGTCGCAAATGTTGTACACGTAATACGTGCGCTCCTTACCGTCCTTGACGCCGTTGACCCAGCAGCCGATGCACGTTTTCCCTTTCGTTCGCGGTCCGAGCGATGCCGGATCGGGAAGCAGGAATTTCAGGAATTGGAGCGGTACGATTTCTTTTCCTTCGAACACGACCGGATCGATCCGGGTCATACCGACGTTTTCGAGAACCTTCAGGTGCGTCAGATACGACTGCCCGAACGTCATCCAAAACCGCATCCGCTTCACTTCCGGGTAATGCTTCACGAGCGATTCCATCTCTTCGTGATAAAGCAGGTACATGTCTTTCGGCCCGATTCCGCCGGGAAAATCGAACGTTTTTTTCACGGACAGCGGATCCGTTTCATTCCATTGTCCGTTTTCGTAAAACCGGCCTTTGGCGGAGACTTCGCGGATGTTGATTTCCGGATTGAAATTTGTCGCAAACGGATATCCGTGGTCCCCGGCGTTGCAGTCGATGATGTCGACCGTGTCCATCCGGTCGAAGTGGTGCTTCCGTGCGTAGGCGGTGTAGATGTTGGTCATTCCCGGATCGAAGCCCGCCCCGAGCAGCGCGAGCAGACCCGCTTTCTCGAACTTTTCCTGGTACGCCCATTGCGGACCGTATTCGAATTTCGCCAAATCGGGATGCTCGTAGTTCGCGGTGTCAAGATAGTGTACGCCGGTTTCCAGGCACGCGTCCATGATCGTCAAATCCTGGTACGGCAAAGCGACGTGAACGACCAGGTCCGGCTTGACGTCTTTGATGAGCGCAACGAGTTCCGCAGTGGAGTCGGCGTCGACTTTTTCGGTTCGGATCGGATCGGGATAATTTTTCACGTCGGCGACGATCGCGTCGCATTTCGATTGCGTACGACTGGCGAACGTGATTTTCTGAAAAATTTCCGGATGCTGCGCACACTTGTGCAAAACGACGCGACCGACGCCGCCGGCGCCGAGGATCAGAACATGATTCATGATGCAATTACGGCTCACGCCGGGTCCAAGGGAGAGGTAAACGTTCGTGAAAACCCGCATTTTACCGACAACAGGCCGAATTGTCAGCCCCGGCGCCGGGGCCTTCGATCCGTAATCGGAACGGAAATCAAGCTCGCCTCGAACACCTTCTCTGAAAAACCAGAATCGCGAAAGGAATTTGGCGAATAAACCGAATTTCATTTTCGCAACCAATCCGCCAATGCCTGATTTTCATGTGTTTCATTTCCAAACAGCCTCTGAGAGAGACTGCGGTAATTCATGTAGAATAAACAGTAATGAAGGGGATAAAACGATCAAATCGCCGGTCCCCTCTCCCCGGTAATCCGGGGAGAGGGGACGACCATTTTTTCTGATCGGAATCCCTTTCTGTTGACCACGCCTTTTTTGCCCATTTAACCGCGTCCCTTCCGAGATCGATTTCCGTAGGAAGAGAATAAAACACGGCCCTGTTCCTACGGATTTCTCCCGTCTTTTGGCTCGGCTTCGTTCTTTCATTCCGGCCTTAAAGGGGGATCGGTTAAACATCAATGCGCTGCGGCATGTCGAGTTTTTTCGACTCCAAACCCGCTTTGGCCAGGATGAGGTAAAGCACGAATCCAACGACAAACGCGGCCACCGGCGGGCAGGGAACCTCGAACGGAAGGCTCATTCCGAAAAAGTTGGAAAGAGCAAGCTGCGTCCCCCCGACGAGAAATCCGACGAACCAGGAAATCCAACCGGCGGGGTTGAATCCGGCTCTCGGTCCGGCCCACTTGTAGCCGGACAGGATGTAATCGGCGGCCATGGCACCACAAATCGGACCGAAAGACGCCCCGACGACGCCGAACACGGCTCCCGCTTGACCGGCGGCGCTGCTGATCACGAGGAAGATCGCGGCCAACACTCCGATTCCGCAAGTGACCAAAGGATTGATTTTCGGAAACGTCGTCCGAAATGCGTTCGCGGCGACCAATGTCGGGAAACAGGCCGAAGGAAACGCAGCCAAGCAGAGAAGCAACATACAAACCTTGGCGACCCCACTTCCGAGAATCACGCCGAACAGCGACGGGACGTTATATGTTGCAAGAAGTTCAGGGTTCGTTTCGACCAATTTCCACTGAACGCCGACCACAGCGATGAGCGCAATCGTACCCGTGAGGATCGTCGTGAGCACGATTCCGACCCATCCGGCCATTTGAACGGATTTGGCATCCTTGTTATTGGAGCCGAAGTCGACCCCCGCAGCCCCGGCTGTCGCGAAGAAGCCGAACACATAAGCGCAGATCAAGGAAATGATTCCCAAAGTTTCACTGCCGTAAAGCGTCGCCGGCTTGGCATTTTCCGCGAAACCGGCCGCTTGTTTGGCGGTTTCCTGAATGACAATATTCTCCGGATTGGCCTTGACCTTTTCTTCCCAAGCGATTTTCGCTTTTTCCGGGCCTGTCAGCAAGACTTCCTTGTTGTATTTATTCATGCCGCCGATCGTGGAAACCAAGACGAAAAGCAATACGGCAATCGGAAGGATCGGCGTGAAAGAAGCGACCATACCGACATACTTCACTCCCTTCATACCGACGAAGGTCGCAACAACGATCCAGAGTACGCCGAGTCCGCTACGCATCATTCCGAGACTGGTCAACCAACCGGCATCACGCACGATCGGAACTTCCTGTCCCGTGAAAATGCTGGTCAACAACAATCCGGAAAAATAAGCGTTGACGCTCAACCACCCGAATTGCAGAGCTCCCATGAGAAATCCCGGCATGAAATATCCGCCGCTGACGCCATAGGTCGACGTTCCGACCACGGAGAGACCGAGCCCTGTTTTCATACCGAGCAAACCCGGAACGAGATAGCAGCAAAAATGGCACAGCAGCGCCGCAAGAACCAACGACCCGATCGCGAGCGCTAACCCCTGGATTAACGTCCCTCCGGCAAATGCACCACCACCACCGGGCAAGTCTTGCCAGAATGCAAACCAGAGCATAACCCCCGCGTAGGTCGCGGCGGTCGTGGTGAGCCAAGGGGCGCGGTTTTCTTTCGGGTTGGGTTTCGCGGACGCGACATAATCGGGGAGTTGAGACATAGGAACTTCTCCTGAGTTGAAACTTTGTGAAAAGAAATAACAACAGGGAGGTATTAAAACAGTTTTCGTCTAAAAAAGCAACTGGTTTTCGAGTGTGTCTCAAATATTTTGCGATCCTCCCCTCAAAAAGGAAAAGGAATCCGCGTTGGATTCCTTTTCACAAAATTACTGCCCTCGCTCTCGATACGGCAAAATCAATACTTTCCGAATTCCTTGTCGTCCAGGTGGATGGTGATTTCCATGTTTTGGTTTTCGGGGACGCCGCCCCAACCGGACGAAGGAGCCGAAGTCGCAGCGTGTTCCGTCGAAACAGGCTTGGCAACCGGTTTCGGAGCGGCTGTCGGTTTTGTCGTAGTTGGCGGTTTCGCGGCGACCAAGGGTTTTTCCGGAGACGCAGCCGGTTTGGCCGCAACGACGGGCTTTTTGAAAGCGATCGGCTTGGCAACCGGCGTTTTGGGAGCCGCTTCGACCGGAGCAGGGGCAACCGGGGTCGGTTTCGGCGTTTCCTTCGGACGGGAGACCGCTACTGAAGCACTCTTTCCGGGAAGTTTGAATTGACTGACCAGCGATCTTAACACCGAGGCTTGCGAACTCATTTCGCGAGACACGCTTGCCGTTTCTTCCGCGTTGGCCGTGTTTTGCTGTGTCACCGAGTCGATCTGCTGAAGCGCCTGCGAAACTTGCGAAACGCCTTGGGCTTGCTCGTTGCTCGCTCGGGCAATCCCATCGATCAGATTCGCCGTATTCTGCGAATGTTCGAGGATTTCCCGAAGCGTTTCCGCCGTCTGCATCGCAATTTCGGCACCGTTTTGAATCTGTTTGTTGTTTTGCTCGATCATCTGGGTCGTTTCACCCGCCGCTTTGGCACATCGAGCCGCCAAGTTGCGTACTTCCTCGGCAACGACGGCGAAACCTTTGCCGTGAACGCCCGCCCGGGCCGCTTCCACGGCGGCGTTGAGAGCGAGCAGGTTCGTTTGGAACGAAATGTCGTCGATCACTTTGATGACTTTTTGCACGTCGGAGGCGTTTTTCGTGATCGACTGCATCGACGAAACCATCTTGTCCATCATCTCCTGTCCGCTTCCGGCCGCGGAATTCGTCTTCTGGGCGAGCCGGTTCGCTTCCGTCGCGCTTTGGGCGTTTTTGTTCGTTTGGCCGCCCATCTCATTCATGGTCGCGGTGATTTCTTCCAGCGAAGCGGCGGACTGCGTCGCTCCGTTGGAGAGATTGTCGCTTGCACTGGCAACTTGAGCGGCGCCGGTCGCGACCTGGCTGACCGAGTCGTTCACATTCTGGAGCGTCGAGGAAACTTGAGCGACCATACTGCTGATGTTGCGGGACATAATATCCAACTCCCCCTTCTGAGGAACCTGGAGCGTCCAATCCCCCCCGGCCAGTACTTCCGCGGCTTTAGCGACCCCGCGGAAATCCTTGACGACCGAGTCGGTCGCTTGGAGCAGTTCACCGATTTCGTCACGGCGAGCGAGGAGTTTCGGCTCGAATTCGATACTCAGATCCCCTTCTTCGGCAACCCGTTTCAAGGAGACTGCAACGATTTTCACGCCGCCGGAAATGTCGCGCGTAATGCCGTATCCCATTCCGGCGCCCAAGACCAAAGCGAACACGCAAGCTCCGATAATACAGTAAAAGGCGAAAGAACTTGAGTTTTCCGCACCTTTCTTGTGCTCTTTGATGAAGGCGTCAATTTTGTCGATCAGGTCTCCTTCCTTTTGAATCGCGACTTCAAACGACTTGACCTGGGCAAGACGCAATTCGTTCTGCTTGGTGACGCCGTCCATATATTTGAAGACCAATTCTCGCCATTTGTTCAAACAATTCACTGCGGTTTCGAGGAGTTTTTTTTCGTCCGCCGTTCCCTTGAATGATTTGTTTTCATTTTCCAGAAGCTGAATGGCCGTACCGATATTTGCCGAATATTCGTCCCGCTTGGCCTGCGCTTCTTTCGGATCTTCCAACGCCGCGAAATCCCGGACGAGACGGCGCGAACTCTGGTATTCGGCGTTGGCTTTGGCAATGTTCCACAGGGGCATGAACTCTTCCATCGGCATTCCGTTTGCGGACGAATCGAATTTCGCGTGGATATTTTTTTCGTATTCTTTCAAAAAGGCCGCAAAGGACTCTTGCGCGGCCTTTCCGGCGTCGGAACGTTCCAGCTGTCCCGAGAAGACGGCTTTGATTTGAACCGACAAGGCGGAATCGGCCGCAAGCGAAGCGGCAACCGCGTCGGCGGCAGCTTGAGCAACATTCACAATATCCTTATCCTTTTTTTCCGCCAAGCTTTTCGCGGCCGCGATCCTTTTTGAAGTTTCTTCGTTTTTGGTCGTCGATTCCTTTTCGTAAGTTTCGACGCCGGTCAACAGGAAGTTGGTCGTCGAATTGAGCGATTCGGTCGAATTTTGCTGGGCGAGATTGGCATTTTCCGAAATAGCCAGCGCATCGGAAATATCCAGGATTGCGCTATTCATCTGAGAAATCCCATACCAACCGGCGAACCCGACCACAAAGGCCAGGAGAATGGTCAAACCGAACCCGATGAAAAGTTTCGTACCGAGAGAGAAATGCGTGAACATGTCTTTGAAATGTAATAAATCGTCTGTCAATGGTCGCCAAGGCGCGACGGGACCGCCTATCGAGTATACAATAGCTTATTCACAAGCGACTCACGATAAATTCGTTTAACAAATCAGTCAAGATACCCTTTTTCCTGAAAAAGGGAAACGCCTGTGCTGAAAAAAACGACTGGAGCGGTTGTGCCGACAATTTGGCGACTTGCCTTGCTTCCAAACACCGGCTTATGGGTGTTGGGGAGTGTAAGAGGCTGTTTGATAATTAAATCCCGTAAAAGCGAGAGGTTTGTCATGCTGAGTGAAACGAAGCATCTGGCACCCGAATCAACGCGTTCCGGTTTTTCGAGAACGTCAACTTGAGGAAACCAGATCCTTCGGGGTACCTCAGGATGACAGTCCGGTTACTTTTTTCAGTGTTAAATTTTCAAACAGCCTCTAAATACCGAAAAAGCGAAATGTCTGTTATACTGGAGGCTACGGTATAGAATCACGGTCCCTTTTTTCCAACGATCCCCCGATGAAACGGTTTCCTGTCCTTCTCGTTTTTCTTTACGCGTTTGCCGTGACGCCGATGTTCGCGGCGGAGCGTCCGAACGTCGTTTTCATTTTCGCGGACGACCAAACCTTCGCCGCGCTCGGTTCGCTCGGACATCCGATCGTCAAAACGCCGAATCTCGACCGACTCGCGGCGGAAGGGACCGTCTTTTCCAACGCGTACAACCAGGGGGGCTGGCACGGTGCGATCTGTATCGCCAGTCGGGCGATGCTCAACACGGGCCGGTTTCTCTGGAGCGCCCGGGAAGAGATGAACCGTGGATTTCCGAAACCGAAAACTCCGACCGATCCCGTACAGCGTGAGCGGTATGAATCGAATTTCTGGTCCCGGCTTGTTCATTCCGGCGGGTATGACACCTATTTCGCCGGTAAATGGCACGTCGATACGCAACACGTCGACGGTCGGGATTACGATTGCGTCCCGGTGGAACCGCTGTTCGATCGTTTTGGCGTCATTCGCCCCGGAGGCATGCCGCCGACGCTCGAATCGTCGTACAACCGTCCGATCGAAGGGGACGACGACGCCTGGTCGCCGTTCGATCCGCAATATCAGGGACATTGGAGCGGCGGAGAACATTGGGCCGAAGTGCTGGCAGACAGCGCGACCGGGTTGATCGAAGACGCCTCGAAATCGGATAAGCCGTTTTTCATGTATCTTGCGTTCAATTCGCCGCACGATCCCCGGCAGGCGCCGAAGGAATTCGTCGACATGTATCCGCAGGAAACAATGGACGTTCCACCGAATTACCTGCCGGATAATCCGTACAGGGATCCAATGGGCTGTCCCGCCGGGAACCGGGACGAGCGGTTGGCACCGTTTCCGAGAACGGAATACGCCGTCCGGGGCCATCGCCGGGAGTACTACGCGATCATTTCGCACATGGACGCTCAGGTCGGTCGAATCCTTGACGCCGTGGAAAAGTCGGGCCGGCGTGAAAACACGTACATTATATTCGCCGCGGACAACGGGTTGGCGCTCGGTTCGCACGGTTTGTTCGGAAAACAGAGCATGTTCGAACATAGTGTCAAGGTTCCGTTGATCGTCGCCGGACCGGGGCTGCCGAAAAAGAACCGGATCGATGTTCCCGTTTACATGCAGGACGCGATGCCGACCGCTTTGGAAATCGCGAGCCAACCGATTCCGGAGCATGTCCAGTTTCGGAGCCTTCTGCCGCTGCTCAAGGGGGAACGAAAGGAGCAATACGCTTCGATTTACGGGGCGTTCGAGGATAAGCAGCGGATGGTGCGACGCGACGATTTCAAACTGATCGTCTATCCGCTGTCGAAGACGGTGTTCCTGTTCGATTTGAAAAACGATCCGTACGAAGCCGAGAACCTCGCCGACCGCCCGGAGCAAGCCGCCCGGATTCGGGAGATGTTCACCGAACTTCAACGTCTCCAAAAAGAAACAGGCGATACGCTCGAATTGATGCTGTAATGGTGGACTTGGCTCAAGCTGGGTGCGCGCAAATTTCCTTGTCTGTTTGGGCAAAATAGGGTGTCATGTCATGCCGAGGTATTCCGAAGCATCTGGTTTCAAGCCGTGTTCGCAACATAATGCGTGTTGCCGGATGCACCAGATTCTTCCCTCCGTGAG
>JAVBPO010000084.1:0-26235 GCA_031549565.1 Thermoguttaceae bacterium
CGATGAGTATTTTTGCGACTTTGAAACAACGCGATCATCAGGGCACGAAAGTCGTTGTCGATGCCTTACGTGAGTACCTGACGACGAAAAAACTTCCCGATTTGCCGAAAACACTCAACCAATCGGCTGAATAGTTACGAAATTTTTATTGAAGACTCTCCTGAAATCAGCGGATAATTTAACCTCCTTTTTATCAAATCGTAGTCTTGGTATCTCGTTTTCCCAGTAGAGTTTGCGACCGTACTCTTCATCGCGAAGGAGCGCGTGACCAAAAAGGTATAAACGACCATCCGATTTGAATGCGGCTATGTCGTCGACTTCACGCAATGATTCTCCAATTTCGTCTATTGTTTCATGCAACAACCATACCGCTTCGTGATAGGTGATTTGCCCATCCGGTTCAAGACCGGCGGGACTTGTTCCTCCCACGCCCGCTATTGCTTCATACGAATACGTGCAGTTTTTTTCGCCTAGACACGTGTCAATCAGTCCGTTGATAATTCCGTCAATATCGCCAAGGTGGTCCGGATCACTTACCAGACGGGACCGACCCGGGCATCGTTGACGACCGTGACCGAAATTACCAAACCCAAAGAAGTTTAGAAAAAATATGAGTACAACATCAGTCAGACGGAAACCGACCACGCACACTGACCGCCACTACGTTGTGGGTAAAACCTTCGAGGAAGTTTGCGCCCAAGAGGTTGCGGCCCATGATCGCCGCGTTGACGAAATCATCAAAGAGATGAGCCGCCCCCAAGCCGGTGCCAAGCCGGCGAAGAAACCGAAATAGGCTGATTCGGACTTTTCGACATTTTTGTCGGAAAGGGGTATTACTCAAATTTTGAGTAAAAGGGGGGGGTGAACATTTTTGTTCAAAACCTCACCCCCGGATTTTTTTGTCCGGGTTTGATGGGGTATGTTTTGTATAGACCGTCTTTCATCCCCGCTCAAGTTGAGCGGGGATGGTTTATCACAATTTTGTGAGAAACCCCTTTCAAGTCCCCTCAATTTGAGGATGGTTGGGTTTTCACCAAAATTGGTGTAAACCTCGAAGTCCCGTCAAACTGACGGGGGTTCGATGGGGTATCGTTTCGCGACCCCATCTCCATCCATCAAAAATGATGAATGGTCCAGTACCCCTCAATTTGAGGAACACTGACCGCTTGCGTGATCTTTCCGGATTGGCCGCTCTTTTTTGAGAAACCAACACATAATCAGTGATGATTCAAAAATTTAGGAGATCAGATCGGTTCTGCCCCTCTCCTGCGGTTTGAAGGGGGTAGAAGTTTTCTACCCCCATAGAAAAAATTAGGGTCACATCCAATGTGACCCTGCCCGACAATCCTCAGTGAAACAGTGCGGTATAACCAATGGTTCTATCAGACAATTCCGCAACAGTTATTCGTTTTGAATAACGTAGCCGGGATGGGACAAATTGCCCCACCCCAATTTGATATTCATTCTACGTTAATCAAAACGATTAACTGTGCCGATACGAACGATCTTCGTACCGGCCACGGAGAAGATCAGCCGATTTCCCGGGCGACCTTCGCGGCTTTCCCTTCGGCCTTGTTGTATTTGATGATTGCCCGATCAACCGCTCTGTTGTAGGAATCGTTCGTGTACTGCTCCTTTGGCGTCCGCTTTGGGTTGCTTCGCCATCGATTTTGCTGGGAGGGCTGGACCTTGGTTTTCCTCGAATCTCGCAATTTCGCGATCCGGTCCGCTTCGGAGTCGGCGGGAGAGAACAAATACGCTTCCGGATCAGCAGCTTTGCGGTCCAAATATGGGAGAAGAATCGCCTGTGCCCGTGGTCCGATTGCCTTGATTAGCCTTTTCCCGTGGTGCTCCGTTTGGTGCGTAAGCGGCCTATAAACCCAAACGTCGCCGGTTCGGTCGATATCGCAGCTTCTCATGTTCCGGACGTCTTGCGGTCTCATTCCGGCGTACCGCTGGACTTGGACCATATCGGCGACGACCGGCGGAAGAAACGGCAACGTCGCTTCGATCACGGCAACGGGAACAGGAGGGACCGGGGGATTGTCCGGGGCTTTCGTTCGCCCCGCTTCTAGTCGGGGAACGGCTTTGAGGGCGTTGTAGATGTCGACATGGCAATACTCATTGTTGGCAAGCCACTGAAAGCAACAGACGACGCAAGAGATTCGGTCGTTAATCGTTTTCCGGACGTATCCGGTTTCAATCAGTTTGTCCCGGACGAATTGAAGGGCAAGAGGTCCGAAGTCAGAAATCGGGTGCTGCCCGCACCACCGGACGACGGGCAAAAGGGCTTCTCGGTAATTGATGAATGTCGAGGTCTGCTTGCCGTTTTTGAGGTAATATCCTTCAGCATATTCGAGGAATCGGATAGCTGCCTCTTCAATGGTGATTTCGGACGTTCCGCCCCGTGCCGGTGGCAGCTTGCAATCATTAGCGAGGTAGTCAGCAATAAGAGCGTTGTATTTCTCCCGGCTTGCTTGGCTTTTGTATTGCCCCAAGTAGAACATCTTTCCCCGGAGGGAAACGATTGCTTGACCGGTGGGTCTGTGGGGCCGATAAGAAGGGATATTAGTCTTTGGCATCGGTGGTTTCCTTTCGTGCTGCTAAATGCGTATGTGTGTACTACACACAAAAACGACGTTTTAAGCTGCACGCCGGACCATCCGACGGTAAGGTTAAGTCCTTCAGCAATAGGGGCTTAAGAAAATGGAGGATAACGGGGTCGAACCGATGACCTCTTGGCTGCCAGCCAAGCGCTCTCCCAACTGAGCTAATCCCCCCAAGGAAACATTTCAAGAGACCGGAATATACATTTATTCCACGGGCCGTCAATGGGGTGATCCGCGAAAAACGCTCTTGATTTTTCGCGGTCGGTTCGCATTTCGGGCCGTCAAGAATATTTTTCAAAAAATAGAAAGGATTCTCCGCGTTTGGATTGAACCGTTTGCTCTATTCGAGTATCATAACGAATACAATCGGCTATAGGCGAACGAAAAATCGCCTCTCTTCGACCGTAAGTTCCAGCATTTCCGCTCCACGCGGCCCGTCCCCCATTTTTCTCATAAGGATATGACCCCATTTTTCGATAAAATTGCTCGTCAATTTCGCTGGAAAAAATCCTCCGACGATGCTTCAAGTGCGAAGTCGCCGCAGTCGCGGCGGCTCCACATCGAACCGCTCGAAGACCGGACTCTCCTCGCCGCGTGCTATGTCAACGCGAACGTCACCGGAACCGGCGGAGACGGTACCTCTTGGGGGAGCGCCTGCAAAACACTTCAAGCCGCTTTGGACTTCGCGGCCGATTCGAGCCGAAGCATCACCGAAATCTGGGTCGCCGAAGGAACCTATACGCCGAGCAAGCCGACCACGACCACCGAACAACGCAGCGCGACCTTTTCGCTCGTCAACGGTGTTTCCATATACGGCGGATTCGCGGGGACCGAATCGAGCAAGGACGCCCGCCAAACGACCGACAATGGAAAAACCTACGTCAAAAAGACCATTCTCAGCGGCGATCTCGGACTCAACGACGATCTCGGCAATTCCGACACGGTTCGGGACAACGCCTATACGGTTCTCTACGGTTCCGGGCTTTCCTCCGCGATTACGATCGACGGCGTTACGATTTCCGGCGGAAACGCCAACCCCTATTCGGGGCAAACGACCGGAACCAACGCGCACTGGTACAACGGCGGCGGAGTGACGCTGCTCAACTGCACCAACGTGACGCTCGACAAGGTCGTCGTCACGGAAAACAGCGCGATCAACGGCGGGGGCGGGATCTATATCGTCGGCGGTGCGACGACGATCAAAGGGAGCACGATTTCGGAAAACTTCGCGAACGTCTCTGGCGGCGGCGTTTCCTTCGGATCTGGAACGCTGACGGTTCAAACGACCGTTTTCGCCGACAACGCGACCGGAAACACCGGCGGCGGAGGACTGTACCAAGGGGGCGGAACGCTCAATGTTTCCACGTCCCACTTTTCCGGCAATACGGGAATCTACGGCGGCGGACTGCTCCAAGCGGACGGAACCGGGACGATCACGTCCTCATCTTTCGTCTCCAACATCGCCCCGGATCGTTTTTCGATTCAAGGCCAAGGGGGCGGAATTTGTCAGTTCGGCGTGATGAGCCTTTCGACGACCACCTTCGCGAACAACGTCGCGGGGACCGGCGGGGGAATCTTCTTCTCCAACAACGCCGACAATCAGTCGCCCAAAGCGGAATCGACCTACTCCAATTTGACGATTTCCGGAAACGTCGCAAGGACCACGGGCGGCGGGATTTATATCGTTTCCGGCTTGATGTCGCTCAACACGTCGATCGTCGCGGCCAATTCGGCGGCGACCAGCCCGGACATTTACGGAGAGCTTTCCAGCGGTAAACCGAAAACGACGCTCGTGCTGTCCGGTTCGAATAACGTGATCGGCAACGGAACCGGGATTCCCGCCGTTCCCGACGGGTCCGGTAAAACGACGATCGCCAACGGCTTGCAGGGAAACCAGGTCGGCACGGCGACGACGCCGCTCGATCCGAAGGCGGGCGCTCCGACCGATTCCGGGAACGGCGTGTTTGTTCTTCCGCTGCTCGAAGGAAGCCCGGCTTTGGGCAAAGGGATGAAAATCGGCGTCGTCGATACGGCAACGGCGGCCCGTGCGGCGCGGACCTATATCGTCGACAGCCTCGACGACGTGATTGCCGTGGACGGAAAAACGACGTTCCGGGAAGCGTTCGAAGCAGCCAACCGCAACATCCAAGTCGGCGACGCGCCCGCCGGATCGTTTACGGAAACGGATATTATCACGTTCAAGGACGGATTGACCGGGACGATTTACCTCAACGGAAAAGCGATCACGATTTACAGCGGTCTGACGATTTCCGGCTGGACTTCGACGATCGACAACGTCAGCTCGCCCGGCGCGATGAATTACCTGACGCTCGACGCCGGGTACAAATCCTCGGTGATCAAAGCGGTCGGAAAGATCGACGTCAACATTTCGGAAATCACGCTCCAACACGGTCGTTCCTCGGTCAACGGCGGCGGCGTGGTTGCGTATTCTTCGAATATTACGCTCAACAAAGTCGCGATTCGGGACAGCATCGCCAACGGATTGGAAGGGGGCGGCGGTTTTTACTCGAAAAGCGCAACGCTCAACGCGACCGACATTATCGTTGCCGACTGCTCGGCGACCGTTTCCGGTGGAGGAATGCTCTTGAACACGACCAACGCGTCGATCGTCGGGGCGTCGATTTACCGGAACCAAGCCGCCAACGAAGGGGGCGGGATTTATATGACCTCGACCAACGGGACTTCGGTGATTTCCAACGCGACGTTCGCCCAAAACCGTGCGTCGCTCGGAGCGGGACTGGCGCTGTTGGAAACGACGGTCCGGTTGATCCATTTGACCGTTACGAAAAACGTCGGCGATTATATCGGTGGGATCATGATCGGAGCGAACGCGAAAGTGGAGATGAACAATTCCATCGTCGCGGACAACTTCTCGTACATTTCGCCGGACATCGAAGTCTACAAAAACGGCGATACGACCTCGCTGCTCCAGGGGAGCAACAACCTCGTCGGCAATAATACGGGCCTGTCCGGTTTGACGACCGCGAACCAGAACAAAATCGGAACCGCGGCTTCGCCGATCGACCCGAAATTCAGTGGTCCGACGTATTATAACGGGCAATTGGTTTATCCGCTTGCGAGCAGTTCGCCGGCGGTCGACGCCGGAAACAACGACCTGTCCAAAGGGAAAGGGAGCACGACGTTGCAATACGACGTTCGCGGCTCCGCTTATCCGCGGTTCGTCTCGAAAACGTCGGACGGCAAAGTCGACATGGGCGCCTGCGAATACCAGGCGACTCTCGTCGGGAGCATCCAGTCGACTTCGACGACAATCCGGCTCGGGCAGGACTTGGAATTCAAAGGGCAGGTCGTCACCGGAAGCACGACGGGACAGAAATACCTTTGGGACTTCAACAACAACGGCATTTTCGGCGAAATCGGCGATTGGGCGACCCAGGGCGTCGAATACGGCGAAATCGTCAAATTTATATCGGAGGGGATCATTCCCGAACCCGGTTTGTATCCGATCCGGTTTATCGTTGAAAATTCGTCCGGAAAACGAAGCGATCCTTATGAATTGGGGATCAACATTCTCACCGAAGCGCCGACGTACACGGTTTACGGGGCGATGTCCTTCAACGCCCGGGAAGGGCAGGGTTGGGACATCGAAGCGATGAACACGCAAAACGACCCGATCATGAAGTGGACGGTGAGTTGGGGCGATAAGATGGAAACGGTGATCAACGGCGGACCGGGCAATCGTATTTCCGTCCGACATCTGTACGCGGCTCCCGGCGTGTACGAAATGTACGTCGAAACGGTCTCCTATTTTGGCGACAAACGCCTCTTCAAACTCGCGGACCTTCAAGTCCTTGCCCACCCCTCGACGGATATCGCGGAGAGCGTTAACCGGAGCATCCTTTGCGACACGTTGGAATCGGTTGCGGAGCAGATTCAGGAAACGACGCTGCAAAGTGCGGCAGTCGAAACGAGCGGCTCTTCCGCCGTCCAGCGGTTTTGGGAGGATCCGGCCGCGGACGTGCTTGACACCGCAATCGAGCTGGAATCGACCGCGGACATCGCAACCCTCGCCCTTTACGAGCGGGCCGCGGACAAAGTCCTAGCCGACTGGACGAAAATCGATGACTTCACCGCCGATTCAAGGGAGAGTTTGTTCGATTTCTAACGGTCGCCCTCAAGACCGCGAATCTTTTCAAGAATTTCCTCTTCGCCCGGCAGATTTCCGCCGAGGCGATAATAGAGATCGATCGGCGATTGCGGGACCGCTCGAATCACGTCGTCCGCGAAAAGACCGTTGCTCAGTTCGACGCAGAGAAAACGGACGCTCGGATTTTTTTGGACAGCGTCTTGGTAGGCGGCTTTCGGGAACGGCCAAAGCGTTCGCGGACGAATCAGGCCGACTTTTTGGCCTTCCTTGCGGAGCCGATCGACCACCGAACGCAAGATTCGGCTGACGATTCCGTAGCCGGTAAGGATCAACTCCGCATCCTCGGTTTGCCAGGATTCGTATCGTGTTTCGTTGCGTTCGATTTGCTCGAATTTCGCGACAAGTTTTCGGGAACGCTTTTCCAAGGTGTTAAAATCCAAGTCGATCGAAGTGATCAAGTTCGTCCCGGTCGCAAGGGTCGCGTCCAGTTTCCACGGCTTATCGTACGTCTTCACCGGGATATCACGGAGTTCGATCGGCTCCATCATTTGTCCGACGGTCGCGTCCGCCAGGAGGTAAACCGGCGTTCGATACCGATCCGCCAGCTCGAACGCGTCGACGGTCGAAAGGAACATCTCTTCCACGGAATTCGGCGCGAGAACAATCACTTTGTATCCGCCGTGTCCGCCCCCTTTGACGACTTGGTTGTAATCGCTCTGCTCCGGGCCGATGTTGCCCAGTCCGGGACCGGCCCGCATGATATCGACGATCACGCACGGCAGTTCCGCTCCGGCAAGGTAGGAGACACCTTCCTGCTTCAAGCTGATACCAGGCCCGCTGCTGGAGGTCATGACCCGACGTCCGCAGGCTGCGGCCCCGTAAACCATATTGATCGCGGCCGTTTCGCATTCGGCCTGGAGAAAGATTTTGCCAAGCTTCGGATAATACTCCGAAGCGAGCTGCGGAATTTCGCTCGCCGGGGTGATCGGATACCCGAAAAACGCCTCACACCCGGCCGCGATGGAACCGAGAACAACCGCCTCGTTTCCTTTTGTCAAGCGTTTCATGGAAAAAGGTGCATCTTTAAGAGGGGACGCCGCAAAATGGATAAAAGGCAAACAAAAGGTGGTCAACAGGGAGGGATTTCGATCCGAAAATCCGGTCCCCTCGCCCCCGGTACTCCGGGGGAGAAGGCTAGGGTGAGGGGGTGGAGCTGTTTGACGCCTCATTTCCCCTCACCCTAACCCTCTCCCCGGACTACCGGGGAGAGGGGACCGGCGTTTTGGCTGTTTTACTCCACCTATTCCTGTTTACTCCACCTATTCCTGCAAACTTGACCTGAATTACCGGCGTCTCTCAAAATCAAAACTTCACAATCTGCGCCCCTTGGGCCGGTCGGGTCGCGAAAACGGTCGGTTCCGGACGCCAGCGGGACTTGTATTTCTTGTGGAACGTGTGCGAAATCGTGTCAATTTTGTCCGTCTTCACGAGCGAAACGGTACAGCCGCCGAAGCCGCCGCCGGTCATGCGGGAACCGATCATTCCCCCTTCCGTACCGATTTCTTTGGCAATCTCGACGAGCAGATCAAGCTCCTTGCAACTGACCTCGAAATCGTCCCGGAGCGAATCGTGCGACGCGTACATTAGTTTGCCGCACGCTTTCCAATCGGATTTCCCGAGCGCTTCGGCCATCTGTTCGGCCCGATGATTCTCGGTAATCACGTGTCTTGCCCGGCGAAACGGCAGGTCGCTGCCGTATTCTTTCGTCATTTTCGTCTTGGCCGCTTTGAGCGTTTCCAGGGAAACGTCGCGGAGCAGCGAAACACCGAGCATTTTTGCCGCCGCTTCGCATTGTTCCCGCCGCTCCGGATACTCGCTGCCGGTCAGCTTGTGTTTCACGTTGGAGTTGACGATCAGAACGGAAACGTTCGGATCGTTCATCGGGATCATTTTCGGCGTTTTCGTCCGGCAATCGAGCAACATCGCGTGTCCCTCTTTTCCCATGACGGAAATGAACTGGTCCATGATCCCACACGGCATGTGCGCAAAGAGGTGCTCCGCTTTTTGACAAATCAGCGCTTTTTTGACCGGGTCGAGCCGTACGTTCGCCATTTGCTCCAGCAGCGTTGCCGTGGCGACTTCCAAGGCGGCACTGCTGGACAAGCCGCCGCCGAGCGGGACGGTCGAATTAATTACGGCGAGAAACGGATCAGCCTGGACGCCCCCTTCGCGGCAGCAGGCGAGCGTTCCTTGGACGTAAGCGGCCCATTCGGGCGTGTTGTCCGGCGTGATTTCCCCTTCGACGAGAATTTCCGCGGACGTGTCCATGTTTACGCTGAAAAGCGTCGCCTTCCGCCCTTCGGACGGCCCGGCGGCAATGAGCGTGTACCGGTCGATCGCCATGGGGAGAACGAATCCGTCGTTATAATCGGTGTGTTCGCCGATCAAATTCACACGGCCCGGGGCCGCCGCATACCACATCGGCGGCATTCCGAAGCGGCGGATAAATTCGGCGCGGGTCGAAGAAACCAAGTCGTCAAAATCGGTCATTGCGGTGGTTTACGAAGGAAAAACGCGTCGGGGAAAAACAGGGGACACAAACCAAGTCGATGATTCTACCACACTTTCCCTCGGTTGTCTACATAAAGACGTTGCCGTAAAACGCCAAAAACAGCCGTTAACGTTCCGCCAAACGGGGCGAAACGAGCCGTTTTTCCGAACCGCGAAGAATCCGGAGTTTCGGCGATTGACCGACTTCCGATTCCGCAATCAGGATGACAAGGTGCATATCGTCTTCCACGGTCGTTTCGTTGTAGGACAAGACAATATCGCCGGGGAGCAGCCCTGCTTTTGCGCCTGGGGAATTCGGTGAAACTTCTTCGATTCTCGCCCCGATCCAACGGTCGAGCCCGGCTTTTTCCGCGGCGGCGCCGTCGAATTTTGCGTCCAGCTTCACTCCGAGATTAGGTCGGGCAACGGTCCCGGTTCGGGCAAGTTGTTTGGCCGACCGCATGACCGAATTGATCGGAATCGCAAACGCGACCCCTTCGCTTCCACCGCTGCCGGACGCGATCGCGGTGATCATTCCGACGACTTCGCCGTCGAGATTGACCATCGGGCCGCCGCTGTTGCCCGGGTTGACCGCAGCGTCGGTTTGAAAAAAGCTCTGAAGCGGAACCGCCTGGTTTCCCTGGGGAATCTTGCGGCGTCCTTTGGCGCTGAGGACGCCTGTGGAAACCGAACCGCTCAAACCGAACGGGCTTCCGAACGCCAAAATTTCGTCCGGAACCTCCATTGCGTCGCTGTCCCCGATTTTTACGGGGACCAGATTCTCGGCGGACACTTCCAGCAAAGCGACGTCGAAATCGGCGCTGGAAAGAACTTTAACCGGTTTGAGAATACGGCGGTCGGCCAGTTGAATACGAATTGCGTCGCTTTCAACTCCGTTGACGATATGGCCGTTGGAAAGAACGTAAGTCTTGCCCGAAAGTTCGATGAGCACGCCGCTCCCGGTTTCTTCGACTTTACCGATCCGCCCGGCCAGCGGACCGGAATGCCCCATCGGTTTATATGACTGCGATTCGATATGAACGACGCTCGGAGCGATACGCTTGACGATTTCCCGCTTGGCAGCTGCATCCGCGGCCGGGGAAACCGAGCCGATGCAAAGAAAAAGTAAAACGAAGCAGGAAAAAAGTCGCATGGGTTATCTTCCGGAGAGGATCAATTATGTTCGTCAAAGAGCCGCATGCGCAGCTTGCGGAACGCTTCCGCCGAGGCTACCGGACGGTAGAGATACTACTGGTTCGCGGTTAACTGTGGAGTTTAGCATGCTCCACTTCAAACGTCAAACGCCTGCATCTTCCGCAACTCCGCTTGGGCGTACTCTTTTTTGATATGCGATAAACCCGTCGGCATGAGAAAACACATAAGCCCCCCGATCAAAACGAACGTATACCACACATGCCAAGGTTGCCCGAGAATCAAGGCGATTATCCCGACCGACAACGATAACGCTCCGATAATGATGCCGCCCCGGAAAAGTCCGAGGAGCAAGCATTTTCCTTTCCCCCGCGGAACGAGAAAACTACAGAGCGTACCAATAGTGCCACAGTAAATACCGACAAGTGTTCCGAGAATTCCGCCGAGCAAACCGCCGGTTTGATTGCTGAACCACTCACCGGACGGAACTCCAATATCCGAAAGCAGGAGCGGTGAAAGTTCGATCATTCCTTTTCCCGGCATCACAATGTTGATTTCCAGCGTCACTGATTCCGGATGGGCGTCCAATAAATTGAAATGGAACTCGAATTCTCGCCAGCTTGAAGTTCCAGTGATTTCCGGCGGCTTAATGGAAGTCATCGGTCCGTCGACGAGCAATTCTCGGTCCCCATTGGGATGGACGCCCCATGCTTCAAAATGGGCTTTCCCTTCGACGTTTTCACAACGATATTTGCCGGTAACTGCGTAGGGGGCATTTCTGAGCTTTTGCGAAAGGGTTCCGACATGAAATGTTTTTGAAATCGGCTGATCGTTTTCTATTTTGGTTCCAATGAACATTATCGGCTGACTGGCGAAAGCGAAAGACGCAAACACCGTACACAAGCCGATCAGGAGTATGGCAATAATTCTCATGATTTTTCCTTTCGATATGCTGCTAATAGTGTGGATAGGGTGGGCAGGTCGATTTTGCCGTCGATATGCGTGCTCCGCAGCAATGTCTCGAACGGATCGTTTTTGACATACTTTTCGTAGAGTTTGATTTTTTCGATCAGCCGATCCAAACGCAGGCGAACCGTCGGATAGCTGATTCCGTATTCTTCCGCGACCTGCTTCAAGGAACCGGACGCCAACAAAAAACGCCGCATGAAACCGAGGTCTTCCTCGTCCATTCCGGCCAGCCAAGCGGGTTGGTCTTTGTTCGTGGAGCTCATGAAAGCAAAAAACTTGAGGGCAGGGCAAAACAAAACGGGAGCGTTTGCCGTTTAGGGGCTGCTGACAGACCTGAAGCGTTCCGAACGATTTTCCAGCCCCGGCGGGGCTGAATGTCTATAACCGCCGGTGTCAACCGGCGGGTCACGACGACAAAAACAATTTTCAGCCCCAACGGGGCGTAACAGGACTATCGAAAAAAGTAACGCCCCGTTGGGGCTGAATGATTGTGTGGGCGATTTCCCCCGGTTACACCGGGGGTTATAGACATTGCGTCCCTTCAGGACTGAGGTCATTACGGATTCACGCCAAATCAACGCCCTTTTTTCACAAACGCTCCCAAACAATTATGTATACTCGTATTTTATCATACTTCTAAATAAAGTCAATATTAAAATCAATATTATTGATATTTTCCAGTTTTGCATAGAGAGTTGAGACCGTGCAGGAAGTCGGAGTGGCTTGAGTTTCCGAAAGGGAGCTGGTCAAAAAGAAGCCCCGGGCGTGAAACACGCGCCCGGGGCGAAAGATTGATCCGAAAGAAATGACGTTTACGCAAACGGATTGAAAACGCCCTGTTTCGGGACGGAGCTTTCGTAGAAGCCGTCTTTGTCGGGCATGACCGGCGGATTTTCGGTCCAGTTGCTCGGACCGCCGTCAGGCATGTACTGGCTTCCTTTTTCGACCGATTCGTC
The DNA here is from genome assembly GCA_031549565.1 of Thermoguttaceae bacterium. GTDB lineage: Bacteria > Planctomycetota > Planctomycetia > Pirellulales > Thermoguttaceae > JAVBSX01. The sequence continues at coordinate 12,366 of JAVBPO010000084.1, forward strand.
CCAGTTGAGCTCCTTGCCGGAGAACGCGGCCATCCGACCGAACACGGCCGTCATGGTCGCTTGGGCGGCGTACCAACCGTTGTTCATCGGCTTGTTTTCGCGAATCGCCTTGACGTGATGGACGTGTTCCAGTTGGAATTGACCGGCATTGACGCCACCGTCTTTATACAGGTCTTTGCCGTCGTATCCTTTGAACCATCCGGAGCCGCCGCGGCCTTCGGCGCCGCCGTAACCCTTGGTTCCGTTGACGAACTGGGAAACGTCGTCGAAGCAGTTGCCGATGTGACGGCACTGGCTGAACATCTTCGCGCCGTCGGCGAACGTGTATTCGACGAAGAAGTGGTCCCACGCCTGTCCGTAGCGATTGCAGTCGTTGCGATATTTTTTGTACCAATCCCACCAGGCTTTCTTGTCTTCATACGGCGGAGCGGTCCGCAGAATTTCCATCGGAGCGGCCATGTTCTGGCGGCCCCCCTGGGCGTTCGCTTTGACCGGATGGCACCGAACGTCCCCTTTGCTGTGCATCCAAAGTCCCATGTCGAGATTGTGGACGTGCTGTTCGCAAATGTTGTCGCCGCAAAGCCAAACGAAGTGATACCAGTTGTTGACCTGGTATTCCATTTCCGTCTGATTTTCCGTACGAGGACGGCACCAGATGCCGCCGCCGTTCCAGTAGACGCGGGAGAACACGACGTCGCCGATCAGACCGTCTTCGATCTTGCCGACCCATTTCTGGAAGCCGGGATCATGCCGACGCTGCAACCCGACGCAGACTTTCAGATCTTTTTCGTCCGCTTTCTTGTTCGCTTCCATCGTCACGCGGTAACCCGGCGCATCGGTGAAGAGCGGTTTTTCCATGAAAACGTGGAGCCCTTTGTCGACCGCGTAACGATAATGATAGGGGCGGAAACCGGGGGGCGTCGCGATAACGACCTGGTCGCCGGGGCTCAGGCAATCGATCGCTTTCTTGTAAGCGTCGAATCCCCAGAACACGCGATCCTCGGGAATGTCGATAAAACGCTTGTACTGCTCGTCATCCCGAAGCGATTCGGCTTCGCCTTTGGCGGCATGTTCAAAAACGTCGGCGACGGCGATGACTTTCATATTGTCTTCGACGGCCATACGATCGCGAATCGCTCCGTTGCCGCGCCCGCCGCAGCCGATCTGGACGACTTTGATCAAATCGCTTCCGGCCGCATGGGCGCTACGGGAAACGCCGAGTGTTCCGGCCACGCTCGCTCCCGCGGCGACGACGCCGCTGGTTTTCAGAAAGTTACGACGATTGGTTTTGAATTGTTCACTCATACTTGAATATACTCCGGTGATGGTAGTGGTTCGTCAAGCCTAAAACTGCAAGTTGACTCTTATGGTAAAAGAGAGGACAGACGGCAGAGAACAGAAAGAGAATTGCTTTGCAATCCTTGGGTCTTGATGAGACATGTTTTCCTGTCGACTGTCCTCTGTCGTCTGTCCTCTTTAACAACCATTCAGGTCAACATAAAGTTTTAAAGTTGACGAACCAATAGGATGGAAAAACTCCGACCCGGCGACCGGCTCGGAAACTAAAACAGCTCTCACTATACCAATTTGCCAACCGGGATACAATCGTAAAAAGATTTTTTTTCCAAAGCCCGAAACAAGAATGCTTACGACTGAAATAACACCGCAACTGAGCGATCTCGATTCGTTTCAACACGTCAATTACCAAGTCGTCCACCGCTGGTTCGAGGCGGGCCGATTACCGCTTTACCGAATGTTCGCGCCGGACCTGAATCCGAAGCGGCTGAAGCTGGTCATGGTTCGCCTTGAGGTCGATTACATCGCCGAGATGTTTCTCGGAAGCGAGGTCGAAATTCGGACGTGGATTTCCCGGGTCGGCAACAGCTCCTTCCACATTTCGCAGGAAGCCCGGCAAAATGGCAATCTCACCGCTCGGGGAACGATCGTTCTCGTTCATTTCGACCACCAAACGAAACAGTCGGTTCCGTTGACGCCGGAATTCCGTGAAATCCTGCACGGGGTGTAGTAAGTGTTGCAAGCGGCAGTTTGAACGATTTCGCCCGGGTCCGGCAACGCAACTCGCCGAGGAATAGCCGATTCAATGCAAAAACCTGCCTGAATGCTCGCATTCAGGCAGGTTTCTTTCCTTTTTCTCTGTTGCTCATGCCCGAAAAAAGAGCGGACCGAGCGATGACACTCGTGAGCGACTCCGCGGGCTGATTAACGTCGCAACTATTTCGAGATAACGCGGACCATTTCCAGCACCTTGCAGGAATAGCCCCATTCGTTGTCGTACCAACTGACGACTTTGGCGAAGTGGGGATCCAAGACGATGCCCGCTTTGGCGTCGTAAATCGAGGTCAACGAGCAACCGCGGAAATCGGTCGAGACGACGGCTTCGTCGGTGTAGCCGAGAATGCCTTTCAGGTCGCCTTGGGAGGCTTCCTTCATCGCGGCATCGATCGCGTCCTGGGTGATCGGCTTGTCGAACATCACAGTCAAGTCGACGACCGAAACGTCGGAGCTCGGAATCCGGAACGACATGCCGGTCAGTTTGCCGTTCAGTTCGGGCAGGACCTTGCCGACCGCTTTGGCGGCGCCGGTCGAGGACGGAATGATGTTTTCGAGAATCCCGCGACCGCCTCGCCAATCTTTGTGCGAAGGGCCGTCGACGGTTTTTTGCGTGGCCGTCGCCGCATGGATCGTCGTCATCAAACCTTTGACGATGCCGAACTTGTCGTTGAGCACCTTGGCGATCGGGGCCAGGCAGTTCGTCGTGCACGACGCGTTGGAAATAATGGTTTGTCCGGCGTACGATTTGCAGTTCACGCCGTAAACGAACATCGGGGTGTCGTCTTTGCTCGGGGCGGACATGATGACCTTCTTCGCGCCGGCCTTGAGGTGGGCTTCAGCCGTTTCCTTGGTGAGGAAAAGACCGGTCGATTCGACGACGACTTGCGCTCCGACGTCGCCCCATTTCAGGTCGGCGGGATTCTTTTCGGCGGTCAGACGGATTTTCTTACCGTTGACGACGAGGTTGGTTCCGTCCACGGCGACATCGCCTTTGAAACGGCCGTGAACCGAATCGTACTTCAACATGTAAGCGAGATAGCCGGGGTCCAGCAGATCGTTGATGCCGACGATTTCAATATCGTTTGCAAAATCCGCGACCGCGGCGCGAAAAACCATCCGACCGATGCGACCGAAACCATTGATTCCAACTTTAATTGCCATGGAAGAACTCCTTATTGTCTAGCGAATGAGTTTTTTGACGAAAACACTTCCGAGCGGCTCGAGTCGCAACAAGCGGAACTGTCCCGACGTAACAAGAGAAACACCCGAAATTCTATACGAAAATCCCCCTTTCGGGAAGTGGGGACGACATGCGTCTCAGAGCGGGAAGTGTAAGCGAGCGAAATTATTTTAAAATGCGTAAAATACTCCATTTTTACAAATAATCCTGATTGTGCCGAATGGAAGTGGCCGATGAAGAAATGGTTTCCTTCCCTTTACTAAACATCACGGGTTTTATGAGCATTCTACCCATCGGAATCAGTCGGGTCAGTTCCGCGCTGCAATTGGATCGCTCGCTTTACACGCTCCAGAGTCAAAACGCGGCCCTGGCAAAGTACGACCAGCAAATCCAGACGCAACAACGCTACCAGTACGGAAGCGACTCGCCGTTTGACGCGTCCGTGTCCCTTTCCGTGCAGATGCAGATCGAACGGAAAAAGCAGAATGCGACCAATCTGCTCGCGACACAGTCGTACCTGTCCGCAACCGATTCGACGCTTACGAAAGTGACGTCGATGCTCGACGAAGCCCGGGCTTATGGGCTCGACGCGATCAACACGACCACCAGCTCAACACAGCGGCAGGCCCTTGCGCAAAGTCTGAAACAATCGACGCAAACGGTCTTCGATTTTGGCAATTACCAGTTCCGGGACCGGTTCCTCTTCTCCGGGGCGACGACCTCGACGCAACCATTTCTTTGGGGAACCGACGCGTACACGGTCCAGTACACGGGAAGCGTCAACAATCTTTACTCCTGGAGCGACACGAATCTCCTTTCCCAATCGAACGCGAACGGCGCCGACGTGTTCGGGGCGGTTTCCAAACCGGTCAAGGGAAGTACGGACCTGAACCCCGCGATCACCGGTTCGACGCTCCTCAGTTCGCTCAACGGCGGAAAAGGAATTCAAAGCGGTCCGATCCGTTTGACCTATTCCGGGCCGGACGGGACTCGGGAATCGATCGTCGACTTGAGCAAATGCGCGACCGTCGACGATGTTCGCAAAACAATCGCTAAAAGTGCTCCTGCGGGAACGACGGTCCAGGTCGGATTGACCGGCAACGGGCTTTCGATCGATTTTTCGAGCAAAAATTCCCAAGGAACGCTCACGATTACCGAAGTCGGCAATACGCTGACCGCCCACACGCTCGGAATCTACTCGAAAACGCCGATCTCTTCCGGAACGACGCTGACCGGTTCGGATATCAATCCGGCGGTCACCAAAACGACGACGCTCGATTCGTTGCTCGGTTCCTCGGCGCAAACGACGCTTCGCTTTCCCGGCAACGATAACGATCTGGTGATTCAATCGCGGTATCACGGTGATTCCTGGACCGACTCCGATGGAAACACGTACAAGCTCAACGGCATGAACATCGCGATCCAATCGGGCGGCTTGCTCCCGGTCGGCTCGGAATACGCCGATTATGACGCCGCGAGCAATACGGTCGTTTTGCACATCAACCCGGACAACACGACCGCCGCGAATTGCGTCGCCGCGATCAACAAGGCCGCCGACGAAGGAACGATCCCGCCGATTTCCGCGTCGGTCGATCCGCTCGATTTCGACGGGCCGACCGTTTCGGGCTCTCCCGCCGGAAACGGACTGATCACGATGCTTCCCGGCAAACCGGTCGTCGTCGGAACGCTCGACGGAGGAGCCGGCGAATCGTTCGATAAACAATCCGGTCTGCAAATCGTGAACGGTGGAAAAACGCACATTATCGACATCAGCTCCGCGCAAACCTTCGACGACCTGCTCGCGATCCTCAACGATCCGCAATACGGCCTGTACGCGGAAATCAACGCCGATAAAACCGGGATTAACGTGCAGAGCCGGATCAGCGGGGCCGATTTCATGATCGGCGAGAACGGCGGCAAGACCGCGACGCAGCTCGGTATCCGGACGCTCGGCCGCGACACGTACCTGAGCGAGCTGGACTTCAACCGCGGCGTCATGGATTTCGAGGGGCCGGGAACCAACGCGACGGCGACCTACCAGCAGGAAACCGCCAACAGCGGGTTGCTCCTGACTGCGATTGCCGAAGGACCGGATTGGAACGGGTACGACGTGATTTTCACGCCGACGAAAGATCCGGACGGCAAAGTAACGATCGCGTGGAGCGAGGACGACAAGACGATCACGATCGGCGTCAATCCTGGTGTCACGAAAGCGTGCGAGGTCGTCGCGGCGTTCAACGAACAGCCCGGCCCGAATCAGGCGTTTTCCATGACGCTCGACGGTTCGCTTGGTATCAACACCGGACAAGGCGTCGTCTACGACGGTAAAACGATCACCGACGGCGGCATGGACGGGGGGATCGATTTTATCATTACCCGCAACGACGGGACCGTGCTCGATATCGATATCAACCAGTGCAAAACGGTCGGCGACGTGATCGACGTGATTAACGCACACCAGAAGAACACCGGCGGGCTTTTGGTTGCGTCGCTTTCCAAAGACGGCAATGGGATCGAGTTGACGGACCATTCGATCGGTTCGCACACGACCCGGGTCGACCGTCAAAAACTTTCGACCGCCGCCAACGATCTCGGATTGATACCACGGGGGGAAGAGTATTCGATCAGCAATTCCGGCGGCGCGACGGCGTCGGCGAACGTCGCGTCCGAAGCGGTCAACTCCGACATTCTCGTCGTCGGACATCAAGGGGGCGCGTACGCCAACGGGGTTCGGATCGAATTCGTCGACAAGGACGCCGCCGGCGGATCGGGGCAAACGAGCTTCACCTGGGACGCGGCGTCACAAGTCCTCCGTTTCGAGATCGACCCGGGAACGACGACCGCCGCGGATATTCTCAAACTGTACGAAGACAACGCGAGTACGACGGTTCGGGAGATGTTCGACTTTCAAAACGGCGTCAACCTGGACGGAAGCACCAGCGACGGAACCGGCGTGGTGTCGCTCTTCCCGCGGACCGACGCTCCGGCTCCGAAAATGAGCGGCGGAACCGACAACGTCCTGACCGGCCACGATCCGAATCCGCTGGAAACCGAGTCGGTTTACACGGCCTTGATCCGGCTGCAAGTCGCGATGGAGCAGGACGACATCCGGGAAATCGAACGTGCGACGAATCTGTTGGACAAGACGACCAAACTGATCGACAGTGCGAGGGCGGACATCGGCGTCCGGCAGAATTCGCTCGACACGGTCCAGTATCGTTTGGAGGACGAGAGTGTTCAACTGGAACAAGTCCTCACCAATTCGCTCGAAATCGACCTGAGCCAGGCGATTCTCGAATACACTTCCGCAATGCTCTCCTACGAAGCAACGCTGCAAACAACCAGTCGTATGTTCCAAATGAGTCTGTTGAATTATCTGTAAACGGGATCCTTTGGCCGTTCATCGTCATCAGTTGCGTGGCTCGAATCGGAATCATCCCGGTATGTCTTGCCCGGATTCGCCGGTTCACGCGAACGACGTACATAGAAATACGGTGTACAAAAGTTCAAATTCGTCGTATAATGGAATGATCGGAAATCACTCTCTTTTCGATGGAGGCAAAAATGGGTTTAACTTACGCGAATATTACTCTGGTTAATTCCACAGATCGGGTTTTGGCGAAGCGCCATCAAATTCCCGAGAGCGAGGTCAAACAAATGACCGTTCACGCCCTCGTCGATTCCGGCGCGTTTATGCTTACGATCAACGAATCCATCAAACGGCAACTCGATCTGGACGTCATGGAAGTCGTCGAAGTCGAGCTGGCGGATAGTTCGTTCGCCGAATGTGAAATCGTCGGACCGATCGACGTTCGCTTCAAGACCCGTAGTACCACCTGCCGAGCGGTCGTGCTGCCGGGTGCGACCGAAGTCCTGCTCGGCGCGATTCCGCTGGAAGACATGGATGTGGTTATCGATTTGAAAAATCAGGAGCTGACCCTTCCGCCGGACCGGCCTTACATCGCGAGAACAAAAGTGAAATGATACTCACGGCAATGTTCGATTGAAAGCGGCTTCCCCCTCTCAAACGTAAGCCCGCGCCGTTGCATATCCCGTTTACGACATCGCGGCAAAATTCTGTTAAGACTCCTCAACCGAATGGTCGATAAGACCGGAGCGCTCGATTTGCGCGTTTCTTGCGGAACGCGAAAATCGTCGTGTCATTTCAGCAGTGAGGTGCCGATCCCATGATCGAAACATATTTCGGACTTTCGCGACGCCCCTTTTTGGCGGTCCCGGACGTCCATTCCTATTTTCCGAGCGAGACGATTGATGCGGCCAGGACGAATGTTCTTCGTTGCCTGAATCGGGGCGAAGGAATTTCGCTCATCATCGGCCCCGGCGGCGTCGGAAAGACGCTCCTGTTGCGTTTGCTCGGTTTGCCGTTTCAGCTCGATTACGCCGTCGTCAACATCTCGAACCATCGCCTGAAAACGCCAAAAGCGTTTTTGCAGCAGGTGCTTTTCGAACTGCAGCAGCCGTTTTGCGGGTCGGAGGAAAACGAACTTCGGCTCCTGCTCTGGGACCATTTGCGGCGAAGCTCGTTTCCCGGCGTGATTTTGCTCGTCGACGAAGGACAAACGCTTTCCCTGAGCGTTCTCGAAGAAATCCGGCTCATGCTCAACTGCGACAACGGCATGTTTTCCCGGTTCCGTATCGCGATTGCCGGAACGCTTGAACTGGAAGAGCGGCTCACGCATCCGAAGCTCAAAGCGTTCAACCAATGGATCGTTTCCCGCTCTTATCTGGAGCCGCTCACCCGCGCCGAAACGTCGGAGTATATCCTTTGGCAAACCCAAAACGCCCGAGAAACGGAACCAACTCAAGCGGAGTCGTCCGCAAAGCCGGTTCGATGGACCGAATCGAAGTCGGCGCGGGAATTTCGGGTCGACCCGCCGCATCATCACAGCGACCAGTTTCCGTTGTTCGACGATTTTGCCCGGGCGAAAATTCACGAACTGACCGGCGGGGTTCCGCGGTTGATCAACCAGTTGTGCGATCATGCGCTCGTTTTGGCTTGTGAAACGAACCGCGACAAAACGATCGACGAACCGCTCGTTCGCAGCGCTTGGGCTCGACTTCAGCAGATTCCGGAGCAGGAATTGATAAATCCGCTCGCCGCGCCGACCGCTTCGTCGACGGAAAACGTGATCGAATTCGGAACACTCGACGACGATCCGCCGAACGAACAGAATCCCCACGATTCCCGGGAGCCCTCGCCCCCTTTTTTTCCGGACGGCGAAGAAAACCCGGCGGTTCTCTTCGCTGATTCCAGCGACGAAACCGATACGGACCTGATCTCCGAAGAGGAAATCGAACTGCTGGTCGAAGAGCCCGAACAATCGGACGATTACAGGCCGGTCCCGGAAATACCGGACGACCACGTTTACCAAGCGAAGTCGTTTTACGAATCGGCGTATCCACACGGCCTGAAAAAACCGATGCAAAACTGGACCGGGCCGGGGCATCAAGTCGAATGCGGTTTCGCGACGCCGTATCGGGAAATCCTGTACCGCGACCTTTTGTTGCAATCCCAAGACGCCGCGAACACCGCTGCCGTGGTTGCCCTGCCGCCCGGGATGGTCGTTCATGAAACGAAAATGGACGATTCACGGTCGTCGCTCCCCGGTTTTAGGCCGGAAGAAACGCCGAATCATCCGCCAACGGATTTCTCCGAGCCGGAGCATCACGATCCGGAAGAAACCGCGCCCATTCCGACCGCGTCCCACATCCCGACGCCGCTGTTCAAGCCGGAATCCGCGCCGGTGATACGGCTGCATCTGGGCAATGAACCGGATTCGGGCCCCGTGTTTTTGGAAGCGAACCGCCGCAAAGCGAAAACGCTGCACGAAACGTTCGAGGAGGAAATTCCGGTTCCGCGTTCCTTTGCCCCAGGAAAAATGAATGCTCCCCCAAACGGCCCGGAAGGACGGTCCCGGGTCATGGTCAAAACTTCGGGAACGGAAACCGACACCCTGTCGGACCACCTGCTCGAAGAGCTCGATCTGTTACAACAATCGTTGACGCAGGGTGTCGCGGTTCATGCCGCCGAGCGGGTCGCGTCGCTTTTGGAGGACACCGCGGTTGCCGGATCGGCGGAAAACGTAACACGTTCACGCACGCTTCGGTTCGATCCCGACGTTTCCAATGTTTCGGGCGGTTCGATCTTATCGAAACCGAAATTCCTCGCCCGTCCCGCCGTCGCCTGTGAGGAACTCGTGAGCATCGACTTCCGACAGGAAAGCCGGGCCGTCCACGACGACGAACCTCGGCAACGCGAACCTCAAGCCATCTGGCTCCACTCCGAACCGAAGCCGCGGGAGCGCCCGCCGCTGAAACTCAAAAAACCGGTCGAAGACACGGACGACCCGTTCGCCGAATCGGCGGAGGATTCGAACGCCACCCTTGCGGAAAAAGCGTTCGATTTCAGGTCTCTGTTTTCAAAACTAAGCGGGTAGGGGCTCGGCTCTACCGGAGTACGAAATCCTTGGCGTTCCGGTCGAACTGGACGACCTTGCTTTCCCGGTGCGAAATGACGCCCATGGACAGCGGGGCTTGGACTTTCAACGCCAGATCGATGGAGCAGAACGGTTTTTCCCGCGTCTTGACGCAGTCGAGCAGATTCTTCCAGAGCCGTCCGGTATCACCCATTCCGCTCCACGGCAGTATGATTTCCTTGCCGTCGTTGGGAACGATCCGGATACCCGGGGCGTTGGCTTGTTCGATGTGTTTCCAGAGGATGATACCATCCGTTCCGCGAATCATCGTATCGATTCCCGTGTGTTGCGAGAGAGAATTCTGCATCACGACGCTCGGCCCGTCTTTGTAATCCGCGATGATATTGCATTGGTCCGGAACCTCGCGATTGTACTGGAACGTCCCGCCGCCGCCGAAAACCCGCTCCGGATAATCGAGGTCGAGAATGCAGAACACCGGCGTGAAAACGTGAACCAACAGGTCCGTCGCCGGGCCGCCGGCGTAGTCCCACCAAAGCCGCCACTGGAAAAAGCGTTCGACGCTGAAATCGACTTTCGGGGAATCGCCGAGAAAACGGTTCCAATCCAGATCGGGCCCCGGTTTGGCGTTCGGATCCGGAATCGGCATTCGTTCCCCCCAATCGCCGCGACGAAAATAACCGCACGACGCATGGACCGGTTTGCCGATGATACCGTCTTTGATCATCTGCCGTACTTTCGCGTAATTATCGTCCGCCATATATTGCGTGCCGACTTGAACGAGCTTTCCATTTTTTTCCGCGGCCTGTTCGATTTTTTTAGCCAGCGCGAACTGGTTCCAATGGGTCAGCGGTTTTTCGCAGTAAACGTCTTTTCCAGCATTGAGCGCATCGATCGCCTGCGGGGCGTGATGGGCGTCGGGGGACGCGATACACACGAGGTCGACGTCCGGATTTTGAAGCAGTTCTTCGTGCGCCATGTACATTTTGGTGCCGCCGGTCGCTTCGGACGCGGCTTTCAAACGGGGCCGATAGACATCGCAAACGGCAACCGGCTGGACGATTCCCTGCTCCTTGAATTGGTTGATCGTTTCGATATGGGCTCCGCAACGTCCGCCGGTTCCGATGAAACCGACGCCGATTCTTGCATTGGCTCCTTGCGCCCGGGCGGGGAGAATCGTGAACTGGGGAACCGTGTACGCCGTCGCCGCGGCGAGCGCACCGGCTTTCAAAAAGTCGCGACGCGTCGTCGATTTTTGAGAGGAAGCGTGATCCATGGGAAAATCTCCTGAGGTAAGAATGTTAGCCACGGGGCCTGCCCCGTGCTTGAATTGCTGCACAACGGCCTCATTGTAAACCAACAAAAAACAAGAAACAAGCGTGAATTCGCCCATGTCGAACGCTATAAATGCGACGAATCCCCCCGTAGCACGCGGAAAATATTTTACAAAAAATATTTTTTTTGATTCAAAAAGTGTTGTAATTTGCGGGGGGGGGGTAAAATAGAGGAAAAGCCTTGGGAGAAATTCCGAGGTTTCTTACCTCAAAAATCTTTTATTGAAGGAGTGAATCATGAAAAAAACCGTCGATCTCTTGTGGGCTTTTGTTTTTTCCTGCTTCCTTTTGGCTTTCGTGGGCGGGAATGCTTATTTTTTGTTTGCGCAGCAAGCGGAATGTCCAAATTCAGGGGTGTGCTCAGGTGAATGTACAGGTTGTGACGTCAGTTATATTGCGAGTTTTCCAACACCAACATGTACTGTTGATGCAGGGTGCAGCGGCGAAGGAAACAAGCTGAGTACTGCAAACATCGCAACCACATCGAAAAAAGATAAAAAAGCTGTTCTCACTGGTTTTTTACAAACTTGTTTGCGCGTGGTTAAGTGCGAAATCTCCCTTGGTAGTAATGGAGTGCCGGCATGCATTGAAAGAACCGTAAAAATATTGAAGCAAGCTCCTACATATCAAGAAGAAAATTGTTGATTTTTTCCACTCCTATGTGACTGTTTCATATCATGCGCAAAGTATTATTTTTCTCCGCTGTCCTCATCTTCACATCCTCGTGTGAAGCTTCGGAGCTAACAGAAATTCGCGCGATTTTAACGAAAATCGTGGAAGGCCGACAAAAAATAAAAAGCGGCCATTTCCTTCTCGATGCCAAATGGCGGGGAAGAGACTATGGCGACAATGGTATTGAAACCCAAACGCAGAATTACTCCATGGATATTTTCGTTCAAAACGAGAAAATTCGCATGGAAAAAACCAGGGGAAGAGATCACTATTTTGTTTTGAAAAACGCTTTCACTCCAAGTTCTTTTGTTCTTTTCAGTCCGTCTCCGTACTCCGTCCTGCCTCTTCCGAGCGGCGTAATGCAAAGACCGGTGATCGCGTTGTACGAAGGGGACTATGATTACGCGGACAATAGTACGACCAGCGACGGTCATCCAATCGTTTTTTTTACCCCCTCCCGAGATTTTTTCCCACCCGATGTTCGAGTCTTGGGCATTGTCGAAGCAGCCGCAGAACCTGGCATGAATATCGATTATTTGAACAGCAGCAGGTTTCGAATTATCGATGGTTTTCGTCTCAGCGATCTTAGCCTAGCCGATGTTGAATTAGGAGCCAGCCTCTGTAAAAGGTTGACTTGGACGACAACCCGCGATGAGGATCGCCCGACAATTGTAAGATATTCCTGTTGGGTTGATCCCCGGAAAGAGTACATCGTTAGAAGATATGAAACCGTTTGCGAAGCTTCATTCGGTAGACTCCACAATTCCATGGAAAACGAGGTAACTCAACATGCGGCTTCTGGAATCTGGTATCCTTCTCGTTGGACTTTTGAAATGAAGCGTGATGAGAAAGTTGAAGTTTTCGAGGAATGTACGCTCGAAGTGAAGTCTATGAACGAGCCGATTCCCGACGAGATTTTCACGATTGCCACCCTTCCCGGCTTGGAGAAGGGGACCGTTGTCGCCTGGTTCCTGAACGACGCCTCCCCCGGAAAAATACCTCTCGTCTGGGACGGGAAGGAGATCGTCGGCGAAGGTGTCATGAGCTTTAAGGATGTCATGGAGGAAGTCGGTTCGAAAACCCAGCAAAGGCGCCGGTATTTCATCATCGCCGTTAACGCGACCGTCATCAGCGGGATTCTCGCGTTGCTCTTTTATCGGGCCTGGCTCCGAAAAAGGAAGGAAATATGAAAAACGTCCATTTGTCTTTCCTGCTTTTGTTTCTCGTGCTGTTTCTCGTGTCCCTGACCGCGACGGTGTATTGTCTCTTTACGGAAGAGGAGCAAGCTCCCGGCCCGGCGTTGGTCGCCCGGCCTGCCGTCGTCGATTTCGGTGTCGTCGGAGAAGGTTCTCAAAGTACGACGATCACGCTGACGAACGTTTCCCGCAAAACGATGACCATCGTGGAGCCGTTCGCCAGTTGCACCTGTACGAACGTCTCCGTTCCCAAGGGAGAGATCAAGCCGGGAGGAAGCGTCGACTTGAAATGCTCCCTGGACACACGCGACCGCAAAGGCAAGACCCGGGGACAGGTCGGCATTCTCTACGGCGGTACCGGAGAAGACGAATCGTCGAAATTCGTACTTTCCGTCGACATTCTCGCCGAAATTCGGGAGACCGATTCCGTCGAACTGCCGATCCTTGCCCCGCGGCAGTGATAATACGCTCGGCCGAGTCAGCAAACCGGTCAAAGCCGCTGCTTCCGTCGGCGGGATCGGCGACTTCGCCCGGCGATCCGGCAAACGATTGTACAGCGAATCCACCCTCGGATTCCAGTCCGCCCAACCGATAAATTGCTCACCATGTAACGGGGATGCGGCATAACCCGGGGCAAGCTCCGGCGCTAACGTGGGTTTTCCAACGATTTCAAATACCCAAGACTCTTTTGCGCAAGAATTTCGGGACCGGGAGAATAATCGAACGTTTCCAGCGAAGCCCAGCCGCCGTAGCCGATCTGTTCCAGAGCGGCGACGTTCCAAGCGATTGCGCAAGGTAATCAGCTCGTATTCGCTCATCGCGTCTTTCATCTCTGAAAGTAATCCCCCCGTCAAGGAGGGTTCTCGTAATTAATTGTTAATAATTCAGTCCATTCGGGCGTAAGACACCACTCTCCGGTTTATGCCGAAGTCGTTTCATCTTTACGTTTGAATACAATAT
>JAVBPO010000195.1:0-3967 GCA_031549565.1 Thermoguttaceae bacterium
TTGTGAGCAGCCTTGATCCTGACGTTGTTCCGGCGTCGACGTTCCAAAACTTGATCTTGCGTCATTGGGAGGTCGAGAACTGCCTGCATTGGCAGAAGGACCGGTATTTCGAGGAGGACAAGCACGTTCTTGGCGGCGGCAGTTTGGGTGAGGCATGGACGCTTTTGACGAGCATGGCGGTGTCGTTGATCCGCTTACTGAGCCGTGGCGAACGAACGCTTCGCGAAGTTCACGAAAAGTCAGTAGTTCGTAGAACGAAGCATCACAGATAAATTGATATTGACGAGCCCAAAGCCTTTCTGCTAAAAAGGTTGTGTAAATTCCAAACAACTTTTTTCAGGAGGAAAAACCATGAGCTCGTCAAGGAAATATTTTACCAAAGGTTACCAGCGTGTCAAAGACGACTTTCAAAATTCCGTCAGCGATTTGTTCGAGAAACAGTATCACGGCACCAAATGTAACAACCCAATCTTCATCAACATCCTGTTTTGCGCACTTTGCCGCATCCAGTCCATCTTCGCCGCTTGCCGCAATCTCGCCGGTTCGCCCGACGATAACACCATCGCCGCCGCCATCCTCAAAACCTTGCCCGAATACACCCGCCTTCAAAAACTCATCAATGACACCCTCGCCCACCAACTCCCCAAGTCGGTGTTCAAACGCTCGAAACGCCTCGCCATCGATCTGGTCCTGATCCCCTACCACGGAGAACACTGTTATGATATCAACGAAATCTATCGTTCGCAGCCGAAATCCGGTACCAGTCACTTTCACGCTTATGCCACCGTTTGTCTCCTTCACAAAGGTTTCCGTTACACCGTCGCTTTGACGCCAGTGGTCAAAGGTGAAGAAATGAAAGCGGTTGTCAAACGCCTTCTCGATCAATGCCGAAGCATCGGTCTGAAATGCAAGCTGTTGCTGCTGGACCGCGGATTTTACAGCGTGAGCGTGATTTCGTACCTGAAACACGCCCAGGTTCCGTTCGTGATGCCAGTGATCATTCGGGGCAAGAAGGGGACGAAGGATCAGGCGGCGGGCGGCACGAGAAAATATCGCGACTGGAAGAAGAGCGGCTGGGACCGATACGAATTGAAAACGAAAGTGAAGGGGAAGGAAATGAAAACATGGTTTTGGGTTTGCGTGTGTTGCAAAAATCTTAACGGCAAACGAGGCAAGTACGGACGAAACTCGTTCACGTTTGCGTACTACAATGTCAAATCGAGTCAAGCCAAATGGTTTTTCGAAACGTATCGGAAGCGATTCGGGATCGAAACGAGCTATCGGCAGTCAAACGAATGTCGCATCCGAACGAGCACGCGGAAGCCTCAATTACGGTTACTGTATTTCGCGTTGTCGATGATCATGCGAAATTGTTGGGTATGGTTTGAACGAACTTTCGTGTTGAACAACGGTCGTCAGCGGCGTCAGGAGCGGGAAACGTATTTCAGTTTCAAGGATTTATTGGAAAAGCGTCGAAAAATTCTTGAAGAAGATTTGCGTATTCTGACCGGAGGAATCTCGCATTCCCATGCCGCAAATCCCGGAATAACCTTGAATTTGAGCACTTTTTCTGCGAACTACTGACTTTGAAAATACCAGACGGGCTTAAGTGCCCCAGGGTCGCCTGCAACCCCTGCGCTCCGAGTACATCAATCGTGAAATAGGCCCAAGCGTTGCAATCACCGTCCGTCGATTTAAGAAGAACCTTGCGAAAATCCGATTCCTCGTACATCCAACATTCCAAAAAACGGCTTGCCGTCTGAGTTTCTTGGTAATTACCTGGCTCTCCTTCCACCACTAACCTCGCCAACATCGCCGCGCTCGGTCCGTTGTTCGGCATTTGTCCGTAATAGGTCAAAAGCCCGCGATTGACGACGGCACCATTATTCATCTTGACGGCCTGGATGCTCTTGTCCGCGAACTTCGCCCAGATGGCGTCGAAGACGGGCTGGTCCCGCCAGGATTCGTCGGCTCCGGCCGGAGTGGGGCCCGCGAGAAACGTGATCCCTTTCACGCCTATCCACTCCGACTTTTTATCGCCGGTGGACATTTCCTTCGCGAAGAGTAGCGATTACTTCGCATTTGGCTCCACCGCCGAGTAATCCGGAATATCTTGAAGTAGAAAATGGGCGTCTTCCGGGAGCGATTCGACGTACTTTCGGAGGTCGCCGCACATTCGGATCCGGTCTTTTTGCGGGCCGTTCAAAACGCCATCCCAGCGAATCGAAACCTTCGTGTAATAAAACGGCTCGACTTCCAATCGTCGCCGAAGCTCTTCGTACTTCTCGTTCGAAAACACGGGAATCGTACGGTCATCTTTCATGAATTTACTGAAAAACAACTGCTGATCCAACTTCTTGTCTTCCTCGAAATGATACCAGTACCAAAGAAACGCGTTGGCGAAATCCGCCACGGTTTTCGGTTTCTCCGAACTGTTTTCCGCGTTCTCGACTATCAATTCTGGAATCGTAGCAGAGCGGCGATTGAGAATAATAAAACAGGCTCGTTCGATTCCATTGTCGGGACCATCAAACGCCCAAAATCTTCCCTCGTGATCCCAAATCCAAGCTTCTGCATCTTTTACAAATATTTGCCTCTCCTCTTCCGTGGGGTGGATCGCGGGAAAAGCAATTGAAGTCTCATTCTTGAATTTTTCAAAAAGTGCGAGGTACTTTTCGTCCACGGAAAAAAACAAGACCGTTAACAGCAGCGCCCGTTCTTTGGGCGATGCATCTTTGATCAATGTTTCACAGTAATCCAAATCATTTTTATCGGCATAAAAAGCAAAATGAATGAAAGAACGCCATAAATTCAAGCGTTCGTTGTTCAGCTCATACCGAAAAGAATAGTAGGACCACGGAGGATAATCCTTGAGTAATCCAGGGCCACCTCTATTCAACGTGGATTTGTATTCTCCCCGGTACCTTGGCATCAACAGGAAATCAATCGGAAAAGCTTTCATGTTCTCCGAATAATGTTTCAGCTTCGTGCCAAATATGTCGTTTCTTTCATCACCGAAAACCGAGTTGTATGTGCAAAACGGCAGCCAGCAGAGGAGCGAAAGGAGCACGACTCTTGTTACGTATCGCATAATCCTATTGTTATTAAATCTCGACACATGTTCCTCTCGTTTCAGTAAGTAATTTCCGGGATGTAAACATATCTGTGGCCATTGAAAGCCGGATTAAGAGACTCTGTTTCTCCGGCACTTTCCAAGCGGGCGATGAAATTCGTCTTGTGAGTATTCACCGGTTGATTGTTTGCGTTACGTGACGCCCCCAGGGAAACACCGTAGGAAGGGTCGTAAACAATCCCCGCATATTCGACAAGCATGTGTCTTTCGAAGATGAATTCCTTAGGATCGACATTCCCCTGACCTTTATAATTCGGTTTGATTTTGAAAAAACCGCATTCTGGAATAGAAATCGTAATTGCCGTGGACGAGAGCCCTTGGGCGCCAAGAACCGAAATCATGAAAGCTTGCCATGAGTTGCAAAAACCATCAGACGACACTAAAAGCATTTTTAAAAAATCCTGCTCCTCATAATTCCAACATTCTCTCGCACGCGATACCGATTGCGTTTCGACCAAGACGCCATTGTTCTTTTCAACGATAATCTGGGAGAGAAGAAGCGCGCTCGGTCCGTTGTTCGGCATTTGTCCGTAATACGTCAACAGCTTATTGTCAACAACGGCACCGTTGTTCATTTTGACGCTATGAACGTCCAAACTCTCGAGCTTCGCCCAGATCGCGTTAAAGATCGGCAGGCGATACCGAGGCAGCCAATCTTCATACGATTCCCCGGCTTCCTGAACCACCGAAGGCGTCACCACGCCTTTCGCGGCGTCACAGCCGACGTGGACCACCGTGTGGTACAACGCCCCGGAACTTTGCGCCCGCGGGTTGTCGTACGTCACGTAAAACGGGTTGACGTTTCTCCCGTTGACGCCGCGGATGTCTCCCTTC
>JAVBPO010000086.1:0-36501 GCA_031549565.1 Thermoguttaceae bacterium
GACTCTTGAGTCGCCGGCGTGAATTCTACGGTTCGATTCGATAAGCCGGCGGATACCAAATTTCCTTGCCGCGAGTTACCCAAAAGGGGATCCAGACGTCGTTCGGGTCGATATCGTACGATTCCCGGTTTTCATATTCGACGATCTTTCCCGTTGCGTCCCAAAGGATGCGAGGGCCCGTAAGCCGGCCTTCGCGGATATTATGGTACGAGTAAGGATGCTGATCCGGATAAAAATGGAAAATGCTTCCCGTCGGCTTCACGTCGAGTCGTTCCTTCCCGTCGGGCTGTTTTTCGATGGGGCACTCGCCCAGGAAAATGTAATGAATCTTCGGGACGGGATGGGCGTCATCGAAATGCTCCCCCCAAAAAACCATGTAAAAGGAATCGTTTCCCGCACCTTCACACACAACCCCGCGAATAGCATAGCCGAAACCTTTCCGTTTCAGTTCCAGCGAATCGCCGCCTCCAGGAGCGGGAATCGGCAACGTATAACCGGCGGAACGGACCAGAACCCGATCGCCTCCCAAGGGAATAACGTTACAAGTCTGGGGGAGAGTCGATTTCATTCCCATTTCCATTCGCGGCGGCGGATATTCAGGAGGAGGGTTGGGAATACAATATTCGCCCAACTCCGGAAAATCGACGTCCCATTCGTTTTTCCAAAGCGACCGATTTAGGTTCAATAAATCGCCCAAGGCGAGATAATCCACTTCCGCATACGGAAACTTTCCTTCCTTGTCCAGTTTCGTTCTTCCTTTTCCATACCAAAGTGAAAAACCGCCGTACGACTTTGAAAATTCGGAAAGGAAAGCCAACTGTTCGTCGAAATCCAGATCCTTTGGCGTTGCAATCTCGAAATCGAAAAGTCTCGAAGTGGAATACGTGGTGTGTTCTTGTGCGTCTTTTTCAGGGGGCTCCCGCTTATGGCAGGAAATGAGCGACAAAAAACATAGTGTCGCTGCAACTATTAGGAGGATGCGACTTGTCATAGTCGATGGTGAATCACCATTTGAGGGAGAATTCGATCCAAAGTTCTTCGCAGGAGTCTTTCGGTTCCTTAATATCTTCGAATTTCGTAATACCGCCGTCGGGATTCCATTCGATTTGCGGACCGAAATATTTTCCCTCCTTGACCGAAGCGTAGCGCGTCAAACCTCCGTTTTCGTCGATCAGGATGAAGCAGCCGGTCGGCGAAAACTCCGACTTCAACTTTTTTTTCGACCAAAACGGTTGGTTATAAATGATACCCGACGCGTCCGGCGCCGGATGAAACCCGAGAAACACCTGGCGAAGCTTGAGGTAGAAGTCGTTTCGGTCTTCCGGAACTTCGTAAACCGCGACCAGGTAAATCCCTTGATTATCACAATGAACCGTCAAAGCCTGCATTGTCTTACCGGGAAACAACTGCTCCGAACGAAGGACGTTGCGATAGGTATTGTAAGAGAGAAGCTCGGGCGAAGGTCGATCGTCGTTCTTGGGCTGAACGCTTTGCATACCGAAATCGTGCCGACTGCCCATCTCTTCGTTTTTGGGCGATAGACCTCTCGCAAGTCTGCCGCCCCGTCGATATTGCCAATAGTCCCATTTCGGCATTTCCACGTTCCAACGTTCCTTCCAGAGAGGACGATAGACGTTAACGATATTCTCAAGAGAAGAACCTTCCTGTAACACATGGAGTTTATCAACATCAATCGGGGTCATGTAGCGTCCAAAACTCGCGAAAGACGTTTTTTGGAGCAAATTACAAAGTCGAATTTCTTTGTCTAAATCCACGGATTCGGGCATTTCCGGAGTCTTGATTTGATGCGTTAACGCCTGTTCGAACCCGGTATGTACGGGGTAATCTTCGTCGTCCTGCGAAAAAACAAAAGTCGGACTCAACGCAAAAACCAGACCGACAACCGTTGTCGCGAAACCGAAAGGTTTTTTGCTTTTCGATAAGTATGGAGTATATTCATACATGACGACCTCGAGTAATAAAAGTTCGCGACGAGTTGATACAACAGACCAGGAAAACCGGCATGACGTGGATAGCGGAATTATCAGTTTTTCCTGAAATGAGAATCCATGAGTGGTATCGTGGATTCTCGCCTTTGTAGAGAGTTTGATCGCAATATCAATGCTCACATACAATAACTGCACGTGAGTTCATGAGCGGTGATATCCTCAGCAAGATGTTGTGGAACCCAACAGGGCTCTGCTGTTACCAGACAATCTATATGCATACCGACAAGCTCCGCGGCTTCTCTCGCTTTCGTATTGCAATTATTGAACATAAGCGTGTATATTCCTGGATTGGCAAACAAATTGTCGGTATACTGGAGGAGCGAGAGGATCGTTTGGGCATCCCAGAGCAATTTCTCATGACTCTGTGTAAAATTGATATTATTTTCGACTTGCATAGTACCGGGAACACCCAAAATGACGGAACCACCATTGGACATGTTTGCGTAGTATCCCCAGAATACGGTCGTTACGGTAACTAAATGTCCATTGACGTTTCGTATATCGTACCCGTATTTATGTAGAAGAATCCACAGCTCTTGAGATGACATGTTTGCATTCGGATCGCTTGTGGCAATATCTACAAAATCATGTAAATTGGGAATTTCAAGCCCCCAGAACGAATGACCACCATCAACATTAACCCCTCCCGCTGCGATAATCTCTTGGACTGTCGCCGAGCCCGATCTTGCAAACAATCCGAATTTTGCCAGCATTGTATAGCTGAAAGAAACGGTCGCTTCATCGTATAGATTTGGGTACTGTTTATCGGCGACGCGAACCTTGAGTGTATGGCTTCCGACGCCGGGCTCATAGTCGCGAGCAAAAGTAATCTCGCCCGTCTGTTCATCGATTTTGTAAAGACCGATATCATTGCCTTCGACGATGGAGTATTTCACAGGACGATTTTTCACGCAAGGCAAAGCATCAATGATAACGGTATCCTTGGTCGTTCTTTCATATTTTTTCGGCAAGTTCCAATAATCCGCATTGATCGGCACTCTTTGCGGCAGCGGATCGGTATCCGCGTCGCTGATGAATTCCGGGGCCTGCAAGATCGTGACGTTCGTTGCGGCGTTGAAGTGTCTGTAAATGTTCGAGCCGTTGTACACTTTCGTAATCACCAGCTTGGCGGTTTCGTCGGGCTCGAAAATCGTATCGCCGTTCGGCATAACGTACAACGTCAGAGAGCTGACGCCGGCTTTGATCGTCGCGGTCCCTTTCCAGACGCCGTTGACGTTCGTTACAGAAATCACGTCAGCCGCGACGCCGCCGTTGATGTTCTTCGTCAAGTGGTAATCGCCGCTCGAACCGCTGCTGCCCGGCGTCGCCGTGCCCTGAAGCTCGAAGTCGACCATCAGATCATACCGATTGTCCGGCGTCTGCGAAGGATTGCTCTTTTTCAAGAGGAATTCCCCCTTGCGCTCCGGGCCGGTAATCCACGTGCACGGCTCCAACGCAATCGTGTCCGGCGTCGTTGCGGTCACCGTCCAATCGTCGTTGTCTTGAACGGTCATTACTCCGAAGGTGCCGCAACCGTGGAACGTACTGAAAATCACTACCGACGGCGTCATATGATAGCACTGTGCGCTGGTCACTTGGAGATTAAACTTTCCCTCCGTCCGGTATGCGAAATCGTCCCCCCCGGAGCGGGCACGCAAATCGACCGAGGAAACGTCCCCCGCGATTCTCAAGATGTATTTGCCGTCCGGATAGGTCTCCAGGACATGCCCGCTGGAAGGGGGCAACTCCACGACCGGCAACGGCTGCGCACCCTCGACCCGAACGACGGAGAAGGAAATGTAACGAAAACGAAGAAGCGGAACGCAATCGGTGTACGGCCAGGACATTTGCACGTCGACGTAATTTCCGCCCCCTTCGAGAATGGGAACGGTGCCCATCGTAAAATCGGGACCACTCGTCGCCGGACAGACATAAGGATTCAAGCCGGAGTTCATAGCGGCGGGCGGGGAGTCGGAATCGAAGTCGTGTAAATCACGTGTTTCCATCTGGGAAGACAAGTTTTCAATTTCTCTCCAGAGAAAAAGCGGTTCTTGCGGACAGGCGTCCATGCAGAGCAGATCACGCTCCTCAAGCGACTCAAGCCGCAGACGACGCACCGATTGCAATGGAACTTTCGGTTCACGAGTTACGCGGGGGGGGGGGGGAGAAACGATTGCACGAAACGGAACAGGGAATTCAGGTTCATGACGGGCTCCATAAGCGGGAAGAGGCGAAAACGAAAATCCGTAACAATAATCAGCCGTCCAAAAAAACGGACCGCCGACTTTTTTGATTGTAGCGATTTTTCACGGGAAAAGATACTCGCTGCGCGAAATATTTCCGGAAAATTTATTGCGGATGAGAAGGGAAGTAAGAAGTCGTAAATCAATCACCAGAACAATCGCACAAAAATGAGTTCGCATTCCCACTGATTCGAATGTTCGTCTCTACTTTCCTTTCCCTCGGGGATGATGTATAAAGGCACACGATTATTGGTTGTTACGTACCTTCAAGCCTACGGGGCCTGCTATAATGTCGCCGCATTGGGATCGCCGTTTTGATGTTCCGCAAGTTCCGCTTTGCTTCTCGTGCGGCTCTTTTATGAACGTTAAAATCTTTCAATCTTATGGATAAAACTTCGAACCTGAGCGAAACGGGAAAATACCTCGGCAATACGATTTGGAACCGCGGGTTCATCGCGATGTGCGTTACGCAGTTCACCGTCGCGATGAACGACAATATGTTCAAATGGTTGATCATCCCGATCGGAAAAGCGTACGCGCACGACGATCTGATCCGGACGCTCGGGAGCGTCTTTCTCGTGATTCCGTTCCTGATGTGGACGTCGATTGCCGGGTATATTACGGACAAGCACAGTAAACGGAACGTGATGATCTGGTGCAAGTTCGCGGAAATCGTGCTCCTGTTGTTCGCCGTGTTCGTCTTCTGTATGGGCCCGGTCGCGGACCCGGAGGTTCCCAAACGGTCGTTTATGGAAATCCTGACCAATCCGGCCAGCATCCCGGCGAAGGTTCCGTTGCTTTTGTTCATTCTGTTCCTGCTCGGTTCGCAAAGCACGTTCTTCAGCCCGTCGAAATACGGCAGTATTCCCGAACTGGTCCCGGACGAAAAGCTTTCCGAAGCGAACGGCGTGATCGCAATGACGACAATGATCGCCTGCGTTCTCGGGCAGATTCTCGGCGGTTACATTTACGCGTGGACTTCGCTTACCGGGATGTTCAACGGCAAATCCGAAGCGATCGGGATTCCCGGCGCGGATCACAATTGGTGGATCGGCGCCGTTTTATTGGTCGGAACCGCCGTGGTCGGATACGTCGCCAGTTTTTTCATTCCGAAACTCAAAGCGGTCGCTCCGGACGCGAAGTTTCCCCGCAATCCGCTGTTGCAAACCGGTCGCGATTTGGCGATGCTTTATTCGCATCGAAAATTGTTCTGGGTCGCGGTTGCGAGCGCGTTTTTCTGGGGGCTCGCGATCCTCGCCGGAACGAATATCGATAAATTCGGTCGCGATCTGCTTAATTTGGACCAGGAATACGTTTCGATTCTCGCGGCAATTCTTTCGGTCGGAATCGGAGTTGGGGCGGTGTTGTGCGGGATTTGGTCCCGGGGACGCATCGAAATGGGACTCGTTCCGGTCGGGGCGTTTGGAATCGGTATTTTTCTGCTCCTGCTCGGCTTGAATCCGTCCGGAACCGGTTCGCCGCTCACGTTTTCCTTCTTCTATGCGGCGGTGATGCTCTTTCTCGTCGGAACGACGGCAGGGCTTTACGATATTCCGCTTGCCGCTTACATTCAGCACAATGCTCCGGAGGAAACGCGAGGCCGACTTCTCGCGGCTTACAATTTCCTCTCGTTTTCCGCGATGCTGGTGTTCACGCTCCTGTTTTTCGTCTTTTCGTTCCTCTTCGATGCGATCAACGGGCTCGGAATTTCGTTTCTCGCGTACCCGCCGAGTTTGTCGATTTGGATCGCAACCGGGCTGATGGTGCTCGCGGTGTTCCTGATTCTCGCTTACGTTTATTTCGTGGAGCTGATGAATATCGTGTTCACGTTCTTCTATTGGCTTTTCTACCATCCGAAAGTGATCGGACTGGAAAACATCCCGAAAGACAGCGGGGCGTTGTTCGTATGCAACCACGTCAGTTTGCTCGACGGACCGTTGGTTTACGTCGCTTCGCGGTGTCCGATTCGCTTTTTCGCGCATAAGGATTTCATTCCGCCAGGACCGCTCGATCACCTTGCGACCCGGACCGGATTGATTCGCGTTTTGCCGGGGAAAAAGGTGATTTTGGCCCTGAAAGAAGCTCGGGCAGGGCTCAAAAACGGCGATTACGTCGGAATTTTCCCGGAAGGGGGAATCACGCGAACCGGCCAATTCAGAGGGTTTGAAAACGGGTTCCTTTCGATTCTCAAAGGGGACGAAAACGTTCCGATTATTCCCGTGTACATCGGCGGACTCTTCGGAAGCATGTTCAGCTATAAATACTCGGACGAAAAAACGGACGGCCAAAAAGAAGGACGTTTTTTGTATTTCAAATTCGGTGGGAGCATCAAGCTTTGGCCACGTAAACTGCCGCATCGTCCGATCGTCGCATTCGGCAAGCCGATTTTCCAGCCGAAAAACGCAATGGAAGTGCAGCGGGCCGTTGAAGAACTCGGCGTCGATGCGATGAAACAAAATGGGAAAGAACTCCCGTTCCCGCCCGTAAAGCTGCTTGAAAACTGTCGTAAAGTCGGCAATCGCGATTTTCTTCTCGACTCGACCGGCATGAAAATGTCCGGCCGCAAACTGCTCGCTTCGATTCTCGTTTTGCGAAGATTACTGCGTCGGGAAGTCCTCAAGCCGGACGAAAAGAACGTCGGCCTGTTCGTTCCGATGTCGGTCGGCGGGTCGCTTTCCAACGCCGCGTTGTCCGTCGATTCCCGGGTCGCGGTCAATTTGAACTTTACGTTTTCCGAGGAAATCCTGAACCATTGCATTGAGAAAGCGGAAATCAAAACCGTTTTGACGAGCCGCAAAATGGTCGAACGGTTTCCCGATCTGAAATTCAACGCGGAAGTCGTTTGCGTCGAGGATCTTTTGAAAAAGATTACGTTTGCCGACAAGTTTTTCGCCGCGCTGGGGACTTATGTTTTGCCGATGGGGATTTTGAAACGCGTGCTCGGGCTGAACAATTTGAAATCAGACGATCCGCTTGCGATCATTTTCACGTCCGGCTCGACGGGCGATCCCAAGGGGGTCGTACTTTCTCAACGGAACATCGCGGAAGAAGCCCGGGCGTTCGTCGATATGGTCGGCGTTTCTCCGAAAGACACGCTGCTCGGGTTCCTGCCGTTTTTCCACGCGTTCGGATACGCCGGAAATTTCTGGTTGACCGTTCTCTCCGGCGCGAAGGGGGTGTTCCACTTCAATCCGCTCGACGCGAAGAAAGTCGGCGAATTGGCGAGAAAGTACAAATGTACGTTCATCCCTTCGACGCCGACGTTTTTGCGCAATTATCTGCGTCGTTGTCCGAAAGAGGATTTCGAGAACGTCCCGACGGTACTGTGCGGCGCGGAAAAATTGCCGCTGGACTTGATCGACGCGTGGGAGCAGAAATACGGTGTCCGCCCGTCGGAAGGGTTCGGAACGACGGAACTGTCCCCCTGTTCGAGCGTGAACCTTCCGGACTGCCGGATTCGGGACTCGTTCAACAAGTACCGCAAGGACGGCTCGATCGGCCGCGCTTTGCCGAACGTCGCTTTGAAAATCGTCGATTTGGAAACCGGCGAAGATCTCCCGCCGGACGAAATCGGAATGATGGTCGCCAAGGGCCCGATCGTGATGCAGGGGTATTACAAGGAACCGGAACTGACCGCCGAAGTCCTCAGCCCGGACGGTTGGTACAAAACCGGCGACGTCGGCAAGGTCGATGCGGACGGCTTTTTCTGGATCACGGGTCGACAGTCGCGCATCTCCAAGATCGGCGGCGAAATGGTTCCCCACGTTCTGATCGAAGAGGAAATCCTCAAAATCCTGAATGAAGCCGGGGACGTGTCCGAAGGTGTTCCGATTGCCGTTGCCGCGGTTCCCGACGAAAAGAAAGGGGAGCGGATCGTCGTTTTCCACGAAAAGCTGAGTGTTCCGGTCGAAACGATCCGCGCGAAGCTGATGGAGCGAGATCTGCCGAACCTCTGGATTCCGGCTGCGAACTCGTTTTACGAAGTCGAAAAGATCCCGCTGCTCGGAACCGGCAAACTGGATCTGGCCGCCGTGAAAAAGATGGCGCAGCAGATCGGTTAACGGCTTCGTGGAGCACAACCTGGGACCGCAGGCATCTCGCCTGCACCTGGGTCTATGGGCTTCCAGCCCGTAGCGAGCCCACGGCAGGCTGGAAGCCTACCGACCCAGATGCAGGCTGGAAGCCTGCGGTCCCAGGAAATACTTAACAACCATTTCGTCCCGGGACCGGCAAGTTATTTTTTTCTATCAAAAACAGGAAAAAATGTAAAAACAATCTTGATTTCTACAATTAACTGGTGTACAGTGGAATTGTTCTGATCGAAACGTTTCGAGCGGCTCAGTTTTGACGCTGTGCCCCATTTTTCTTATTCGCTTTTTCCTGTCAAGCGAAACGCTCGGTCGGTGATTGTCGAGGGTCAGGGAAATTCCACGGCGCAAACCGAGCGCAGCTTCTTTTTCGAGGAAGAGCTCTTGCGCTGCGCCGGGCAATTTCTGTCTGAAAAAATGTTTTTTCCTTTTTATCGCCCATTTTTCATCGGAGACATTTTATGAGCAAAAACCTGAAGAAATTTCTACGGAGAGACGGGGCAAGACAAGCATTTACGCTGGTCGAACTCCTGGTCGTTATCGCGATTATCGGTATTTTAATCGCCCTGCTGCTTCCTGCCGTTCAAGCCGCCCGCGAGGCGGCTCGAAGGATGCAATGCACCAACCATCTCAAACAACTCGGACTGGCAATTCACAATTTTCACGACTCACAAAGGGGACTGCCGCCCGCCGGGCTCGTCGCGAACCCGAGGGAAGTCCCGCCGGATGGGGATCAAGGTAACAACCATTTCAGCATGTTCGCCCTGCTGCTCCCTTACCTTGAGCAAACTGCGCTGTACGAGATCGTGAGCGACAATATTTCCAATAACAGAGACGTGATCTGGTGGAGCAATTTCTGGAATAAGCAATCGTGGGGAGACCCCAGGCTTACGGAGGAGCAAAAGAACGGGATCGGCTCCATCAGTTTCATGAAGTGCCCGACGCGGCGGTCCGGTTCCAAAATCACCGGCGATGTGAATAGCATCTGGTATTTCAACCCCGGTCCACGCGGGGATTACGCCATGGTTGCCGCCTGTGAAACGGGGGATGACTCTTCCGAAGGCCCCGGCAGCGGACAATCGTACCAAAACTGGATGATGCTCCACAAAACCTGGTTGGCGTCTTATCAGTTGGGACCGTTTCGCGCGGCGAATTACTCGGGAAGCACGGTCTCCGGTTGGTCTTGTCGGGACACGTTCTCGCGAATGTCGGACGGAACCAGCAACCAGTTGGTCATCGGCGAAAAACAAATTTATCTGGGGGGAGACACCTCGAATACCGATATTCCTGCTTGCTTTGAGGCGAACCCGAACGGAGCGGATACGGAAGATCAATACAACTTGATTTCCGACGGCGGCTGGCTGATCAGCAACCAGTGGATGGTTTCCACGGCGCGGCCGGTTCACTTGAACTTCCGCGGCGCGACGATCGATACCAATCGCGGTTGGCGACTGTTGCCGGGGATCCAGCGGAAAAATATCGCTCCGAATTTCTGGTGGGACTACCCGCCGTCGTTCGGGAGTTGGCATACGGGAACATGCAATTTCGTCTTGGGAGACGGCTCCGTCGCTTCCATCAGCGAAACGATCAACCCGGCCCTGCTCGCCAAGCTGGGAATGGTCAACGACGGACATGCCGCGGGCGTTCCGTGAGTTTCATCCGTTAGCCGGTTCGCCTGCGAACCGCAGTGAGTTCGGTAATTCCTCCGTGTGCAACCCGTCGCAGGCGACGGGGCTAACGATTTCCCACCTCCCATGAATAAAATATTTAGCCTTATTCTCGGATTATTGATCGTCGTCTTCGCGCAAGGTTGTGGAAAGAACAGCGCCGTTACGGGGAAGGTTACTTTTCCCGATGGAACGCCGTTCACGACCGGTCGGGTGGTTTTTGAAACGCCGACCTTTCAAGCGACCGGACCGATCCAATCCGACGGAACGTTTAAGATGGGTTCTTTCAACCCCGGCGACGGAGTTCCGCGAGGATCCTACCAGGTTTCCATCCAAGGTGTCATGAAGCCGACCATGGACTTTTCCAAAGGAAACGCCCCGAAAATCTCCATGCCGAAAACATCGCCGATCGACCCGAAGTATTTCGTCGGCGCCTCCTCCGGCCTTACCTGCGAAGTCAAAGGCCGAACGAAATATGACATCACCGTCGAACCGCCGTCGGCACCGACGGCGAAGAAGAAGTGATCTTCCGAAGAGTGGACACGACGGGCGTGCCGGAGCCGGCTTCGGTGGCTTTTTTCGGAATCGGTGCCGCGGCAATGGTTTTACTCCGCCGTACAAAGCGAAGAGCCAAGTGTGACATCTGAACAATTTCTTTTCACGCCCGAATCAGCGTCCCGACCTCCTCGCCGAGCACGGCGCGGAGGATGGTTCCTTCGGTCCGGTAATTGAAAACCCGGATCGGCATCTTGTTTTCCTTGCATTTGGCGACGCATTCCTGATCGAGAACCCGTAGGTTTTTCTCGCGGAATTCGTCGTAAGCGAGCGACGGATAATATACCGCGTTCGGATTCTTTTCCGGATCGTCGCTGTAAACGCCGTCGACTTTGGTCGCTTTGAGAAGCACATCGGCGCCGAGTTCGATCGCCCGCTGGGCTGCGGCGGTGTCCGTCGTGACGTATGGGCTGCCCGTTCCGCCGGAAAGCAGGACGACCCGACCTTTTTGCATCTGCCGTAGAGCGTCTCTTCGTGTGTACGGATCGGCGACGGCGTTCATCGGAATCGCGGTAAGAAGCCGCGTCGGTTGCCCGACGGATTCCAAGGCGTCCTGAATCGCAAGACCGTTGATGATCGTCGCGAGCATTCCCATCGTGTGAGCCGTCGCCGTTTGGATCGATTGGTTGGCCGCGATAAACTGGCTGCCGCGTAGAATATTCCCGCCCCCCATGACGACGGCGATTTGCACACCCGTCTGGGCCGCATCACGGATTTGCCGGGCCAAGAGGTTCACGGCGTCCATAACGATTCCGCGTCCTCCCGCCGGACAACAGGTTTCGCCGGAGACTTTCAGTAAGACGCGTCGGGGTGGGAGTAAACTCATGGGGCACCGAAAAAAGTGTTGAAGGAAAACTTCCGTATCATCTCCATCAGTACAATCCGAAGATGATTGATTTGTTGAGAAACGGTTGCGCGTCGGAAATGCCCGGTTCGAGGAACGGGTTTTTCTCCTCGCCCAGTGGGGCCAAATACGTGCCGGGCGTGAGGAGTCGCTCCGGTTCTCTTTGAAGCGCTTCGGCGAGCAACGGCCATTGATCGAACCGCGATAACGTCGAAGCGAAGGAACTACCGCCGGGCGTCCTGGAGGATGCGATTGCGAGTTTTTTCAACGCCGTTTTTTCTCCGGCAATGATTTTTTCCGTTTCAAAAAACGTTCCCTCGGGCGAACAAACGGTCAGCTTTTCCAGGTCGACGCCGAGTTGGTTGACGACCGTCGGCGGCTCGACCGTCCAGTTGAACTCCAGTCGTCGCAGATCGGTCGCCGCTTTTCGAATGCCGAAGTAGGCGGGAACGCGCGGCTGAACCCAACCGCTCGTCAAATTCTGCTCTCCGCCCGGATACGACACCACATCGTACAATTGCCGGGTCCGGTTGGCGACGACAGTCGGTTCGGTTCCATTGTCGAACAGGCAACCGCTTCGCGGTGTCAAGGTGGAGTAAAACCCGACGATTCCGAACGTGATCGCTTCCTCACGCCGTTGGTCGAGGATCGTCGCCGAAGAAACGCTGGTGTTTCGGATAAAACCTTCCTGAATAAAATTCGTTCCGAGAACCAAACCGCTGGCCAGCAGTGAAATGACCGGCACGGTCCACAGGAGCCAAATGCGTCGGTTTTTCAGCGACAGGATGTAAACATTGACCGGCCCGATTAAAACGGCGAACACGACGATCAGGATGGAGATCGCGCGGATCGGAACCCCTTTCGATTCCGAGGTCGGCAGAATTTCCGCAAGTCGACGCGGATCGCCGAAAAACCCCACGTATCCGCCGCGCATGGCGAACGTTTCGCTGCGCATCGCAGTAGTCCACGCGTCGGAATCGCCGAGAATCTTGTCCCGAATCAACGTAATCGCGTCTTCCGACGATTCCGCCGGCTTTTTGAGAAGGTACGCGGCCCCGACCAAAGCGTCCCAATGGGTGAAATCGTTCGAAACATGGGCGATTTTCCATTCTTTAGGCGCCGTCCATTCGGTTCCGACGACGCAAAGCACTCCGCCGCACTCGACGTAACGCCGCAGCGCTTTGCCGATCGGCTGCGAATCGGGAATCGTCGCCAGTTCGTTGGCCGTGACAAGCACCGCGTCGAATCGGGTCAACGCCAACCAGTTGTCGCTCCACTGATCGACGTCTCCTTCGCTGCGCCACAGCGTGATTTCGCGTGGCATCGCCGGGCCGGAAGAAAACGACCCCATGCCCGGCATGCCCATTCCGCCGCCCATCCCCATTCCGCCCATGCCCATCGGCGGTCCGCCCGACGACGGATCGGAAGAAACGCCTTTCGGCTTGACGCCTTGTGCAAACAGGTCGCGAAACGCCGTCCCGGTTTTTCCGCTGACCAGGATATGGGCGTTGGAAGGGAGGGTGGTTCCGGCGGAGCGAGTGAACATTCCCGCGTACGGATCGCAATGGTTCGTCGGGACGTTGACGCCGATCGTCGAATTTTGCAGATACCCATTGATGCGAACATGGGCATCGATCGGGCTCATCGGAACGGGCGGTTGCAGGATCACGATTTGCGCCGTCTGCCCGGCCGGAACTTCGACGGAACCGCTTGCGCTGCGCAAACCGTACTCGGCGCGCGGATCGGACTTCAGTTCGATGCCCACGGTCGTCGACTTGGACGCGCTGCGATTTTGGACGCGAAACCGGTGTTCGATCATCCCGTGCGTCGTCGGCTCCGTTCCCGTCAACGGGGAGCAGAGCGGAACGTATTGCACCGAAATCTCCCCGTAGTTCGCCGCGAAAGCCGGTGAAACACAAATCAGACAAAACGTAATGAGAGCGAGTCGTAATTTCATCGGATTTGAAAGGTCAGTTGCCGTTTAGCCGGAGCGTCGTAGACGCCCGTGCAGGGCGGGGCAGGCCCCGCCGCTAACGGTTTTCTACGGGAAAAACAATCCTCACGACCGTGGTGTGACACCCCGGTTGGGTTGCGATCGGTTGGTCGGTTTCGGACGGTTGGACGCGAAGTTGGTCGGCGAACTCGTCGTCGCTCGAATCGACCAACGCAACGAAAATCGCACGGTCCGCGGCGAGCAGTTCGCTCCAGTCCAGATTCGGGTGGAGCGTGTTATGCAGTCCGATGGAATCGTATCCGCCGAAGGTTTTGAAAAATGTCATGGTTCGCAAAATCGGCCAAACATCTTGCGATTGCGTATCGAAAGTCAGCTTTTGCCGACCGGGCACCGCGTACAGATCGTCTTCGAATCCGGCTCGGGACGTGTTGAGCAACATTCGCAGCTCTCGTCGGATCGTGTCGTTTCCGACCGTAATCGTTTTGCCGCTTTCGATCCGGCCCAGTTTGAACACCCAGGTTTTATAGACCAAAACCGCGTATTCCAGATCGACGGGCAGGTCGTTGGTCAATGTTCCGACCGGAAAACCGTCGGCCTGCTTAAATGTGACATTTTGGAACGATTTTCCAAACTTCGCGTCATCGGAAACGTCGCCGTCCAAGCCATCGATTTCCTGCCCGAAAAACGATTTCGTCGAACGGACCCGAATGGGAACGCCTTTCAATGCGTCCGGTTTGGCGTCACGGTATTCGTACGGTTGATCCCACAGGTTCAAGGAAACGGTCTGCGGCTCCATTCCGCCGAGTCCTCTTCCGGAAAGGCCGAGCCAGTAAAGCTCGCGGTGATCCTTTTTCGAGGTTTCTCCCGAAGCGAGCGTCAAATCGTATCGACCGTCCTTGGGGCTGTAAACATCTCCCCAAGTACTGATCCTGACGAGCCGTTCGCTTGGCACCATGTCGATCAAATCGACGGAATTGACCGTGATCGCCTGCGTCCGATGTCCGTAACCCAAGGCGGTCGCGATCCAACAGAACAGGACGATCCAGCACGGAAACGTGATCCACGTCAACCGCGGTTTTTTCAGGACGCGATGAACGAAAAACCAATCCACCGGACCGATCAACAGCGTGTAGACGGCAATGAGCACCATAATCAACGAGAACGGGATCGTCGTGACACCGTCGAACCGGTCCAGTGCGCTGCGAATTTGACCGGACAGATCCCGATAGCCGGGGTGAATCAAAGCCTGGGATACGGTCGTCCCTTTCGATTTCGCTTCCCCCCAATCGAGCAGTTTCGAGACGAACTGCCCTCGCTGACGCCAGTCGGACAGCGGTGCCGCCGTCAAATCGGCTCCGAAATAGGTCAGCATCCCGAACCCGCACGGTTTGCGAATGATCAGGGGCAGATCCGCTTCGGCCAGAACGAGCGTTCCTTGCGGCTCCGCGAGAAACGGCATCTCCAGAAACGGCGCGACCTCGCTTCCGTCCATCTGGATCGCCCGATTGCTGTCGGTGAACAACTCCAGCGGTTTGCCTTGTCGGAGTGTCGCCATGCGCTCGAACCGGCCCGGTAAAAACGGTTTCAAGGGAGCGTCTTCCCCGGTCAGGAGCGATTCGCTCTTTCCGCCGGGCGCGAACAGCACATGCCCGCCGAGCTTCATCCATTGAACCATCGCCAGGATTCGAGCGTCTTTCGACGTGGTTCCTTCCCACATTCCCGGAACGGAATTCGTCAGACAGATCAACTCGACGGCGTCAAGCCCGCGACGGTTCCGGGGAAATTTGTCGAGCGAATCGATCATCACGAGAATCGGTCGTCGCGTCTCTTTGAGCCGCAACATGCCGACCGCGTCCTGGAGACCGGCGTCGTTGGCCGCGAGAACCAAGAGGATCGGTCGTTCCTGGGGCACGGGCGAAAGGAAAAGAACGCCGGACGAATCGGGACCGGTCGTTTTTCGCGAGGTTCCACGAATCTCCGCCGCTTCCGTAAGGGCGGGAAGGATCCGCTTTTCAGTGAGAACGGCGTCGGCTGAACAAAGTCGCACCGTCACCGCGCCGGTGTTACGACCGAGTTTCACGTAAGCCGTCGCCCGAAAAGTTTCGTTGGACCGCGAAGCCTTGACATCGCTTTCGGTTCGAACCGGCGTTCCGTCCGAATCGACGGTTTCCAATTCGATTCGCGCAACTTGATCCGCGTGCTCTCCGACCCAAGAAACCGCGACCGGCGTCCAAAATCCGTTCTTGTAATACCCGTCGATTCCGACCTCGACGGTCTTGATTTCCAAAGCGCAAGCCGTCTGCGCGTAAAAAACGAGCAAGAAAAAAACGGAGATCAAACGGGCCATATTAAGTGGAACATTAAAAAAGAGCCGCATGTGAAGCGAAGCGTAACCACGCCGCTAACGGGACGCAATGCAGCACTACTTCCTGGTTTGGGTTACTTTCGGCACATAATCGTGCGGGCGGCTTCGGAGGACTTTCGCTTCGAGGATTTTGTCCGGTTCCGGCTGATTTTCCTTTTCCGGATCGACCCGGGTGATTTCGGAGAGCACATTCATGCCGCTAACGACCCTCCCGAACACCGTATGTCGACCGTCGAGCATCGAGGTCGGTACGAACGTCAGGAAAAATTGCGAGCCGTTCGTATTCGGCCCGGCGTTAGCCATACTGA
Organism: Thermoguttaceae bacterium; assembly: GCA_031549565.1. Lineage (GTDB taxonomy): Bacteria > Planctomycetota > Planctomycetia > Pirellulales > Thermoguttaceae > JAVBSX01. The sequence goes on from JAVBPO010000086.1 coordinate 16,034, forward strand.
TCGAACCGCGAAAATGCCGACGATAGTCCGGCTTGTAACATTCACAGTCGAACACGTAGCCCGGTCCGCCGCTGCCCGATCCGGTCGGGTCGCCTCCCTGGGCCATGAAATTCGGCAAAACACGGTGGAAAACGATGTCTTTGTAAAACCCTTTGTTGACCAGCGAAATGAAACTTGCGACCGTATTCGGAGCGTCGTCCTCGAAAAGCTCCAGAACGATATCCCCTTTGTTCGTTTTCAGGAGCACCTGCGGATTCTGTTTCGCCGGATCGGTTTCCGCTTCTTCTTTTGTCCGGATTTCCGATTCTTTTTCCCAGCTTTTCTTCAACATGGGAATCTGGGCGAGCATTCGCATGTTCGAGCGGTTTTCGTCGTCGGCATTGTCGAGGTAATACCGGAGCAAAGTTTCGTCGGACTCCGGCATTTTTTCCTCACCGGCGACTTTGAGCCATTGGTCGGCAAGATCGAACTGCATCGACTTGACGGCGGCCAAACCGGCCATTGCGTAGAGAATTCTGTGCGTTTCCGGAATGCCGAACTTTTCCATCTTTTGGAACAACTCGACGACTTTTTCGTAGTTTTCCCGATGGTTTTCCCAATCGATCAAACCGAAAAGATGAATGAAAACATAAGGATTTTTGTAAGGCGTTTCCTCGAACGCTTTGAACGCCAAATCGGTCAACTCGGGCTGAATTTTCGTCCCTTGAGCGACTTTTTCGTCGTAAATTTTTTCGATTTCAACCGCCCGATCCGGAGCGGCTTTCTGGTATTCCAGCTTCAAAGCTCGAAGTTCTTTGAGAAGTTCGAGCCAGTTTTTATAGGCGGCGTGAAAAGCCGCGTTAGCCGGTCCAAGATTCACGGCCTGTTCTTCGGTCATGCCGGACATCGCTTCAAGTTCCTGAAGCGTCGGCCCCTTCGGCGGAACATACTCCGCAGGAGCCTCGGCAGCCGGAGCGGCAACCGGGGCCGGAGCGGCAGGCGGAGCGTCTTGGGCAAAAACGGCAACACCGAAAAAGAAAATGGAAATGAGCGCGGGTAAATATTTTTTCATTGTGAAATGGGATTAAGGGTTAGCAAAAAAGTTCTTCATATTGTTTCGGGTTGAGGATATTGAATTCCAGTTCCCGAATGAATTCCTGAGGGCCGGCTTTGCGTTGGTTGGCGATCGCCAAATCGATCTGTTCCTGCGATTGATACGCGAGGATCGCTTGGAGTTTTTTCTCAAAAAGGTCGTCGGACGTTTTGACCCGGAGCGTCGGCGGCGTGAGGAAATCGCAGTAGGTCGCGTATTCGTACAATTTCGGAATCTCGGCAATCGGTTTGCCGAGCTCGGGCCAGATTTTGCCCTGTGCGTGAAAGATGCTGATCACGAATTCTTCGTGCGTCATTTTGTGGTCCGGATGAATGTCCGTCAAGGTCGGAAGAAACACCCGGGTCGGCCGGATTTTCCGCAGCGTCCAAACGTATGAATTTTGCAGCCCCGTTGCTCCGGCGATCGCGGTTTTGCAGTTCGGATCGTCCGTCAAGCGGTGTCCGAGATGTGCGGCCAGTTCGGCGTCGGGATAATCGAACAAGATCAAATTTTCCGCCGGCAGTCCCATTTGCGAGAACGATTCCCGACATTCGCGCCGTCGGATCTGTTGCACATTTCCGCGGTGTTCCGGACGGCAATATCCGGCTTCGCCCGTCGTCGTTACCGCGGCGTAAACGGAGATTCCGCTTTCGACGGCACAGATAAACGTCAGGCCCGCGCCGAGAACGATGTCGTCGTCGTGCGGCGACACGAAAAGCCAGCGCTCTTCACTTCCCCGCCAATCGGGCCAAACATCCCGGGGGGAAGCGGAGCGAATTGTTCCTTGCGGCGTTCGGCGTTCAAATTGAATCGGCATGACTTGATGGAAAGCGTCTTTGGGCGAATGGGGAAAAATCTCGAAGATATGTCGATCTTCTCACAAACACCCCGATCCGTCAATCCATCGTGTCCGACGTCATTTCCAGTTTCCGATCTCGTCGCCGGTATCCGGGGCTCCGTCGGGGCCGAACGACCAAAGATCGTAGCCGCTCTGATTTCGTTGGCCCGGATATTGATACTGATACGGTTGTCCCCAAGGGTCCAGTTTGACCGCGTTTTGGTCGATGTACGGCCAATCCCCTTTGGACGTGTCCGCATCGTCCGGCGCATTGATCAACGCGTCCAAACCTTGCGCGGTCGTCGGAAAATGGCCGTTATCCAGAAAATAACGCTCCAGCGGAGTTTTGAGCGAATTGACGAAGATCGACGCTTCCCTTTTTTTCGCTTGGGTCATCGTCTGTTGAACCGCGACCACGCCGATTCCCGAGAGAACCATGAGAATGAAAAGAACGATCATCACTTCGATGAGCGTGAACGCTTCCCGACGAAGTCGGCGGTTTATCAGTGTCGATTGCATGGTATAAAATGTTAGCGGTTAATCATTCATAAAAATTTAAAGAGCCGCACGTGAAGCGAAGCGTAACTTGCGGAACATCAAACAGTGATCCGCAAGCTGCGCATGCGGCTCTTTATCACTATTAACCGGTTTCCCTCCCAAAAGTTTCGCGAACTACTTGCCGACCCAGAGTTGCATTTCACGAAACAGGCGGCTGACCGATTCATGGCAGTGGATTCGCCGAATCGCCTCCCCTAAAAGCGGCGCAACGCTCAAAACCGTAATATTCGGCAAAAACGTCTCCGGATTGAGGGGTATTGTATCCGTAATCACGACGTTTTCCACCGGCGACTGCTTAATGTTCTCGAACGCCGACCCGCACAGAACGCCGTGCGTCGCGGCCAGGTAGATTTTTTCGGCCCCGTTGCGTTTCATCAGATGAGCCGCTCCGCAAATCGACGACGCCGTACTGATCAAGTCGTCGAAAATGTAGACGATTTTCCCGTCGATCGGGCCGCCGATCAGGTGCGCCTGTTCAACTTGGTTGCCGAAGCGCCGCTTGTCGATGATCGCGAGATTTCCGCCGACCGCCTTGACGTGAGACGCCGCCCGCTTGATGCTTCCTTCGTCGGGACTGACAACGACGATGTCTTCGCTTTTGTGTCCAAGATCGCGAAAATAGCTGTCCAGAACCGGCGCGGCGGTCAGATGATCGACGGGAATATCGAAAAACCCCTGAATCTGGGCGGCATGAAGATCCATCGTTAAAACGCGATGCGCCCCGGCCCGGGTGATAAGATTGGCGACCAGTTTCGCCGTGATCGGGACCCGCCCTTCGTCCTTGCGATCCTGCCGCGCATAGCCGAAATACGGAATCACCGCGGTGATCCGGTCGGCGCTGGCACGCTTGAAACTTTCGATCATGATCAAAAGCTCCATGAGATTATCGTTCACCGGCGGGCAGGTCGGCTGGACCACGAAGACGTCTTGGCCGCGAACGTCTTGTTCGACCTTACACTGCGTTTCGCCGTCCGGAAAATTCGCGACGTGAATCTGCCCCTGCTGGATACCGAGGTAATCACAGATTTTCTTGGTCAAATTCGGATTGGCCCGACCGGAAAAAATCTTCAAATCGCTCATGAAAATGGATTAGGAATTAAGGGAAAAGGTGGAAGGGTGGAAGGGAAAAAGGAGAAAAGGGTGGATGAGTCCCATTTCCCATTTATTATTTCTTATTTCTCATTTCTCATTCACGCTGTGCTCGAATCGCTTTTGGTCGCGGGCGGAGTCGCCGGTTTGGCCGCGGGAGGAGCGGATTCCGTGGATTTGGACTCCTTGGCCCCTTTTTTGTAGGAATCGCTCCGGTAATCGGTTTGATAGAAGCCGCTCCCCTTAAAGACGATCGCCGCCCCGCCGCTGATCAGCCGCACGAGCTTGTTTTTGCCGCACTCGGGACATTTGAGCAAAGGAGCGGCCTTGATCGATTGGAATTCCTCGAATTGATGGGAACACGCGTCGCAACGATATTCGTAAGTCGGCATTTCAGGCAGGGGAAAGTGATACGCTTGACGGTACCGGGAAACACACAAACCCGCATCGTACACGTTTTCAATGAAATGTCCACTATCACCACCTTTGGCGGCAGACCGGTCTTCAAGTTTCACGGAAAAAGTTGCATACAGATTTAAGGATTTCTTCGTATGGTGAACAGGCTGTGAATGGTTCACGTCGTTTTTTCTCACAGAGAGGTTTCAAATGTCCGTTGCCCAAAGGCATGAGAATCGTCAAGAAAACAAGAAATCCCTTGAAAATGAAGGCATTTCCAAGGGATTCTGAAAAGACGCCGCCCGGGTTCGAACCGGGAAATCGCGGATTTGCATCCGCTGCTCTTGTAAAATAACGCTAGTAATCATGGTACTTTAAAGATGTGTTATATTTTCCGGTGGCGTTGTCGCACAATGAAATTGTGCGAATTATTCCTTGGGGACGCTTTTGGGCATTCCGAAGGTCGTTAATTTGTTCAATAATTTACATCTCAATCGAACCTCCGTTTTCTGATTCTCCAACTTGCGGTTTTTCAGATTTCCCCCGAAGATCGTTTTCATTCTGCACATTCCCGTCTCCGATAACGAACGACGATGATACCCGATCCGCTTCTTCCACTCCTTCGGCAAATAAAGGCGTCGGTCGATCAAGGCGAACTCGTCGGTTCCGGCATGCACTTGGCAAGCTATCCGAACCCAATCCCGCCCACAGATTCTGGTGAGGAGACAAAAAGGGAAGAACAAAGGAATGAACTTCGAATTGAAATCGGAGCCGTGATAGGTTTCTCCGGTTCGTTTTTTGATCTTTGTCGATCTTGCCCCGAAAGGCAAAGGTGTCTCCACAACTTTTTCGGCGGATTTCCGGCCCCGTTGGGGCTGGAAATCATTCGGAGCGTATCGGGTCTGCCGGCTGCCATCCTACGGCAAACGCTCTCTTTTGACTCGATTTTCAACGAGTCATTTGTTACGGTAAATCGAGGGGGCGCTTCGGGTAGAAATTCGAATCGTCCACGACTTCGTGGGGCGTGAAATCCTCGTCCTCGAAATGGAAGACGGATTCCTCCGATTCCTGCTTGCCCGCTTGAAAAAATTCGCGAACGAACGGATGGTTCCGGTCCTCGTCGTCGCCGATCTCCGGGGCTCCAATCAGCTCCGTCTCGTCGCTCACAAACGGAATCAGTTGCTCCGACGATGTTGTGTCGATGTGGTTCCACGTGTATTCGCTCATGTCGATCGGCGGCTTCGGGGGCATCGCCTCGGTTTTCCGCTTTTCCGCCCGACGCTGCTTGATCATCGACGCCGGAAGCAGCACGCGGACCGTCTTTTTCGGGTCTTCGAAATTCGGCAAAATTCGTACCGGAACATCCATCTGTTGAAAAATGCGCCCGATATGTTCGTGACACGTGAACAGGATGACCTGCTTGCCGGAGTCGGCGATTTCCATGAGAACTTTCGCCGCGGTTTTTGCCCTGCCCGTATCGAAATTGACCAGCACGTCGTCCAGAATGAGCGGCAGATCGGACCCGTGCCGCGTGAACGAGCCGGACAGCGCGAGCCGGAGCGAGATGAAAAGCTGTTCCCGCGTTCCCCGGGACAACCAGCTCACGTCCATCGTGTTCGCGTCGGCGTCGTCGATTTTGAGCGTGTCTTCCCCGAGCGGCGTCCAAACCCGTTGGTACTTCGCGCCGGTCAAACGGCGGAAATAGTCGGACGTTTCCGCCAAAGCGAGCGGTTGACGTTCCCGTTCGTACGCTTTTCGGATGTCCTCGAGAATCCGGCAGGAAACCGCTTGGACCTGCCAAGTGTGAATCGCGGACTTGATCTTTTGGTTGAGCACCGACAGCTCCCGCCGTTTCTTCGCGGCGGACCGGTCTTGGGCGAGTTGTTGCAGTTCGAGCGTGAATTTGCCGTGCTTTTCCGTTTCTTCGCGAAGATGCGCTTCCGCCGATTCGATGCGGCGTTTGATCTGCTCTTTGCGGTTGTCGAGATTTTTGCGAACGTCCGGCTCCAGTTGGGCGGCGACGATCTCTTCCGTACAGAATCCGCCGATCGCGGCGACGAGTTCCCGCTGGATCGCTTCCTCTTTCGCGAGCAGTTCCAGATAATCGTGATACCGCTCCGCCGCTTCGTGCAGTTGCTCGGACGTTTTGACGCCATATTTCGCCAACAGCTCCGTTTTGTTCGCAAGGGCCTGGACGTATCCGGCGTGGATTTTCTTTCGCTGCGGCTTGAGTCTCTTCATCTCTTCCGCGAGAGAATGTCGTTTTTTGAAACCTTCTTCGCTGGCGATCAGTTCCCTTCGAATTTGCGAAAGAACCTCGACGTAACTCATGCCGTCGGCGAACGTCAGGTTCGTTTCGGCAACGACACGGTCGATTCGGTCGGTAATGATTCGCAGGTCGCGGACCCGCTGATTGATATCTTCGTAGGTTCGGTCGAGATTACGGCGCACGTCCGACGCGGACCCGAACCGTCCGATCAGGTCGTTGATTTGCGACGGAGTCCAATCGACCGGAAGCGCGGCGGATCGGAGCCAATCCTCCCAGTTTTTTCGGGCTTTTTCGGCGGCCGCTTTCGTTCGACCGACCCGTTCCTGTTCCGCTTTCAGTTGGAGAACTGTTTCTTTGCGTTGCGCTTCGACCGGGATAAGTTTTTCAAGCGTCGCGAGTTCCTGTTGGGCTGCCTGATACCGCAAATCGGGGGACAATCCGGACGAGGGAAATTTCATATCGACCGCGGCGGCGTCCTGTTTCGCCTGGTCGATTTGCGTAACGATCAGCGACAGTTGCCGCTGGTTGTATTCAAGTTTATGACTGTTCTGCCGTTCGACCATGACTTTCGCGAACAAACCAGCGACGCAAACGAACGCGCCGAGCCCCGCGAACAGCGGGTGAATTCCGTTGGTGATAGTCAGTACGATCAGGATCACCGTAACGACCGCGGCGCCGACGAGCACGATCAATCCCCACGGCGGGATCGCCTGGTTCTGGATCAGCATCACGTTTTGCCGCTCCAAATCCTTGCGGACTCGCGACATTTCCTCGATCCGTTGGGAGATGCCTTGTCGCTTGCGGAGATGATTGACTCGATCATGACACCGTTCGAGCGCTTCGTTCAGGTCGTTCGTTTCGAGCTTCGACATTTCGGTCGAGAGTTTTTCGCCGAGGACTTTGGCGCGCTCCTTGAGTTCTTCGTAATGGTGTCGGCTGCGGCTGTAATTTCGTTTCGATTTTTTTACATGCCGGGAATGGACGCGGAATTCGCTCAGATTGCGCACCGGCTCCGGGGCGGGCTGGTACTGTAATTCCCGGGTCGTCTGCGCGGCTCGAGGAGCGCCGCCGGCCGAATTCTTTGGCGCGGTTTGTGTGCCGGAAAGCTGCGGAGCGGTGTACGTGGACGCCGTCGCCGAAGCGGGGGTCGAACTCGTTTGCGTCGGATGATAATCGATGTCGGCAACAGGAGCCCCCGATTTGCGACGACCGTACCGTAAATGCTGTTCGTGCTCCCGCAGTTCGTTTTCGAGCGTCGTCGCTTCGTTTTCCAGTTCGGTAATCTGCTGGTCGAGCTCGACGATTCGTTCTTCCTCTTCGAGAATGATTTCGATTCTCGGCGCGAGTTTCCAAAGCGTTTCGTTCACCGGGACCGCTTTGATTTTCGTTTTGTAATCGTAATACTGTTTTTTCAGGTCGGCGAATTGGTTCTTGCGTTTTTGGATCGATTCTTCGATTTCCTCCAGTTCAAGCAGTGCTTCTTCGGGAACGTTGGTCGGCGTTCCCATATCGGCGATTTGCGTCCGCACGGCGTCGCGTCGGTCCCAGATCGGGGCGGCGTGAATCGCGATTTCGTTGATCCGCTGATCGTAGCGGAGCGATTTGAGTTCGTCGTTGATTTGCCCGATGATCCGATCAAGTTTACGCTGCTCCGTGAGGATGCGGGTATATTCCCAAATTTGTTTCCGCGATTGGCCGAGTTCATCGTGCAATTTCTGTCGCTGCACGACCATCTGATCGAGAAGTCCTTTGTGGGAACCGGCGGGATCGAGCAGTTCGGTCCGCGATTTGCTCAGCGAGCGGAGCACATCGACCAGGGAAATCCGGTCCAGTCCGATGCTAAGGCGGAAGAGCATTTCGGCCGCCGCGGTATCATCGAGCGTTCCGAGTTTGCGCAGTTCGTCGAGTCCGAACGTAAAGACGTTGTTGAACGTCGGCTCGTCGATCCCGGAGAGAATCGTTCGCAGGACCGCGTTCTCCTGGTGGACGGTCGTCGAATCCTGTCCGTGCAGTGTGATCGAAAGCGTGTGATCGGTCCCGATTTGCAGATCGTTCGGATCGAACATCCGTTTGATCGTAAAATGCCCGTCGGGACAGGACACGTCGATCGAACCGCCGGAAATGAGGGACCGTTCTTTTTTCCGTTTCTCCTTATTCCGTTCCCCGTCCGCTCCGAACGGAAAGACGTACCGCAACCGTTCTTCGTGCAATCCGTAGAGCACGGAGCGGACGAAATCCATGAGCGTCGTCTTGCCCGCTTCGTTTGGTCCGTAAAAGACGTTGAGCCCCCCTTCCAGTTTCGAAAGGTGAAGCCCGGTCCATAAACCGAAGCGTTCAATGTCGAGCGAGGAAAAAATCATGAAAAGCGGAAGGGGGGAAAGGGGGTTTTAAATAAGAAATAAGAAATAACAGAGCGGGAAGCGTAAGCGAGTGTCATTCATATTTCATATTTTTCATTTCTTATTTTCTTGTTTCTTATTTCTTATTTCTTATTTCTGAATCGCTTTCCTATCCGTTTCGTTTCCGAGCAGATCCCAGCCGAGGGCGGCGGTTTCGCGGAGGATTTCGCGGACGAGATGTTGACGTTTTTGTAGTTTTCGGAACGTTTTTGGTGTTAAACGACGTTTGCGTTTCGGTTTTTTGGGCTTCTCTTTTTCTTCGCCCGACTTCTCTTTCGTAGCCGGTTTGAGCGTTCGCAATCGGTCCTGTCGATGTTCTTCCTGAATTTTTTCGTGGAGGTTCGCCAAAAGGATTTCCTCGGTCGGCGTCAACTCTTTTGCCGAATCGCCGAATACGAGCCGCTTCAGGACCGCGTCCGACGTGAGCTCCGCCGGGAGCGTGAGCGGCAACTTTTTGCCGAACGGGAGTTCCCGATAATCCTTCGGCAAAAACGGCAGCAGATTGATCGGCTCGTACGGATGTTGCTGAAACTGCCGGACTTCCCGGAGAAAATCGGCGAGAATCGTTTTTTGTTCGTAAATACCGGCCGTCAAATGCTCCGGGAGCGTCGTCTCGATCGAAATCGACCAGCAGATCGGCGGCTCCATCCCGTAATCGGTTCGCAATTCCTCCAAAAGTGGTTCGGCAATTTCGCCGGTTCGTAAATCGGTCGGTAAAGCCCCCATGGGACAATCGACGACCCACGAAATCATCAGATCGTCGCGGCTCTTCACGGACCGATAAGCGTGAAGCCGTTTTTGCATTTCCGCGCGAAGCTGCTTGATCGACGCGCCCGCTTCCAGTTCGATCCGTTCCTTGACCCAGCGGATCGGCATGGTCGGGATCAGCGTGAGTGTTGCGATTCCGTTGACGTCGACTTCGACGAGCGTTCCGCCGTATTCCCGGAATTCGCGTGGGTTGCGACCCAACGTCGGACCGGGATAGTGAACGATCGTCGGAAGTTGTTCTTCTTCCTGTTCGCCGATTACGGTCGCGTCCGGCTCGAAACTTGCGTTTTTCACATTTTTCGCAAGCTGCTTCCTCGAATCGTCGGACAGACGCGGCTTGTAGGAAAACGTCTTTCTCGGTCCGCCCCCCAAGGCCCAATACGGAATGCCGCGGTAGGAAACCGATTTCAAATCAATCTGCCCGTGAACGACGGCGATCGTGTACAGCCCGCTCGGATCAGGCGTAAAATCCGCGACCGATTGGATATTCCGGCGATCGATACGACCGTATCCGATCAGACGAACCAGCGGAATGCTCGTTTTCGTCTTTTTACTGACGACGAGAAACTCTTCGAGCGAACCGGCGCGGAAGAAATGGACGTTGTCCGGCAGATGAATCGCGGCGGGCCAATGGTCGGGACCGTCGTGATCGCTCCCGGCCCAATAGACCGGAATCCCGGCTTCGGCAAGCATTTGAAACTGTTCGACGAGAAAGACGAGCGGCCCGACTCCCGACGCGTTCGGATCGACGATATTCCCGCTGAGCAAAACGAAATCGACCTCTTCCGCTTTCGCATGTTCGAACAAACGGCGTGCGGCTTCCAAGGGGGCGTCAAGCAACCGTTTTTCGATCAACTCCGCACCGTCCCCGATCCCCTCGACGGGATGCTCCAAAGCAAGATCGGCGGCGTGAAGAAATCGAAACGGAGACTTTATCATGCTGAATTACGAATTACTAATTATGAATTACGAATAAAAAATACGAGCCGGGACCTATGGTCCCGACCTCCTTCAATCACTCTCTAATCTAATCCGAAGCGGGATCATTCTACACAATACAGGCAATTTAGGCAATGTTTTACGACGGAATATTCCTCACAATCTTCAATTATTTTATTATTCTCTCCTATTAGTGAAATAGACCGCCAAAACATTTGTCCGCTGCTTGTTACAAAGCTATAATACGTCGGCTTTCAACACAATGAGAGGAAATGACCGAAAAGTGGGCAATTTATCTCGAAATGAGGTGAATCTATGGAATATAACGATAATAACGATTCAAAGGCCGGCATGAAATACTCCGGCTCTATGGAATATTCCCCGGCGGAAGATCAAGAACCAAAAGCTAAGCCTAAACCGGCCGCAAAGCCGAACGGAAAGAAATTCGACATCACCGAACACGGCGGGCTTCTTTTTGTCGCGATCATCATCGGCGCTCTCTTGTTGCTCGGTTTGGAGCCGCTGATTCGCGGAGGGGGCGGTATTATGCGTAAAGCGTTTCGATCTTCCGTGGAAGCGAAAAAGAAACTGGACGAGGAAAAGGAAGAAGATAAAGAGGGCAAAGAGAATCCCTATTTATTGGGACTGGCGAAAACTCTCGCCCAAGCGAATGAATCGATCCAAGCGGAAATCAGAGAGATTGAAAAAGAAAAAGGGCTCCCGGACCAAGTGTTTCAACGGAAAATTTCCTCCAATGAAAACGTCGGGGCACTGATCACGAAGGAATTTTCCAATTTTAATCCGCAAGCTTACCAAAATCTTCGCGATTGTATCAGTACGAGCGGCCCTTGGAGCGTCGACACGGATCAGCTCCAGAGGCAGTCGAGCGTTCTCGCGGAGTACAAGCCGCAGCGTGAACGACTTCGCGAGCTTTTGGATCAGCCGAATGCCAGATTCGAGCAGGATTTGGTCGGCGTCGAGGTTGGGGGGGAAAAGATGCTCGTTCCAGACGATCAGAATATCGATTCCTCCTGGTCCTACATGACCATGGAGGAATGTGAAGTCGCTCGCTGCCTCAAGGAAGGGGACATGGACGGCGCCGTGGAGTCGCTCAAGTACATGCTCCGGTTCACGGAACTCGCGTCCCAAACGCAATTTGCCGTGATGCGAACACAAGCCGCCTACATGCGGGAAAACACGCTCCGGGTCCTACAAACGCTCGCGATCGACCCGAAGTTCACGCCGAAACATGCGGACACGGTCCTGCGAATCTTGCGACAGACGCTCAAGGATTGGCCGTCGGACGGAAAATGTTGGATCGGCGAGCGTGCCGACGGCTTGAGACGCTTTAATCTGATTCGAAACGGACGGATCAGCGACGCCTTGGACGAGGAGGAACAGGAGACGCTCAAAGGGCTTGACGTGCTCGGTTTAACGATTCCCAAAGACAAAAAACGAAGCAAGAAGGACGGCAACCTCCTTGACCGCGTCGCGTTTTACAAACCGAAATCGAGCGATAAGGACGAAGACTATTATCTCAAAGCGATGCGAACGCTTATTAGTTCCTGTTCGCAACCGTTTTACACCCGTTTGAAAACGCTCAACCAAGTTGCGGATAATCTCCAATCGCAGCAGGGAAAACCGGACTACCCGGCGCTTTCGATGCTGATGCTTCGTGGAATCCGGGAGATGATGCAAAAACAGGCAATGGACAAAGCCCGGGTCGAAGCGTGGTACCTTGCTTTTGCGACTTCTCTCAATTTTTCCGTGAAGGAAGGAGCCGTCGACCCGGTCCGCGGAAAGCCGTACGTGATCTCCCGCGCCAAAATGCCCGAAGGAAACCGGATCATCGTCGTCTACGGCGACGACATTCAAAAAGTGGAAGTGAAGGAATAACGAACGTTGGGGCATATCCCATGAGAGGGGCCGTCGTAAAATGGGTGAAATGGCAAATAAAGAATGTTAAACTGGGAAGAATATCGATCAGAAAAGATGGTCCCCTCGCCCCCGGTATTCCGGGGGAGAGGGGACCGGCGGTTTGGCTGTTTCAGCCTGTTTATTTCTGTTTATTCTACCTGAATTACCACGGCCCCTCCCAAGCCGGAATTTTTCCCTCTTGATTCGTAAGGGAATAATCCTTATGCTACCCGGGTCTCCCGGGCTAGGGTACGTCCCGGCGCGGAATTTGCGGTTAACGAAACAATTCATGTCCGAACAGGTCTTTCAAATCGATCTCAACATTTTTCGGGGTCCGCTCGACTTGTTGCTGTATCTGGTTCGTAAACACGAACTCGATATTTTGAACATCCCGATGTCGTTGATCACGGAACAGTATCTCGACCACATTGCCGTCCTGGAACAGATCGACGTCAACGCCGTGGGGGATTTTCTTGTCATGGCCAGCATGCTCATCGAGATCAAATCGCTGGAAATCCTGCCCGGAGAAGAGGTGATCGAAGAAGAAATCGAAGACCCACGCAAGGAATTGGTTCGGCAATTATTGGCGTACAAGGAATATTACGACGCCGCTCAGGATTTGGAGCAGCGAGGCCGCAAATGGCAGCTTCACTTTCCGCGATTGGAAAACGATCTGCCGAAACGTCCCAAATCGTGGGCCGACGAGCCGATCCGGGAGGTCGAGCTCTGGGACCTTGTCAGCGCGTTCGGTCGGATTGTTCGGGACAACGCCCCGACATCGAAGCATCAGGTCATTTACGACGATACGCCGATTTCAACGCACATGCAGCGGATCTTTTCCCGGCTGAAACTGGAAAGAGAGGTCGATTTCGCGTCTTTTTTCGAGCCGGGACAGCATAAAACGACCATGATCGGAATCTTTCTCGCCGTTTTGGAGTTGGTACGGCACGAGTACGCGATCGTGCAACAAGACCGTCTTTTCGGCAAGATCACGCTCGTCTACCGGGAAAGCTCCAAGTCACTCGAATTCGCCGATTTGGTCAGTTGGGAATAAACTCTCTGGATTTTTGCTTGCCTTTTCCCGCATTGTCGTCAAACCAGTTTTCCGCGAAAGCGTGACGGAAGAAACGCTCGTTTGAGATCGCAAAACAAACGAGTATGATTAAAATAAATCCATGGAGTGGGCAATCATTCAGGCCAATCAAGCGGAGCGTGAAATCTCATGTCCTCAACAGAAATCCATGCCGTGACCGGGGCGTTCGGGTATTCCGGCAAGTATATCGCCCGACGCTTGCTTCAAGCCGGGAAAACGGTACGAACGCCTGCCAACTCGCCGGATCGGACTGGGGAATTTCAAGCCGGGATGAGAGTTTGGCAATGGACATTCATACTGTTTTTCTTAATCGCCTGCTGGTTCGGTATGCAAGCGTTGCATGAATTCGGTCATGTTCTCGCGGCGTGGTGCAGCGGGGCGACAGTCGAACGGGTCGTTCTGCTTCCCATTTCCCGAACCGACACCACCGGCGTTGAGCATCCGCTTTTCGTTCATGGTGCCGGGTCGGTTTTCGGGGGGGCATTTCCCGTACTGTTATGGCTGGTTGTCCGTATGCTCCGGTTGAAAATGGCGTTTCTGTTACGTTTCTTCGCCGGATTCTGTCTGATTGCCAACGGAGCGTACATCGGAGCGGATTTTTCAACGGTCGGTCCAACCGATGCGGGACTGCTCGTGGAACACGGGGCGAATCGCGTCGCCCTCGTATTGTTCGGCCTCGTTTTCGTGTCCAGCGGTCTGTTCCTTTGGCACGGTCAATCGCGGTTCTTTTTTCCGAAAAGGATGATGTCATGACGGCAATACCGACAAAACTTTACGAAGCGTGCGAAAAAATCCGGCTCTTCGATCGTGTCGACGGTGGGTGCGCGCAAATTTTCCGGGTCGTGAGTTGTCATTTTGAACGAAGGTGTACTCACGGAGGGAAGAATCTGGTGCATCCGGCAACACGCATTATGTTGCGAACACGGCTTGAAACCAGATGCTTCGGAATACCTCGGCATGACATGACACCCTATTTTGCCCAAACATACAAGGAAATTTGCGCACCCGTCGACGGTTTCGTTGCCAAAATGCTCTTGGTTTGAATTCGTTTTATTGGTAAAATCGGTATCGACCTTTTATTCCCTACCGATCCCTTTCGTTTGAACCGACGCGGTTCGCGGAGTCGTTCCATGAATTATTCACGTTTTTCCCGCCTTTTGCTCGTGTTTTTCGTTCTCGCCTTTTACGGATGTAAAGGTCAGGACGACGAGAAACCCGCCCCCCAACCCTCGAAAATCACGGAGCCGCCGATCTCCGAAAAAAATGAGACGAAAGACGAGCCCGTGAAATCGGAACCGATTCCGCCGGAGCTTTTCCCGGACGACGACGATCCGTTTGGTGTTGCCGACATTGCGCCGTCCCTGGATACGCAAACCGTCGACAAACCGAAATCGGAGCCGGAGCCGGCTCCTCCCGCCAGTCCGCCGACGCCGAAATCTGAGCAGAAAACGGAACCGAAGCAGCCGACCGCCGAGGAAGGATTCGCCGCCCGGGCCGCGGAAAAACCGCAACAGGGCGCTATTCTCAAGCTGACCCCGGGCTTGAGCGAACGGGACATTCTGAACAAAATGGTTCAAAAGTACAAAGCCGCGGAATCGTACGGCGACCACGGCAAATTCATCGTCGAATGGGCCGACGGAAAAACGCAACCGGTCGCCTGGCCCTGCACGTTCGCGTATTCCAAGCCGAACCTGATCCGTATGGAAATCACCGACGGAAAAATGGTGAGCGACGGCAAGATGTTTTACGCTTTGATTCCGCAACTTTTCGGGCAGGTCCTCAAGATTCCCGCCCCGAGCAAGCTGTCCGTCGGCGCCCTTTACCCCGATATGAACCTGTCCGGAGCAATGGATCTTCGGATTCCCGGCGATTTGTTCTGGGTTCCGCCGCAAATTTTGCTCCTGTTCGCCAAGGATCCGCTCAAAACGCTCGTTCCGGAGGGGGCGAAAGTTTCGTTTGAAAAACCGACTTGGCTCGACGAGATTCCGTGCGATCGGATCACGGTCGAGAATTCGTCCGGGGCTCGAACTTTTTGGATCGACCGTGGAACATTCGCCCTGATGCGGATGGAGCTGCCGATCAATCGGCTTCCGGTCATCGAAGGACAGCGAATCTCGAAATTCCGCCTGGAACTGGAAAACGCGTCCCTCAATCCCGAACTCGAAGGGGAAACGTTTACGATCGAGTATCCGAAAAGCGCGACGCTCGTCGAAAATTTCGCCCCATGGTCGGCTCTGATCCAAGGAGAAAAACTGGACAAGTTCGATTCGATCACGATCAACAGTTTCGCCGGCGCGAGTCTCCCGCTTTCTCAATACAAGGAAAAAGTCGTCGTGCTGCAATTTTGGAGTGCCGTCGATTCCACTTGCGCCGAGGCGATGCGGGAAGCGTTTGCGGCGTACCAGAAAATGAAGGACGATCAACGGGTTCGATTCATCGGCGTCTGTCTTGATCCGGAGCAAAACGTCTCGACGGAAGCCGCGACCAAAGCGCTCAACGATTGGCAAGCCCGGCTTCCTTCGTGTCGGTTGCCCGATTTCCAGCTTGCCGAATCACTTTGGCTCAATTTCCCGCCGAGTCTGGTGATTCTTGCCCCGGGCGGCGTCGTCGCGCGGTACTTTCCGCCGGGAGCGAACAGCGAACAGGAAATCCTCGACGCCATCCAGGAAGTGCTCGACGGGAAAATCGTCGATCCGTCTTTGGCTGGCGCTCTGGAAAAAGAACGCGAAGATTACGGGCGAACGATTCAGGCATTCATCGACTCCGATTACTACGCTCTTTCTTCAGATTTGATGCCACTTGAGGAAAACGTACAGATCGCTCCGCGAAAGCTGCCGAACAACTTGAAATTGACCGAAAGAGCTGTTGTGAGCGAACTGAAGAATCCGGGCAATATTCTCGTCGTTCCGCGGGAAGCCGAAGGGAAAGAGCCGCTGTTCCTTGTTCCGTACGAAAAGAATCTGCTCGCCCTGTTCGACGCGGACGGAAAAGTCGTGAACCGTATCCGACCGCAATCGATTCTTTCGTCGGAGTCGATTTCGATCGTCCGAACGGCTTTGAATTCGCAGGGGAAACGGATTTACGTCGCTTCGGCGCCGATCACCAACGGCGGCAACCGGATCCATATTTTCGACGAAAAATTCGAATCGCTCGGCTTTTATCCGCCGACGCAAACGGATGCAGACGCTCTGGTCATTACCGATGTTCGGTTGATCGACCTGGACGAGGACCGCGATCCGGAAATCGTAATCTCCGCGCTCGATATTTCCAAGCCGGAAGTCGGGTCCGGATTCGTTCGGGCCGTCAAGCTCGACGGAAAGTTGCTCTGGGAAAATACGAAAATCGCGTCTCCGTACCATTTGGGAATTGCGTTTTCGGAAAACAAACCGTCGATTCTCGCCATGAACGCGACGTCGCCGAACATGACGTTGTTCGAGTTCGATCCACAGGGGAATATGAAACGGGAAATCACGCTCAAGGACGGCAATCCGGTCGGCTGGTTCGTCGTCGAGGATCTGGACGGAAGCGGCGAATCCCGAATCTGCGCAAACATTCCGCATAAAGGGGAAAAGAACACGGTCCACATCGCCGAAATCGACCGCAGCGGCAATCAGGATTGGAAGTATCCGTTCCTGGTCGCGGCACACTTGATTCCCTTGGAATACATGATCGCGGCGGATATTACCGGCGACGCGACCAAAGAGTGGATTTTCGCGTCCGCCGACGGGGAGCTGCATTTTCTCGACGCACTCGGCAAACCGCTCGACCGATATTCGCACGGAAAAGCCGTGACGGGCTTTGCCGCCGCTCCGATCGCGGGAAAGAAAATCCTCGCCGTCGCCGACCCGGAATCGATCACGATTTACGAAGTCGAGAGGTGAATTTACAACGCCGCGACCTTGCCGGTTTCTTCCAGAATTTCCGTTGCACCGTAATAGTGTTTCGGGAACAGGTCGGTTTTTTTCTTGTTCTTCGGCGCAAACGAATAAACGTCGATCGACGGTCGCGGTTGGCCGCTGCTTTTTTGCGTCGAATCTTCACGTGAGACCACCGGGCTCGAAACCGGTTGGCTTTTTTTCGCGGAACTCCGTTTCGACGGGCCTAATCCGATTTCGATCACCTTCGGAAGCGGTTGGGCCGGTTCGGTGGTCGGCTCTTTGGCCGTCTTTTTCGGTTCGCCCGGCGTTCGGCGAGTCGAGGAATTCTTTCGGCTTGAAGTCGACTTTTCTGCGGGTGTACTGTTCTCCTGGTTCGGTTTCGTCACCGCGATCGTTCCGTTGACCGGTCGGATTTCCCCTTGCGGATAAATCGTTTTTCGTTCCAACGGAGCCGGAGGAGAGGAAGATGGGGAAGAAGGCGTTTCGTGGTTTTGTGAGACCACGGGATTTCCCAATTCGTTCGTTTTCGGGGATTCGATGAAAACCTGCTCGGAAACCGCCGGAGCAGGCTGAACCGGGGTCGGCTGTGTCGGTGCGGGAGCGGCAACGGCAATCGGAGCGTCGAGGATCGGCGTCGATTTCTCCACGGTTTGTGCAACTTTTTCCGAGTCAACATGAGGACGAATCTGCAACCGCCCTTCTTTGGCAGCCGTTTTGGCGAGTTCAATCTGTTTCTGGGACATCAAAACCGAAATGACCGGATTTTCCCACGGGCCTGCGGCGCCCGGTTGTGTCGAAACCGGTCGTTTCGGACGAGGTATTTCCAGCGCCGAATAAATCGGGAGACCCGAGGCGACCAACCGCGGCGGTTTGCGGAGGAAAACCAAGCCGGCGTCGTCAAGTTTCTGGGAAGTTTCGAGGACCACCAGATCGACCAAGCCGTTCGTTTCGAGGGAATGACTCAAGGATTCGACGGAAAAAGATGCTCCGGAAAGCAAGGAATTCAAGCTGCTCAGCGGGGTTCCCTGAATTCGATTAATCTGAAATCGAACGATGCTTGTTCCGAAAGGCAGGGAACCTTTCCCATCGGACTGTCCGGTCGTGGTTCCGTCCAGATCCAAGTCGCAGATCGGGTCGCCTTGAAGAATCGGATTGAGGGTTTTTCGAGCGTAAACCCGATAAAAATCGTTCGTCGCTCCGATCGGAATCTGTTCGTTCGGAACGAACTCGTATCGAATCGAATCGGCGTAAAGCGTTGTCCCGACGGGAATATCCCTGGTCGCGACGAGAACCTGCGTCTGAGGGACCTCTTTTTTGTGGACAACCGGTTTCAGAGGGAACCAAACTAATCCGACGAGAAACGCAAAAGCGGTTCCGCAAGCCATTGCAACCGCTAAGAGCAACCAAGACTGAATACGCATGAGACCCTACTTTCCTCTTTTCGGGGAGCGAATCGACATTCGCTCATGGAACTTCCCTGTTATTATCGGTGAAAACGGAATTTTTTCCCTAACTCGTACAGTTTCACGACGGAGTCATTTTCCTTAAACACTCCAATCAGACGGATCATCGGAATAGACTTACCCGACATTCCTCTTTTTTCCCATTCCCCCATAGGTTCGGTAGAACTAAAAAATTTTAACAGTTAGCCCCGTCGCCTGCGACGGGCTGCACACGGAGGAATTACCGCTCACGGCGGTTCGCAGGCGAAACGGCTAACGGATGAAACGCGAAACTGAGCAAGAATAAGCGAGCGCGGTGGCCAATGACGATGAATTCGGTTATAATGAAGAGTCGTTCGACGAATTTTCGGCGACATAAAATTCAGGTACGAAAGGATTGCATTCATGAGGAATCGTGTTTTATCCGTGATATTAGCGGGGGGAAAAGGAGCGAGACTTGATCCGTTGACCCGGGACAGAGCCAAGCCGGCCGTTCCGTTCGGCGGCGCTTACCGGATCATTGATTTCACACTGTCCAACTGTTTCAACAGCGGTATCCGGAAACTGTTTCTCTTAACGCAGTACAAGTCGACTAGCTTGGATCGTCACGTTCAGATGGGCTGGTCGCGGTATTTCTGCCGCGAAATGCAGGAATTCCTCGACATTGTTCCGCCGCAGCATCGAATTGACGAAAGTTGGTATCTCGGGACCGCCGACGCCGTGTACCAAAATATTTTTCTCATCGAAAAAGAGCGCCCGGAATATGTGATCATTCTCGCCGGCGATCATATTTACAAGATGAATTACCGCCGTCTGATCGGTTTTCATATCCAGAATAACGCCGACGTGACCGTCAGCACGTTGCAGGTTCCCGTCGAGAGCGCCCGGGGACAATTTGGAGTCGTCGAAGTCAACAACGATCACGAAATCGTCGGATTCGAAGAGAAGCCGCTCCATCCCAAAACGCTTCCCGGTCATCCGAACACGTGTCTGGCCTCCATGGGGATTTACATTTTTACGGCACAGTTTCTGTACGACGAACTGGTCAAGGACGCCGAACGGAAAGATTCGCAACACGACTTCGGAACGAATATCATTCCTTCGGTGATCGGGAAAAACCGCGTCTATTCCTACTCGTTTCGGGACGAAAACCGCAAACTGGAAACCTATTGGCGGGACGTCGGAACGCTGGATGCTTATTTCGAAGCGAACATGGATCTGGTGAGCGTCGATCCGCTGTTGAACCTCTACGACGACGATTGGCCGATTTATACGTACCATCCGAACTACCCGCCGCCGAAATTTGTCTTTGCCGAACCGCATCGGTTCGGCCACGCCAAAGACAGTCTCGTCTGTCCCGGTTCCATCGTCTCCGGTGGTGCCGTGAACCGTTCGATTCTCAGCCACGGCGTCCGGATCAACAGTTTCGCGACGGTCGACGATTCGCTCCTGTTTTCCGGAGTCCAAATCGGTCGCAGCGCCAAGGTTCGTCGCGCGATCGTCGACAAACACACCATCGTCCCGCCCGGTTTTCATATCGGTTACGATGAACGGCAGGACATCGCCAACGGGTTTTTCCGAACGGAAAAAGGCGTCACGATCGTCTCGCAAAACCATGGTTCGCTTCTGGAAACCCGGGAATAAGGTTCCCGCCGGAAATTGGCGGGCCAGTTTTGTCATTCTGAACGCAGTGTACTCACGGAGTGAAGAATCTGGCGGATCCGGCAACACGCTTTGCACAGCGGGCGCCGCTTGAAACCAGATGCTTCGGAGTACCTCAGCATGACATGAGTCGGCACGTTATTCATAA
>JAVBPO010000038.1:0-14277 GCA_031549565.1 Thermoguttaceae bacterium
CAAGACGAGTACATTTGCTTCCGTTGCACGCAATGGCTTAATCGCACGAAATTGGCGCTCGAATATTGCAAAAACAAGCATAATCAGTGACGTATTCCTTTATTCTACCGAAGGTTAGGGATTTTACATACAGTAGAATTATGGAAATATCGGAAACCGGCAAAGAAATCGCAAAAAAACTGAAGTTCAAAATGTTCGACGTTTTGACCGACGAACAGATGGAAAGAATGGCCGAGTTGATCGATAATCCGCCGGATTACATCAAAAAAATGTCAGGTAGATTGAAAGCGAATACTACCAATGGACAAGACGGACAATGGAAACCTGACGAAAATTCCTGGAAGCCGGGCGATGCGATTCCGGAAGAGTACCTGGAGCAACGGAAAGAGCGAAAGAAGAATTTTCCCAAAAAACAGTGACCTCACTCCCACGATCACGCAATCGTGTCAATCCGATGAAAATTTCACTTTACGCGACATTTTTCCTCAACCTGATTCTGCTTGCCGTGATTGCAGTGATCTTGCCGAAAGGGGTGGTCTCAAAGTTTTCGTTTGATGGAGCGCCGGTCCAGTGGATTTCGACCGAGAATTTCGTCACGACCTTGGGGACCGTTTTTCTTTTTTTCCTCGGGATGGGCGAAGTGATTCATTACGTGATCCGTATTTGCCCGGCGTATGGTTTCAACGTTCCTCACGGAGAATACTGGAAAACGGAAGAAAACCTTCCGAAGCTGCGTGCGATCACACAGAATTGGCTCCTTGAATTTTGGGTGGGGATGTTTCTGTTGCTTTTTGCGCTCAATGTAGCGATACTGATCGCCAACTTGCGACAGCCGATTCATTCCGGAATCGAATTGTACTTCGTTCTTGGCTCGTTTTTCGTGTTCCTGATCGTCTGGCTCGTTCGGCTCTACCGCAAAATGCAGCCACCCACTTCGGACACCAAGTCTGAAGAAGACGGACGGCAGACAGCGGAGTTCTGATATCTGCATCTGATATCTGACAACTAAACGAACACTCCCCCTTTGGTTAAAATATCTCGCAAAATCCGGGTTTGGGCTTTCATTTCATTGAGCGTCGGGTCGTCTTGGCCCGGTTCCTTGCCCTGTTCCTTTTTCTTTTCGTCCGGGTTGCCGTCGGCTTTCGCGTCTTTGTTGGCGATCTTTTCAAGATGCTTTTCGCTTTTCTCCGTCGCTTTGGCGACCCGATCCATCGTGGAGCCGGCGCCCATTGCGGAAATCGCCGAGGCGGAGAACGAACCGGTTACGGAAACCTTTTCGCCGAGGTCCATGTTGAACCCCTGCGTGATCTCCTGAATCTTACGTTTGAGCTTCTCGCCGAGCGACTCCTGTTTATCGCCCGGCACGGCGGGAGCGGGATTCTTGGCCCGATTGATCGCCTCCTGATACGCTTCCTTCGCTTTCGCCAGTTCCGCTTCCTGTGCCGCGATCTTGGTATCATGCTCGGCGTTGCGGCTTGACGCCTGTTTTTCAAAATCGCTTCGCAGGATGCCGAGCGTCCCTTCCTTGTCGGTTTGCAGCGCCGCCATCTTTTGGTCGCGCTGCGTTTGGATTTCCGAGAGTTGCTTCGAACTATCCGCCTGCCGCTGTGACGCCTGTCGGGTATAATCTTCGCTGAGGGTCTTGGCCATTTCGCTGGGATCAAGTCCTTGCATCTTCGCGATGATCCAGCCGATTCCTTGGGCAATCGACTGCTCGACGCTTTTCCACGCGGAAACGACGGTATCGGTGAACCCGATCCAGAGCGTCTGCATCGTATAGACCGATTCCGTCCAGAATTCCTGAACACCGAACCACGCTTTCGTGAGAAGTTCGCTGAGCTTGAAAACGCAGGTCGCCCAGGCGAGCTGGACCGTTTCGACGAGCCAGTACCATGTTTTGAGCAGCGACGTCGCACCTTGCACCCAAATCAACTTGATGGTTGCCCAGATGACGCCGATGGCCGCTTCGATATCGCCGCGACTCAGTGCGGCCACAATGGCACCGTAGACTTCGACGGCGAACGAACAGAGTTCGCCGAAACGACCCTTGACCCAATCGATGGCCGTTCCGATGTTGTCGAACACGGTGTAAAAGAAGTTGCCGAATCCGGTGACAATTTCAGCGAGCGTATTGAAGACGGTCGTAAAAAGGCCGACCATGCCGTTCCATGCGGCAGCGAACACCGAGCGAATTCCTTCCACGGCGGAACCGACCGCCACGGCAACAATGGAACCGACACGCTTGGCCATGTTCCAGACCGCGCCGGTGATGGAGCCGAGACAATCAATGAACGCGAGAAGAACATGACCGCCCAACGCGATGACACCGTCCATGATCCACGTCAGGCAGTTTGAAACAACCTGAAACGCTTGGATGAAGACGGCACCGATGGCGTTACCGAGCGTACCGAGATTCGAGACGAGCAAGTACACCGCTCCGGCGGCAAGAGCAAGCGTACCAAGTACGACGAGGATCGGGGACATCGATGCCAGAACTCCCGCGACCGCCGAGCCGATGGCAGCGATCATGTGTCCTAAAAATGCCGACGTCAATCCGACGACATGCGCGAACAGGATGACCGTGGAGGTCACAATCGAAGTGATCGCGGCGGAGATGGAGGCGGCAATCGCAGTTCCGATAGCGGCAAGCGACGAAATGATAAACGTTCCGATCCCGACGATTGCCGTGCCGATCACGCTCAGCAGCGTCGAAAGAAAGCCGCCGATGGTCGCAAGAATCGGAAGGAGTACTGTCCCAATGGCGGCAAAGGCCGTTTGAAGCCCGGCCACAATGGCCGCACCGACCGAAAGAAACGCGGACTGGACCACGAATGATATCGCGGAAAAAGCGGCGGCACATCCTGCGGCAATGACGGTGAACGCGAAAGAAAGTGTCCCGAGCATCGCGGAAAGCCCGGCGGCAACGACCGGAAAGAGCGATGAGATCAGCGAACCGATCATGCCGATCCCGGTAATCAGTCCTGTCGTGATCGCGTACAAAGCGGTTCCCAAGAGCGACACCACGGTCCCGACAATCGGGGCCAATGCGGAAAGAACGACCACGATACCGCGAACAAGAATACCGACGCCGCCGATGATGCCGGATGCGAGAACGAGCAAAGCCCGACCGATTCCGAACATGAGATTCATCGCGATGGTGCCGAGGCCGGAGAGCACCGTAAAGATCACGCTTCCCATCGAAGTCAAGACTTTCACGACCGATAGGACAGTTCGTGTGACACCTCCGAAGACGTTGATAATTGCGGCGGCGGTCCAAAGAAGTCCGTTCAGGATTTTTCCGATCAAGTTGACCGGGAAAAGCAGGACCGAAAAGACACCGGTCAGGACCGCCGCCGTGACACCGATAAGTTTACTCAGGAGAAGAAATCCGGTTCCGAGTCCGAAAATGGCAGCTCCGATTCCAATCACGGCTGCCGTGAACTTGGCTGACTTGACGATGAGTTCCTTGTTTTTCTCCAGATACTTGATCATGCCACCGGTCGCGGTGACAAGGCGATCGGTCAGCGATTTGAGTCCCGGAGCCAACGCGTCGCCGATGGCGATCGCGACACCTTCGATGGCCGACCACATACGCCGCAAACTGCCGCCGATCCCGCTGTCCATCTCCTTCGCCACCGCACGAGCGACACCACCGGCTTTGTCGATTTCTTCGTACAGTTTGTCGAACTGGGCCACGGTCATCTTCGCCCCAGCCGCCATCGCCCAAAGATCGAACAGTTCACGGAAGAGCGTCAGCTTTTTATCCTGCGGCAGATTTTTTGTCGCCTGGCCGAGATCGCGAAGGATCGCAGAGACTTCCCGCATGCGACCGGTTTGAATATCGACGACAGAAACGCCGAGCCCGCGCAAACGCCGTTGGATAGCCGGTTCCGCGAGATTCACCAAGATACGCCGCAGGGCCGTGCCCGCCTGTGACGCCTTGATCCCGTAGTTCGACAAGACGCCGATAGCCTTGCAGGTCTCTTCGACCGAAAGCCCGAACTCCTTGGCAATCGGCGAACAGTAACTGAGCGAATAACCGAGATCGGTGAGCGTCATTGCCGCTCCGTTCGCCGCCGCCACCATGACGTCACAGACTCGCGTCATTTCACTGGCCGGAAGCTCGAACGAATACATCGTATTCACGGCCATTTCCGTCGCGAGGGCCAGATCGGTTCCCGTGGCACGGGACAGATCAAGCATCGACGCGATGGCCTGATCGATCATCTTGGGATCGAACCCGGCTCGGGCAAGTTCGAGCATGGCACCAGCCACCTGCGTCGCCGTGAACGAAGTGGTGCGGCCCAGCAGCTTCGCTTTCGCGGTCAATTGGTCGAATTCTTGCTGCGTGGCACTAACCGCCGCTTTCACAGCCCTCATCCGGTCGTCGAACTCGGCGAACGTCTTGATCGAAGCGGCAAACGGAATACTGAAACCGATCCCGAGCGTCGCAAGACGCCGACCGATACTTTGAATATTCATGCCGAACCTACGAATACGGGCCTCCGCCTGCCGAAGTCCGCGCACGAGCATGGTGTCGTCCGCGAAAAGTTCTACGAATGCGCGACCTGCCCGGATTGCCGATGATGTTGCCATGATAAAAAGATTGCAGTCGTCAGACGGCAGACAGCAGAATCCTGATTTCTGCCGTCTGAAATCTGCCGTCTACAAAGCTACCTTCACGGTGAAAGAGTCGGTGGAAAGCGGTGCGACGGCGAAGTTCAGGATAATCGCGTTGGTACTGGACACGTCCCACGGCACGAAGATTTTCACGAGCTTGCTGTTGATCGTTTTGAAAACATCGACGGTCACGTCGTTGGAGGCAAGATTATGGGTTACGGTAAACGTCGTTGAACTGCCGGTGCCGGACACTGTCGTTTTATACGATTTACCTGAAGTCAGCCCGTCGACGTAGCTTTTGATGGTCACGTCGTCGGACGCGGACGGTGCCGCCGCCTTGATCCGCTTGTTGGCGTCCCACATGACGATGGTGGATGCGGTCGGCGTCGCCGTGGCGTTATGGACGCTGCTGGCGCCGATATGCGAATAAACCGCCGCACCAGTGGGAACATACGCCGAACTGTTGGAAACGGCAGCCTGTGTCGGGACTTGAGCGATGGGGATTTTCGTCGAGGAATCCAATGTTGCGACACCGCTCGCCGCTCCTTTTTCGCTTGTCGGAATAGCTCCGACGTCCGATGCGACGAGCGTCACGACCCCGGTTTTACCATTGACCGAAGTGATCGACGAAAGCGGTGTCAATATCTCTTGCCAGTTGGCGAGCGTACTGCCCGGCTCGGCTTTGAGAATGTACGTTTTGTTTTCATCGGTCCTGATGGCGACGTCGCCCTTTTGGACGGTGAGTGCGAGCATCGCCGTCTGTGATGCCACGACAAACGTATCGGTGATCGCCAGAGCGGGGAGGATTGCCGTATTGAGTTTACCGCCGGAATCGAGGACCGGGACGTTTCCGGACGAAGTGCCGGTATTACAGGTCGCGGCGGTCCCCAAACCCGTAATCGTCGTATACGATTGAGTATGACTGGACGCCGCCTTGCCGGTCAGTCCGGCATCGACATATTGTTTCGTGGCCGCATGCAGAGCTTCCTGCGGGTCGCGGGGGAGTTCAATATCGCTCCCGAATAGGATGGGCATGTGTTTCTCCTGAATGAGAAATGTTAAAAATAGTTAATAGACTATTGACACCACGGCTTTGATGGAGTAGAATGGATGTCCAACTCTCCATCATAGTCTCTTCTCGAAAGGAACTCCCATGATCCCATCTTCCCGAGGCGTCGAAACCATGTCCGGACCGCTTGCCGTGATCCTCGCCTATTCCGCTTATGCGCTGATCGACAATATGTCCGTGGCATTTAAAAATCCGAACCGAAAAATCGCAACCGGCGTTCCGGAATTCGATATGCTGCCCCTGTCGGTACAGGTCGCTGCCATTGACAATGTCGTACCATTGCTGTTCCTGGAAACAGCCAAGCCGCATTTTTACGCTCCCGCCTATGGCATGGCTTTGCAGGCGATTTTCGAGTACATGCGTTCCAGTATTCTGCACGGTCGCGTGAAGACGAAGGTGTGCGGGCCTCGCGAATCGGACGCGTTCCGGGAACTGTTGAAATTGGCGTTTATGCAACGATATCCGGGTAGTTTTCACACGATACCGGACAACGATCGTTGGGAATTACACTGCGCCCTGGTTGGCGTTCTCGCAAGCGGTCTGGAGAATACCGAGAGAGAGCCGTTGAAGCTAGTCGTCACGGAGCACCTCGATCTTGATCAAGCCAAACACTCCATTCAATCGCGTTGCAAAGACGTGATCGAGAAAGAATGGGCCGATCATCGCAATAGTGACGTCGCTCTCCTGCGTGACTCCATTAGTCGTCGGGAACAATCGTAGC
This sequence comes from Thermoguttaceae bacterium, assembly GCA_031549565.1. Lineage (GTDB taxonomy): Bacteria > Planctomycetota > Planctomycetia > Pirellulales > Thermoguttaceae > JAVBSX01. The sequence continues at coordinate 6,411 of JAVBPO010000038.1, forward strand.
CGTACTCATTCCAGCGCATTGAGTTTTTCCGAGGCATCAAGGAGCGGAATATTGTGCCGGTTTACAGATCGCCGCGGTTCCCAAACCGGTAATCGTCGTGTACGATTGGGTATGACTTGCCGCTTTGTCAGACAGCCCGGCGTTGACGTATTGTTTCGTGGCCGCATGAAGAGCGTCCTGCGGGTCGCGGGGGAGTTCGAGATCGCTCCCGAAAAGAATGGGCATTGCATGACTCCTTGGTAGAGAGGGTGTGACTTATTTCCAGCCCGCCGGGATGCTCGCGTAATTCGCGATTTTCGTGCAATCCTTGAAGCAACCGGTTCCCGTTGCCGCAGGAAATAGAGTCCAAAGCGACGGCGCACTCGATGCGATACCCGTGGATTCCGAAAAGCAATAGGAAAAGTTCGTCGCCAGCGTGTTATACTGAAAGACTGCCGAAGGAATACTGGCCAGCCCCGGACAGAGCCGGAAACATTGTGAAAAATTCGTCGCCTTGACGTTGAAGCGGAACAGATCGACCGGTATCAGATTGAACGCCGGATTCCTTTGAAAGCAACTGGAAAAATTGCTCGCGTCGACGTTGTACCGAAAAAGCCCGCCCGGCACGGTTTTCAGGGCGGAGCAACAATCGAAGCAACATTCGAACGACGTCGCTTTCGTATTGAATTGAAACAGCGATTCCGGAACGGCGGTGAGCGACCTGCAGTCGAAAAAGCAGTAGACGAAGGACGTCGCATTGATCCCGTTCGAAAAAACGTCGCCGGACAATTCCTTCAGCCGTATGCAACCGCTAAAACAGGCCGTGGACGAACCGCCTCCGAACGAAGTGATACCGCTCAAGTCGAGGGAACACTTGAGGACTTTCGTCAACAGGTCCTTGCCGGTTTTGCCGGAAAACGTAAAAGACGCCACCGGCGTGTGTTGCGTGACGGCGGAAACGATAAATGTTCCCGTGTTGGCGTAGGTATGCGAAACCGAGGTATCAATAATACCGTCCCCCCAGTCGACACTGACCAGATTCGTCGCCGGGATCGGCAGGGTAAAGGTTTTCGCGGTCGGTTGCGGTGCGACTTCCATGCGGAGTTCCCGGGGGAAATAGGCCGGAAATTCCCTTTCGAGGATCGCCTTGAGAAAATTCGTCTGCCAGGCCGAGGCGGGCCGGTTTTTGTCCGCGACCTCGAGATCGCTCACGAGCGATTGCGACAACATGGTTGAAAAGGTCGTGTCGACGTACTGCTTCGTCGCCGCCTGGAGCGGCTGTTGCGGGTTGCGGGGGAGTTCCAAGTCGCTCCCGGCAAGTAACGGCATCTTTATCTTCTCCTTTCGAGGGTGACGTTTTGAAATACCTGTTTGAATTCGTCTCGCATGATTTCGACGTTCTCGTCGGTAATCAAGAGTCCGGACGAGCGTTTTTCCTCTTTCGTGAGGGTCGGGTTGAAATCTTGAGGACGCAGGGAACGTCGCCTGGAATCCTTGTGACAGTTCGCGATGAGAGCCATGAGTGATGCCGCCACGTTCCAATCGTGTCGCTGACGCCCTTCGCTCATCCAGAACAGTTGCCGGACGGTCAATGGAAGCGGATTGACCGGGATGCTCCCGGCCAGACGCCAGAGATCACGCCAGAGCGAATCCGGGTGAGGTGTCGCAGTATCTACGCTTCCCTCAGGGCGAGTCGGATCGCTTCGTCGACGTTGATCTCGTTGATTTTCGTCTTCGCCGCCTTGACCCCCGCTTCGATCATCCTCATCTGCTTCTCGACCGCTTTCGCCCTGTCCTCGCGGCCGCGCTGGTGGAAAAAATCGATCATTTCCTCATAAAACGCCTGATGCGCCCTTGCAAAAGTCGGCCCGTCGAAACACTGGTAAATCCGGTCCTCGTCGACTTTTTGCGACTCGAATTGGGTTTCCAAAAGTGTCGCGATGACTTGAGCGAGGAGCATTTCGTCCATACCGAGCCGGGTCAATAGCGGCGGATCGCCCGATTCCGGCTGCAGTAAATCGATTCCGAGTTTGTCCTTGACCCGCATCGCCGAGCCGATATTGATCGTGATATGCCAGTCGTGATTGGCATTGTCTTTGAAAGTGTGCATAAATATTCTCCTTGTGGTGTCAGACGCCAGACTTCAGACTTCAGAAATCCGGTATTTGACAAAATGAAATGATAAACTATAATACTACTGATGACTGAAGTCTGACATCTGGCGTCTAAGTTATGGTGTCGTGCCGCCGGAATCCTCCTGCCACTTTTCCCATTGCGAGAGCTTGGCTGTGACGTCATATTTAATCGCTTCCTCGAGCGCTTCCGACCGCGAAAAACCGGTGATCGCGAAGTCGCCGACCGGTCCTTCTCCCGTCTTGCTGGTCAGTGCCGCGAGGTGGATTTGCGTCGACTCCAACCATGCCGTTCGAATCGCCTTAAATCCTTCGTCCTTCGGAAGATACAGCATCGAAAACTCGATGGTGCATTCCTTCAAACCGCCGATAGTCGCACGAAATCCTTCATTCGCCCTCGTGGTCACATCAGCCTCTGCCGCGTCGAGGGTCACGGTCACATCGGTTATGTTGGACAGTTCGTTGGTCGGGACGCCGGTCGTTCCGGCCTCTCCGTGAAACACTTTGCCTTTCATTCCAAGGCGATATTCCTTGAGTGCCATCTGTTTATTGTCTCCGTAATTGTTATTTGATACTCTCGGCCCAAAGCGTCGGAACGAGAGGTAGGTTGGTTTTGAGGGCCGGACCCATGAACGGCCTCGCTTCGACTTGGATCGTCGTTCCGAGAAAGGTGTCGGACTTGCCGCCGTATTCCAACGCGGGAAGCGCCTTGCCCGACTTGCCGGGAAAGATGACCGGGCCGATCACGACGCTTCGCTTGTTCACGTCGTAACCGAAAAAGATAAACCGCTTCAACGTCCCGACATGCGAAAACGGCGGCTTACCCGGCTTCGAGGTTCCCTTGCGTTTTTTGATCGATTGCTTGGATGTTTTTCGAACGTAAGCTCCGAATTTTGAGAGAACCTTTCGTGTTCCGGCGTCGACCTTGCGTTTGACCTTCGCCTGATCGAAGAACATTCGTTTGACCGATTTGAAATCGAGTCTGATCCGTGGCATCAGTTTTTCTTTTCCAATGTGTTGAGCAGTTTTTCAATCCGCATATTGATCGACGAATTTTTCGCGACCATCCCGGTCAGTTGTGTCACCTGATCGTCTTTGTCTTCGATCTGGTGCTGCAGGTCCATAAATCGGTCCGCCTGCGTTTTTTCGTAACGCTGCATGATATACCGAATCACGATCCACTGCACCACGCAGACGGCGCCAAGGATGCCGAACCGGTCGACGAACGATCCGAAGGAATCGATTTCGCTGGAAACGGTCGTGTCCGCCGCGATCAAAGCCGCCATCGAAAAGAGCGGAAACGCGAAGCGATACGTATAAATGTCGTACATTTGTTAAGTTCTCCAATGATTGGGGAAGGGAATCACATGCTTGACGTATAACGTCGTGTCAAGCGTCGCGATGGATTCCGGGAAAACGACGTAAGGGGGACCATACCCGTCCGCCGACGCCACGAACTGTTCGACCTGCGCCCGCGCCATCCAACACATGTCGGCGGGCTCTCCTTCGTCGGACGATTGATACCGTGGCCCGTGCGAGTTGACCCAGCCGATGTATTCGGTCCCGTTGACGATGCGGTAGGCCGTAAAATGCGTCATGTGTGCCCAATATCCGCCGAGCGTTGCGACTTTGACGCCGTTCTTATCAATCGTACAACCTGTTACGGCAAGACTGTTCGCGACCGGAACGGAAAGCCCGGCGGCACAGCACTGGATGATCTCGTCGGCGAGTTCCTTGCCCAGGAAATTCAGGAACAGAATCGCACTCTGGAATTTCTTGGCGTCGTCCAGAAACTTTTCGTAAGGCGGCACGACCTGATTATTCGTTCCGACCTTGTCCTCGGTGAAGTGCCCGATCGTGTTGGCGCCTTTAGCGATTTCCGCTACGCTATTAGCGACACAAACTCCGTTGACAGCATATCCGTCTTTTCCTTCGGGAACGATGACATAATTATGTTCACTCCACTGACGCTTATCGTCAAGTTCCGGATCAACGACGCTGATGGTAATGACTCGTTTCATTCCAGTCGATTCTACGGAAACCACCCTATGATTGTTGGCTCGTAAAGCATCGACATAGGTCGAAAAACCACCAAAAGCATTTATGATACGCTTCAGCTTATCGTGAATTTTGGATGGAGCTGCACCAAGTGTTTTATGGTAAGCGATAAAATCCGATTCGGTTTCAAGAAGATGTCCAGAATTGATGATTTTATATCCGGAATTGAGTAATTGACTTTGCGAGTGATGTTTTCGAGTGTCGTTGGTATGAAGATGATTCGTTCTTTCGCGGCGACCGTTTGCGTTGAGCGTTCGAAAATAACGACGTTTTCCTTCCGTCGCTTTGTCTTGCAATGCAGCAAAGTGAATGCGAGCATGTTCGTCGCTGTCCAGCGGGACAAGATTATCAATGTCATTATTGGTTTTGACGCCGTCTTGATGATGAACATGCGGCGATTCGATTCCGCAAATGTCGGACATAACCAGTCGATGCAGATAGGCTTTCCCTTTTTTTCCGTTCCGTAAATGAACGCGCACATGACCGTAGGACGAAATATCCGTCGCCACCCGGAACAGGCTTTGGCCGGGTTGCAACCGGGCCGCATGAACGAATTCCCCGGTCGACAACATAAAGGGATGGTCGCTGGATGTTTCAAAGCATCCCTTGTCCGTGGTCACACGCACGCATGGTTTGATCGTCGAATATTGCGCAACGGCTTGTTTGACAGCCACGCGCCCCAGACGCTTGGAATACGAAAGGACGAGGAACGGCTTTCCACTTGCCGCCAATTCCGCGGCACGATGAGTCCCCGTTGCCGTATAGACCAATTGGTCAGGTGCCAAACACTGGCCACCTCGCGTGGAACCACCTTTCGTGATCGACCACATGACGACCGGATTGATCGAATGATAAATGAGCGAGGCGCCCCGTGCGATCATTTGAAGCGTCGTACTGCAATGTCCGAAGCCGTCCCCATGCCCGGCACAGCTTCCCAGCCAGCCCTGTGTGAAATAGAGCCGGTCGGATTTTTTCATCTCCTTCGGCAAATGATGCAAGACTTGCCACGGAAGCGTACAGGTGATCCGTTCGTTCCGCAAACGATTGCACTCTTCGATTTGATTTTTACGCCACGTTTTGAAAGCATCGTCGTGCTTGAGGATCGGCATATCCCCGGATTCCCAAAGGGTTCCGAACTCGACGGACACACTCTCCAGTTCCTCGAAAACCGACTCAGCATAGTCGTCCATCGGGACGCAGCCGTTCATAATGCAGCCGTCTTCAATGACGAATGAAACATCTCGATGGCGCCGCTGCCGTTCGTTCCACGGTTTTCGTTGCCAGAATCGTTTCATTGGCGGCCTCCGTATTGTTGAAATTGAGACGGACTGGCGTTACCGGTAGGATCAAGACAAGCGTTTTCCTTGGGAATCTCTTTCGGCTTACCTTTCAAGCCGTCGGCGATTTCCTTGAAGATCGCTGCCAGTTCCCGAATATCCCGATTACCGGAAAATCTTTCGTTGACTTTTTCGGATAATTTGTCCAAAAAGTCTTTCCAGACGTCGAGCTTCACTTTCGTTTGCGTACAGGTTCGGATCGCGGAAAACGCCGCTTCGGGAGATTTTATGCTGCCGCGTTCGATTCCCATTACCGCCGAATCGTAACACGACGCCAAGGCCGCCGCTTGGGACTTCCCGGCGTCCGGAATGTTTTGACGTACCCAATCCGAAAGACTGGACGGTTCCGGTTGCGGTTCCGGTCCTGGTTTTGGTGTGGGACCGGGATCGGGATTCGGTTCAGGTAGGGGGGACGGCGTCAAACCGTACTGACAAACATGTTGCAGTATTCGCGGCTTTCCCTCATCGACCACGGCGGCGACGATGGTATACTTGGCTGCGATGTTGGACGAGAAGGTCAGTGCCGAGCCTGCGGTGTCAATATAAAACGTCGTTGGCGATTCCTTATCGATCTGACGAACCACCGTCCAATCCGCCCGGATTTTTTCATCGTTGAGTCGGAAAACGCAAAGTTCCCCGACTTCGGCGGCAAGCGGACCCGAGATAAACGAGCCGGTGTCACGTAGGACGAGTGATCGTGATACGATTTCACCTTCCGAAATAATGAGCGTCGGTCTCGTTTCGACGAATCGCTCGAATACCGTGCCACCACCAATGCCCGCAAGCGTCATGGTCAAGATGAACACGAGAATCGACAATGCCTGTTGTATTTTTTGTTTCATGGCTTACGGTTTGGCGGTTCGCCGTTGAAGGATCAGTAACAGCAGCCCGACGGCGGCATGAACCAGCACGGGACAATTGGGGAGGATTTCCTTGGCGACGTCGTTCAGGTCGTTGACATTGTTTTGGTACGCCGTCGATTCCGGGATGAGTACGCCATCCTGGAACAGGCCGCCGTCCCGAACGAGTAACGCCATCGCGTGAATCGCGTTCCAGGACCGGTCATGGTCGACGATTCGCATGGCGGCCAGCGTAATGGCGTCGTCGATCGGCGTTTTCGTCATGAGGGCGAGCGTGGTGGCGTCGAGCAGCAATGGCCGAAGCCATGTCCGGAGTTTTTCAGGGTTTTCCAAACCGGGATAGCTCGTCCATGCCGTCACGACATCGTGAATCAGATCGCCGTGCTTCACGAGAAGACCGGCGCCTTTGAAAATGGTTTTCAGTTTTTCAAACATAAAATGTTCCTGTGTTGAGTAATCAAAGAAATAGGCGGTTCCACCCCGCTGATTTGGGCCTCTGCGACAGTCACCGCGAACCTCTGGTACCGGCCATTTATGACATCATCATGTACTTCACGGTCAACACGCTCGTGAAAGTCCGGCTGCTCGTCAAATGTTCCGGAATGTAAATCGGGTCGTTCGCGATCCCGGCAAACGTCGCTTCCGGAAATTTGTCCAACGTTTTTCCTTGAAGTAATTCCGAAATCTCATCGACGAGTTCACCGAGACGATCGACCGCTTCTTCCGGCGTCAATTTTCCGATTCGCTGCATGATTCCAATATCGATACTGGCGGTGTATTTCATCGATGTCCGTGAAATCCGATCGATTTCCAGCGATTTCGGGACCACGGCAACTCGCAGAACATCGAGTTCCGCGAGTTCAAAACCGGGTTTGACCGAATACACCGCGTCGAATGCGACGGAATAATCATGCTTGTTCAATTCGTCGGCGACCGCCTGAGTGATTTTCGTAATGATGCTCATATCTGTTTTGTGTGGATTCTTCGGGTGATACCGTGCGGATCGCACCAGCGCCAACATTCGTCGCCCAGTTCGAGAACTTCGTGCGTGATGCCGTTGTAAATGATCCGATGTCCGACCTTCGGAATGAAACCGAGTTCGTCGTGGGCGATCAGAAAATCAATCGAGTGAGCGACGATATTGAAACCGTAATCTTCGATGATTTCGTATTTGGTGCGTCCGAGAACGGCATCGACTTCAAAAGAATCGTCCCCGACCTGATAGAGAACTTTCGAGGAAACATGCTTTTTCTGCTTTCCCGCAAGCCATTTGAGCCCGTTTTCCAGAAGGTTATTCATCTATTTTCCATTTCGTGTAAAATGAAGTCGTAGTTGATCTTGATGTGATCACTTTTCAAAAGAACCGATGCCGCGAACGGTCGATCTGGAAGAATTCGACGAGTACGATGAAAACGAGGAGCCGGAATTCGATTCCGATGATGACGGTCTCGACACCGCTCCTTGTCCGTACTGTCATGCCGAAATCTACGAAGATACGGAC
>JAVBPO010000030.1:0-3086 GCA_031549565.1 Thermoguttaceae bacterium
GTCCGTATCTTCGTAGATTTCGGCATGACAGTACGGACAAGGAGCGGTGTCGAGACCGTCATCATCGGAATCGAATTCCGGCTCCTCGTTTTCATCGTACTCGTCGAATTCTTCCAGATCGACCGTTCGCGGCATCGGTTCATTTGAAAAGTGATCACATCAACATCAACTACGATTTCATTTTACACGAAATGGAAAAAAGATGAACAACCTTCTGGAAAGCGGACTCAAATGGCTTTCGGGGAAGCAGAAAATGCATGTTTCCTCCAAGGTCGTCTATCAGGTCGGAGACGATTCTTTTGAAGTCAATGCCGTTTTGGGTCGCACGAAATACGAAATCACCGACGATTACGGTTTCAAAATCGCCGCTCACTCTGTTGATTTTCTGATTGCTCACGACGAATTGGGGCTTATTCCAAGAGTCGGACACCGGATCGTCTACAAAGACATCGTTCATGAAGTTTTGGAACTCGGCGACGAATGTTGGCGCTGGTGCGATCCACACGGTATCACAAGACGCATTCACACCAAGCAGATATGAGTATTATCGCAAAAATCACTCAGGCGGTCGCCGACGCATTGAACCTGCATGATTTATCGGTCGCATTCGACGCGGTTTATTCGGTCAAACCCGGTTTTGAACTTGCCGAACTCGATGTTCTGCGAGTCGTCGTGGTCCCGAAATCGCTGGAAATCGACCGGATTTCACGCTCTTCGATGAAATACACCGCCAGTATCGATATCGGAATCATGCAACGAATTGGAAAAATGACGCCGGAAGAAGCGGTCGATTGTCTCGGTGAACTCGTCGACGAGATATCGGAATTCCTTCAGGAAAAAACCTTGGAAAAATTTCCGGAAGCGACGTTTGCCGGGATCACCAACGATCCGATTTACATTCCGGAACATTTGACGAGCAATCGGACTTTCACGAGCGTGTTGACCGTGAAGTACATGATGATGTCATAACCGGCCATTACCAGAGCTTTGCGGTTGCTGTTGCAGAGGCCCAAATCAGCAGGGTGGAACCGCTCATTCTATTACTCGATATGGAGAAAATACATGTTTGAAAAACTGAAGAATATTATCAGCGGTGTCGGAATCGTCTTCAAGTACGGCGATATCATCAGCAGCGTCGTTACGGCGTGGAACTCGTTTCCGGGACTGGACGATTCGCCGCGACTGAAAAAATGGATCAAGCCGCTTTTGCTGGACGCTTCCACGCTCGCCCTTGCGACGAAAACGACTATCGACGACGCCATTACGATTGCGGCTTTGCGAATCGTTGACAACGAGCGAAGCTGGAATGCCGTTCACGCGATGGCGCTGCTCGTGCGGGACGGCGGCCTATTCAAAGATGGCGTTTTGGTCCCGGAATCTCAGGCGTATACCGAAAACCTCAACGTCGTCAACGACGTCGCGAAGGATATTTCGCCGGGCTGTCCGGCGCTGGTCCATGCCGCCATCGGGTTGATTCTGTTCTTGCTTCAACAACGATTTTCCAAGTAAACCATGAAAAACAAATTACAAATCTTTTTGACATTTTTTCTGCTTGCCATACTGACATGGCTTGCCGGAATCGGTGCCAGCAAAACGTTCGACGATTATTTCGGAACGAAACCGTCGTTTGATCTGTTTTCCAAAGTCGAATCGAACACGATTAGCGAAACGACAACGCCGAAACCGTCGGTTTCCGAGGGCGAATTTATTACGGGCCCAATAGTCGCCGAAACCGGCGAACTCTGCGTTTTCAAGCTCAATGATCCGAAAACGCGAGCGGACTGGACGGTCGTTCGACAAATCGACAAGGAACCTCCGGCGATCTTTTATATTGACACCGCAGGTTCGGCGCTCACTTTTTCCTCCAATGTTTCAGCAAAGTATACCATCATTGCCGCCGTCATTGAAGAGGGGAAACCGAGGATACTGCAACACGTTTGCGAGTACGGTTTGACACCGGAACCGACACCGGGTCCGAATCCCGGTCCCGGTCCGACGCCCAAACCCGGACCGGAACCACAGCCGGAACCCACGACGCTGTCCGATTGGGTTCGGCAGAACATACCGGAAGCGGGAAAGTCGCAATGTTCCGTACTGGCGTCATGTTATGAATCCGCCGCACTGGGAATCGAACGTGGTTCGATCAAATCACCGGAGGCGGCGTTTTCCGCGATCCGAACCAACACACAGACGAAAATCAAGCTCGACATCTGGAAAGATTTCTTGGACAAACTGTCCGAGAAGATCAACGAAAGGTTCAGCGGCAATCGGGATATTTGGGAACTCGGCGCGATTTTCAAGGAAATCGCCGACGGCCTGAAAACCGGTGTCACCGTGCAAGCCGTTCCGACGAACGAGAAAAAACCGATGGTGAATCAAGCCTATTGTCCCGATCCGACCGGGCGAGCGTGTCAAATCCAACAGCCGCAAATCATTTACGGAGGTCGCCGATGAAACGTTTTATGCAACTGATACCATTGACCTATACGCAACAGAAGCGTCGCGAGGCGTCACCTATTATCGAAGACGGCTGCGTTTTGAACGGCTGTATTCCGCTCGACGATTATGCGGAGGAAGTTTTCAGCGAACTCGAAAGTGCGTCCGTCGAATTCAGTACTCTTTGGGAGTCCGGCGACATGCCGGTTCTCAAGTACGGCGAAGCGTTCAAAACGTGGCGGAAACAGCAAATCGAAGAGTGCAATCGTTTGCGCAACGAACGGATTACCTGTACGCTTCCGTGGCAAGTCTTGAATCATCTTCCGAAGGAGATGAAGAAATCCGACCGTTTGTACTTCTCCCAAGGCGGGCTGGGCTCCTGTTCCGGGCATGGCGATGGGTTCGGACATTGCAGCACCACGCTTCAAATGATCGCTCGTGGAGCGTCAATGATTTACTGCTCGATCAATCCGGTCGTGATGTGGTCGATCACGAAAGGCGGTTCCACGCGGGGCGGTCAAACCGTCGCCGAAATCGCGAAAGGCGCGAATACCATCGGGCATTTTCCGGAATACTTGGTCGGCACCAATAATCAAGTCGTTCCCAAATATCAGCCGTTTTTGGAAGACGCCAAAAAATTCCAGAGTGCG
>JAVBPO010000121.1:0-27785 GCA_031549565.1 Thermoguttaceae bacterium
TTCTGAACGAAGTGTACTCACGGAGGGAAGAATCTGGTGCATCCGGCAACACGCATTATGTTGCGAACACGGCTTGAAACCAGATGCTTCGGAATACCTCGGCATGACATGACACCCCTATTTTGCCCAAACAGACAAGGAAATTTGCGCGCACCCCTCGAACACCGCTTACTTCGTGCGCGGCTCTGATTCGAAAGAAACCCAATACGTGGGCGGTTTACTCTTCACACTGAAATTCGACCGTTTTCTCGGCGATCGTCGTCGGAGTTCGGTAGACAAATCGAAGAGACTCGAGCTTCACGCCTTTGGGAACCCGAAAAGAGAGGATTCCGTCGAAACGGTTCCCGGTTTTTTTAATCTGCCGGGGCGGACCGACCGCGTTGAGTTTTTCACCGTTTTCGTTCACGAGAAAAGCCGGGTTGGATTCGACCCAGATTTGATGCGACTGCATCGCATCGAGCGCTTCGTCGAATTCGATCAGGAATCGCAGATTAAGTTTGCCCGATCGCGGCTCGAACACGATTTCCCGAATCGAAACGACGGCGTTTTCCCGGCGAACAAGATTCCCGGTATTATCGGCCAGAGAAAATGTAAAGTCCTGGACTCCTGCCGCGAAAAGGACCTCGCAACGACCGTTGAGGACGAATTTTCGATCCGTGGAAATTCGGCCCAAGGGAAAACGGAGCTCCGCTTTCGTTTGGTCCGGAGCGACCGGAATGTCGTAAACGCCCGTCAACCCGACGGCATCCAGTGGAAATCTCAACCGAATGGGCCGGATCGTGTCCAGCGATTTCGACCAATCGACGTCGATTTTCGCGACTGTTTGTTTTCGATCCTCTTGATAATTCAATGAGTTCATCGTAAAACAGAAGCCGCTGAGACCTTGATCGACGGCTTGAACCAAAAACTGGCGACGGAGATTTTTCAGCCGCACGGCGACTTCTGTCGAAACGTCGGAATCACCCGGCAGATCCGCCGCGATCCCGGAGCCGAGTTCGAAAAGCGACTGCTGCGCCGCTTCCCGCTCCCGGAGAATCGGGGAGTCAAGTTGCCGAACGAGCTGCTCGACCGTTGCCGGATAGACGGGAAAAGTCGAGAGAATGACCCAAATACAGCTCCAACCCAGCACCGTGAATCCCCGAACGGAAAGAAGATAATTTCGGGTCGACATTCTATGCTATACTAGAAAAAAGGCAGTAGGCTTCAGGAATTTTACGGCCAATTCTGACCGAACACATAAGGATTATTGAAATTTTATTGCAGAAATATCGTCCGCAATAAAAAATCGACCGACAGCCGGGAATCTCAAATTACACCCTCAAAGCGGGAATACGCCCGCGAAACTCGAAAACACGATGCCAAATGTTGAAATTCACGGCGAAATGATGCCGATTTCCCATCAGGAATTCGTCGCGATCCGCGATCTGGTCTACAGCCGTTTCGGAATCACGCTTTCCGACCAGAAAAAAAATCTCGTCGTCAGCCGTTTGCAAAAAATTCTTCGCGAACGGGGATATCAGAATTTTAAACAGTATTACGACACACTTGTTGCGGACAAATCGGACAAAGCGATCAGCGAGTTGGCGAACCAGATTACGACGAATCATACCTTTTTCTTTCGGGAATCGGACCATTTCACGTTTTTCACGCAGACGATTTTACCCGAAATGACCCAGCGGCATAGTGCGAAGAACAGCAACGATCTTCGAATCTGGTGTGCCGCGGCGTCCAGCGGTGAAGAGCCGTACACGATCATTATCACGATGCTGGAGTATTTCGGCGCCAATTATTCCCAATGGAACGCCGGATTGCTTTGCACCGATATTTCCGAAAAGGCGCTCGTTCAAGCGAAAAAAGCCGTTTACGAGCAAACGCGGCTCCAGGGAGTTCCGCAGGCGATTCTTCAAAAATACTTCAAAAAGGAAGCCGACGGTTGGGCGGTTGTCGACAAGGTGCGAAAAGAAGCGGTGATCCGACGCTTCAACCTGATGAACAAAACGCTCCCGTTCAAAAAACCATTCGATTGCATCTGGTGCAGAAACGTAATGATCTATTTCGATACGGAAACGAAAATCGAACTGGTCAACCGAATGTATAATCACACGGTCAACGGCGGGTACTTGCTCATCGGACACTCCGAAACCCTAGGCCGCGACCAGACCAAGTGGAAATACGTCAAACCCGCCGTTTATAGGAAAGAAGAATAACACTATTCCATTTGGGGCGCCGTTGGGTATATTGTTACAGGAGTGAGGTGGAAGGGTATAAGGGGAGAAGGGTTGAAGGGAAGAAATCGATATAACCTTCCCCCCTTATCCCCTTCCGACCTTCAACCCTCCACCCTTCCACCTTTATTCGTATTTATCATGGCAAAAGTTGTTCGCGTTTTAATTGTCGACGATTCGGCTCTGGTTCGGCAGATTCTCGTGGAAGGGATGAAGAAAGACCCGAACATCGAAGTCGTGGGAACCGCCGGAGATCCTTACGCGGCGCGGGACCTGATCGTCAAGGTCCGTCCGGACGTTCTGACGCTCGACGTCGAAATGCCGAAAATGAACGGCGTCGAATTCCTGCAAAAGCTGATGCCGCAGTATCCGATCCCGGTCGTCATGGTCAGCAGCTTGACTGAGCGCGGCCAAAAAATTACGCTCGACGCCATGGCCGCCGGTGCGGTCGATTTCGTCGCCAAGCCGCAATCGAACCCGAACGCGTTGGCTCAAATGATGGACGAGCTTTGCACGAAAGTCAAAATCGCGTCGACCGCGAATGTTTCGCATTGGAAACATCGACAGGTTCCGATTGGCGGAGCGGCGGGTACAATCGGTGCCAAGGCGGTCGGAGCGGCGCTTTCCACGAAAATCTGCGCGATCGGCGCCTCGACCGGCGGAACGGAAGCGCTGCGGGAAGTGATCTGCGGGTTTCCCCGAAGCTGGATCGGAACGGTCGTCGTGCAGCACATGCCGGCCGGGTTTACGAAAATGTTCGCCGACCGTCTCAACGGCCTCGCACAGGTCGCGGTGAAGGAAGCGGAAGACGGCGACCAGATCGTCGACGGTCGCGTTCTGATCGCCGCCGGAGGACAGCAGATGGAAGTCGTGAAATTCGGGTCCGGCTGGCGGGTTAAATTGTTCGACGGCCCTTTGTGTTGCGGACATCGGCCTTCGGTCGAAGTGATGATGAATTCCGTCGCGAAAGTCGTCGGCCCGAAGGCGATCGGCGCGATGCTCACCGGTATGGGCGCCGATGGAGCCGGCGGTATGAAAGCGATGCGCGACGCCGGTGCCAAGTGTATCGCCCAAGATGAAGCGACCTGCGTCGTATTCGGAATGCCGAAAGACGCGTTCGCCCGCGGCGGCGCCGAACGACTCGTTCCGCTCGGAAACATTTCCGCAACACTCCAACAGATGTCGAAAATGCTATAAGGGCGCCTCTGAAAATCGCTAAGGAATCGTAAACATCAGGCATTCGGGCATACGACAGGTTGGAAAATCGCGCTAAATATTCGTACATGTCGCGTTTTTTCCGATCCCGGTTTATCCCTTGTGACCTCGGATTATTGACAAGCCGGGAAGGCGAGCCATTTCGCGGTCGTCGAACCGATCTCGACGACATCGAGTCCTTTGTCTTTGAGGTGTTTGACGATACCGTCTCGAAACGGCGGACTGCCTCGTCAAAGTGTTCCGCGACGACGAAATCCTCCGGGAATGGATGGTCGAAGAAGTTCGTCGAAACGCCAGTTCAAGGGTTTCGGCTTTCATTTTTCCTCGCAGGATTTCGTTTTGATACCATCCCAATCGAGCCCGAATTTCGCGAGGTATTTCCGGAGTCGATCGGCGTCGTTGTTTGTTTTCTTTTCGGTCCGGGACACGTTAAACAGCCTCCGGCCCGCTTCGGACAGGGAAGCCGATTCGCGGCAGACCCGGAGCGTTTCGGCAAGCTGCGGCAAATCGAACCGGTCGAGCGTTTCCAGTTTTTCCATCCCGAGAATCGATTCGAGCAGCCGCGATTCCGTGCGGCTTTCTTTTGTGGTGTCGCTCCAAAGTTCGACCAGCCGCTCGATTTCCTCCTCGACGATTTCCCGGGAAATCCGGCCCCCTTGCGAAAGTGTGGACATCCGGACGATCGCGGCGTTCAGGTCCCTAAAATTCGCTTTCCAAACCGCCGCCGGGGAAGTCGCGAAATCGAGAATCCGTTTTCTCGCTTCCTTGTTGAACGTAATCTTGTTCCCGGTCCGATCCGTGTACTGCTGCAATTCAAACTCAAGATTCGGTTCGATATCTTCCCGGCGCCTTGTCAAACCCGGTAGTCGGAACGTCCACAGGTTGATTCTCGCCAACAAATCCTCGCGGAAATTCCCGGCTTTGACCTCGTCCCCCAAATCACGATTCGTGCCGGCAATCAGTTGAAAATCGCTGCACACATCGGAATCCGACCCGACCGGCAGGAACCGTTTCTCCTCAATCGCCCGCAAAAGCATCGCTTGTTCGTCGAGTCCGAGTTCGCCGATTTCGTCCAGAAACAGCATTCCGCCGTGAGCCGTTCGCAGCAGACCGGGCCGTTCGCCGACTGCGCCGGTGAACGCCCCTTTGGTGTGTCCGAACAGGGCCGACATGGACGAATCGCCGCGAAGCGTTGCACAATTCACTTCCACGAACGGACCGTCGAGGATTTTGCGGCTCCGTTTCAGCTCGTAAATCCGTCGGGCCAGCCGGGACTTTCCGACGCCGGTTTCCCCGGTCAACAAGATCGGCGACGGCCCGGCAAGCACGACCCGTTCGATCCGCTCGATCAACCGGTTGAATTCGGCGTTTCGGGTCGCGATTCCCGACTTGAGAAATGACGCCGCTTCCTGCCGATCCCGGGCGAATCGGGACGCGAGCCGGTCGTATTTCGACAGGTCCAGATCGATGATTTTGTACGTTCCCGCGACTTCGTCCCGATGCTTGCGACGGGGCGGCGACGCCTGGATCAGCTTGCCCGGAATATGCCGCGATTCGGTGAGCAGAAACAGGCAAATCTGCTCCGTATGCGTCCCGGTCGTGATGTTGACGAGATACTCTTCCTTCTCCGGTTGGAACGAATAATGGGACACGAAATCGTGCAGTTTCCCGTAAACTTCCTCAAAATCCCACGGATCGGAAAGCGACATCGCATGCGGTCGAATCTCGGTTTCCGGCGACACGGACGCGAAATCGTGCATTACGGCTTCGAGCAACTCCTTCTCCGCAGGACGATGAAACAGCTCGAACCGTTGGATCAAAAGCTCTTCGTGCATCCCGAGCGCAACGGTCGGTCGCCAAAGATGCCAACGTTCCTGCTCCGAACCATAATCGAGATTCGAACCGACAAAACCGAAAAGAACGAAACCATTCATTTTAGAATAAAATATAAATTAGGAGAATAAAATATCCGAATCCATGTTAGAAAATATTCACGGGTTTGTCAATCGATTTAGAGAGAAAATTTTATCTCTATGAAAACAAAGGGGTTATAAAGTACACGCACTTTTTGGCACGACGTTTGCAACTAATGTCTTCCGACGACGAATGCCTGTGGAACTACATTGGTTAGAGCACGCGGGAAACCACGAGGTCGCCGGTTCGATTCCGGCCCTTTTCGCAAGAGAAGAGTAGCTTAGTAAAACCGTTTCACAAAAACTTGTCGTCGTCATTAAATTCGATGGTGTAATCGGCAACACATCGGCTTGAGTGCCGGGAATCAGGATTCGAATTCCTGTCGAATTGCTCCGACGGCGAATGCCTTGGGGAACTACACCTTAGGGAGGTCGAGTTGCGGGTTCGAATCCCGCCCTGCTTCAGGTAGTTCAATTGGCTGAACGCGAAAAACGTTTCTCAAATCCTTGTCGCCGTCGTTTTTGATTTCCCCGTTTAGCCCGCGAACCGTAGGTTCCGGGACATTGTGGTTTCATCAACCGAAACGCCGGAACCTTCGGTTCGCGGGTTAAACGATCACATTTTCACGATCATGTCCAACAAATCCTTATTCCAAACGCCCCCCGGCAAATTGTTGCCAAAAGCCGACACCACGAACGAAGCCGGCGGGAAAGCGTATGCCTTTGGCGCCAAACACGCCTTGGCTCAATACGCCGCGACCGGTTGCTTGAACAACACGTTCTACGTGACCGCTGCGGAGCAGTTGGACAAGGTGCTCGCGCTGTGCGGAAAAATCGAGCCGGAATTCCTCGCGAAAACCGCCCTGTACGCCCGGCAAAAGGGATACATGAAAGATTTGCCGGCGTTGCTTTGCGCCGTGCTGACCGTGAAATCGCCGGAGCTGTTGGAAAAGGTTTTCGACCGCGTGATCGACAACGGGAAAATGCTGCGGAATTTCGTGCAGATCGTTCGCAGCGGCATCGTCGGACGGAAAAGCCTCGGCAGCTTGCCGAAACGATTGGTCCGAAACTGGATTACACAACGAACCGACGAGCAAATTTTCTCGGCGTCCGTCGGGAACACGCCGTCGCTGGTCGACATCGTGAAGATGGTTCATCCGAAACCGCAAACGCCGCAGCGGGAAGCGTTGTTCGCGTACATGATCGGGAAAAACCATGACGCCGAAAAGCTGCCGTTTCTCGTTCAGGAATACGAAGATTTCAAGCGGATCGCGTCCGAAGGCGGGTTCTCCGAAACACTGCCGGATGTCCCGTTCCAGATGCTTACGTCGATGAAATTGACGACCGCGCAGTGGGCTCAAATCGCGATGAAAGCGTCATGGCACACGACCCGAATGAATTTGAACACGTTCGCCCGACACGGCGTCTTCGGCGGCTCAGTCGTCCGGAAATCGAAGCGGGAAGAACGGCAATCATCTCGGATCGTCGACCGTCTTGCCCGGTCCTGCACGAAAATCTGGAAGAACATAGTGTCGCAGGACGACGCCGTGACGAAAACCGTTTGCGAGCGACTCAAGGACGAAAAGGAAATCGCACGGTCGAAGGTGTTCCCGTACCAACTTTTGGCGGCGTACTTGAACACAAGCGAAACCGACGGCGTACCCCGGTGTATCCGAAACGCATTGCAGGACGCAATGGAAATCGCGACAAATAATGTGCCTACGATTGACGGGAAGACATATGTATTCGTCGACGTTTCCGGTTCGATGCATTCGGCGATCACGGGCGAGCGGAAAGGTTCGACCTCGAAGGTCCGATGCATCGACGTGGCAGCCTTGGTCGCGGCGACGCTATTGCGGAAGAATCCGAACACGGTCGTGGTACCGTTCGAGTCGAACGTTTCGCTGGTGTCGCTCAATCCGCGGGACTCGATCATGACGAACGCGGAAAAGCTGGCGAAACTGCCGGCCGGCGGAACGAACTGCTCGGCCCCGATGCGGTACTTGAACACGATCAGCGCGACGGGCGACTTGGTGATTTACGTTTCGGACAACGAATCGTGGCTCGATTCGCCGCAGTACGGTCGGTACAACGGCTCCCCGGCGACGGAAACGATGCGGCAATGGAACGTCTTCAAACAACGTTCGCCCGACGCTAAAATGGTCTGTATCGACATTCAGCCGTACGGCTCGACGCAAGCGAAGGAGCGGCCCGACATCGTCAACGTCGGCGGTTTCAGCGACCAGGTGTTCAACCTCATCGCCGAAGTCGCAAGCGGCGTCACGGCCGAAAACCACTGGGTCAAAACGATCGAAAATATCGAATTGTAAACTTTTCACATTGAATTTACCCGAATGCCCGGAACCTGCGGTTCTCGGGCTAAACGGGAAAGTACGATAATAATACCATGCAACTGATTCCCACTGAAAATCCGGCGATTTCCAAACTTGTTTCCGATTCCTGTCCGCCGGTGACCGTGATCGGGACCGAACCGATTTGCGTAACGTTCGATCATAAAACGCTCCAGCAAACGCTCAACGCCCGGAGCGGGCCCGGTGTCACGGACGTGATCCTCAATCCCGACGCCCATTGCGGGTATGGGGCCCCGATCGGCTGCGTTATGGTGTCGCCGACACATATTTATCCCGGCCCGGTCGGCGTCGATATCAAATGCTCCATGAGCTTGCTGCAATTCGATCTGCCCGCCGAGGAAATCGTCGACAAACGTGTGCGCCGTGATCTGATCAACGCGATTTGCGACCGCACTCCGACAGGCCCCGGCGCCGGGAGCCGGAGTGTCCGCAAAGGCCGACGCATTCCTTTCGCCGACGCCAAACAGGCTGTAATCGAAGGCGCAACCGAAACCGTTTGCGAAAAATTCGGCGTTCCCTTTGAGTGGACGCAGCGCTGCGAAGACGCGATTCATTACGGACACGATAAATCCAGTGACGCCCTCGCCCGGCGGCTCGACAAAATCGTGAAGGAAAAATACATGTGCAATTTCGGCGAGAAAATGACGCAGTTCGGCTCCTACGGCGGCGGCAACCATTTCGGCGAATGCGAGATCGTTCGCGTGGGTGACACCGAAAAAGCGAAGCACTGCGCCGACGTGTTCGGGCTCAAGGACGGCTGCGTCGCGTTCCTTTCGCACTGCGGTTCCCGGGGGTTCGGCAATATTCTGGCGACGGAACAGTTCAAGATATTGCAGCGGAAATTCAAGCAATGGGGAACGCCCTACCCGGGTGGCGACCGCGATCTGGTTTACGCTCCGCTAGGATCCCACGAAGCGAACGATTATCTGGACGACATGGCGCTGGGTTCGAATTTCTCGACGCTCAACCATTTACTCATCAACGCGCTCGTGCTCGAAGCGTTCGAGGAGGTGTTTCCCGGCGTCAAGGCGAACTTTGTGTACTACATTTCGCACAACATCGCGCGGCGGGAAAACTGGAACGACAAGTCCGTGATGGTCCATCGCAAAGGAGCGACCCGGGCGTTTCCGGCGGGACACCACGCACTCAAGGGAACGCCGTTTGAGACCACGGGACATCCGATTCTGCTGCCGGGCAATCCGTGCGGCGGTTCGTCGGTCATGGTCGGCGAAGAGGGGGCGAATTTGAGCTGCTATAGCATCAACCACGGCGCGGGCCGGGTGATGGGGCGTCGTAACGCCTCGAAGACGCTCAATCAGAAAACGGTCGACCGCGAGTTCGAGGAAGACGATATCCTGACAAACTGCCGCCGCTATCCGCTCGACGAAGCCCCGGCCGCGTACAAAGATTTCGACGAAGTCAAAAAAAGTGTGGTCGGCGCCGGCCTGGCGTCGGAAGTCGCTGGACTCAAAGCGCGGTTCGTCATCAAAGACGGGGATCAAGCGGACGATTGATTTTATTTTCACTGACACCAAAATGACGCACATTCACATCGACGGCTCACAAGGCGAAGGCGGCGGGCAGGTTTTGCGGTCTTCGCTGGCACTTTCGCTGGTGACGGGCAAGGCTTTTACGATCGACCATATCCGAGCGAACCGCAATAAACCTGGGTTGATGCGACAACATCTGACTGCGGTTCGGGCGGCGGCGAAAATCTGCGGCAAGGATTGCGATGATGCCAAAATCGGATCTGTTCGCCTGACGTTTCATCCCGGTAAAGTCCGCGGCGGCGAATATGCGTTCAACGTCGGCACTGCCGGGAGCGCGACGTTGGTGCTACAGACTGTTTTACCTGCCTTGCTGCTTGCCGAGGAACCGTCGACGTTGACGCTGTCCGGCGGCACGCACAATCCGATGGCACCGCCGCTCGATTTCCTGCAAAAGGCGTTCCTGCCGCTCGTAAATCGGCTCGGTCCGACCGTCGACGCCACGTTGATCCGGTACGGGTTCTATCCGGCGGGAGGCGGGGAGTTTCAGGTGCGGATTCAACCCGTCAAAAAACTTTCCGCATTGGAATTGACGGACCGAGGCGGATTTGTCGAAAAAAGAGCGAAAATCCTGTTTGCACGGCTGCCCGGACACGTCGCGGAGCGGGAACGTGACACCTTGCTCGCAAAGACCGATCTGGACGAACCCCAAATCGAAATCGATCACGTCCGGCAGTCGGCCGGTCCGGGAAACCTGGTGATGCTGGAAACGGCGTCACAAAACGTCACGGAGCTTTTCACCGGTTTCGGCGAACTCGGCGTCAGCGCGGAAACGGTCGCCGGTCGCGTCGTCGACCAGTATCGCCGTTATCTGGCGGCGGACGTTCCCGTCGGTGAATACCTCGCGGACCAGATTGTGCTCCCGCTGGGCATTGCAGCATCGCAAGGAAGCGGCGGGTCGGTTTTCCACACGCACCGGTTATCCCGGCATTCCCTGACGCATATCGACGTATTGAAAACGTTCCTGGAAGTCGATATTTCCGCCGAAGAACTCGCCAAAGACCGCGTTTGCGTAACGATCCGTTAAGGGGATGGAATTGTGTTTGTACTCCATTCCTCCTTTGGGGGAGTTATAGATGTCTCCCGTGCCGAGGCAACACAATTGCAGAAATGACGGAAAACGATGAAAAGTTTCTTCACGCATCTTGTCAACTTCCGGTATTGTGGCACAATTTTTCTTCTTCTACGATACTGTTTTTAGATGTGTTTTTTATTTCTCAACAGCGCCAATCGATAATGAAAACCACAATCACTTTCAAACGGGCAAACGAAACGGACATGGAAACGCTCGTCGAACAGCGGGTCGCGTTTTTGCAGGAGTATCTGCCCGGAACGACGTCGGAACAGGAAATGGATTTACGCCGAGCCCTGAAAAACTATTACCGCGAGGCGATACCGTCGCAACAGTGCATTTACTGGCTGGCGGAATCGGAGGGAAAATCCGTCGGTGGTGGGGGACTTGCGATCCGCCGGTACGCTCCGCACTACGTGTTATTCAACGGTTTGACCGCTTACGTTTTCAATGTGTACACCTCTCCGGAATTTCGCAGGCAAGGCGTCGCCAAGGAAATCATGCGTCGCCTCATGGAGGAAGCCAAGCGGCTCGAGATTCGTCGCGTCGAACTTCACGCAACGGAAATGGGACGGTCGCTTTACGAAAAGCTCGACTTCAAGCCGCCCAAAGACGTTTACCTCGAATGGGTCAACGGTTACAGGCTATAGGCTTCAGGCTTCAGAATAACAAGGATGGGCTGACATCTGAAACCTGAAGTCTCGTAGCGGATTCAAACGGAATTCGTGAAAAAAGTCAAAATAAGTGAGACAGTACAATTACTATCCCTGACACAAAAGTTTATACCTTTTGTGTGTCATCCCCACCAACGCGGGAATGACGCCATAATTTCGGCGAAAGCCGAAAACAGTAAAAACAACGTCGTGAAAACCGGCACTTGTCAACAAAATTTGCGGAGACGTTTTATCCTATCACGGCTCCGATTTCAATTCGAAGTCCATTCCTTTGTTCTTCCCTTTTTTAACGGTCGCCGTGAGCGGCGTATTTTTTGGATCTCGATAGACCGCTGGCAAAAGGTGGGTTTGCGTGTAAGGAACAGCATAGCCGGTTGAAGTTCCATACTCTTTTCCTTCCGTAAGCGACTTTGCGATAATTTTTGAGATTAACACCTTGTATTCACCCGCGACCGCTCCGGCTTGGGGATTGCCGTTCGGTGACGTCAACGTAAAAACCCCCTTTTCATTGGTCATGCCAGTAGCCGTTTCCATGGGGGGAGTATCCGTAGCGGGAACGAAAATCACCGAAGCTTCGGCAACGGGTTCTCCGTCCATTGTCACGGTTCCGTCGACATATTCAACTTTTAATCCTTTGCCTTTGGGACCGCAACCGCTTACCGTGAAAATCAGAAATATCGCGAGAAAACACACAATGGTTCGAAACATAAAAAACTCCTATGTGAAGCGAATCGGGCGATTTTAATAAACCACCCGATCTATTAAAAAAACATGAAAAAACAATTCTTTAAGGGAAGGCGACGCTTTCACCCCCGTTACGCGTACCGAGACTTGCCCATACTCCCCAAATTGCGGGGCCTTTGTAATGGTGTTGATCCTTTCCCGCAGGTGGCTGCCAACCGGTTACTTCCGTGAATAGCTTATCAAGATTCGTTACGGCAATCGTATCCGAGACGAAAGTAACGGATCCGTCGACGCGCGCGACATTCACACCACCGGTGTGATAACTGCTCGCAGAAATCAACGGAGCATCTTCGTTATTCGTCGATCCCGTACAACTGGGCGAATTCGGCGGCAAAACCGTAAAAAACTGAGTGAACAAGCTTTGAGCATCAACCCAGCGACGACCGGAAGCCTGATAATCATATCCGACATTAGTTGCGATCGGCGGGATAAGAGTTCCGTTGGGGCCACGGCGTGCATCGCAAAAGCTCGGCGGACCGGCCATGGTATGCTTTTCGACACTTCCTGCAATACCGCCTTTGATCTTGCTGGAATCGGAGCCATGTTGACCAAGAGTCGCTTCGCTCAACAGGATCGTATTCGAGGTGCCATCTGGTACACCCTCAAAACCAAACTTAAAATCGGAAGCAACGGCAAACGGACCACGCTCTTCATTCCACCACTCGTAAGCAACCCAAATGTCGCCTCGATTACAGCGATAACTCGAGCCTTTCAACTGCCCGTCGGAGAATGATTCCCCTTCAGAAGGGCACATGAAATAATTAATTTGGGCATGCCCGGCATTATCCGTGAAACCGGCATCCCAAGGAACCACACAATTGTCCGATCCGCCGACTACATTAGTGACGTTAGTGAGAACCTTATCATAGACTGCCTGTTGTTCGACATATGGAAGCAAGTCGCAAAGATAGCTGAATCGCCCCCGTCCACCAGCATCGTAATTGGGTGAACCATCAGCATGTTTAAACCCAAAACGCTGGACCATCTGTACGCAAAGACCGTACGACCGGGCGGCAGACGGAAGATATTGTTTCGAATCGACATGGTTATGGCAAGCGAGTGCCAGTTGTTTCAGGTGGTTGGTGCATTGCATTCTGCGGGCCGCTTCGCGGGCGGCTTGAACGGCAGGGAGAAGAAGCGCGATCAGAATTCCAATGATCGCAATGACGACCAATAGTTCGACAAGAGTAAAGCCTAAAAGTCTACCCCCCCCCCCCCCATTTTAACATTGTTTTGCTTTTTCATGGCAGTTCCTCAATTCATAGACGAAAAAAATAAAATACGTAATCGATAACACGATTGGCATTTCAGAAAACCCACTTCCCGATACTAGCATGATATTCCATAAAAAGCAAGCGTTTGGGAATCGTGATCAAGAAAACTGCAAAGTCGAAGAATGAGCGCGCGGAGTCTCAGTGACGCGGAGATTATTGAAAATATTTACGCGTCTTCGACCAATTCGTAAGTATCCTGCGTTTCCAGGGTTTCGATTTTCGCCAGAAGGCCGCGGTAAAATTTCAGTTGCGGCGTATCGAGGGTTTCGGCGTTGATCGGGGCGAGCGCCTTTTTGGCGGTTCGCGGTTGGTTGCGCAACAGGAAAACTTGCGCCAATTTCATACGAACCAGGTGGGCTTTGGCGGCATAATGGTCCAAGTACAATCGCATCGCTTCGATCGCTTCGGAGAAGTGCGTTTTTTCGTACAGCGACTGAATCAGTGTCAGCAATTCCTGTTCGGGAAGCACCCAGCGGGGATTTTCGTGCATCGTTCGCCGGGCGACCAGGTAAGCGGGAAGCGGGTTGCCGCCGCGGATCGCCAAGCGGATTTCCTCGAGCATTTTGTCCAGGTGCTTCGCGACTTTTTCCTGTCTTTGCCGCTCCTGTTCGGCGGCCCGTTTCTTTCCCGCGGCACTTTCCGCGTCCTGTTTGGCCCGTTCCTTGTCGGTCATGATGTGCCGTCCGGCCCACACGGAGAAAATGTCCCAATGTTCGCAGTCGACCCAGCCGGCTTTCAGGAATCCGATTCCGACCGCGAATCCGACCAAAGCGCCGACGACGTGCAAAAATTCGCTCGAAAGCGCCCCGCCGGACATGTACAGGATGAAAACCTCCAGCGCAACAAAAAGGCCGACCAGCATTTGGATTTGCAGCTCGAAAAAGAAAGGACGAAACCAGATCAGGAGAAAACAGTTCATCTGGTTTTCCGGGGCCCAAATCAAACTCATCGCCATATAACCGAAGACGATCGCCGAAGCGCCGAGACAAAACGTCGGTTCATGTCCGAGCAGCAGGATTTGTACGGTCGCGCCGTAAATCACGCCGATTCCCAAGTAGACGCCGAGCGTTTTCCACGGACCCAACTTTCCTTCGACGACCAACCCGAACGCCCAGAGCGAGATCATGTTGCCGATCAGGTGCATGGGGGACGCGTGCATAAAATTGTTCGTCAGCCACTGAACCGGATGCAAACCGTCCCCGACCGCCAACGCAAAGGTGGTGATCGACTCGGGAGAAGCGACCTCGCCGAGGAAAGCCAACACATTAATCACGATCATCGCTACCGTAATGTACGGCCAATAATAGATCGGTGCATCGGTACTGTACGGGATAAACATGGACGCAATCCGGGGGGAAATGTCAACGTGTTCCGCAAGTTTCGCTTCGCTTCACATGCGGCTCTTTCTTTTTATCATAATCGTTCGATTCCCAGTCCGCTATCCGCCAGATCGATTTTCATTTGCTCGAACAGCGTTTCGGCGCCGGGCGCGACTTGGACTTTCAGCAACGGCCGCCAGAAATGATTCTCCCCCGCGCTGTCCCAAGTGTCCATGAATTCCCACACCGCTTTGACCAACCGATCCGAAGGGCCGTCCGAAAATTGTCCGCGAAACGGAACGTCTTTATGCTGATACAGCCCCGGCTGCTTGACGATCGTGTATCGGTCCGTTTCGCATCGAATCCGAACGATTCGGTCGACGGGCCGGGCCGATTGTTGCACGTTTTTAAGGGCCCAGTTCTTTTGCCGTCCTTCCTTTTGCGTAGCGCGGGTCAATTTTTCAAAGGTGAGCGACGGAACCGCCGGACCGGTCGGCTGCGTGCTCGGATCGCCGGACGTTGCCGACATTCCGAGTTTCATGTCACTTTGCGAAGATTTCGGACCGTCGGTTTTTTCGAGCGAACCTTCCTCGGTCGAACCTTGAACTTGCGACGTGTATCTCGGATTGGCCCGCGCCGTACCGGGCGGCGTGTTGCCGGTCGGGGGGAGCCGCTCTCCGGATGCTTTTCCCGCCGGTCCCGTCGATGTTTCGCCGTTCGGGCTGGTTTGCGCAATCGGGGCTCCCGCGGGGATATTTGGGTTGCCGTTTGAATTTTGCCCCGCTCCGCCGGCAAACACGTTTTTCAACGGACTGTTGGAACCGCCGGGCGCGACGCCGATCGGCTCGAGTCCGCCGCCGGAACCGGCTCGATAAAGCCGTTTGACGCCGCCGTTTAACGCGCCGCGGGCGATTTCCGATTGAATGTATCCGGTCTGTCTTGCCCGGGCGATCTTGACCTGTTGCTCCAAACGTTGTTTGAGCTCTTCACTCGGCGAGGGATATTCGAGTTTCCAGTCTTCTTCGATCAGTTCGTATCCAAAATCCCCTTTCCAGGACCCAAGCGACCGCAGCGCCGCTTCGTAAGCGTAGATCCCGCTCGGACGGACCAGAAAGAGCGGGTACGGTTCCGTGTCCCGTTGCAGTTGTTGCGTTTCGACGAAGTACTGCCGAACGGTTCGGACCCCCATTTCCATCGGATTATCCCGATGATCCGGCGTTAAAAAATCTTCCGCTTGTAAGACGATCCCTTCCGGTTGAATCACGACGCCGTCGGCGCGACATTCGATGTAAATCGGTCGCCGAAACGTTCCGTTGGGGCCGCGATAAGGAACGATTGCGTAGGAACGCTTTTGTTCGGCGTGTTTTTCCTGGAGTGTTTTCAGCTCCGCTTCCGCTTGCTCTTTGATTTTGAGTTTCTCGTCGAGTTGTTTTTGCAGTTTCGCGAGGTCTTCGGTCGGATCCGTTTTTTTGTCGACCAGCGACTTCATCGCTTCATGGAGCCGCTCGACTTCTTTGACCAGCTTCTTGATACTGTCTTCGATCGCGCCGACCCTTGCCCGGGCGTCGTTGAGCTGTTCGAGGGTTGCGTCTTTGGAGACGAGCATTTCCTGGGTCAACCAGTCGTAGGTATTCGCGTCGTTTTTGAGTTTTTCGGTGATTTGGTCGTCCGTTGCCGCTTCGTCTAGGCCGATCAATTTTGGGTTGAAACCCCGCTCCGAAAGGGGAATTTCCGCCGCGACGGCATTTTCACGGGAATTGCGTGAAATGACCACCAAAAGCAGGATGAGTACCCCCATCGTACAGATAAGCACGGCCAAAAACGGAAACAGCGAAAACGCCGCCCCACCACCGGGCCGCGATCGTCGAAAATAAGCGGATGTTTTCATACGATGTAGACTGCGAACATGACAAATCCCCCATCACACGTGTTTTGCCCGAACACCGCAGATGTCGGCGTCCCTCTATTAAAACGCCCAATCCTACGAAATTCGCGGATTTAAATCCAGAGGAAAACCGTATCCGGTGGTTCGCATTTCGAAGGGTGCGTGCAAATTTCCTTATGGGAATAGGCAACCTGGGATCGCAGGCATCTTGCCTGCACCTGGGTCTATGGGCTTCCAGCCCGTAGCGAACCCTCGGCAGGCTGGAAGCCTACCGACCCAGATGCAGGCTGGAAGCCTGCGGTCCCAGGAAAGCCCCCGGAGATTTGCTCGCATCGCATTTCGTAACTCGGACAGGACAAGTATTGAAAAACTTAGGGATTACAGCTATACTTCCAGCCGGGTTTGAAAAAAACAGGTCGAAACATTTTCACAGGATCCATGCTGTTTCGTCTTTCCAACGATCAACTTCAAAGCTGGTGTCACAGAGTCGGGATTTCCCTGAATTCCGGGCTTGACGTCGTTCGTGTGCTCAAGCGGGAGGCGGACAATCGCACCGGCGGGTATTCCGCGGCGGAGTGCTGGCGTCATGTCGCCGAATCGGTCGCCCAGGGAAACTCCCTTTACGAATCGCTGGAAGAACACAAAGAGCAACTCAACGACCTGTTCATCGCGATGGTCAAAGTCGGCGAAAAGTCGGGGCATCTCGGCGAAACGCTGCTCGACCTGGCCGATTATTATTCGCAGTTGATCGATTTGCGCCGCAATTTCCTCCGGTCGCTCATCATGCCGCTGTTCGAGCTTGTCATCGCCCTGTTCGTCGTCGGGATCGTGATTCTCGTGCTCGGTTTTCTCCCGGGCGAGATGGATATTCTCGGCCTCGGCCTTGTCGGAGTCGGCGGGTTTGTCCGGTATTTGATTTTTCTCGCCGTTGTCGGCGGCTTCGGATTCGGCGCTTTCTGGATTTTGCGCAACAACACGTTTCATTTACGCGCCGTCCAACACCTCGTCGATTATGTACCGAAAATCGGTCCCGTGTTCCGAACGCTCGCTTTGGCACGATTGACCTGGGCGATCCATTTGACGATGCGGACCGGTATGGACGTGAAAGAAGCCCTCGCCCTGTCGTTTACCGCGGCGGCTTACGCACCGATTACGGACAAACTCGGCGTCGTGCTCGGCGAACTCGAAGCGGGCGGCACCTTGTTCGACGGTTTTCTCGCTTGCCGCTATTTCGACGAGACGATGATCCTCCACATTCAAACCGGCGACGAGTCCGGGAATTTGCCCGAGGTGATGGAGCGGCTCTCGAAAGATTATTTTCAACAATGCGTCTTTCGTTTGAAAACGCTCTCCGTTGCCGGATTCTTTCTCGTCTTTTTTATTGTTGCCGGAATCATTATCTTCTTCATCTTCCGGATTTTCTCGTTCTACGTCGGTCAAATCAACGCCGCCGGGCAACTTTAGTGCAAATACCCTCTCGGCTGATGTGGGATCATAACACCGTCCGCCGTGAGGATTCGTATCGCGGCATCACCCGGCGTAATCTCGCCGATTTCGTAAACGGGCTCTTCCAGCGGCTGATCGCGAAGAAGAGCTTCGGCCGTTTCCGGAGAGACCGTGAAAAGAAGCTCGAAATCCTCGCCGTCGTAAATCGCGTGCTCCAGCGGTGTCATGGAATCGTTCCTCCGGTAGGCGTCGTCGGAAATCGGGATCGCCGTTTCCCAAAGGATCGCCCCGCACTTGCTCTCCGCGATAAGACGTGATAGATCGAGCGAGAGTCCGTCGCTGATATCGATTGCGCTATGGATTTCATATCGCGCATTGAGCGCAAGAGCTTCCCGGACGCGGGGCTCGAACGTGAAATGACGCCCCAGGAGACTTCCTCCGAGCGGCCCGGTCACGAAAATGCGATCACCCGGCTTCGCGCCGCTACGGCGTGTGATTCCACGATCCGTCGGTTTTCCGAACGCCGTGATCGCAAGGACGAGTCCGCCGTCCCAACTGTTCGTGTCGCCGCCGGCGATCGCGACGTCATAACGCCGGGCCAACGTTTGAATTCCATGGAACAGTTTCCCGGCGAGTTCGAGCGTGGAAAGCGTTCCGACGCCGGTTCTGCACGACTTTCGAGGCAGTGATACCGCAACGACGATCGCGGTCGGAATCGCCGCCATGGCCGCCAGATCGCTGAGATTCACCGCCAAGGCTTTCCGCCCGATCAACTCCGGATCCGCCTGCTCCAAAAGGAAATCGACCCCGTCGGTCAGCATGTCGACGGTTACGACGGTATCATTCCCCCGCGTTGCGAGCAAAGCGGCGTCATCGCCGATCCCCAGCGGCACGAACGGAGATGAGTCGGAAACCGACTCGCGAATGCGATGAATGAATTCTGTTTCCATGAACACCCGTTAGCGGCGGGGCATGCCCCGCGTTTGTAAGGAACACGGCCGCATCTATGGAATCACGGTCGATTAAAACGTATACCGCGTCACGAATTCGATTCGGAACGGTTCGCCCGGCTTCTGGTATTCCGTACCGACGTTCGGCGTGTACTTTTGCCAATTCGTTTTCCATTGGCTCAGTTCGACGCCGGTCATGAACGCTTCGGTCCAATTATACATCACGTTGCCGAAAATCGAATGGTTGTACGTTCTGGCAGTGTAATAGGCGCCGTTTCCGACGACGGCCGTTCCCAGCAGGTCCTGGTTGTACGGATCCTCGATCGCGTAACCGACGTTCGTTTTCATTTTTTTCGTCCATTGATACATCACGGCCCCCCAACCGCCCCGGCAGCGGATAGTGTCACGGCGAACCATGTCGACCCCCTGGATGATCCCCCCTTCGAGATTGCTAAGGTTTTCGCCATCGTAAATCTCGGCTTGCAGTCGCAATTTTTGTGTGACGGGAATATCGAAATCCAGGCACACCACCCAGGTGGGAAGCGATTTTCCGTACTCGACCCCCTGACCGGCCGGGAGAACACTGGGCCCGAAATCCCCTTTTTGTTCGCCGATCTGTCCGGAAACGCCGATCGTGACGGGCAGGCCGTGCGAAAACGTCTTTTCGCCGAACGCCCAGGCGAACCGGGCCTGAAGAATCGGCCAACCGCTCGCCGTGATTCGCGGGTCGGTCGCGGCGTTATTAACATAATCGCGAACGGTGTTGTCGCAGATCGCGAATTGGAACAAGCCGGACGAATCGCAGCCGAACGGAACGGTGTGGTCCATCCGGATCATCGCGCGACGGTATCCGATATTGCCGGAGCCGCTTCCGGCCGGATAGTTGAAAATGTTCGGATACAGCGGCGCAACGATTTCCCAATCCTGTCCGAACAGAAATTTCGTCCGCTTATCGCCGATTTCGACGAACGCTTTGCGAAGCAAAAAGCCGGAACGGTTGCGCGATTGATACGCACCCTGGAAATCGATCTCGAAAACGCCGCGACTGTACGATTCGCTCCAGCAATCGAAGCCGGGACCGTCGATTCTCGTTCCGATCCGGCTCGAACGCGGATCGACGTAAAACGCACTGCGGTCCGACGCGGGATTCAGCTCGGGCGATTGGGCGTAGACGCAATAGTCCCCCGCTGCGGTTCGTTGCGATTCCCAAGCGGCGGAAAGATTCACGTAACCGTAAGGCGTGATCGTGAATTTCCCTTTGGTCCATGCGAGACTCGAGCCCGATCCGGGCGGAGCCGGTCTTGGAGTCGGAACCGAAACCGGAGCGGAAACCGGTCGGGACGTGATCGGCGAGGGAGCCAAAGCGGCGATTCGGGGCGAAATCGGCTGCGGCGACGGGTAGGGGTCGTCGAACACGTATGAAATAGAGCTCGTCCGATCCGACGGTGAGGGCGGATAGTCCGGAGGAATGTCGTCGTACAACATCTCCGGCGGTACCACGTGTTGAGTCTCCGGAATTGTTTGCGTATACGCCGGTTCGGGCGAATACATCTTGAGCAGATCCGATCGCGGATTAGGAATCTCATACGACGAAAACGGGGCATTTTCCACGTTTCCGCTCGCTTGGCGGTCCCGTCCGAGAAGCAGCGGGTCGGGAATCGCCAGATCGTTCGAACGCAAAAAATTTCCCGATTCGGCGTTCTGTGGAGAATGGGGAATCGGGAAAGTGTTGGTCGGTGGGGGTGTTAGCAACGGCGGTTGCGAAGCCGTTTCCATGGGGTGAATTTCGTCTGTCGCGACACTGTCGACCGAATGGAAACCGGAAACCAACCGAATCGGCGGTTCCGGCATCGTTTTTCGTTTCGTCAACGGAATTTGACTGAGCGTGTCGAACGAGAGTTCTTCGGTCGCGGTTTTTTTTCCGTGCAGCGGCTTGGGAACCAGGCTTGTTCCCAAGGAACGCGGAATCATTTTCTTCGGCTGCTGCGCTGGTTGTTGCGGTGCGGCAGACGTATCGACGAAATGAGCGGTCGAGATCGGACCCGGGTATTTGACTTGGGCTTTCCGATTGTCGTCTTGAAGATCGACCAGCCGGGCGTTGGGATCGTAAAGGAATTTTTCCGCCAGAATACCGAACTCGGCGTCTTCCAGGTAAACGGTTACGTTTTTACCCTTGACGAGCGGCGCGGCAGCTTTTTGCGGACGGACTTCCTTGACGGTTTGCCCGAACAACGGTGAAGAAGCCGAACCGATTGCGGCAAGCAGCAGAATCAGCGTTGCATTTCTTACTCGTTTGGTCATCGTATTGACGGGTAGTTTTATGGGGGAGGGAAAAAGGTGGAAGCGGATAGGGGTAGAAGGGCTCATTGTGTCAAATCGTTTGATTACTTTTTAATTTTTTCAAATAGAGCCCTTCTTCCCTTTTTCCCTTCCACCCTTTTTCCCTTTATTGCTTACAGCCCCTGCCCATTTCCCTTGCGGGAAATGGACAGGTAAGAGAAACAGCGAAAGTCGTCGGTTGGAATGATTGGTTCATTCGTTCCCTTCGACACCATCAGTATCGTCCCGAGAACCGGAACAAAGCGTATAATATGACCTTTCTTGGGTGAAATCGCAAAATCGCGGTGTTACGAACGATACGTTTGGAACGACCGAAAAAAACGATACTCACGGATTATTCGGCAAAGTTTAACCAACCGGCACTGCACGATGAAAAATGGCCTTTCAACCGATATAGGCAAGAATGTTTGCGATTTCCTGAAAAACGGAAAATTACATACAATCGATACAATCGGATTGTTTTAACAAGAGGTGATCCGTGCCGGACACTTATTCGATTCGATTTTTCGAGTCAGAGCCGCATACGCAGAGGGCGGCATTGGTCCCCTTGCCGGATGCCCGTCCATTTTTCTTTGGCTCTATCGTCCTCTTCG
This sequence comes from Thermoguttaceae bacterium, assembly GCA_031549565.1. Classification (GTDB taxonomy): domain Bacteria; phylum Planctomycetota; class Planctomycetia; order Pirellulales; family Thermoguttaceae; genus JAVBSX01. Next base: position 21,570 of record JAVBPO010000121.1, read on the forward strand.
GAAAACAGGTATAATTCTTCTCCAAACAGACGATCGTGTCGAGTGGTGTACACCAGCTCGACGAAGTTTTTTTGAGAGATTTTATGTATCTTTATTTCATCACCCGTTTTCGAGTCACGCTCCGAAGTTTTCTTCTTGCGGCTGCATTGCTTTTCCTCGCTACGATTCCGCTTTATGCTCAAAAAACCGGAGATTGGCGGTTGATTCCCTCTCCGAAACAGATCGAAACGACGGACGGCTCTTTTTCATTCAAGGGAGAACCGCTGGAAATTCTCGTCCCGGCAAAGGAAAAAGAGGTCATCGCTCCGTTGCTCGTCGAAGAACTGAAACGAGCCGGTTTCGCAACGCCGACCGTCCTCACCGGAAACGAATCCGCTGAGCCGGTGATTTTCCTCCGAAAAGCGAACGGAATGATACCGGTCACAGCTTCGGATTTACCCGAAGGAGGCGAAGGGGGCAGCGATCCCGCCGAAGCGTATGTCCTGAAAGTGTTACCTGATACGATCGTCTGCCAGGGGAGAGGAAACGCCGGGTTGTTTTACGCTGCGCAAACGCTTTGCCAGTTGATTCGCGCCAATCTTACCGACGAGGGACGTCTCCCTTGTCTGACGATTCGCGATTGGCCTTCGATGAAGTATCGCTGCCTCCAGGACGATCTGAGCCGTGGAGCGAGTCCGCTGCTGACGTCGCTTTTCGACGAATGCGATCTCGGCGTCTCGTTCAAACACAACATGTTCACCTACTACATGGAGGACCAGTATGAATTCAAAAAGCATCCCAAAATCAGCCCGAAAGACGGCTCGTTGATGCAGGAAGAACTCCGCCAATGGGTCGAATATGCCGGCAAACGCCATTTGACGATTCTCGGCTGCCAACAGTCGTTCGCCCATTGCGAAAAAATTCTCGCGGTCCCGGAATACAAACATCTCGGCGAGGCGGGCTACATTCTCTCTCCGACCGTGGAAGAGGTTTATCCGCTGCTCGACGATCTCTATTCCGAGGTGATCCCCCTCCTGCCGTTCGAGATGTTTGCCGTCTGTTGCGACGAAACGGCGGACCTCGCCAAAAGCGGACCGTCCAAGGAACTGGCGGACGAAATCGGCGTCGACGGCGTTTATCTGCAACATATCAAGCGGGTTCACGCTCTGCTTAAAAAATACGATAAACGAATGCTCATGTCGTCCGACATCATTCTTCGGCATCCGGAGAAAATTCCCGAATTGCCGAAGGATCTGGTCGCGATGTGCTGGGAGTACGAACCGCTTCCCGATTTCGACTCGTTCATCAAACCGTTCAGCGATTCCGGTTACGATTTCTTCGTCTGTCCCGGTATCTCGAACTGGAACGTGATGCTGCCGCTCTTCCAAAAAGCGACGGTGAATATCCGTAACATGGTCCGCGACGGTTGTAAACACGGCACGATCGGAATGATCAACACCGCCTGGGAAGACGACGGCGAAGCGATTCACGGTTACAATTGGTACCCGATCGCTTGGGGAGCGGAATGCTCCTGGAACGCCTCGACGACGGAGCCGGAAGACTTCCGCCGGCGGATCGGCCCCCTTTTGTTCGGCGTGAAAGGCAACGAATTCGCCCACGCCATCGAATTATTGTCGCAACTCCAAAGTTTGCCGGAAATCGGTTACGGTTACAACTCCCGATTTTGGATACGCGATTTCACGCCACAATCGCCGCAAAATATCGTCGAACAATCCGCGAAGAAAATTCTTGAGCTTGTCCGACCGGCGATCGCCGATCTGGAAACCACGAAACGACAGGCGACCGTCAACGCGGAGCTGCTTGATTCGTTTCTTCTCGGGGCACGCCGCATGGAATTGATCGGTTCCCGAATGCTCGACGGTCTTGAGGCGTCGAAAAAATACGCCGCGATCGCTCTCCTTGATTATTCCTCGCCGGAAAACCGAAAGCAGGCGATCGAGACGCTTAGGGAAATCGAAGAACTCATCGCCAAAAATCGCGACGCCCATCGATCGCTCCGGGATGAATTCGCTCGGATTTGGATTTCCGAGAGTAAACCGTACATGCTCGAACGGGTCACGGACAAATACGACGACCTTGACGCCTGGTTCGTCAAGTTGGACGGCAAAGTCCGAGAGATTCGCGTCTCGTTGGAAAAGGGTGCCACGGACATTACGATTCCCGACATCGGTCTTTCGCTCGAAGGAAGTCACGCCCGTCGCACGACACCGAACAAAGTGATGACCGGACCGTTGGCCAAAGACACGCCGTGGATCAACGAGTCGGCGCCGCTGCGGTTCGGCGTGACCGTCGAAGCCGGCAACGTCGAGCGCACGAATTTGCCCGTTGAGGTCGATGTTCCCCTTCCCGAGGAATATCGAAACAAAGCGGTCGAAGCGTTTGGGATTCACTCCAGCGATGTACCCGGTCACGTTACCGTATTCAGTCACGTTCCCGCGCAACTCGAAGCGACCGATACCCCGAACGTCCAGCGGCTCACGTTTGTCTTGCCGACGACGCTGAAAAAAGGGGAAACGGCAACGGTTCACGTTTATTGCGGACTGGAAACGAGCGAGCCGCTTCCCGAGGAATTGACGGTTTCCGACGGAGCGAACGGCATGAAAATCGTCGAGAACAATCTCATCCGTGCGGATATCGGACCGACGGGCGGTCACGTTTTCCATTGGTTGCTCAAGGAGAAGGACGACTACGACATGACTCAACCGGGCGAAGCGGACTGGCAAGGTTTTGCCGATACGGGCGTGTCGCAACGATCGATGGAGTACGAACTTCGTTGCCTGAACAACGGTCCGGCGATGGTCCGCTACGGCTGTTTTCTCGGCGACGATTTGTACAAAACGTTGACGATGTACGCCGGAATTCCCGTACTCGACGTCATCACGAGTTATCCGGCGGGTTATTATTGGAATTTCGACAACCCGGAAAATTTCGCGGCGGATCGTTCAACGCAGGGTATGGCCCTCTTTTCGAACGGAATCTCGTCGCCGGTCGCCGCCTACGACAACGGTAACACCATCGGCGTTCAACAGCGGGAAAGTAACGTTTTCTGGGGCGTCAAATTCAACGGCAACGGAATGATGTTCGGCATGACGACGCCGGAATCGCCGACGTCGTTCGTGATCGGTCCGGGCGGAGAAATGGGGGGCGTCGGAATCGAAGCCGGCGACGGGCGTTCGCACTTTGTGACCGTGGCCGGTTTGGGGACCGCCTTCTACGGCGCATCGCCGAAAAACGTCATGGAATCGTTGCGGAAAACGTTCGATCTGAAGAATCAGCCCCTCGTGACCGTTGGCGCACCGGAGCGAAAGAAATAGCCTTTGTATGTCAATTATATCAGTGTGGAATTTGGGAATGTCAACTTATTGTCGTTTGGGAGTATAGAACGCGTTTTTTTCCATTTGAGGTCATACCGATGCCGATTCGATTTCTTATACTCTCGTATTTTTTGCTCGTCTCCCCCCTGCTTGCCGCCGATTGGCCGATGTTTCATGGACCGAACGGTGAGAATCGTTCGACGGAAACCGGTCTGCTCGAATCCTGGCCGGAGGGCGGTCCGAAATTACTTTGGCGGATCGACGGAATCGGTGAAAACGCTTCCGGGTATTCTTCCGTAACGATTCAGAACGGTCGCTTGTTCACGTCGGGGACTCGGGCGGACCGATCCCTCGTTTACTGTTTCGATCTGGACGGTAAAAAGCTTTGGGAATACGACAACGGACCGGTCTGGACCGGCCAATATCCGGGCGCACGCAGTACGCCGACCGTCGACGGCGATTGCGTTTACGATTTTTCGTCGACGGGCCGACTCGCTTGTCTCGATGTTGCGAAAGGTCGAAAAATTTGGGATCGGAACATCTTGACCGATTTCGAGGGGGAGAACATTACCTGGGCTCTTGCCGAGTCGGTTCGAATCGACGGCGATCGGCTCTATTGTTCCCCGGGCGGGAAAAAAGCGAGTTTCGTCGCACTCGACAAAAAAACGGGCGAAACGATTTGGATGACACCGTCGTTGGGAGAAAAGACGAGTTACGCCTCGCCGATCATTTTCGAACAAGACGGCTTACGAATGATCGTGACGACTTACGCCAAAGGAATTTTCGGCGTCAACGCGGCCACGGGCTCGCTGTTGTTCACATTCCGGCACGAACAGAGTTTTGGTATCAACTGTACCCGACCGCTCTACCACGACGGAGAACTGCTGATCACGAACGCGACGACGCCACGAGGCGAGGGGGCCGTGAAGTTGAAACTGAAGATCGACGGCAACAAAGTTTCCACGGAAGAAGTTTGGCGTAACAAGAAATTCGACAACCTGCACGACGGAGTGATTTTGTGCGACGGTTTTCTCTATGGCACCTCCTACGCCTACCGGGGCGGAACATTCATGTGCGTCGACTGGACGACCGGCGAAGTGATGTACGACGACCGCGACGTCGGCAAGGGCTCTTTGACTTGGGCCGAAGGGCTCCTTTACTATCTCGGCGAAAGTGGTCAGATGCGACTCGTCCGTCTGAATCCGGAAAAATACGAGGTCGTCGGCCGCTTCACACTGCCGGAAGGAGGCGAAGGGCCGACTTGGGCGCATCCGGCCGTTTGCGGCAAACGGCTGTATCTGCGTCATGGGATATTTCTCTACTGTTATGACATCGCTCGGGAAATCACGACGGCGCCGACGATGTCGCCGGCCGGGCGACCGCTTGACACCAGTGTCGCCATGACCTTCAGGTACGGGGCGATGTGGGAGAAAAAATGCCGGAATCCCTCGCATAAATAGTTTTCATTATGATGAAAGCGGTGTTTGGGGCAGCCACCCCAACAGCCTTTCAAAACCGTACAGCGGCGGCATCGGTCGGAAAGCGTTTCGTACTTGTCGCGACCGAATTGCTCTTGGTGCTCGGAGTCCACCATGCTCGCCAAAGACCGGTCGACGAGGTTTCCGAGGTGGTATCGGGGATAAACATAATGGTCGCACGCATAAACGTCGCCGTTGTGCTCCACGATGACCGAGCGGCCGCACGTCGGTTGGTGGTGGCAGACGGTCCCCGGATTGCCGGTGAAGTTCGCCAGAGCCCATTCGACATTCATGACGAACGTCTCGCCGACGTCGCGTTTGACCCAGCGATCGAAAATCGTCGTCAGGAACAAGCCGTATTCTTTCGGCCGGACCGACCACGGTGTCACATCATTCGGTCCGTCTTTTTCGCCCGGACTGCCGAGCCGTAGACCGCTTTCCGTATCCTCGCCGTCGGGAAGACGTTCGACCACGGGCAGAAACTGCATGAAACGCGTCCCCGCTTCGCGAAGGAACTCGTACACCTGCAAGGGAAATCGGGAGCTGTGCCGGGTCACGGTGGCGAGAATATTGTACTGTACCTCATGATGTTGGAGCAACCGCAGCGCTCGCATGGCCAATTCATGACTCGGACCGCCGCCGAGAGTGCGCCGATATTCGTCGTGAATTTCCGCGGGCCCGTCCAGCGATAAACCGACCAGAAAACCGTGATCGCGTAAAAATCGGCACCAATCGTCGTCGAGAAGAATCCCGTTGGTCTGGAAACTGTTGCTGAGGACGCGTCCCGCTCCATAACGCCGTTGTAATTCGACCGCTTTCCGGAAAAAATCGAGTCCCATCAGGGTCGGCTCGCCGCCTTGCCAAGTGAAGGCGACCTCATTCGGTTCCTGAATCGAGGCGATGTAGTTTCGCACGTAGGCTTCGAGAACGCCCTCGGTCATGCGGAATCTTTTCCCGGTAGGGTACAGCGCCGTTTTCTCGCGGTAGAAACAATAATCGCAGTCCAAGTTACAACCCGGCCCGGCGGGTTTCGCCATTGCGTGAAACGGCTTTGTCGGTAATATCGTGAATTCCGTCGCGTTTCCAGCGTCCATCGCATTTCCCCCGTTTCACAAACAACTCACGTCATAAAGGCTTCAGGCTGTAGGCTTCAAAATAACTGGGATGTGCCTACATTTGAAATCTGAAATCTGAATCCTGAAGCCTATAGCCTTAGTGGAAGTATACTCCATTCCTCCCAAGAGGGCAACTTTGCCCGTTGCGCACACGTCGCCAACCGCGTCGGGCGCGGGCAGATTTCCTTGTGAAAATAGGCAGCCTGGGACCGCAGGCATCTTGCCTGCACCTGGGTCTATGGGCTTCCAGCCCGTAGCGAACCCTCGGCAGGCTGGAAGCCTACCGACCCAGATGCAGGCTGGAAGCCT
>JAVBPO010000156.1:0-11700 GCA_031549565.1 Thermoguttaceae bacterium
CTCTTCGGTTTTTCGTTCTTCGCATGAAACTCATGCCAGATGCGATTCCAGTGAACTTGGATCAATGTACTGTCTACGCCGCCGGAAAGAAGAACGGCCGTGTTCGGAACCAATTGATTCCAGTCGCTTAAAACCTCATGCATCACGGATTCGAACCGATCTATCGAATCTTTTTCATTGGTGGTTTTGGCTTCGAGGTAATCGGCGACCGTCTGAATTCGTTGAACAGAAACTTTTCCACGGTGCCACTGGAGCATTTCACCAGGATGAATACGGTAAATGTCCTTGAAGAGCGTGTAGGAATCCGGAACCAATCGATAGTAAAAATAAATCGGAAGCTGTTCCTCTGCAACGCGAAGTGCTTTTTGGCTTTTTCGGGCAACTTCAGCGAGATTGTTGCCGAAGAACAGGCCGCTTTCCGTCTGGGTGTAAAATGCGAAAGTGCTGCCGACGATATTGCGGTACAAAAACAATCGTTCTTTTTCCGGATCGACGAGTACCACGGTAAAACTCCCCTCCAGCCCTTCAATCCTAAGAGCCCCGCTTTTTTCATAGTCGGAAAGTATCTCGGCAAGAATGACACTTTGATCTTTATGAAACGATTGCCCGTTTCTTCGGACGATCCCGAGGAGAAAAAGTTTTATGCGGTTTTGTTCTAAAGTTGCCGTACAGGTGTTAGCACCTTCGATTCGATAATCACGTTCATTCGATTCGCCGGACCAGCAGTCTCGCGCCGTCTCGACAGCCGTGGGCGAAAAAGATTTTTTTGTGATGGAACCGAAATATCCGATCATGGCATTGTTGTGAAGCGGAGACGATAACGGGAAACAATCGACAATCTTACGAACACTCAAAAATCCATATCTTGGAGGTGTCGTTCGGATTCAACAGTACATTTGGTTCGACAACGAAATGACGAGAAGACAAATCATGCTCTGTCTCTGTCACGTCTGAAAAGTCTCTGTCACGTCTGAAAAAGTACGACTCATTGTAAAACAAAAATCCGCCTCGACTAGGAGGTTTCCGAGGACTCCTTGGCAAACTTTGTAAATCTCTTATACTGGACTTCGTCTTATATGTGAATTGCTCTTTTTACTCTCGTTTTGTGAAAAACCATGTCCAATCAAGCCCCCGAAGTTTTGAATCTATTTTCACAAGGATACAACTGCTGCCAATCCGTCCTCGCCGCTTATTGCGAGCCTTACGGTCTGGATCGCAAAACCGCTTTGAAGCTCGCCTCCGGAATGGGGGGCGGGGTCGGGCATTCCGGCGAGATTTGTGGATTCGTCAGCGGTGCCTGTCTCGTTCTCGGCTTGAAATATGGAACCGATGCACCCGATTCGAAACTGAAGCTCAACCCGATCTGCCTGGAGTTCTGCAACGCGTTCAAAGAAAAATTCGGCTCCGTGAAATGTCGTGATATTATCAAGCATGACATCACGACGATGGAGGGCACCCTCAAAGCCAAGGAGCAAGACGCTTTCAAAATCTGCGCCGAATGCGGACAATTCGTCGCCGAACTGCTCAAAAAGTATCAAATAGCAGAGCGGGAAGCGTAAGCGAGCGAATTGAAATAAGAAATTAGAAATTGCTTATCAACACAGTCGCGAATACCACCAGCTTTGTTTTCCTGCTTACTTTCATTTTTTATTTCTTATTTATACTTTATTGTTTCATATTTCATATTTTCCTCCCGTGAAACGAAACGCTTTTACTCTCGTCGAGCTTTTGGTCGTAATCGCGATTATCGGCATTTTGATCTCGCTGCTTCTTCCCGCCGTTCAAGCAGCTCGGGAGGCGGCCCGGCGGATGCAATGTACGAACAATCTCAAACAGTTCGGGCTCGGGTTACACAATTTCCTCAGTACGTTCGATCAGTTTCCAGCGGCGCATCCGGGGAAAGTTTCGCCGAAATACGCCAATGATCCCAGGGCGACCCAGTTTCATTTCAGTTGGTCGGTTCCGGCTCAATTGACGCCGTATTTGGAGCAACTCGCAATCTCGCAGCGCGTCGATGTGAACGAACCGTGTTTGAATCTCGAACCGGATGGAACGTACAACGAACCGTTTCCGGACAATCTCGGCGAAGTGTTTCGTGTTCCCGTTCCGATGTTCATGTGCCCGAGCGATACGCGTTCTTCCAACATCTGGACGACGGTTTACGGTGAAACAGTCCTCGGCCCGACGAATTACAAAGTCTGCATGGGAAGCGGAGCGATGAGTACCAATTCGTCTGTTTCCCGCACACTTGGACCGGCGCACCATACCGACGGCCCGTTTATGGTGCGGGATCGGCAGAATTCCGGCTCGATCGCCGACGGGCTGAGTAATACCGTATTCATGTCGGAATCGATTTTGGGAACGAATGCGACCGGTTTGACAAAAGACACCGCGAATCCGAAATATCATTATCTCAATCAACCGGCTCGTATGATCCATGACGACGATCACCAGGATTTTCCGCTTGACCAAACGATATGGCCTCGCGGTTATTGTTGGAACGGCGGATATTTTCGAAGTACGCTTTACAATCACTACTTCACGCCGAATACAAAAAACTTCGACGTACACACGAACGACACCAGTAACGCCCTGCAATCGTGCGGTCTGTTTGCCGCCAGAAGCCGTCACACCGGCGGTGTCAACGCGTTGAGGGGAGACGGGTCGGTCCAGTTTTTCAGCGATACCATTGCCCAAGACGTTTGGCGGGCTCTTTCCACTCGAAACGGCGGCGAATCCGTCAACTATTAACTTCATCATCAAATTACGAAATGAGCGTCTCGCAACAACTTCAAGGAATTTTGGACCGGGCTTTGGAACGGAAAGCTCCGAACCGGGACGAAATGATTTTTCTACTCCAATTTCCGGAACAATCGCTCGAAGCGGGAATTCTTCGGGCGGTCGCCAACCGAATTTCCAGGGAACGGCTCGGAAATCATGCGGTGCTTTCCGCTCAGATCGGATACGAAACCGCTCCCTGCGACGGGGATTGCGTTTTCTGTGCGTTTGGGGCGGGGCACACGACGTTTCCGACGATGAAACTCTCGACCGAAGAAGTCGTTCGCCGAGCCGTGGATTTGACCAAAGACGGATTACTGTTCAATCTTTGGCTCATGTCGATGCACGATTTCGATTTCGGGGAATTTTTAGATTTGCTTGCCGCCGTAAAGGCTGTGATACCGCCGAACGTGATTCTTTCGTCGAATGTCGGCGATCTTTCGTTGACGCAAGCGAAGGAACTGAAGGCAGCGGGACTTTCCAGCGCGTATCACACCATCCGATTACGGGAAGGTGTCGACACGAAACTCGATCCGAACGTTCGAATTCAAACGGTAAAAAATATTCAAGAGGCGGGGTTGGGCTGGGGATTTTGTTGCGAACCGATCGGACCGGAACACACGCCTGAAGAGCTCGCAGACCAGATATTGTTCGGGATGAGTTTGAATCCGAAATCATTCGGTGCGATGCGTCGCGTCTATTTACCGAACAGCCCGATTGCCGAGCGGGGGCAAATCACATTTTTGCGGCATGCGCAGATTGTTGCGGTTGTCGCTTTGGCGACTCTCGCGGACCCGGAAATTCTAGCCATCGGAGGACACGAACCGAACTTGATCTGTTTGACTTCGGGAGCGAACAACGCCTGTGCAGAATCCGGTGCGAACCCCCGTGACGAATTGACGGAAACGACCGGTAATCGCGGTTTGACCATCGACAACTGTGCCCGTATGTTTTACGAGGCTGGTTTCGACGGCGTCTTTCGTGCCGATAAAACCGTGGTGTCGCTTTCCAATCTCTTTCCCCGATAAGACCGATGTTCCAACAACTGCTCCAACGCTGCGAAAGCGGCGAATTACTGGCACCAGAGGAAGCGATTCTTATTCTGGACGAACGTTTGACCGGAGAAAAACTGCAACGGGTTTACGACGAAGCGAACCGGCGGATGCACGCCTATTGGAAAGGTCAAGGCCGGATTTGGACCGCGATCGGCGTCGATTCCGCACTGTGCAGCCGGAACTGCAAATTCTGTTCGCATGGTGCCGCGTGGGGTGTTTTCGACCGGCCGCACGAGTTGACCCGGGACGAAATCCTTTGGCACGTCAAAAATCTGGCGGCACACAAACCGGACTGGATCACGCTCCGCACGACACAAGATTACGGGATCGACCGAATTTGCTCGCTCGTTCGCGAAGTCCGAAAACACACGCCGGACGGAACGGAAATCGTCGTCAATACCGGCGAATTCGGGCTCGAAGACGCCAAAAAGCTCAAGTCCGCCGGTGTCGCGGTCGTCTACCACACGATCCGCCTGCGGGAAGGTTGTGATACCGGCTTGACCGTCAAAGAACGTATCGCGACGCTCAAGGCAATGCAAGCGGCGGGCTTGAAGATGGCGGCACTCGTCGAACCGCTCGGACCGGAACATACCGACGAGGAAATCGTCGACGCGGCGTTTCGGCTTAAACCTTACGACATCCGGCTCGGCGGCGTCATGGCGAGGGTCCCGATTCCGGGAACGCCGCTTTATGAATTGGGCAGCGTTTCAGAAGATCGGCAGCGGCGTGTGGTCGCCTTGACCCGTTTGATTTACGGTCCGGAAGTGGACGCGATCTGCATTCACCCGCCGATTCCCGAGGCGATCCGAAGCGGCGCGAACGTCGTCGTGGTCGAATGCGGTGCCATTCCGCGGGACAAACAGGAAGCCGAGTCCTCCTGGCGCGGCTTCAGCCCGGACGACGCCCGGCAAATGTACGCGGAAAACGGGTTTTGATCACCACTGTGCGGCTTCCCCGCCGGCGATCGTGAGAAGTGCTTTGAGCGTCTTCAGGTCGATGGTGTCGTCTAGGAATCGGACCGAACCGTCGCAGAACGTGCAGTTGACACCCCCATTGTGGAATGAACTGATTCCCTCGTACGATTTGTTGATCCCTTCATACGCGACCTCCTGCGGAATGTCGACCGGCTCCATCCAATTCACCGGTTCCCGGCGTTCGACGAACATGATCGTGTTCGAGGTGCCGTCGGTAATCCGGGCGATCGTGAACTTTTTCGCGTCCGGTTTCGGCGGCTGGCCGAACGTTTCTTCACCGACGACCATGCAATACGAACTCCCGCTTTTGGCGTCGCCGACTTTGCATTCCGGGCAACGGAGCACGACGGGCATTTTGTCGTGGAACTGTTTGTTGTACTCGCTGTCCCACGGCTCGTCCTTGCGAATCGCTTCGTAAAGCGCTGACTCCTCCAGGTACGGCAGCACAAGAACCCGCCAACTGTGCAGCGGCTTTCCTGCGGCGTCCACCGAGTACGGAGGCGGCCAGACACCATTGGCGTCATGATAATTGTGCGCGGCTAAACCGAGCATTTTCAAGTTGTTCGTACATTGCATCCGCTTGGCCGCCTGCCGACTGGCGAGGATCGGCCCTTGGATCAACGGAGTAAACAGCGGCGTCATATTTTCAGCCGCCTTCCGCACCGTTTCCGAGTCCCAGTGAACCGTGAACCGAGTTCCCTGCGGCTTTGGAATGATCTCACCGCGGACGTACTGAATATTCTCCGGCGTCATCAACGCTTTGAAACGCTCGATAACGATCTTGTCGACCGGACTGAGATCCTCAATCTGATCGATTTCGGCGGAGGCGATTTCCCACTGCTTGACGCCAATATCGATCAGCGACTGGCCGGAGTAATAAATCTCCTGAGCCGCAAGCTCCGATTCGGCCTGTGCGACGGCGTACAAGTCCGGTTTCGCCGGATCGATTCCGACCGCTTTGTACCGCAGCCCGCCGGCGAGTTTGGCAAGATCGATCTTGCCCAACGGTTCGGGCAACACCGGTTTGGTGTCATTAAGCACCTTTTTGACGAATCGGGGCACCGCGACGAGAATCTGGACCGGATAATTCTCGACTTCCTTTTGGGCGTCAAGAAAATCGGGACGCGGTATCACACGCTTCGGACCGAACGTGACCTCGTCAATCTGTTTTGGAAGCCAATTCGCGCCGAGAATCACGAAATCGTCGGTTTCCCGGATCTTAATTGCGTTCTCGGGATTCGATTCGATCATCGACTTGAGCATCGGGACGTTCAGCCTTGCCGTTTTCGGCAGCGCGATGTAACCCAGCTCGAATCCGCGAAGATTTTGCACGAAATACGCCCGCTCGATTCCGAACGTCGCGGTCAAAAACGCTTTGGCACCAACGACGAGACTGGAAATCGTGTCCCAGTCGCGCAGCGTGGTCTCGACTGCTTTGCGTTGCGTTTCGTCGGGGAAAAATTCTTCGAGCATTTCCGGCGAATAAAACCCGGTCTCGCCGAACAGTTTCTCGATGATCGGCCGGTTGTTCAAAACCAGCTCCTTCGCATCGATTTTCGTCAGATCGACGTAAACGACCATCAGGGTTTCTTCTTCGAGCAGCTTGGGAAGCAGGTCGTCGGCATAAACCGCCGGAGTAAGCAGTAGTATCAGTAGTGGTATGAGGTGTTTCATTGTTGTGGGAGTAGTCAGGAGTCAGGAGTCAGGAGCTTGGAGTCAGGAGTCGGGAGGAATTTGTTTGCGCTCGCTTACGCTTTCCGCTCTGATTTCTTATTTCTTATTTCAAACGGATTTCCATCCGCGACAGGCCGCCGGTTTGTTCGTATTCGAACATGGCGACGTTCCCTTCGACGCGGTATTGGTATGGTTTGCCGTTCATCGGGTCGATTTTCGGGACGGGAACCTCTTTGATATCCTCGAGCGATTGGGGCAACTGTCCGTCGTGCAGAGCGGCGTAAAGGCGGATCGCTTCGACGATTTTCAAACGGTCGAGATTTTGCTCCGTGCGGAAGTACGCGTATTTAGCCGCCTGTGTTGCCGGAAGGAACAGGGCGAGGTAAATCGAAACCGGCTCCGGCCTGAAACGGAAATTCGAGTCGTCGAAAACGATCTCCGTGTGGGATTCCCCGTGCGGCAACGCGGAAATCACCTGGAGTTTGTCGTACTCCCTTTGAATTTCTTCGAGGAGATGTGGTGTTACGATTTGATACGTCGAAAGAGCGTCGATCTGTTCTTCCGTTTTGCCCTGTGCGAGTAATCGTTCTTTCGCGAACGGATAGGAAAACACGCAGATCAGGGATTCGAAAAAGCGTTTTCCACGCTCCGTTTGGAAAAGCGTTCCGTTCGGACCGCTCGAATCCGTTCCGGCGGCAAAAAACGTTTCGCTCAGACCACGCAGGATCGTATGACACTCTTCGGCGGACGCTTGGTCGATCGTTTCATAAATCTCCGGCGAGACTTGCCGCGGGAACATCCAAAGTCGTTCCCCTTCCATCGGGTTGAGCACTGCTCTCGGCGAAAATTCCAACTGTGTCATTGCCGCGTACAGGTTCGGGGCGTCCGGCTGGCAAGCCAGTTCGTGGAGCTTCGACTGCATTATTCCCTGGATCGCCAGCCCGACCAAACCGGTCATGAGGCAGTTGAACGGTTTCGAATCCCGGGTGTGTTCGCCGAGAACCAGTCCGACCCGAATCGTTTTGATCGCGTCGTCGTACTTTCCGTTGCGGATTTCCCAGTCTGCTTTACCGGAAAGATATCGTGCGAGAACTCGCATTTCCTGGATATTCGAAAGAAGCGTCTCAATTCCCGCGAATTCGAACGAGTCGCTCCAGTCGTAATACGTTTTCCGGCTCGCACGCTCCATAAGAAACCAAACGCGGTCGAGCGATTTGTACAGATTCGCCTCTTCCTCGGCTGTGATTTCGACGTAACCTTCGGAAGGCCATTGGGGATACAACGGAAACGCTTTGAATTGCATCTGTCGGTATTCCACGGAACCCTGAGCGGGGTTGATGTTTCGAAATTCCTCGCTTCGAAGCATGTCGTCTTGAGTGCGGTTGAGCACCGAGTTGAATTCGCCGAGCGCCGCGGAGTACAGGTAAGCGGCGTTGCCGGATTCCTTCTCGGTCGAAAAGACCCGGAGCCGGTATTTGAGCAGCGGATCGGGCAACTTCGCCGGGGAGACGGTCAGTTGCAGATACTGCCCGCGAACGTCTTTGGGGATTATGACCGTGTCGGAATCACGGCCCCACGCTTCGGTATAGGTCCGATACGAGTCCCGAGCCGGTTTTTTCGGCGTTTCCTGCGCGGCCAGCGTCGGAAGGAGCAAGCCGAAAAGGAGGAGAGGATAAATGGTTTTCATCATGGTATTAATAGAGTGAGAGGATTCCCTGGGACCGCAGGCATCTTGCCTGCACCTGGGTCTGCGGGCTTCCAGCCCGCAACGTGATACGGAAGGAAACCCTGCAAAACGGTATCCGATCGCCCACTGGCAGGCAAGATGCCTGCGGTCCCGGGTTTAGCGTAACATTTCCTTTTCCAAAAGCTCACGATATTCTTTCGGCGAGAATTCGTAATTCGTTTCCCGGCGTCCGATTTCGAGTTTCGTGTAAATCGACGCAACCGCCGACCGGGCGCGTCGGGCATAAGCGGCCCGTTCGGCAAGCATCGCGTCCAAGTCGAGCGTTTCGCGATTGAGCGGCGTAAAACGGAGCCCGAACAGCGCGATTTCCGCTCGCTCCTCAAGGGACGGTTTCGCGACCGGTTTTTGCGGGAGCGGTCGAGATTCGGTGGGAAGCTCATCGACGACTTCCGGAACGATCTCCCGGACGATGATTCGCGGTTGTGAAAACGTACACATCAGCAGATACATCGCCGCGGCGCCGAGCAGTGCTCCGACGATTCCGCCGTATAGGTACGGCAATCGGGTCGGTCGCGGTTCGGGGCGGTCGATTTCGTACAGTATTCGGCCCGCAAGTTCGTCGTGTGGGTGCGGTTTCAGGGCGTTAAGGCGGGATTCAATGTCGTGGGACATGGTACTTCGAGCACCGGAACCTACGGTTCGCGGGCTAAACGGGTTTTGAGCAGGGATAAACCTTCGTGGTACTGCCGATGGGCGCTGCTGCGGGACGTTCCGTAAACGGCGGCGATCTGTTCGAACGACAAACCGCCCCAAATTTTCGCGGTGATGATTTCCCGATGTTCCTGCGGGAGCGATCGCAGGGCGTCGATTAATTCCTTTTCGTCGGGTCGGTCCGGTTCGTCGGAGTAGTGGAACAGCGGCCGCTCCTGTTCCCGTCGTTTTCGCCGCTTTTGTGAGCGAACGCAATTATTCGACGCGTTTCGGACCACGGCGAACAACCACGGAACCGGTTCGGCGGGGAACGGATTCTGTTGGTACAGCTTCAAAAATGCGTCCTGAACGACATCTTCGGCCCCGTCGCTTTTCCATTGCCGTGCGTAAAGCACCAGCGCAGGAAGTCGGCTTTGAACCAACTCCTGGAGGATCTCTTGCTTTTCGTCGTGATTCATGGAGGAGGACGGCAGGAGGCGGACGACAGACGGCAGGATTGCTTTCTACAGGAATAACACCGGTATATTGGGATTATCCCAAATATTTTGGCACAAAGCTGTAGCCCCGGGCAGGGGTGTACGTGACAAACACGGGACACTGAAAAAACGCTCTTGATTTACTTTGAAAATTTGGCTATCCTTCGCAACCGGTTTTTTTCCGGCTTGCCCTTGTCCCTAGAAAACGAGAGTCGAACCATGAATATCACGCCTGCTTCCTTGAGGAGAGTCCCTCTTTTCCTGGCGATCGCGTTGCTGCTTGTCTCCTGTGCGAGTTGCCAGAGCGGTTTGTTTACGTTGATGTATTTTCTGAAAGGAACGGATGTCGATCCGGAATACAATGTCCTCCTGAAGGGAAAAAAGCGTGTCGTTGTCGTCTGTCGCTCTCTCGCAATGAACCAATTTCAGTGCGAAACGGTTCCGCGCGATCTGACTCGGAAAGTTTCGCAAAACATCGCCAAAAACCTCAAGAAGAAGAACAAAAAACTCGAGGTCGTCGATTACCGTAAAGTCGAGAACTGGCTCGACGATTGCAGTCACAATTTTGAGGATTTCAAGGAAGTCGGCGCTGCATTTAAGGCGGATATTGTAATCGGTATCGAACTCCAATCGTTCCAGATTCAGGAGAATCCGTCGACGATGCAAGGGAAAGCCCGATTAACGGTCAAAACCTACGACATGAACGACGATGATTTGATCGCGGAAAAGCCCATGAGGTTCGTCGATCCGCCGGAAGTGCCGATTAGTATCACCGACCGGTCCAGTGTACCGCAATTCCAGCATCAGTTCGTCGAACTGGTTTCCCAAAATATCGGGGCGTTGTACTATCCGCACGATCCGAATAAAATCACACACATCGATTCGGACCTGTTGAAGTATCACTAATTGGAGGATAGAGGATAGAGGATAGATGATGGATAGAATATAGAAATCGTCCTTTTTTTGTTCTCATCACCTATCACCTATCCCCTATTCCATGTCCTCTATCCTCTTATCCCCGTGAAAGACGCTCAAGAAACCGCTGAAACCGCAAAAACGCCGGGGCAATATGTCAACCGCACCCGGGCGAGACTGGTCGCATTTCAAGTTCTGTTTCAAGAGGACTTGAATCCCGGGTATTTTGAACGATTCGGCAAAAAATATCTGGAAGAAGAGCTGCCCAACCACGAGCAGATTTTGCGTTTTGCCCAAACGCTGCTCGAAGATTATCGGACTCATCGGGAACAGATTGATGCGAAGATCGGCGAAACCGCGAAAAACTGGAGCGTTTCGAGGCTCAACGCAACGGATCGGAACATTTTGCGGCTGGCTGTATGCGAGATGCTTTACCTGAAAACGCCAAAAGCGGTCGTAATCCACGAAGCCTTGGAATTAGCCGGGCAATTCGGAACCCAAGAATCCACGGCGTTCGTCAACGGGATTCTCGACAAAATCTCGCCGCCTCGTGGTAAAACTTGATATGCAAGCAATACGAACTTCGTTTTCTGAGGCCGCTGCCCCTTGTTTTTTCAGTGAAAACAGGTATTCTACGCGGACATTTTCGGTCGGCTTGAGAAACGGCACTCTGGTAAACTGACTTCCGTTAGTAACGATTGCTTAGCCGGTAGCAACTGAAACGGTTTGCGTTTTTTTGAGGAAAGTCTGGATTAGGCGGGCGGTTTTCGACGATACTGAAACTACGAAGGTCGTCGGTGCACCCCTCACGGAGATTCCTCGCGAATCGCACAATGCACGGGCGATGAAATTCATTGAGTATTCGGCGCCGTAGCCAAACGGCTAAGGCAGCGGATTGCAAATCCGCGATTTCCCGGTTCGAATCCGGGCGGCGCCTTTTCAAACTCCCTTGGAAATGCCTTCATTTTCAAGGGTGTTCTTGTTTTCTTGGCGATTCTCACGTCTTTTTGTCGCCCCTCTATCTTGCCTAATTTGTCGTTGTTTTGTATGGTTTTGTCATGTTTTGACATGTTTCTGCACTAACAAGGTACAAGCTTAAGACAAGCGAAATGGGTAGTTTGATTAAACCTTGATATCGAACGCGACGTGTTTGATCGGTCCGAAGTTTTCGATTTCGATTCGCTGCATAGGTCGGCTCCACTCCAAAAGAAAAAGGACGACCGCCGAAATCGATGGTCGTCCAAATTTTAACGGTTTTCGTTAATTTTTCAAGTCAATCGTAATGAACTACTTCTTACATCCGCACCCGCCGGCGGCTTTGCATTTCGCTTCCTTGATCGCGGCCTGGGCGGCGGCGAATCTTGCGACCGGGACGCGGAGCGGCGAGCAGCTTACGTACGCCAAGCCGATTTCATGGCAGAACATCACCG
>JAVBPO010000067.1:0-26379 GCA_031549565.1 Thermoguttaceae bacterium
ATGCCGAGGTATTCCGAAGCATCTGGTTTCAAGCCGTGTTCGCAACATAATGCGTGTTGCCGGATGCACCAGATTCTTCCCTCCGTGAGTACACTTCGTTCAGAATGACAACTCACGACCCGGAAAATTTGCGCGCACCCTTTTTTATTCGCCCTCTTGAAATCGCCCGGGTAAATTTCGATAATGTGGGAAAATTGAATCTGTTTCCGTCGACTGCGATCGACTGCCAGTATCACACTCAACCCGCATAAAGACGATGTTACGATTGATGACCGTTCTCGGCTTCGCCCTCGCCATTCTCCTGAACACCGCGACCGCCCAAACTTATAAGTCCCCTTATCAGCTTGCGGCAACGAAGGATGGAAGTAAGGTTTACGTCCTCGACCATGAATCGAACGATATTTCCGTTCTCAGCACTGCGGACGACAAGGTTGTCCAGACGATTCCCGTCGGTTTCTCGCCGAACAGCATGGTTTTGAGCAACGATGATAAGCTGCTCTACTTGGCGACCGGGGCCGAAAAAGGGATGCTTCAGGTTCTCAATCTCGCGAGCGGGAAAATCGAGAAAGAGGTTCCCGCCGATCACACCCCATGCGGCTTGTCTCTGACGCCGGACGAGAAAATCCTGGTTGTGTGCAGCCGATTCATGAATTCGGTTTCGTTTTACGAGCTGCCCGATTTCAAGAAAACCAAAACGGTCCAAGCGATTCGTGAACCGCGCGGCAGTGTGATCACGCTGGACGGGAAAACCGTGTTCGTGATCAATTTCCTGCCGAACGATCCCGCCGATTCGTTCGATGTTGCCAGTGAAGTGACGACGATCGACATCGCGACCGGAGCCGCCGAAAACATCCGGCTTCCCAACGGAAGTTCTTCGTTGCACGGTATTTGCATCTCTCCCGACGGGAAGTACGTTTATCTCACGGAAATTCTCGCACGGTATCAGATGCCGACGACGCAGATCGAACGCGGCTGGATGAACACGAACGGGTTCAGCATCATCGACGCGCAAACGAAAAAATATATCAACACGGTCCTGATTGACGACGTCGATCTCGGCGCGGCCAACCCGTGGGGAATCGCGACTTCCGCCGACGGAAAGCAGCTTTACATTACCGTCTCGGGAACCCACGAACTTTGCGTCGTCGATGCCGAAGGCATGATGAAAAAACTCCTCTCGCTCCCAAAAACGCAGGAAGAAGCGAAAGCGGCGGGCACTTACGACGATCGGGGTAAGTATTCCTCGGCGACGATTTCCGATGTCCCGAACGATTTGGCGTTTCTCGTCGGTTTGAAAAAACGAATCAAACTCGACGGCAAGGCCCCTCGCGGACTCGCGGTCGTCGGCGACAAGGTTTACGTCGGCATGTATTACAGCGACGACGTGAAAAAGGTCGATTTTTCCGCGGCGCTGCCGAAAGTGACCACGATTCCGCTCGGACCGGAGCAGGAAATGTCCGTGATTCGTAAAGGAGAAGCGTATTGGAACGACGCGTCGCTCTGTTTTCAGTCTTGGCAAAGCTGCGCCAGTTGCCATCCGGACGGCCGGGTCGACGCGCTGAACTGGGATCTGCTCAACGACGGGCTCGGCAATCCGAAGAACGCCAAGAGCCTGCTCCAATCGCATTTGACGCCGCCGGCGATGTGGGAAGGGGTCCGTAAAACGTCGTCCATTGGGATTCGGACCGGTTTTCGCTACATTCTCTTCGCCGTCCCGAACGAGCAGATGTGCAACGAAATCGACGCTTACTTGCAGTCGATGCAGCCGCTGCCGAGTCCGTATTTGGTCGACGGGCAACTGAGCGAAGCGGCCAAACGCGGCAAGGAATTGTTCGACAGCAAGCGGATCAACTGTACGGAATGTCATCCGGAGCCGCTCTTCACCGACATGAAGCTGCACGACGTCGGAACGAAAGCGTCGTTCGACCGCAAATCGGAGTTCGACACGCCGTCGCTGATCGAAGGTTGGCGAACCGCGCCGTACCTGCATGACGGACGTTACGTGAAGATGCGCGACGTTTTCGCCGTCGGCAAACACGGCGACGTCAGCGGCGACGTCGATACGCTCACCGACCAGGAAATCGACGATTTGACCGAGTATCTCCTGTCACTTTAGAGAGGCTATAGGCTCTAGGCTCTAGGCTTCAGGAGGCTTCAGGTCGTTTCGACCTATTCCCTGAAGTCTGAAGTCTGAAGCCTGAAGCCTGAAGCCTGAAGCCTGAAGCCAGACTATGACCATTACCCTCAACGGCGAAGCCCGAACCGTTCCCGACGGGATCACGTTGGCCGAGTTGATCGAACAGCTCGGTCTTGCCGGGAAGTTCGTCGCCGTCGAACGCAACAAGGAGGTGGTGTCGTTCCGCTCCTACGCGGAAACCACGCTCGCCGACGGCGACCGCCTTGAAATCGTCACCCTCGTCGGGGGAGGGTGATTTTAATTACTAATTATGAATTACTATTTAGTCGGCTCAGAAAAAGACCTGAACCCCTTGAAATTCAGGGGAACTTTCGCGTTTTCGCGGGGTTTAATTTGCAACGTTTTTCTAAAATCTCAGCGTATCGTCCAATAATATTGCATTTTCCGCTCGCCATGAAACCCCCAAAGCCGACCGCCGCCGAAAAATCGCAGCTCCAGCTCTTCCAAGCCCGGCTCGATTCCCAGCTCAAAGGAAAGGATCGGATTCGGTACGAATTCGGGAACAAGGCGGCGGTGTCGACGAACAGTCGGAATTGGATCGTGAACGTAGAGGACTTGTCGGACAATCCTTACGACGGACACACGTTGGCGGTGTCAATATCGGGAGCGGAGAAACTGACGAAGAATGCGGTGTCAGAGGCGAACGTGGACAAGGGGTGTCGCGGCCACGATTACAAGGGTGACGCCTTGAATTTGATCGGGAGTGCGGCGGGTTTCAACCTGAGAAAACTGTTACGGCTGCTGGACCGGGGGATTTTTTCCCATGCGCGGATCGAATTCGGTTGGATTTTGGCGTTTTCGGGTCGGATTTTGGAAAAGATTTTCTCGATTTTCGCGTTCGTTCGACGCTCCGCCCCGACGATTCTCGCTCACGTTTGCTGAAAAAGCGGTTTTTCTGACTTGACGAATTAGTCAACGTTAAAATATTAGTTGACTTGAATGGTCGTCAAAGACGGCAGACGAAAAAAAGCAGAAGGCAGGAAAACCTTCATTAAACAGATTGCGAAGCAATTTCCTTTCTGTCCACTGCCGTCTGTCGACTGTCGTCAATTTTTTCCAAAACAATCAACTTTCAGTTTCAGACTTGACGAACCACTTGTCCCCCTTTCCTTTTGCTTTTATTTGACGCCATGCTCAACCGAATCCTCCCCTGTTTTCTGGTGTTTTTGATTTCCAGTGTCGCGTTTGCCCAGCAGGCTCGATTTCCTTTTTTGATCGGGACCTATACGCAGGGACAGTTTCACGGTAAAGGAGTTTATGTTTCCGAACTCGATTCGGCGGACGGCTCTTTGACGCCGGCGAAGCTGCTGGTCGAATGTGACGCCCCGGCGTTTTTGGTCAAAGGGGCGGCGGACAACGTGATTTACGCCGTCGGGGAAACCTGGGTCGCGGGCAAAGGGCCGGTTTACGCGTTTTCGTACGATCCGAAAATGAAACAGATGAGCAAACTCGACGAAGCGATTCTCCCCGGAACGGGACCGACGCATCTTTGCGTCCACCAAAGCGAAAAAGGGAATTCGCTGGTCGTCGCGTGTTATGGGAGCGGGAATATCGTATCGCTTTCACTTGAAAAAGACGGCCGGTTCGGCAAAATCGCGAGCGTGATCCAACATTCCGGAAGCGGTCCGAACCCGAACCGGCAGAAGGAACCGCATCCGCACGGTGCTTACGTCGTTCCCGGCTCGACACAAGTTTTGATCCCCGACCTCGGAATCGACCGGATCATGATGTACGAGATTGATCCGGCAACCTCGAAGTTGACGCCGTCCGAACAGCCGTTTCTCGCAACTCCCGGCGGGAGCGGACCACGACACTTGGATTTCGATCCGACCGATTCCGAACGGTTTTACGTCGTCAACGAACTCGATTCCACCGTTTGCCTGGTCCAAAAAAACAGTGAGGGACGTTGGGAGATCCGGCAGACGGTTTCGACATTGCCGAAAGAACTTCTCGACGACAAGGAAAAGCTCGCTAAACTCGGCAATACGACCGCCGAGATTGGCGTTCATCCGTCGGGTCGGTTCGTGTACGCTTCCAATCGTGGACTCGACGGTATCGCGGTGTTTGCCGTCGATAAGAGTTCCGGCCAATTGACGCTGATCCAATCGGAATCGACCCGGGGCCGTTCGCCGCGACATTTCGCGATTTCACCCGACGGTCGTTTTCTCCTTGCGGAAAACCAAGATTCCGACACGATCCAGACATTCCAAATTGACACCGATTCCGGCCAATTGACGCCGATCGGCGAACCACTCAACGTCGGATCGCCGGTTTGCATTCTCTTTTAGGTTTTGATTCGAGTTCGGCATTTCACCGTACAAACGCGGGGTAAGCCCACGCCGCAACGGGATGTAACAGCAAAGGGGCGTTACACGTTTTTAACGACGACCACTCGCAAATCGCAGACATTCGTTCCGGTCGGGCCGGTTTTCAGCAAGCCGCCGATTTGCTCGAAATAAAGGTACGCATCGCAGCGGTGCAGGAAATCCAACGGGTCCAGGTCCGAACGGCGTCGTGCGTTTTGGACGACGGTTTCGTCGAGATAAGCTCCGGCGGCGTCGGTCGGACCGTCTTCCCCGTCGGTTCCTCCGGAGAGAATTTCGAAACGGAGCGGACCTGTTTCTGCTTGATTTTTCAAAAGCTCGACCAGAACGGCTAAAATCAACTGTTGATTCCGTCCTCCTTTGCCGCGCATTTTTGAATCGGGAAGCCGGACCGTCGGTTCTCCGCCGCTGATCAAACAGTTAGGTTCTCCCCGGCTCATCGATCTTGCGATTTCCAGCAGATGCCGCCCGACGTCTTCCGCGGGACCTTCGCTTTCCCGGGCGCAAACCATTGCGTGGGAATACCCGCGCCGCTCCGCTTCGATTCCCGCGGCGTCAACCGCGACGGCGTTGTTACCGATCACGATGTTTCGCTGGAGCGAATCGTCGACCGGTTCGTTTCCGTTTTCCCGTTTCGATTTTTGCACAAGATAATCGTAGATTCCCGCGAAAGGACCGTTTTTATCGTTTCCTAAATTCCAGCGATCCAGTACCGACAAAGCGTCTTTCGGGCCGGTCGTGTTTTTCACGGTCGGGCCGGACGCGATAATGTCCAACGGGTCCCCGAGCACGTCGCTGAGAATGAGCGTGTACAATGTTTTCCCGCCGCAAAGTCGCCGGATTCCTCCCCCTTTGATCGCGCTGAGCTGTTTTCGGACCGTATTCAATTCGTTAATCGTTGCGCCGGAAGTCGAAAGGAACCGGGGCAGGTCGCATTTTTCCTCAAGCGTGATTTCGGCGACGGGAGCAGGAAGTAGAGCGCTTCCGCCGCCGGAAAGCAGACAAAAACACAGGTCGTCCGGCCCGAGCCCGTAAAGCAGTTTCAGCATTTCCCGGGTCCCTTCGACGCCGCGCGAAGTCGGTTCGTTGAGCCCGGCCGGTCGGGCTCCGTGAAGGTGAATCGCTTCGGTCGGCAAAACGCAATCGTCGGGAACATTGACCCAACCGGAGAGCCGTTTCCGTCCGAAAATCGGGAGCAGCAGTTGCTCCAAAGCGAGCGACATTCGCCCCGACGCTTTTCCCGCTCCGACGACGACGGCTCGCCGGAATTTTTCGAGTGGGATCACCTCGTCCCGAACCGTAAGCACTCTCGCGGCTTCGTCGTAAACGACGGCGTCACGTACCAACCGTTCCGGCGCGACGCCGTCGACTCCCGCTTGCCAAATCGCGAAAAGATCCTTGTCCATAGCCCGCATTTATGTGGTGTAAGGCTTCGCCAGAAAATTCAATGCCGGAAATATCGACGTAAAAAATAGTGTCATTCTGAGTGAAGTGTACTCACGTAACGAAGAATCCGGTGCACCCGGCAAGCACGCATTGTGTTGCGAACACGGATGGAAACCAGATCCTTCGGAGTACCTCAGGATGACAAAACCGGCATAATACTTTTTGGCAAAAGCCTGAGACGTTTTTCACTCCGTTTTGACGAAACGGAGAATCGTTTGAATGAGTTGATCGCGATCGATCGGTTTGCTCAGATAAGCGTTACAACCGACTTCGAGCGTTTTCTCGCAATCGCCGCTCAGGGCGTGCGCCGTAATCGCGATGATCGGTTGTTTGTAGCCGCGGTGTCGTAATTGCAGGGTCGCTTCGTATCCGTCCATCACGGGCATCTGCATATCCATCAACACGACATCGAAAGGAGACCTTTCGGTGTTGTCATGGATCAAATCCAGAGCAATCTGTCCGTTGCCCGCGAGAACGACGTCCGCGCCGACTTCGTGGAGCTGTGCGGAAATTACGATCTGGTTGACCCGACCGTCCTCGACGACGAGCACACGGCAATGATCCAGCGGCTTGACCGCCGAGTCCGGCAAAGCCGACGCCGCCGCGAGATCGGAAATCGTGGAATTCCGTTCGACGTTTTGTACGTCTTCGTCAAGACGATTCAAAACGATCGGACGGCATGTGAAGGTAAACGTGCTTCCCTGCCCGGGGACGCTCTGGACGACAATGTCGCCGCCAAGCAGCACGGAAAGCCGCTTCGAGATGGAAAGACCGAGCCCTGTTCCTCCGAAACGTCGCGTGAGCGAAGAATCGGCCTGCGAAAAGGGTTGAAAAAGTCGGGCAATCTGGTTCGCGTTCATGCCGATTCCCGTATCGGAAATCTCGAAGAACAGGACGCTCGAATCCACTTTTTCCGTGAGGGCGTCATTGCCGGGTTTCATGCCGTATCGTACGCGAACGGTCCCTTTTTCCGTAAACTTGACCGCGTTGCCGATCAGGTTCACAAGAATTTGCCGCATTCGCGTCGGGTCGCTTTGAATCCACTTCGGAGCGGTTCCTGCGTCGACAAAGACCAGCTCGACCTCCGGTTTGGCGTCGAATCGGTCTTGCATGATTGCCCGAACATCGGCGACAAGGCGGGGAAGTTCGATCGGCAACGACTCCAATTCGACCTGCTCGGCGTCCACTTTGGAAAAATCGAGAATATCGTTGATAATCGTGAGCAAATCGTTTCCGCTGCGGGCGATCAGGTCGAGCGATTCCTGGCATTGTTCCCGTTCCTCGGGCAAGCACCGCTGCATCAGTTTTCGCCCGATGATATCGGAAAACCCCAAGACGGCGTTCATGGGTGTGCGGATTTCATGGCTCATGTTGGCCAAAAAATGGCTTTTGGCACGCACGGCAACTTCGGCGGCTTTTTTCGCCTCGGTCAGACTCGCAACCGTTTCCCGAAGTTGCGTTGCGGACTCCTGAACTTCTTCCCGAGACTTTTCGCGAAGAGCGATGAGAACCGTACAGCCGAAAAAGAGCGCAACGACGATCGTGAAAAAACTGTAAGGCCAGAGTTTCGCTTGTTGAATACTTTTCCACCAAAGATCGCCGTTGAAGTCGAGCCCGACCACGCCGTCGAAAGTTCCGTCCGGTTTCCAAAGCGGGTGGAACGCGGAAATCCAGGACCCCCATTTATCCGTGACCATGGCGGTGCTGATCACTGGCCGCTGCTGCGTAAAAGCATAACGCATCACCGGCGTGTTTGGATACAGTTCACCGATCGGAGCGGGCCGTTCGTTTTGGTCGATCACGCCGTTTTCGTTGAAATCGCTCGCAATGCAAACGACGAACGCCCCGGAGTCGTTCTCGGCGGGCCGCATCGTATAAACATTAACGAGAAATTTGCTGATCTTTCGCGGTTCTTCACAGGCTTGCAGCAATTTCAAGTAAGACGGATCATCGCCGGGAGTACCGTTTTCCGCCCGGATTCGATAGGTTCGATCCGCAACCGTATCGTGAATCTCGCATTGGCGCTCCGCTCCACAATAAACTTCTTCCCATTCGGAGCCCTCCGAATTGTCGGTTTTTCCGGCGTACCATTGCAGTCGATACGTCGTCGCTCCGGGAACGTCGTTCCAACGCAATTCAACATGACTCGGATCCGAACGCTTGGCGGTCAATCCCGTCGGCAGGGACAATTTCGTTCCGGCAATATATTCATGCCCCGTATCGGGCGGGGATGTCGAGGTATTGGCCGACTGACGGACCGAAATCGGTTCGGACCAGTCTGAAAAAACCTTTTCGTTGCCGACCTGGAGCTTCCAGTGATCCAAACCGGAAACCACGACGGAATACGCTCCGGCCATCTCCGCGAAAAATTGGGTCCAATAGGCTCGCTGAGACTGGATGACCAAAAAGAGGCAAACGAGCCCGACCAGAATGATAATGGAGAACACTCCCCACGCTCTGAGCAAGAAGTCCCGCCCGCGACCACGATTGGCCAACCAACGGTGCAGGAGGAACATGATCACGACCGGTACGGTAATGATGAAAAAGAGATCTAAAAAATCGTAAAGGTTAAAAGCGATGTTCATTATTGCCGGGCGGCAGGGCCGTACTCTATCATCGAGCGTTTAGTCGTCGTTGTGCGTTATTACTCAACGCCGAACCGTACAAGTTTACAGGAAACAGGCAGCCGCGACAATCGATGCGAAGAAAATTTCGAAGCATTTATTCGGCCCGGGGATTGCGTCGGAGTACCGACTCCATCCCGGCTCTTCGGATTCACTGGATCGGCACGTCGAACGGCCAATCGTCGTCGTAGAGAGCGTCACTTTTGCGGTTCCAGCAAGGGATGTCGCTAAAGGAAATCACCGGTTTACGGCCCGCGAATCGCTCGTCGTTGATGCGAAGCGTCAAATTCGGCGGCAATTCCAACATTTTTCCGGAACTGGCCGCGTCTTTGATTTCCGCCCGCGTGTACGGAATCGGGAACCGTTCCGTCGGCTTCGTTTTGTCGCCCGGTGTGAAAATCGCGAGTCCGCCCTGCGGGGAAAAATAAAAGAAAAACGTACCGGGATCCTCGACGACCTTCTCCGGCTCCCCTTCGGGAGGAGCGACCGGCTTTTTCGGCTGCCAGAAACGCGACTGGGCAATGAACTTGCGCTGATTGAGAATTGCTCGCTCCTCCAAGGCGGGATCCGCTTCGTCCTGCTCCGATTTGGCAAAGCACTGAATCGCGAGGTCGTAATACCGGTAGAAAAACGGTCGCGTGCTTTCCAGCGGCGCAAACGGTAAAAGGAGCGGCTCCAAGCTGGAAATATCTTCTCGCGCCGCGGCAATGTTGCCGGACTCCAATTTCGAAGCAATCAAAAGCTCCGAACAGAACAATTGGATTTCCAACGGTTCCCGTCGATATCGCAAATCGGCGGTCGATTCGGAATCGAAGTTCGACAGGAATCGTCGCAACGACGCGAGTCCTTCGGCGACTTTTTCCGGTTTTTTCTCCTTCTCGCTAAGTTTCAATTGGTAGACGATCTCGGCAACCTGTCGCATCATCGTCGCACGCTGTTGATCGGCACCGAACGCGATTTTCGATTCAGTGTCCAATTCGTCCAGAACCGCTTTCGCCTCTTCGGGCGAACCGCTCATCGATTTGACGATCGCCAGCTTGCAGCTCATCACGTACCAGACGGCCTTGTTGATCGCCGTGGTTCGGGAACGGTCGTAAAGCTGAGCGGCCTGTTTCATGTCGGACGGCGCGAGTTTGGAATAGCGCGTTCCGAACGACGCGGCGCCGCCGTAAAGCGTGCAGTCGCCGTACCGCTCCAACGTGTTGCTGAGCCGTTCGCTCAAGTTACTGAAATACCGCTGCTGCGCCGGCTGCTTGAAGTCGGTTTGCTTCAAAGCCTCTTCGACTTTTTGCACGACTTCCTCGAAAAGAACTTTCGCTCCCCCGGTATCGCCGAGATATCGTTTGCAGATCGCTAAACCGTGCTGGTCGTGGTAGACAAAAATCGCCGCGAACGGATTGTGACTGCGATCCAGATTGTTCTGACGGAACCGCAACGCGTTGGTGAACTGCTCTTCCGCTTCCTTGAATTTGCACTGATCGATCAAACTCCACGCAAGTCGTTCGTAAATATACGCGCGAAGCGGGTGATCCGATTCGGAAATTTCCGATTTGACCAGGATGTCGTTCGCCTTTTCGAACAGCGCGTCGTTGTTTTTCCCCGCCGAAGTGCAGTAATCGCCGTACGTCGTGAGGAATTCGATCGTGAACAGGTCCGATTTTTTGACATCCTTCATCCCCAGGATCGTCGCGGCTTCTTTTTCAAACGCGGGGAAATCGTTGTCGGCCCAATACGACAGTCGCGCGAAATCCGAAAGGCAAACCATCTGGAGTTGCCGGGCGGTTTGTCCTTCGACGGAATCGGCCTTATCGGCGGCTTGCTGCGTGTATTTTTGGATTGCAATTTTGTACGACTCCTTCGCTTTCTGGGCCAGGGCCGGGTCGCTCGATTGCTGCGCGATCCGATGCTGCATCAGCGCGATCGCATGGTAATCGCTCGCCGAGTGTTCGGCTTCGGGAAGCAGCGAAATCGCCGTTTCGTAATCGGTAAGCAGCCGCCGGATGAGATTGACCATCTCGTCTTTTTCCACGCGTTTGTCGAACGATTGGTAGAGCCCCTCGATCAACGCCTTTTTGTGCGGAGGGAATTTTTTCGAAACATAATCGACCAAGACGCGAAGGTAGTCCTGCGCCTTGGTAATATTCGGATCCAAGTAAGGGAGCGAAATTGAGGAGGTCCAAGGATTTTCCTGGAGTTTCTTCAACATCTGCCGTCCGAGATCGACCTGTTCGTTGCGGCCCGGCTGCAATTCGACGGGAATCGCTTCGCGGACACACGGCAGATACCACGGCATTTCGGCGAACCACCACTGTCCGCCCAAGCCGGGAAGTTCGACCAAATCGCAAACGACGTCGTCAAAATCCTGCTTATGCGAACCGTTTGCAGGCTGTTGCGGCGCCGTGGAATCCGGGGGTTTCGAAGGAGGAGACGACTCTCCCGATTTGACAACGTCGGAAGAACCGGTTCCCGCGCTCGTGGAATTTTCCGCCGCAACCGGATCCAGGGAAATTGTCTCGCTATTCGGATCGTTCAGACCGCGAAAGACGAAAAAACCGAGTAGCGTACACAACAGGATCAACAGGGCCGGTTTGTACCCGGTCCAGAAGGAGAGTTTGCTTGAACGTCGGAAATGCTCCGTTTTCGGCAGATACTCGACGGAACGGGAATACGCTCCCCGATTTCCGGTCGAAGTCCGCCAACCGGTCCAACCGTCGCCGTGGAGCGTGTCTTCGTTGCTGGTTCGGAAGGCGGGAGTCGATTCCGTTCCCGCTTCGAACGTAATCGGAACCGACGCGATCACCGATTTCAGATCGTTGAAGTTCGCAAGCGGAGCAATCGCGTGGAAAAGTTCGTTCGGAGTCTGGAACCGGTCTTCCGGCTCTTTGGCGACCATTTTGTTCAGGATATCCGCAAGTTCAGCCGGGCAGTCAGGTCGAATTTCCTTGATGTCCGGAACGCTCCCTTCGAGGTGAGCGAGCAATTTTTTCCTTTGCGACATCGCCCCCTGCGTTTCAAACGGGGCGCTGCCGGTCAACATGAAAAAGAGCGTACAGCCGAGACTGTAAATATCGGCGCGGGTATCGACGTCGGTCGCGTTTTCCCACTGCTCCGGCGCCATGTAATCGACGGTTCCCATCGTTGCCCCGAATTGGGTCAACGCGGCTTCCCGGGACTCGGTGAACCGATTTTCCGCGCGGAATTTGCCCAGGCCGAGGTCGAGAATCTTGACGACGCCGTTTTTCGTAATCATCAGGTTCGCCGGTTTGATGTCCCGGTGGACCAGCCCTTGCTCGTAAGCGTGCTCCAACCCGAACGCCGCCTGCCGAATCACCTCCGCCGCCGCGCCGACGGGAAAAGAAGAGGACGGAGGAGAGAGGAGGGAGGACTGGGAAGAGACGGCAGACGGCAGACGGCCGGTATCAGTGGAATGCGAGCTTTCATGATAAGCCGAACCCCTTTCCTCTGTCCTCTGTCCTCTGTCCTCTGTCCTCTTGACAAGCGTCTGTAAATTGTATCCGTCGACATACTCCATCACCAGATAGAGCGTTCCGCCCGATTCGCCGGCGTTGAGGGCTTGGACGATGTTCGGATGATGCAAACCGCCGATCATCCGCATCTCCCGGCGGAAACGGGAAACGACGTGGGTATCGGAATGGTAGTGTTGCGAGAGAACTTTGACCGCGACGGTCTGATCGAGAAAAACCTGGCGTCCGCGGTAGACGATTCCCATTCCGCCGTGTCCGATTTCGTCCAACAGTTCGTAATCGCCGAGTTTTTTACGGCGTACGATTTTACGGAAAATCAGGTCGGTCAACTCCGCTTCCTGGGGGAACCGTTCGAGATATTCGCCGACGTTGAAATCCTCGTTCCGAGCCGCCCGGATTTCAATTTCGATTTCGAGCAGTTCCCGGAAAAGCGCAGCTCGATCCGCCGGTGGAATTTTGCGCAACTGCTGCTCGATCGTGATCGGTCGTCCCGCTCTCCACGACTGCTCGAATTCATCGCAAATCTGATCAATCAGAACCGAAATCGAGTGGTCCGAATGAGCGGAATTCGAAAAGATATTTCGCTGCGACGGTTCGTTGCTCATGGTGAGAGGGCCGGGATAATACTTCATGTTGCTCGAACAATCCACTCGCCCCGGGGCAAACTCGCAAGTTCCCTTTGGCGTGCGGTAAATCATCCTGATTTACGGGAATAACCCGAATATTCGGTATGACGATTCTACCAAAGAGTCCGTTACAACGAAAGGGGCAAAATGAGCAGAACATCAAAGGGGATCGGTAAAATTTTTTGGGCAACTGCTTTTTTCCCTTACTTCCCGCTTGATTTTCGACAGGATCAACAAGATTGACAGGATTTGGTCATTTTTGATCCTGTTCATCATGAATTCAGTTGAGTTTTCTTGGCTTTCGATATTTC
The DNA here is from genome assembly GCA_031549565.1 of Thermoguttaceae bacterium. Lineage (GTDB taxonomy): Bacteria > Planctomycetota > Planctomycetia > Pirellulales > Thermoguttaceae > JAVBSX01. The sequence goes on from JAVBPO010000067.1 coordinate 13,014, forward strand.
ATTCTGACTTCGACACTGTTGAGCCTGGAATTGAACAGAAATCCGACAATTTTTTGCGTCAATTTGTCGCGTATTTCGTGAAGATCAACAAGAAAAAAGAGGATGAACAGGATTATCGCAATATCATTCATCCTGTTCATCATGTAAATCCTGTCCAAATCTTCGCAACGGAGATTGACTGCACCCATCAAAGTCAAAATGCCACAAGATCGCGGCCCCGCCGTTTTCAGGGCGTTCGGCATTTCGTCTACTCCAAAACCCAAATCGCGTCGGACGACGGAATCTCTGTTGACAAACACTCCGCTTGAGAGAATAATTCAGGGGCGCTGTCGTGGATTGTCGTCGGCGCTTTCGATTCTAATTGTCCGCTTTATTCCCATCTCCCGCAGTCGGATATGCCGAAAAAAATCATTCTCGATATCGACCCGGGGTTCGTCGATGCGATGGTTCTGTGTCTCGCGCTGTTCGATCCCGATGTCGAAGTTCTCGCCGTCACTTCGGTCGGCGGTAACGTCGCACCGCAGTTGGCCGCGAGAAATGTTCAGGCGCTGCTTGAGTTTCTCGATCCGCCCCGGCTGCCCCGTTTCGGAATCGGAACGGAACCGGACAACGGACTCCCCGTTGATGCCAGACACGTCCACGGTATCGATGGATTGTGCGGAACCGCTCTTCCGGTTGCCGAGTTGCGCTCGCAACATCCGGCGGAAAAGGTGATTTGCGACATGGTCCGGGCGTATCCGGAGCAGGTTTCCGTTGTATGCCTCGGTCCGTTGACGAACGTCGCCCGGGCTTTTCAGCGGGACGCCGAACTTCCTACGCTCATCGACCGAATCTACATTCAAGGTGGGACGATCGACGGGCCCGGCAACATCACGCCGGCGGCTGAATTCAACATGTTTTGCGATCCGAAGGCGGCCAAGCAGGTTTTTCAGGCGTCCTGCCATAAAACACTCGTTCCACTCGATTTGACGAACCAGATTTTCTTCCACCTCGGAATGATGGATCAACTCCCCCCCGAAGGAACCCGGCTCGGCTCGTTTTTACGCTGCATTCTCCTGCCGGGATTCCGGGCATACCGCCAATGCTACGGCTTGGAAGGGGTTCATATTCACGATCTTCTCGCTTATGTTTGCGTCGCCAAGCCGGCTTGGTACTCCGTCAAGGAAATGGCGTGCGACGTCGAAACCGAAGGGACGATTTGCCGCGGAGCGACCGTTTTCGACCGACGCCGCTTTCCCGACTGGAAGAACAATATCGAGGTCGTTACGAAACTCGACCAGGAAGCCGCGATCGATTATATCTTCTACGGCCTGAACCACGCGTCGGAAATGGTCGATTAACGGGGCGTTCTTGTCATACGATTTCGATTCGGATATAATCCCGGCGTGTTTCGACGAGTTCGTTCTCGTCTTCCTGATTTTACGATCACCTCAAGGAGATTTACATGTCCGCATTTCCCGAAGTTACCAAAGTCAATTACGAAGGTCCGAAGTCGTCCAATCCGCTCGCATTCCGGTACTACAATCCCGACGAAAAAGTCGAAGGGAAAGCGATGAAGGATCATTTCCGTTTCAGTAGTGCGTACTGGCACACCATGCGGGGAAGCGGCGCCGATCCGTTCGGGCCGGGAACCATGATCCGACCGTGGGAAGGGCCGGTCGACAACGTCGAAAACGCCCAGAATCGCGTTCGCGTCTTCTTCGAATTCTGCGAAAAGTTGCAGATGCCGTACTACTGTTTCCACGATCGCGACATTGCGCCGGAAGGAAAAACGCTCGCCGAATCGAATAAGAATTTTGACGCCGTCGTCGACGTGTTCGAACAGGAGCAGAAACGGACCGGCATCAAGCTCCTTTGGGGAACCGCAAACCTGTTCGGTAATCCGCGCTACGTTCACGGAGCCGCGACCAGTTGCAACGCCGACTCTTTCGCCTACGCGGCCGCCCAAGTCAAAAAAGCGCTCGAAGTGACGCTCCGGCTCGGCGGGCAGGGGTATACCTTCTGGGGCGGTCGGGAAGGATATCAGTGCATCTGGAACACCGACATGAAACGGGAAGCGGACCATCTCGGCAAATTCATGCACATGGCGGTCGATTACGCCAAGGAAATCGGCTTTAAAGGCCAGTTCTATTTCGAGCCGAAGCCGAAGGAACCGACGAAGCATCAGTACGATTATGATTCGGCGGCGTGCATCAACTTCCTTCGGACCTACGGGTTGGAAAAGTACGTGAAGATGAATATCGAAACGAACCATGCGACCTTGGCCGGACACAGCGTCGAACACGAGCTCGATTACGCCGGTTCGCAAGGGTTCCTGGGAAGTATTGACGCGAACGCCGGCGACGAACTTCTCGGCTGGGATACGGACCAGTTCCCGACGAACGTCTACATGACGACGAAAATCATGCTCATGCTCATGAAATACGGCGGTTTCACGACCGGCGGATTGAATTTCGACGCGAAGGTTCGCCGCGAAAGTTTCGAGCCGCTCGACCTGTTCTACTCGCACATCGGTGGAATGGACGCGTTCGCCAAGGGCCTTCTGGTCGCCGCCGAAATGCGGAAGACCGGTGAAATCGCGAACATGGTCAAGAGCCGTTACGCGTCGTGGGACAGCGGCGTCGGCGCGGAAATCGAAGCCGGCAAGCACGACTTCAAGTCGCTCGAAAAGTACATGCTCGAAAAAGGCGAAGTCACCCCGAACACCAGCGGTCGCCAAGAGTTGTTCGAGAATGTGGTTAACCGGTATACGTTCTAATGAATACGACGCTGACGGGAATAGTCATAGATGGTACGATCAGACTCGATTCGCCGATTGATCTCCCGGACGGTTTCCCCGTTCGGGTGACAATCGCGACCGAGGAAGCGAACGATCTATTGACTGAACGCATTCGACGCTGCGCAGGCTCTTTGGCCGATCTGCCACAATCGGATTGGGACGATCTTGATACGATTGTCCGACAACGGCGGGACACCGCGTTTCGCGAGGTTGAGGAATGAGCTTTCTTCTGGACACGAATATTTGCTCCGACTTTCTTCGCGGAAACGCTGTCTTGGCATCCCGTTTCGTTCAATACGGTGGAAGATTACATCTTTCCTCGGTTTCCTTGGCGGAACTTTATGCCTGGGCTTACAAAAAAGAGCAACCCGATCGAATCTTGGCTGGAATCGCCGGTTTGTTATCGATCGTTTCCGTTCTTCCGTTCGGGGCCGACGAAGCAAGGATTCAAGGACGTATTCGCGGAGTGCAGCTACGCAAAGGAATTTCGTTCAATCCGATAGATTTACAAATCGCCGCGACGGCGATGTCGAACGATTTGACGTTGATTACGCATAATACCAAGGATTTCATTCGTATCCCCGCCCTGAAATTGGACGATTGGCTGAATCGGTCGTAATTTGTTTTCGGTATTCTTATCGCGTATTGGCCAAACACGGCAGGCAGTTGCTCTTGGAGCGTGCCGCCGTGTACGTTCCCGTGGTGGTCGTCTTACGGCTGGAAGCCGGCGTGTACGTATCGCCACTCTTGCTTGTCAGTCGTGCTCCGGCACTGGCGGTCGAATTGCTTCCCAAGCGTGTTCCCGCAGAAGCGCTGGAACTTGCCGAGCGAGCCAAGCTCGAAAGCGAATTGGAGCGCTGCGTCGTCGTTTGCGAAGCTTTGCGATAGGCACTCGTCGTGCTTGTCCCTTGCGAGGAGGAATAATGATGTCCGTTTCCGTATCTGAACCCGTATGAATTGTGAATTGCCATAATAAACCTCAAAATCGTCATGGTTTTCCATGAAAAACAAACCCTCACGGAGACTATAGGTTTCTTTTCAGGAAATGTCAAAACAATTTTGACAAAAGAGCCGCATGCGAAGCTTGCGGGGAGCGTTTGCGAAAGATTTGGCGAGAATCCGTACGAACAAAGTCCTGAAAGGACGCAATGTCTATAACCCCCGGCGTAAGCCGGGGGAAAGTTGCCCACTACAATCATCCAGCCCCAACGGGGCGTGACTTTTCCGCTGTCCTGTTACGCCCCGTACCTGGCATCGTCTTTCTATCGGCCGCTGAGAAGACTCGCGGCGTATTGTGGTATCTGGTTCGCGATGCCGAGCACCTGGACGCCGGACTGCACAAGGATTTGTGCCCGGGTCAAGCGTGAACTTTCCTCGGCGAAGTCGGCGTTGGAAATATTCGCTTCCGCCGTCGCCATCTGTTCGACCGTGTCCTCCAATGCCGCCATGTTCGGTTCGAGCGTACATTTTTGCAACGCCCCGAGTCGTCCGCGAAGCAGCGTGATCGATGAAATCGCTTCCTGGACGATCTTGTCCGCCTTCTTGCAGCTTTCGCTCGTCGAAAGGTCGGCGCTCTCGCCGGACTTCAACTCGTACAAATACCCGCTGTTACCCCCCAACCGCGTCGTGTTCACGCTCGGAATGCCGATACGAATCTGCTGGTTGGTCACCACGTCCGGTCCAAGCTGGAATGTGGCACCTCCACCGGTGATCTTGAAGCTCGTGACATCACCCGCTTTGGTCGACGCGCTCATCGTGAGACTGAAATCGAGCATCGAGGTGTGCATCGACAGGTTGCGTCCGTCGGCGACCATGTTGACGCCGTTCATCTGCGCCTGCATGTCGGCGCCGTGCGATTCTTCGGCGGTTTTTCCGTTGGTGTCCTTCACCTCGAAACTTCCGCTCATGACCCGGACGGTCACGTATTGATTGGATCCTTCGTAGAGCGATTCGAGCGTCAATTTGTTCGGATCTTCGTCCATGGCACCGGTCATCCAGGCACCGCCGGGACTTCCGACCGTCGCGACGCCACCGGAAAGCGAAACGGAATCGTCGTTGACCGTGACCAATCCGTTCCCGCTGCCGTCGGCCAACGTGATCGTGAACAGTCCCTTGGTGCTTGCCGAAGTTTCGATCATATCCTTGACCTGTGACGCCGTCGTGACGCCTTCGACGATGTTGACCGTGATGATCTTCGTCGTCTTATCGTAGGACACCGAAGGAGTCTGGTCCGGCTCGATGATGTTTTGGTAGCGGATCGAGACGCCTTCGTAATCGGTTCCTTCCTTGTTTGCCGTGATACTATACGATGCGGAATCGCCGTTGACCGCGACGACTTGCCCCGCCGGTTTGCGGAACTCTTCATAGGTGTTCGCGCTTTCGAACACGATCGGATTGCTGATCCAGTTGTCGCAATCGTCCATATAACCGGTCGGTTGCAGAATTCCTTTACCGGCCAGTTCGTCGCAAATGAAATCCGCGACGTTCGCGACTCCCGGCGGATGGAGCAGGCTCACGCTGATACCACGAGTCTGCTCCGGCGTCAAAGTCTCGAAATATTCGATCAGGTCCCGCGCGGTCGTGATGGAGCGTCCGTCCTGGTCCGTCGCCAAATGGACGACCATCGTGACGGGATTGTCGACGTCGCACTGCGACTTGGGCATCGACGTGATCATCTTGTAATCGAGCGTCGGCGAAGCGCATCCGTCGTCGCCGGGGACGGTGTGGAGCGTATCGTTACGAATATCGAGCCGACCGGTCCCGTCGCTGCCGGGGTAATTCGCGGCGGCGAAGTAACTTTTCGTCTGCACGGAATTGTTGATCGCGTCGATCGCCGCCTGGGCCGTGATCTCATCGTCCGTTCCGCCGAGGTAAACCGTGACGATTCCCCCCTGGTGTCCGCCGGTGTTGCCGGTGTTTCCAACTTTGACCGGCGCCTTTTCGACCGTATTGGCCAAAAGCTGAGAGAAATCGCACATACCGGGATCACTGTGCGGATTCGCGTTGTACGAATAATCGTAATCGGCGGTGAAGGTCCCCTCCTTTTCGATCGCGGCCATGACCTGCTGGAGCGTCACGGACGCATCGTTGATCGAGACGACGAGCCGTTTCAAATTGGCGTCATACTTCGCAACGGCCGCTTCCGATTGCGAGCTGTCCCGCATCACCATGATATCGGTGTTGTTGTAGGTGTCACCTTTGTTCGTCGCGGTCAGGATGAAGTTGCCGACTTCGTTGTTCGTGTTGTTGTCGGTGACGTTGATGTCGCAATACGCCATCGCGGCGGTCGGGCCTTCCTCGAACGTCGCGTAATTGTCGTCGGATTTGTACGTGTTGTCGAGCCGAACGTACCGCACGGCCACGTCGGAATACTTCGAACCGGCTTCGGTCGCGGTGATGGAAATCGCGGCGTTCGCGTTGACCGGTTTCAAATACGCGTCGGCCTTGGCGGCCGGGTCGTTGATGAACTCGATCGACAGTTCCTGATTCTTACCGTCTGCGCGAAATTCGATGTTCGGCGAATCCTTCGGCCCGAGAAACTGCAACGCGCGCTCGGCGATCACGTCCAGCTCGTCGCCGTAATACGCGACTTCCTGGAAAAGCGTAACGAGTCCGAACCCATTGCTGTACAAAGCGTTCTCGGCGAAGAACATGTTTTTGAGCACGTCGTGGTTGTTGATATAATCAATCAAATCATTCGCCGTGACGACCGTTTGCGTTCCGGCATATCCGCCTTGCATTGCGCCGGAATAATTAAAGGACGTGATACCGGCGGCATAATCGCCCGTCAGGAAAATCAACCCGGTCCCGTCACTGTCGGCAAAACGATCGACCGTGACGAGCTTACCGACGACGGGATCGGCGTTGATATCATCGATAACGTCCTGCGCGGTCGTGACGCCTTCGATGGCGTTATAGATGATCGCGCCGTGTTCGGTCCCGATTTTGCCGCCGACGACGGCAAGTCCCGTTCCGACGACGTTCGCCGACGTATTCCGGTCGCCGAGCTTGAATGTGAATCCCCCGGTGGGAAGTGCGGTGATCGCGTCCCCGAGCGTCTTCGTGGATTGTGGAGCTCCGGTCGCGACTTTTACGTCACCGGCGGGATTTCCCGAGACGGAAAGCGAGATCGCCCCTTCCGTGGCGTCGCGCACGGCGGCAATCATGTCGGAATAAGTCGCGTTCGTCAAATCGCCGATGATGTGCAGGACGCCTTTGTCCGCGTTATAGCTGGCGACGACCTTGCCGTTTTTGTAATTATCGCCGTCGTTCTCGATTTTGATATCGGTGCCGTTAAACGCCGTCCCGACCGTTCCGGCGGTGAACGTCAGGTAGTTGGCACCATCATACATCGTCGTCGAAGCCCGCTGCGCCTTGGTGTTATAACTGACGGTACTTTGAACGCCGACCACTTCGTTCGTCGTCGTGACGACAATGACTTCGGTGGGGACTTCCGACGCGGAAAGTCCGACCTTTCCGTCAAGAACCTTGTTTGCTGCGGGAGTGATTCCGGTCGTACCGTTATAGGTTCCCAACGTCAACGTCGTCGTGGCCGCGATTTTCGTGGGATCACTCGATGCGACGGTGTATTTCAAGCCGGCGGCAGCCAGTGCCGCATTGATATTGGCATCAGTCATGCCGCCGATCGCCACGGACCCGGAATTGATCGTAATGACATTTTCCACTTGCTTTGCCGTGATGGGATCCGTCGAACCCGCCGCTCCCGCGACGAATTTGAACGTGATGCCGTTGTATTGACTCCCGTCTTCGTTGGCGGTAATCGTCAAGGTTGCCGTACCGTCCAGTGAGATTTTCGTCGAAGCCGCTTGCGCTGTGGTGACACTGTTTGCCGTATTCAACGGGTCGAGTTTATTGTTGACATATACGATGTCCGTATTGTTCAACGCTTCGCCCGGATTGTTGGCGATAAAGGAAATCGCATTGCTGGTACGTAAATCGGTACCGGCGACTTTTCCTTTGGTGGCAACCGCGGTCGCACCGGCCGTTGCCGTAGCGAACAGGTCCGGGAACGTCGCATTGATCGCGTCGACGATATCCTTGTGCGTCGCGGTCGCTTCATACTCGACGTTGAGGATTCCATTTTTATCCAAATCGACGGCGACTTTGTTCGTGCCGATGTTCGGGTTGCCCGGATCGGCGGCAATGAGATTCATCGAGTAAATCTTTTTGCCGTCGGTCGATTTGATGTCGATTTTCTGACTGTCGAGCGAAAATTCCGTTTCGTAAACTCCGAGCATCGATTCGTCGACGGTGGCCTGTGCGGCGTTCCAGGGTTCCATTTGGAGTTGGAAATCGATGACGCCGGTTTTGCCGTCGCTCGGTTCGGTGATCACGACGTTCGTACCGGCAGAACTTCCCGCGGTGAATTTGATCGCGTAATTCCCGGCGGCTGAACCGGCGGTCAGCGCGGTCAGGTTGATGTCGTTGTTCGTTCCGGCACTGGTGACCATGATCTGTCCGTGCGTCGCTTCCGCCCCGACGACGGCGCGCACGCCGGTCGCGTCGGACATGGCGTTGATCCGCTTGGCGATGGAATCGACCCCTTCTCCGGCTTCGAATTTGAAGACGTTCTTTCCGTACACACCGCCGATTTCAACGTAACTTTCCTCCGCGACGGCACTGTACGAATAAGTCAGCTTCGCTCTCTGCGCGTCTTCGAGCACTTTGATCGAAATATCGACCGCCGGATCCAGGCCGAAATTCGCGGCGTTGATTTGCAGATTCGAAATTTTCGTCCGATCGACCCCTTGGGTCGTGAAATCGAACGAACCGTCGAGCAGGAGCTGGCCTTGATAATTCGTCGTTTTCGAGATACGGTCGATCGAATCGAGCGAGGCGTCGACCTGCAACTGGTTCGCCTGAATCTGGTCCGGCGTCATGGCACCGGTGTTGGCGGACATGTTGACCAGTCCGCGAATCTCGTTGAGCAGAGTCGTGATCTGTCCGAGAGCCGAATCGGCGATCGCGATTACACTGTTGGCACGTTGCGTGTTCTGGATCGCCTGCTTCGTTGCCGTGATGTCGCTTTTAAGAAGCTCGCTGGCAATCAATCCGGCGGGATCGTCTTTCCCGGAATTGATCCTCAAGCCGGTACTGAGCCGCGTGATGATTTCTTCCAACGCACCCATATTCCGTTGCAGTTGAATCTGGGCACCAAGCGCGGTCGTATTGGAGGCAACGTAAAGTCCACTCATTTGTGCATCCTTTCACTATTTTCGACTTGAGAGTCGGTTTGACCTGCACAAACCGAATGATCGAAACAAACTCTCAAGTCACACACCAAGTCCATTCGGGGTGATTTCCCCGAGATCATCTTCGGCAATGTCAAATTGGAGAACGCAAAGAATTCGCGGGATGTGGAAAAAAGTTTCAAGTCCCCAGCGCAAGACACGCACAGCCGGAACAATTGGTACCTCAAATTTCCGGAAACGAGCAAGAGGGAAAGTTTAACGGAGGGGGGAATTTTTTGCTCTTGCGTGATTTTTTCTTTTCTGGTAGGATCGGGCTACTTCGACAGGATGTCGGATTTACGCTTTGACAAAATCATACGGAGAATGGAGGCTCCCTCATGTTCGGAACGCGAACTTTTACGCTCTTATTCCTGTTTTGTGCCCTTGTAATCGCAGAAGCCCAACCGGTTTCCGCGGGGGAAATGAAGTTTTTGTTCTTCGGTTCGTCGCACTGCACAGCCTGCGTCGGGATCAAACCGCGAATCGACGCCCTCCGGGAAAAAGGGAATTGGCCGATCACTTATATTGACGCCGACATCGATATCCAGCAGGCGCAGAAGTTTCAGATCCAGTCCTTGCCGACGTTCATCCTGCTCTTGGACGGCAAGGAGTTCGACCGTTTCGTCGGTGGAGCCGATCCGAAAATCGTCGAGGAAAAAATCCTCGATTTGCACGCCCGAGCGATCGAATTCCTCAAATCCGCGTCCGGCCCGACCCTTTCACCCGCTTCGCCGGTTTCAACATTTGCTCCAGCTCCGAGTTTCTCGCAAAATCCTCCGCAAAACACGCAGAACACGCAACCGATTCCGCCCGCAGGGGCCGCTCCAGCCGCTCCCAAGCCGAAAAATCGATACATCGCCGCTTCGGTTCGTATTCGGGCGAACGACCCGACCGGGCTTTCAACCGGGACCGGAACGATCATCGACACACGAGACGGAGATGCGCTCGTTTTGACTTGCGCCCATATTTTTCGGGATTCGCAAGGAAAAGGGCCTGTTGATTTGGAGTTGTTTCTTGACGAAGGAATCGTCAAAACGCAAGGGGTATGTGTCGACTACGATTTGGAAAACGACATTGCGTTCGTCAAGTTCACCGTTCCGCAGAACGTGGTGATCCGAGCGATTCCGCTTGCGGCAAAAGATACTCTACAGAACAACCAAACATTAATTTCCGTCGGCTGCGACGGCGGGGCAGACCCGACCATCCGCCAGCATCACGTGATTTCTCTCGACCGTTGCAGCACGCCGGGAAATTACCGTAATCCGTTTAATTACATCCAGGTTTCCGGTGCTCCGACGCAGGGACGAAGCGGCGGCGGGCTTTTTTCCGCGGACGGCTGTCTGGTCGGCGTGTGCAATACCGGCGATCCGAACTCCAACGACGGGCATTTCGTACCGCTGTCGGTCGTCCGAAAACAATTGGATCAACTCCAATTGAGCGTAGTTTACCAAGCTCCGATATTGGGTAATACGATCCCACCTTCGCCAACGGAAACGCCCCAGGCGCCGCCGGCAGGAATTTCGCTGGCGTCCGTCAACGGCCCCGTCGCGGATAATCCGCTGAAAAACGCGAATCTGCCCGCCGAGTCCTCTCCGACCGCTTCGTACCAATTTCTGAGCCCGGAAGAGCGGGCAACCGTCGAGGAAATCCGCCGCCGGCAGTCCGAAGGAGCGGAGGTGATCCTGATCATCAATCCGGTGCAACAAGGAAACGAAAAACCGCAATCGGAAATCATCAAATTGGAAAGCGTGTCGAGCAAATTCCTCGACGTAATTTTGGAAAAGAATAAAGTCGCGAACCCGAAAGCGGAGCATCCGACGCTGACCGAACAGGCTGCCGCAATGACCCGCCGCCCGATCGCCGCGCCCGGCAACTCCCCCGGCCGACAACGGGAAACGGGGCTGAGGACGCAGAAATAAAATGAACGGGAAGATAAACAGAGCGGGAAGCGTAAGCGAGCGGTTTGAAATAAGAAATAACAAATAAGAAATTACAAATAAGTTTTCTGACTCCTGCTTTCACGCTTGCTTACGCTTCCCGCTCTGTTCACGCTTCCCGCTCTGTTTACGTCATTTATTTCTTATTTCTTATTTCTTATTTCTTATTTAAATGACGCCCCGCTTTGTTTTGAATTATTCCCGCTCGGTGCGGTTTCGGATCGCTCTGCTCATCATCGCGGTCGTTTTGTTGCCGGTGGTGCTTTGCGTTTCGCTTTCGGTGGGCGCGGCGACGGTTCCGCTTTGGGAAACGATTCGAATTCTTTGCGGTTTTGATTCCGAACCTCGCTTGCAGCGGATCATTTTGGATATTCGTCTCCCCCAATCGCTCGCCGCGATTCTTGCCGGGGGCGGTTTGGCTATTTCCGGTGCGGTCATGCAAAACGTGCTCCGTAATCCGCTCAGTTCTCCGCTAACACTCGGGATTTCCAACGCCGCGGCGTTCGGAGCGGCGGTCGTCCTGCTGCTCGGCGGCGGACAGGTCGTTTCGATGGATAATACGATTTCCGGCTTCACGCTTTCCCGCAGTATGATCGCGTTGGGCGCATTCGGCGGCTCGCTTTTGGCAACGGGCGCGATTCTCGCGCTGAGCCGGTTCCACGGGGCGCGGTCGGAAACGATTATCCTGGTCGGCGTCGCGCTCAATTCGCTGTTTACCGCCGGACTCATGTTTCTGCAATACCTGGCGGACGAAGCCCAACTCGCGGCGATCGTATATTGGACGTTCGGCGACACGACCCGGGCCAAATGGAATTCCTTGGGGCTGATGCTCGGTTGCGTCGTTCCAATTTCGTTGTACTTTTTCCGGCAAAGCTGGAATTATAACGCCTTGATTATCGGTGAAGAAACCGCGATGGGGCTCGGCGTCCCGGTCCGGCGTTTACGGACGACGACGATGCTGCTCGCTTCGCTTTTAACGGCGGTGCTCGTTTCGCAGCTTGGCATCATCGGCTTCGTCGGGCTGGTCGTTCCGCATTTGTCGCGACTGATGATCGGGACGGACAACCGGTTCCTGCTGCCGTTGACGATGCTTTCCGGCGGACTTCTACTGCTCGTCGCGGACACGGCGGCCCGGCTGATTCTCGCGCCGAGAATACTGCCGGTTTCGATTCTGACCGCGTTTATCGGGGTGCCGGTTTTTCTTGCGTTGCTGCTGGGAAGGAGAGTGAGTTAATTATGAATTGTGAATTATGAATTATGACGCCTTTTGAGATTTGTGATGCGAGTTGCTTTTCGCTGAAGGAATCGCTTGCGCTCGCTTTTTCCGATTTGACGCCGGAAGAGCGATTGCTGCGGATTCGGACCGTTTCGGCTCAACCGGCACCGCAAGGGCTTTTCACGGCATCACGAGAAGGTAAGCTCGTCGGGGCGGTTTATTCGCAACTTCGTCCGGACAAGACGTTGCTCCTTTGGCCGCCCGGGACGGAAATCGACGACGAAACGGTTCGCGAAGCCCTTTACGACCGTGTGAAACGGTATGCCGAACAGGTCCGAGCCGGCGTCATGATCGCGTTCAGCGAAACCAGGCCCCGTGAGGAATTCGAGCAAGCCGGATTCGAATATACTTCGGATATGCTCACGCTTTTGGCCGACGAAATTTCTTTTCCGATGCAGTGGAAGTCGGACCGATTATCGTTCGCGATCCGTTCCGAAGAATTTTCCTTCGAAGAAATGATCCCCTTATTCGAGCGGACGTTCGAGAAGACCCGCGACTTCCCGAAGCTTCTGGGAATCGTTCCGGTCGAAAGCGTTTTGCGAGCCTATTCGTATCAGCCGCAGACGTGGTTTTTCGTCCAAATCGAAGGGGAAAACGCCGGTTGCCTGATCCTGACGGACACGCCGGAATTCGATCAGATGGAATTGACGTACATGGGATTGGTTCCGGAATTTCGAGGCCGGAAGCTTTCGCTGCCGATCGTGCAATTCGCGCTCTGGACGGCGAGAACGAAAGGACGCCGGATGGTTACGGTTTCGGTCGACGCCCAAAACGACGCCGCGGTTCGGGCTTACACGCGTTGCGGCTTCAGACCGTGGAGCCGGAAAAGCCTTTATCTGCGACGGTTGCCGGGGAGGGGTGCGCGCAAAAGCCCTTGCGCGATTGGGGGGAATGGGTAAAATACGCGGAGTTGATTTTTCTCTCACCTCCATTCATCAAGGAAATCCCATGCCCCGACACGACCAAACGCCCGAACAAATCTAAGCCGAAACCGATCGACTCCTCCTCGAACAAGCCCAAGCCTTCGTCCGCGATCTCCGCGCCGCCGCCCAAAACGCGCCCTACGGAAAAATCGTCGACCGCGCCGACGCCTTCGCCCTCCGGCACGGACGAGAATTCACCC
>JAVBPO010000018.1:0-6406 GCA_031549565.1 Thermoguttaceae bacterium
TATCTCGACTGGTCGCCGGACCATCTGCGAGTCATCGAGAAGATCGAGCGGGCGGTGTTACAAGGCGGCTTGTTCGCGCTCGCGATGCCTCGCGGGAGCGGGAAAACCGTTCTTTGCCAAACCGCCGTCGCATGGGCGGCACTGTCCGGCGCGGCACCATTCATTTGTTTGATTGCCGCCAGTGCGGACCGGGCGCAGAATCTTCTGGAGAACATCAAAACGTGGCTCGAAACGAATATTCTGCTGCAAGAGGATTTTCCGGAAGCGTGTTTTCCGATCAAGTGTCTCGAACGGATCGCCAACCGTCAAAAGGGACAAAAATACCTCGGCGAGCCGACCCGGATCGAATGGTCTGCCGACAAAATCGTACTCCCGACGATCACCGATTCGCGAGCCAGCGGCGTCGTGATCACCTGCAGCGGAATGCACGGCAGCGATATTCGCGGTCAGCAGCATGCAAGGCCGGACGGGCGTGTGGAACGCCCGAGTCTCGTTTTGATTGACGATCCGCAAACGACGGAGTCGGCGTGGTCCCGCTCGCAATCGGAGCGTCGGGAAGCGATTCTCGCAGGGGATGTACTGGGCATGGCGGGACCAGGCAAAAAGATCGCCGGGCTCATGGCTTGTACGATTATACGACCGGACGATATGGCGGCGCGCATTTTGGATCGTGAAAAGCATCCGGACTGGCAGGGGGAGCGGACGCAGCTCGTTTATTCGTTTCCAAAGAATGAAAAACTTTGGGCCGAATATTCGGAGATGCGCAACGATTCGCTCCGCAACGACGGGGACGGTGGTGTCGCAACGGAATTCTACCGGGAGAATCGCGAAGCGATGGATGTCGGGGCGGTCGTCGCATGGCCGCAACGGTTCAACTCCGATGAAATCAGCGCACTTCAACATGCGATGAACCTGAAATTTCGGGACGAACTCGCATTTTTCTCGGAATTTCAGAACGAACCGAAAGTGCAAGACCTCGGCGAAGAGATGCTCACCGTCGAGGAAATCTTTTCTAAGACCAACGGAACTCCGAGAGGAGTGGTGCCGCAAGGGAGCCAACACCTGACCATGTTTATCGACGTTCATCAGAACGCGCTCTTTTGGATGATGACCGCGTGGGAGCCGAATTTTACAGGGTTTATCGTCGATTACGGGACGTGGCCGGACCAGCAGCGGGAGTATTTTACGCTTCGCGACTGCCAGCGAACGATTCGGCAAGCGAGCGGTGGTGTCGGGCTGGAAGCGTCGATCTATGCAGCACTCGAACAACTGGCTGAGGAACGTTTGAAAAGAGTGTATTATCGCGAGGACGGGCTGGAAATGCGGATTGAGCGGACTCTCATTGACGCCGGATGGGGTCAGTCGACCGACGTGATCTACCAGTTCTGTCGCCAGTCGAAACATGCCGCGATTCTTTCGCCGTCACACGGCCAGTACGTCGGGGCGTCCAGCGTTCCGTTCGGTGCTCATAAGCGTCAGAAAGGGGATCGGGTCGGACACCACTGGCGGATTCCCGGTACGGTCGGTGCCAGAGCGGTTCGGCACGTTTTGATTGACACCAATTACTGGAAGACGTTCGTTCATGCACGGCTTGCGATTCTGATGGGCGATCCCGGCTGCTTGTCGTTGTTTGGATATGAACCGAAGCGACACCGTCTGCTCGGCGAGCATTTGACGGCGGAATATCGGGTGCGAACGATGGCCGGTGGCCGCACGGTCGACGAATGGAAGGTTCGAGCGTCGCATCCGGATAACCACTGGCTCGATTGTCTGGTCGGTTGTGCCGTTGCCGCTTCGATGCAAGGAGCGGAACTTTCGACGTTCCAAAGCCAGATTTCCACGACCACACGCATCAGGATCAAGCTCTCGCAACTGCAACGGGAGAAGCGTTTTCAATGATTTTCGGAAATTTTCAGTTTTCAACGGAATATTCTTGACCGTCGCCGCTATGTAACTTATGGAAGCCGTGAGCATCAATCAACCGTTCCTGACTTTTATGACATCCGCACTTCAAAACATCATTGACGCCGTCAATCACAACGCCGACATTTTGGAAAAGCACTGCTTGGAAGGCATTTGCGTTCACCAGCAGACCAGCCCGTCGCTTGTATGGCCGGTCAAGCATTGCCTCGGTTCGCTGCGTCCGCTGATCGAAACCTACGATTCGAGCGGCAACAAAATCGGTCACGGTGTCAATCGTCAAACGCAAACGCTCGACTTTGCCGAACTCAGCTTTATGGTTCCCATTGCGGGATATGCGATCCTCCGATTTTAACTTTACCCTCTTGATAAAATGTCCGACTTAAACGTACCTTTTGACACCCTCGCGTCAACCGATGGGATGGACTTGTCCCATCGTGGCACGCCGCTCAAACCAGCACTTCCCGAACATTACACGAACAAAAAATACATCGACGACACGCTCGCGGACTTGGATGTTCGCTCTCCTGCAGTCGTTCCGATTACCTGTGACGGCATCGCGACGACGTACACCGTGACCCACAACTTGAATACGACCAACATCGCGTCGATTCAGATATTTGACACCACCGGTGGTGCGAAGAATCCCATCGGTCTCTCGTGGGAACCGGCGACGGCCAACACGATCACGCTCAAGCCGGACGTGCTTCTTACCGAAACCATGTCACTTCTGATCGTCGTGAATGCGTGAGTGGGAAGTGAAAAGTGTGAAGTTTCCATTTCCTACTCTTTCCTTCTCTCAACTGCCCACTCTCCACTCCCAACTTTCTTTCATGAACGACGATTTTTTCAAACGCGACGCCAAAGTCGCAAGGATCAACGAGGACGGTTCCATCGATTATGAACCGTCGCCTGGCGAGGAGCCGAGCGAAAAACCAACCGATTTGCGTTCCGTGATCGCCGAAAATGCCGCCGGACCGAAGCGAGTCGAAGGGGACGCCGGATCGGTGGAACAACATTCTCTACGCGATCAAATCGAAGCGGAACGATATTTGCAGTCGAAAAAAGCGGTTCAAGGTAAAAAATTCCCGCTTACGTTTCACCGGATCAAACCGGGCGGAACGACGTAATGTTTATCGATTACGGATCGGCCCAATTTTCGACCTCCAAACCTTGAATTCGGCGAAATTCGCGAACATTTCGGGTTACGACGGTTAATCCGTTGGCCAGCGCCGTCGAACCGATGAGCAAATCAAGGTCGCCTATCGGTTGACCGATCGATTTGAGCCGCGCCTTTTCACGACCGTAATAATCGAACGCTCCAATGATCGGAAAGATGGTGATGTTTTGAGCGAATTCGTCAACGACGGCCCGGTTCTGCTCAATTTTCTGGCTTTTATACGCACCGAAAATCAGTTCCGCCAGCGTAATTTCCGAGATGGAAAACTCGTCAAAACCAATCGCTTCGATTCTGTCCGGCAAACCGTACAGCCCCTTGAACATGTAAATGCAGATATTCGTGTCGAGGAGGTATTTCATCAGAATTCCTCGATGTCTGCGTTGTTTTGTCGTGCGTCGTAAATTTCCTTAACGATTTCATCCGCGTCCCGATCATCCTGCCACGCGCCGAAACAGGCTGAAAAGTTGCCGGATTTCTTCGGCTCCAGCGATTCGACAAGGCGGATAATCATGTTCTTTTTGGAATCGGTATCCCAATTCCGCATCAGTCGAAAATAGTTCTCGACGGCGTTGGTGGGAACGGAAATGCTCATGGAATGTTCGCTTTTTCTTGCGGGCGTAATATTCGGCAACTCAAACTGACTTCGTTAATTTTATACGGGTTCCCGTCTTATTTCAAGACCAAAGTTTACTCCATAAATGTCCAAAAAAAGCAAAAAGAAATCGAAGCCGGACAAGGTCGAAAAACCTGCCGTTCCGCTTCAAAACAAGCATCCGCCGATCCCGTTACGGTTCAAATACGACGCGGCCCAAACGACGGTCGAGAACATGAAGCACTGGGCTTTGGCGGACGCTCTTTCCGCCGACGCCTCCATGACGCCGGAGGTGCGGCGAACCCTGCGGAACCGTGCACGGTACGAAGTCGCGAGCAACTCTTACGCTCGTGGAATGGTTTTGACCTTGGCCGCGACCTGTATCGGGACCGGGCCGAGATTGCAACTTTTGTCAGAAGATGAAGAGTACAACAGCCTCGTCGAAACGGAATTTTCTTCTTGGGCGGAAGCGGTCCGACTTTGCGAAAAACTGCAAACACTCCGTATGGCGAAAATCACGGACGGGGAGGCGTTTGCGGCGATTCTCAAAAACCCGAAACTGCAATATCCCGTCGAAATCGATTTGCGGCCCATCGAGGCGGACCGAATCACGACGCCATACCCGTCCATGACCGATGAAATCGAAGGAATCGAGTTCGACAAATTCGGTAATCCGACCCAGTATCACGTTTCGAGCGAACACCCGGGCGATTCATCACTTTGGTACGGCAAGTTCGAAAAAATTCCGGCGGAGTATATGTTGCACTGGTACCGCATCGACCGGCCCGGCCAATCGCGGGGAATCCCGGAGATCATGCCCGCTTTACCGCTGTTCGCCCAATTGCGACGTTACACGTTGGCGGTGCTTGTCGCAGCGGAAACGGCAGCAGATTTCGCGGCGGTGCTCTATACCGACGCCCCGGCCAACGGCGAGGCACAACCGCTCCAAGCGATGGACGTCGTCGAATTGGAAAAACGGATGGCGACGGTTCTGGCGGACGGCTGGAAGCTCGGCCAAATCAAAGCCGAACATCCGAACACGACGTATTCCGAATTCAAACGCGAAATCTTGGGCGAAATCGGGCGATGTCTTCAGGTTCCGATCAACATTTTACTCGGAGATTCGTCACGGCACAACTACGCTTCCGGTCGCTTGGACAACCAGACGTTTTTCAAAAGCATCAAAGTCGAGCAAGCGATCTGCGAGCAAGTCGTCTTGTACCCGCTTTTCAAAACATGGTACCGCCCGACCAGAAAGTCGTCGTAAACGGCAAGACTTTTGAAGGGGAACTTTACGTCGTGCG
This sequence comes from Thermoguttaceae bacterium, assembly GCA_031549565.1. Taxonomy (GTDB): domain Bacteria; phylum Planctomycetota; class Planctomycetia; order Pirellulales; family Thermoguttaceae; genus JAVBSX01. The sequence continues at coordinate 4,997 of JAVBPO010000018.1, forward strand.
TCGCATGACACTCAAGGAAATCAGTTTCGTCGATCTCGCTGCGGACGAAAATACCAGTGCGATCATCGAAGCACAATACGAAGAAAAGGACAATCTTGAAATGACGGAAAGAGATCAGATTTCAGACGGCAGACTTCAGGAAAACACACAGTTTCAGGTCAAGGAGCCTCATGTTTCCTTGAAGCCTGACGCCGGAAGCCTGGAACCTTATTTTGACAAACTGCTGATCGACCAACGCCGGATCGCGGCGATTGAAAAGATCGGTGGCGGCAAGCTGCCGGACCTGGAAGCGAAAGCGATTGAAAACGGCTGGAGTGTCGAAAAGTTCCATACGGAGTACCAGTCGAAAACGATGCCGGACGCTTCGGTGGTGGCAGCGCACACGAATCCGCGAAACGGCCTGAAACCGTCGGCGCTGGAAGCGATTGCTTTGGCGACTTCCGGCTCCTCGCTGAAGTATCTCGAATCACAGTACGACGAAAAAACGCTGGAAGCCGCCGAAAAGTATCGCGGTATCGGCATCCAGGAATTCTGCGAACTGATCTGTGCCGGAAATCATCTTCCGAAATTCCGGCGGGACTCCCGGGGCTGGTTGGAAGCGGCGTTCTCCAGTATGGCGTTGTCCGGAATTCTGTCGAACGTTGCGAACAAAACGCTGCTGGAAGGTTTCTTGCAGATGGACGATACGTGGCGTAAGGTCGTCAAGATTGCCAGTGCAAATAATTTCCAGCACCATGTGCGGTATCGAACGAACGGTCTTTTCAAGTACGAAAAGGTCGCTTCGGACGGCGAATTGAAACACGGCAAGCTCGACGAGCAACAATTCAGCCAGAAAATCGATACGCACGGTATCATGTTCAGTCTGACGCGGCAGATGATCATCGACGACGATCTCGGCGCGTTCACCGACATTCCTCGCGCGATCGGGATCGGAGCGTCGGAAGCGATCAATGACGCCGTCTGGCAGTGTCTTTTGGCGAACGCGAACCAATCGGACGGCAAGCCTCGGCGTTGGGGCGGCACTCTTTGTGGTCGGGCTCGGGTTCGTCGGGCTCGGAAAAATCATCGGGATTATCGCGACTTCCATTTCTTCCGTTGCCAAGGTCGCAATGCTGAGTTTGAATACACTTCAACTCGGCGTCAACCTGATTTCCGGAGCGTTTTCCGCTCTGGCATTTACGCTCGGCAGTATCGTTTCCGTCTTTTCAGCGGTCGCGAGCGGAGTTGGCATTGTTTTTACCGGAATTTCGACGGTGGTCGGGGCGGCGTTAAGGGTGGCCGGGGTTGTTTGGACGGAAAAGGGGTGGGAACAAGCTATAGCGTAACGGTTAATGGAAAAGGTTGAAGAAGGAAAAGGAAACAGCATCCTCACCCCTAGGGGTGATTTTGAATGCTGTGCTTATTTCTGTG
>JAVBPO010000064.1:0-4972 GCA_031549565.1 Thermoguttaceae bacterium
TGAGCGAACGAATACGTCTGTAAATGGACGACCGCCGTTCCGTATTAAAATGCTTCGTAACATGTTTGTTCCAAACGCTTTGCGACGATATTGAATAACGATAGATTTTAACTGCTGGAGTAAACTGGATAACCAGATTCGGTTTTGTTCGTGCTCCTCGCTTTTTTCCTGCCGGACAGCACGATCGTCGCCGAATTTCGCAGGCCGTTAAACATCGAGGATCGCGTCAATAAACTCCAAGGACAGCTCGAAACGCTCGAAGAGGAAAAGATTCTCGACATTGAAAAGGTCGAAGCGATCAAATTGAATCTCGAACGGATTCAAAAGGACGCCGAAGGACTCGGACCCGACAAAACGCTCGATGCTCTAAGACATCTGGAAAACCAGGTCCAGCAGAAAGCGGACGAAGCCGCCGAGCAAGGGCTCAAGGACGCCGAAACGCTCTCCAAAGCGGAATCGCTCACCGAAGAGGCGAAGAAATATTCCGAAAGCCTTTCCCGGGAAGAAGCCGACTCTCTCATGCAGGGGCTCGCGGAAATGCTCAACGAAATGTTCGAGAACGATCCTGGTCTATTTGAAAAACTCGCCGGACTCGATTCTGGAGACGAAAAATCCGACGCTGAAAAATCGGACGGCTCCGACAAGGACTCGTCGGAGAAAAACGGCGACAAGAACAAATCCTCCGACGGCAAAAAAGGGGACAAGTCCGGCTCGAAACGGGGGGGAGAACAAAAAGGCGAGCAGAAAATCGATTCGGAGCAATTGAAAAAAATGCTCCAAAACAAAAAACTGGACAATCTCTCGAAAGAGCAACTGGAGCAGCTTCAAAAATCGATGCAACAGTGCAAGGAATGCGACAAAGAGATGCTTCAAAAGCTGATAGAGCGTGGGATGCTCGACTCGAAAATGCTCGATCAATTCGAGGAATTGGAGAAAGTCGACGAAGAGGAGTTGCAGCGGATGCTCGATGAACTCGGTTGCGGACAAGGGGGGGACGGCGAATGCGACTGCGAAGGGGAGTGCGACGGAACGTGTCCGAAGGGGCGACCGGGCCGCGGTGGAATTTCACGAGGTCGTGGTGATGCCCCGATCACGTTCGACGACGAGGAGTCGTCCGAAGAAGGAACGGAATTCCAATCGCAAATCCTCCCCCCGCCCGCCTTGGAGGAATTGAAAAACTCGCTGAAATTCGGATCCTCCCGAGCGGCGCCGGAATTGAACCCGGAAGGTTCAACGTCGGATCAGGGCGGCGCGGTCGGCTCCGTCGGCGAAGGAATCGGTAGTGCTCACGGCCAAACGATCCTCCCGCAACACCGTGGCCCGATCGGACGTTATTTCGAGCGAAACCGTTAACGACGTCCGTTTCCTGGGACCGCAGGCATCTTGCCTGCATCTGGGTCTGCGGGCTTCCAGCCCGCGGCGTGAAACGGTCAGGCACCCTGCAAACGGTGCCCAACCGCCCACTGGCAGGCTGGAAGCCTGCGGTCCCGGGTTTCGAACTTTAACAGGCTGGAAGCCTGTACTCCAGTTACCCTTACCGTTGATATTCCGTTTCGTCGATCCCGAGCGTTTCCGGCGGATAACCGGGGCCCAACTCGCTCAGTTCGCGGATGCGGAGGATTTTCGCCGGACGGACGGACGCGTCGTACCACACTTCAAACCGAACCGCCGGACTCTTCGCGTCGAACCGACCGACCACTTGGGCGCGAAAAACGGAGCCGCGAGTACAGAAATACGGCTCGATCTTCTTGATCGTTTCCAAATCGCTCGTGATACCCTGCGTGTACGGCCAATAGGGATAAAGCATATCGATCGAATATTGAGCCGCTTCGATCGGGTCGGGAATCCGCATTTCCAGGATCCCTTCGATCAGCGGATCGACTTCATCCGCGGAAACGCCGAGCATTTCCAACAGACTTCCGACTTCGAGCGACGAAGAAGAGGAGGTCGTCGAAGAGGAGGAATCCGCGTCGGACGAATCTTCGCCGGTCGCAGCGGCCGCCGCCGAATTGGCCGCAGCCGCCGCTTCGAGAACCGACGAATCGATCCCCATCGCCGAATAAACGCTCTCCATCGCCGCGTCGGAATCGTCGAACCGGGTCGAAAGCATTTGCAGCACCGCCCGGGGCGCCTGGTTCAAATTGATCCGTCCGACCATCGGCTCTTCGGTAATCGTCAAATTGTCGTACAGTATCGGCAGGTAATTCTGCATCTCGGAGATTTCGGAAGAAAACGGCGATTGCAGCGTTTGAGCTCCCGATCCCCCTTCGGTCGATCCGCCGACCAAATCGAGCAGACTCTTGATTTTCGTTGTCGCTTCCTTGGAAAAGTCAATGCTCACCGATCCGGAGCCCGCAGTCGAAGAACTGGAAGACCCGGTCGAGGAACCCGACGAGGAGCCGGAGCTGGAACCGGACCCGCTGCCGGACGATTGCGAGCCCTGCTGTCCTTGTGAACTTCCTTGCGTTCCTTGTCCCCCCTGCCTCCCCTGTCCGCCGCTTGGAGTGTCGCCGGGTCCACTGGTTTGCCCGCCGGGTCCGCTCGTTGATCCGCCGCCCGACGCATCGCCCCCGGAGGGAAGTTCTATCGATGTTGCCGCGCCGGTCGACGATTTCGTTGGGCCGTATTGGCGGTAAGCGATGATGTAATTCGCCCAGTCCTCGTCCCCGAGCGCGTCGACAAGCTGTTCGTGCAGTGTTTCCAGGTCGTCGGAATTGACGTTGATTTTCAGCGCCAACCCGTCCGGGGTCAACATTGATTCCCGGGAATCGACGGTCAGATACGCGGCCAAGCCGAGGTTGAGCGATTCGTCGGTTACTCCGAACGCGTCTTCGAGCGTGAAGGGGTCCGGTTCCCCCATGTCCCAGATTCCGTTGCGATTCCAGTCGACGCCGTAAAGCAGTTGGGGAGTGAACCCCTCGACGAGCAGCAGTTCGTCGATCGAGTCCGGAACGGCGTTTTTCGGCGCATACGGCGGGTCGAGCAGTTCGTAGTAATCCAATTCCGCCCCGTATTCCCGCGGCTCGTCGTCTTCATCCATCCAGTCCAGGAGCGTGTCGGCAAGTGTATCGTCGATTCCGGGCAGCCGCGTCAGGATAATGCGTCCCATCCCGGGATACTCTTTTTCGATTTGCATGACCCAGTGCAGATTGACCTTCGCGGACTCGTCTTCCAAACCGTATCGCGCGCCTTCTCCGAGTAGGCTTCCGTCGTCGGAAAGCCGCGGCGCGAGGATGGTAAAGCGGCCCACGTCGCGAGGATCCGGAGTGGAGCGGGACTCGATTCCGGCCGGATTGCCGTCCGTGATCAAAACACCGCAAAAATCCAGATTATCGTAAAGATCGCCCCGCTCTTCGATCGTCAACTGATCTTGCGAGAGAAAAAGCCGAAGCCAATCGACGCCCGATTCCGCCAACATTCGAGCTTGTTTTTGGCGCATACCGTAAGAGGCTCCTTTACGTTCCGAAAGCATCAACTGGGAAAACGTAAAAACGGCAAGCGTCAGGAGAACGGAAACGATCAGGACTAAAACCAAAACGGTCCCCCGACGATGTTCGTTCGTAGACTTGGGCATGGAAAAAGAGGAAAAAATTTATCACAGTTGCAAAATAATGCAGCAAATTGATACACGGTGTTTCATTTTACTACAACTGTTTCGATGTTTTCTTTTTTATTAAACCCCAAAATACGGTGATCTGCCGGATTTTTTGCGGTTAAAATGATTCGGACAAAAAACAACGTGATTGGCACGCGAATTGCTCCTCTATTCTCCCAATAACGCGTCGCACACGACTCCATTTCAACAACAGACTAAAATTTAAGGAAATTGGATTTCGTTGCGACAAGGTGTTCCTTTCCATCCTGTTCACCGCATGACAAGCAACTCCTTTTTAATAAAAATACCACAAACATTACCTTAAAGGAAATCGGTTTTGCTTTGTTGCGGTTTTCAGGAGATGAACCGTACGCTTTCGGGCGTACGGTTTTTTTCTGCGCTCTTTTCGGAATCGCGCAAACCAAACACCACTACCGAGAGGTAATCGTTCCGTCGATCGGGCTGCTTGCCGTTGCGTAAAGTTTTTTCGGAATCCGACCGGAAAGATAAGATAATCGTCCCGCTTCACAGGCGAGATTCATCGCCCGAGCCATTTGGACCGGATCCTTGGCGTGAGCGATTGCCGTGTTGAGCAGTACGCCGTCGACGCCGAGTTCCATCGCAATGGACACATCGCTCGCCGCCCCGACTCCGGCGTCGACGATCACCGGGTAATCGGGATCGTTTTCCTTGAGGTATTCCATGCAAATACGGATCGCGTTCGGGTTCAAAATACCCTGTCCGCTCCCGATGGGGCTCCCGGCGGGCATTACGGCGACGGCGCCCGCCTTTTTCAGCCGAATCGCAAGCAGCGGATCGTCGCTGGTGTACACGAGAACTTGGAAACCGTCTTTGATCAGTTGTTTCGTCGCTTCTAAAGTTTCGATCGGGTCGGGCAGTAGCGTTTTCGCGTCGCCGAGACATTCGAGCTTCACCCAATCGGCGCCGGGATTGTCCATTTGCGTCAAAATTTCCCGTCCGAGCCGTGCGACCCGGATCGCGTCCTCGGCGGAAAAACAACCGGCGGTGTTCGGCAAAATCGTGTACCGCTTCGTGTCGATGAAATCGAGCAGATTTTTTCCCTGCGAATCGATCAACCGCTCACGACGAATCGCAACGGTAATACACTCCGCTCCGGACGCTTCCAACGCTTGCCGCATCGTTTCGTACGAAGCGTATTTTCCCGTTCCAACAAACAAACGGCTTTGAAAAGAAAAGGTTCCAATTTTAAACATGATTAAAAATAAAAAACAAGCAGTTTAATTTTTGAAGAGAAAACGGTTCCACTAATATTCTTCCCTCTTTCCTTTTTCCCCTCTTTCCCTTATTAACCCGCATAAACTTCAATTCCAGGTCGTCGGACCGGAGGGGGAATAT
>JAVBPO010000019.1:0-8138 GCA_031549565.1 Thermoguttaceae bacterium
CTCACGGAGGGAAGAATCTGGTGCATCCGGCAACACGCATTATGTTGCGAACACGGCTTGAAACCAGATGCTTCGGAATACCTCGGCATGACATGACACCCTATTTTGCCCAAACAGACAAGGAAATTTGCGCGCACCCAGGAAAACCCAATCCCCAATCTGTCGCGAAGAAATTCCTGTTGCGTTGAATTGGAGAAATAGGTAGAATTGCTAGCCTTTTTCCCGAAAACTTACGGAGTAAGCGATGATTATTCAGCAAAAATGCCAACCGATTCAACTGATTCTTTCCGATGTCGACGGGATTTTGACCGACGGAGGGGTCGAATTTAACAATCAGGGAATCGAGACGAAACGCTTCAATATTCGGGACGGTTTGGGGATCAAGCTTTGGCAAAAAGCCGGATACCATTTCGGCTTGATCACGAGTCGGACTTCCCAGATCGTGAAAATCCGCGCCACAGAACTCGGAATCGATATCGTCCGCCAAGGAGTCGCTCAAAAACTGGCGACTTTGGACGAAATCGCGCGTTCTCTGGAATTGGATTACGAACAAATATGCTATATTGGTGATGATTTCCCCGATTTGCCGTGTCTCAAAGCGGTCGGGTTCGGGGCAACCGTTCCGGAAGCGTCGGACGAAATCCTCGACGCGGCCGACTACACCACGAAAAACTCCGGCGGACATGGAGCGATTCGCGACCTGATTGAAACGATCCTCAAAGCCCAACGCCGCTGGGACGGAGTGATTCAACAATATATGTGAGGGGAGAAGGGTAGAAGGGGAGAAGGGGAGCAAGGGAGAAAAGATTTTTTCTTTCTCCTTCTTCCTTTCCTCCTTTCCACCCTTCCACCCTTCCACCCTTCCGCCCTTCCGCTTTTTTTCCATGAAAAATTTACTCAAACATCAATATTCGTCGCTCGCCCTGAGTTTTCTCGGCGTTTTGGTTGCGTATTGGGTGTATGCCGGGGTGATCGTTCCCATCGTTTTGCCCCGGGATGAGAATTTCGAAGAACAAAAAGCCCAAGTCGGGGCCATTCCCATCGAAGAGATGGAATGGAAAAAATATTTAGTCAACCTCTTTCCCGAGGGAAAATGGGAAAGATCGAGCAAATACAGCATTTGGAAGGATAATTTCGTCCTCCTGTTCGACGAGTACAAACAAGATGACAATCGGGTCGAATTGAGCCCTTGTACCGTCCTGTTTCTGACGGGAGAACTCGGAAAAGATGACGAGGAGCTTTTCCGACAAGCGATCATTCTGCAAAGCAACGGCAACGCCGTCCTGGAATTCGACGGTCCGTTCAGTCCCATTGCCGGGAGCAAATCGAAATTCGTCAAAGGGCGACTTTCCGGCGACGTGTCCGTTCGAAGCGACATGAAGGATCCTGGACCGGAAGATAATTTGGCGATCTTGACCCGTGACGTGATTTTCAGCGACAGTCAAATTTTGGCGGACAACGAAATCGATTTTCGATTCGGAATGAGCCATGGAACCGGAAAAACGCTCCATATTTTCCTCGCGCCGAGCGATCCCAAGGATTCCAAAAGCTCAAAAACGATCACTCGCGTCGAGCTTCAGCATGTCAAAAGTATTAACCTGAACATGCCGTCGAAAGAAAAAACGGTTGGCGGCGAACCGCAATACGATCGATTCGTGCTGAAGTGCGGCGGAAGAATTGCGTTCGAACCCGATCCGGAATCGGATCTTTTCTGGATCGGAACGTTCTACACGGATGTCGATGTGTCCCGGATCGTCGAGGGATCTTACGACACCCTCGTATGCAACCAGCTTTCCGTCCAGTTCGCTCCCCAACCGAAGCCGGGCGAGCAGCCGATGAAGAACAATAATCTCGCAAGTTTACAGCAGCTTGCCCCGCTGAAAATGTTGGCGGTCGGAACCGCGAAGATTCGTTCTCCGAACAACAACGAATTTCTCGCCGAGGGGGATAAGCTCGAATACGACTTCGAGAAAGAGAGACTGGTCCTCGACAGTGATTTGGCGATGGGCAAAACGGTGAAAATGTCGCTCTACGGCGGCAAACAGTGGGCCGTCGGGAAGAAAATCGCGTACACGGCGGGGAAAAACGGCCAATTCGGCGAACTTTTCGCCCCCAACGGCGGAAAACTCCAGGGAATCATGTCCCCCGACAAGCCGCAAGAGCAACCGCGAACCTTCCAACTCGAATGGACCGACAACCTGCAAGCGTTCCCGGAACCGGAGAATCCGGAGCTGGTCCGTTGCCAATTGTTCGGGCAGATGAGCATGGGAATCGAGAATCTCGGAACCATGTACGCCAAGGAAACCGTAGTCTGGTTCAAACAGAAAGCCGGTGCAACGCCGCATCCGACCGAAACGCCGCCGGTTTCCGCACGAAATCCTTTGATTCGGCAGGTTTCCGACTCGAAACCCACATCGTCCAGCGGGACCGTACCGCAAAAACCGACGCTGACGAGCGGCACGACGCCGAAATCGGACAATTCCGCGACCGCGTTGACGTCCGGTTTTCAATCGCTCACGCCCGACCACGCCCGGATTCGTAAGGACGTCCGTTTCGTGACGCCAAACGGCGTGTGCAACGTCCGTGAAATGAACGTCTGGTTTTACGAAGACGGTAAAGAGACTCCCTCGCCGCAATACGCTTCGGCCCACACGGCGTCAACACCGCTCAGTTCCGGGCAGTCGTCCTCGTCCCGGTCGTTCCTGGGGAACAATTCCAGCGATGGTTCCCAATTCGAGCTTCTCGGGGACACGATGGAACTGCTCGTCAAGATGCGGGGCAACAATATGGAAATCGAGCGACTTTTCCTCAACGGCGGCGGAAAACAGGTCAGCTTGGTCGAAACGAATCCGAAACTCCCCTCGGATCCGATCCGGATGTTCGGAACGGAACTTCGCGCTTGGAATCCGTCGAGCGATCACAGCGTCGTTCAACTTCTCGGAACGACCGCGAGCCCGGCCAATATCGCGGGAATGGAATCGACGTTGACCGGCCTGGACATCGTCCTCAATCAACAGACGAACCAGATCAAAATCAAAGGGGGCGGAGAAATCACTTCGACTCAGATGATGTTGTCGAGCGATTTGACCTCGTCGATTACCGGGGCGCCCGCCGTGAAAGAGCCGCCGCCGACCCCGCCGAAAAAACAGCTCCTTGTCGTTCGCTGGACCGGCGGGATGAATTTCGACGGAACCCGAATTACGTTCGAGAAAAACGTGGTCGCGAAATATCCGCTCCAGGAATTGTACTGTACCATCCTGAACATCGACTTGGACCGTCCGATCTCGTTGATCCAGCCGAAAGCGACGCAGAACCCGGAGGTGAAGCAGGTCGAGTGTCTCGGCAAGGTCTATTTCGTTTGCGAAGAAAGGGACGCGGTCGACGAATCGAAACGAAAATCGATTCTCAAAGGGGAAAACCTCGACCGGATCCGGATTTATCCCGCGACGGGCAATTTCGACGGAACCGCCCAGGGAACCGGACAAGGCCGCTTGCGGGCGACATTGCTCGACGAAGGGACGGATTCTCCCATTCCCGGCGTCACACAGTCGGACGGTAAGCCGAAGACCGGTTTGGTTCGGGTCGATCTCTACTTTTTCGGGAAAATCCTCGGCAATTTCAAGGCGTTTGAAGCGACCGCGACCGAATCGGTGATCTGCGTTTACTGTCCCGTAACGAATTGGGACACGGAAGTCGACATGGACAACCGGGAGTTACTCAAGGAAAACGAAGGATACCGACTTGATTGCGACATTTTGGAAGTCGCGAAAATGATCGACCCACTTACGCAGAAGCAGGGTCTCGAATTGACGGCGTCCGGCTCGACAAAGATCGAGGGGAAGCAGATTTTTTCGCGAGCCGAATCGGTCAAATTCAACCAGCTCAAGGAAACGGTGATCATCGAAGGGGGCGGCGCGATTCCCGCCGAAGTGTACCTCCAGCGCAGCGCCAGCGGCGAGCGGGAAGAACCGATTTACGTGCAGCAACTCATCTTCAACACCCGCACGAAAAACGTCGAATCCAAAGGCGCCCGCGGAACGCAATTTTTGAAGTGAAAAGTGACGTCACACCGTACAAGCGCGGAGCAAGCCATGTCGTCGGACCATTTTGAGAGCGTTTGCGAAAAAGGGGCCCTGAATTGGCCTAAATCCGTAATGAGCAGCGTCCAGAAGGGACACGGGCTGCTTTTTAGTTCAACACGAAATACCCGACGGCAAAAATCGCGGCGTCGATGATGCCGTGAGAAATCCAGGCGGGCCAGATTGAGTCGAAACGGTGGTAGTTCCACGCCCAATACGCCCCACCGACCGCGACGCCGAGCGTGCCGAGCCAAGTCAGCGGATTCCCGTAGCCGAAATACGTTCCAAGCAGCAGCAGGTGGTGCAGCGCGAAACCGAGGCTCGACACCGCAATCGCCGTGCCCGGTCCCAGCATCGGGCGAAGTCGGCGAAACACGAACCAACGCCAATAATATTCTTCCAAGCCGCTGTGAATCAGCGAATAAAACGCCCCGAACGCAAGGAATAACGCCGACGATTCGATTCCGAATGCACCGACTTTTTCCAAAATCGTTTGAGCCGCTTTCGAGTCCGGTGCCAAATCGCAACCCGGCTGCTTGAGATACAGGTGGTAAAGACTGAGAATCGCGAAAAACACAACCGTCCCGAATACAACTCCTTCGGCGATTCCTGGCGTGCGAAATCGTCGAATCTTCCACGGTTCCCGCAAAATCAGCGCAATCCAAACGATCGGGATCAGGAACTGGATCACCTTGCCGGCGCCGAACGCGACCGTCTGCAAAGCGGGGGCGACAAGAGGCAGGACTACGAAGTACGCCAGCGTCAAGACGAACGGATAGAAAATAGCAACGGCGAGGACCAGCGGTTCGTACTTTTTAACCGGCATCTTATTCGACTTCGACTTTCTCGGCGTAGGCTGGGGCGGGTTGCGATTTCACCTGGTCCGCTTCTCCTTTGTTCCCTTGGAAGGGCGAAACATAAGTCGTTTGCGTAACACTCCCGGTTCCGGTCGATCGGGACGCGTGAGTTTCATCGGTATACATACCGGTTCCGGTTCGAAACGCGGAAACGGGGATCATTATCTCATCGCCGGTTCGGGCCGCGACTTTGGCGACCGACCCCGCCGATTCGACCTGCGTTTCGTTTGAAGAAGCGGTCCACTGGGAGGATTCCGTTTTCGGCGCGGCTTCGGCTCGCAGATTCGACTCAAAAGGTCGAACGGCAGTCCCGGTTTCTCCTTTTGAAGGATTGATCGGATCGAACGGACTCGTTCCGCCCGGATTAGTCGGAGGGACGGGATTGTTCGGCACTTGCGGTGGTGCGTCGTTAAAAGTATACGAGTTCGTCCCCGGCGGCGGAATCGTCGACGGCGGAGCGAGGATATTCCCCAGCGGTTGCGACGGAGCCGTTTGGCAACCGAGACAACTCAAGAGCAATATCAACGAACCCAGTGCAGTAAAACGAATCAGGGGGACCATGAGACGCTGAAAAAATATTCCCACAATATAACCGGTACACCGCGCATCATAACAAACGCAAAAGAGCGAGTCCAGAGCAATTATACCCGATGTTTCGCCCCCGGTCAGATAAAACGGTGTAATTTCGAATCAGAGCCGCGTACGAAGTAAGCAGTATTGCGGTTTATACCGTAGCCCGGCATCCCGCAGGGCAGTTTTTTCTTTTTTTTCAGACTTTTTGCTCAAGTTCTGGATTTCCTGGCAATAATTTGCTATGATTAGGCGTACTGGCCTATTAATTCCGTTTTTCTCTATCCCAGAGCATTCCATGCCCGTTTTCGCAGTCACCTTGGCGACGGGGCTCCTTTTGGCCCTTTGTTTTTTCGTGTCCCTGGTCTTTTTGGCCGTTGTCGGAGCGGTTCTGTTTTTTTACGGACCGCTCTGGTTTCAGGCGTTTATGTCCGGGGCGAGGATCAGCATGTTTTCACTGATCGCGATGAGTTTGCGCAAAGTGAACTCACGACTAATCGTGCAGGCGAAAATCATGGCCAAGCAGTCCGGCCTTCCGATTTCCGGACCGCAAGGAATCACGACGAACCGGCTCGAAGCGCATTACCTCGCCGGAGGTAAGGTTTCCCACGTGATCCAAGCGATCATCGCCGCTCACAGGGCCGATTTGAATCTTTCGTTCGACCAAGCCGCCGCGATCGATTTGGCGGGCCGCGACGTTCTCGAAGCAGTTCGGACCAGCGTCAATCCCAAGGTGATTGTTTGTCCCGATCCGAAAAAATCAACACGACAAACCCTCAGCGCCGTTGCGAAAAACGGTGTTGAGCTGATGGTCCGGGCGCAGGTGACCGTCCGAACGAACCTCGAACAACTCATCGGCGGAGCGACGGAAGACACGATTATCGCGCGAGTCGGCGAAGGAATTATTACCGCGATCGGTTCGTCCAATACGCATTTGGAGGTAATGGAGAATCCCGACAAGATCTCCCGGGAAGTGCTCAAACGTGGACTCGATTCGCAAACGGCGTTTCAAATTGTTTCGATCGATATCGCGGACATCGACGTCGGACAGAACATCGGAGCGAGACTCCAAACGGATCAGGCGGAAGCTGACATGCGAGTCGCCCGGGCCAGGGCGGAAGAACGTCGGGCTTTGGCGCTGGCCGCGGAGCAGGAAAACAAAGCGACGGTCGCGTCGAACCGGGCCAATGTCGTACTCGCCGAAGCGCTCGTTCCCACTTCGCTCGCCGCCGCGTTTCGCCGTGGTGCCATGGAAAACAAAGCCTAACCCCATTTTTTAGCCGGTACTCCGCGATCCCACGGTACAATGTCTCGATCAGTATTCCTCTTCGTTCTCCTCGGCTCGGCCGGTCCCTTGTGGGCGTGCAACTGTGGCGCCGCGATAACCTACGCTCCGATTGTCGCAACGCCGACTGCCGCGCCGGTCGTCGAAGCCGAACCGATGGCCGTGGATGTGCAAGAACCGGCGCCCGCTCCTGCAACGAAAGTGAAAGTGGAAAGACCGGCAATTCCGAAATCGATTTATCCGGACAAGGGTTTCGAGGACAAGGGTGTCACGGAAAAAGATTCCGTGATAACGAAAACGCAAAAGCCGCAAACTCACTTTGGGGCTCGGCTGAAGCTCTACGATTTACCTGTTCCGAAAACTCCCGCGAAAACGGAAACGAAAGAAGAGATTCCCCAATATAAACAGCCTACCGAAACGGTTGTTGAAAGCGAATCGGACAAAGCGAAAGAAGAAACGCAAACGGTGGAAAAACCGGTGGTTCCTTTTGACGAGGCGTCGAAGAAAAAGCAAGAGGAAATCGTTCCGCCGGAGCCGACGATTAATATTGATGAAGAGGAAAAAAAGGAGACCAATCGCGGCCAGTCCCCTTCCCGTGGAGCCGAAGAGGGGTTAAAAGATAAGCCTGAACCGCCCGAGGGTGTCTCCGACAAGACGATTCCGGAGAGTTTACGGGGATCCATACGAGAAGAGGAGCCCGAACCGACGGACAAACCGTCTCGTTGGGAGGAAGATCGTCCGGATCGGGGCGGAAATATCGTTCCGCCGCCGGTTCCGACGGAGCCGCCTTCTTCACCGGGCAATGCGGGCGGCACCATGGACACGACTCCGTCGACGGGCCGAACGAGTGTTACGGTTTCGCAATGGACGGTAACGGCGTTGGTGTTGTTGGCGGCGATTTCGACGGGCGCATTTTTATGCACGGTCTTCGTGGTTGGGGAGTATCGTCGTCGCTGGTTGAACGCGATCATGTCGCAAAACGGCATAGTTCCGGGTTTTCGAGACGGCATGTACGACTTACCCGGCATTTCGACCGGTTACGGTCGCTACGAAGACTGATCGCGACGCTCGACAAAGAGGCTGAGTGGCGGAATGGCAGACGCTGGGGATTTAAAATCCCTTCTCCGTAACGGAGGTGCGGGTTCGAGTCCCGCCTCGGCTATTGAATTCATTCCAAGCAATGTTGCATTGTTTGGAATGAAGTGCAAAGGACCGGAAATTCTAGGGTTTCACGGTCTTTTCCGTTTCTTGTGGAAGTGAACCATTCCGCTCATTTCCGATCCTGCGCGCCAGTAAATGCGCCAGTAACTTTTCAGCTTCATTTTCTGATAAGTCTTGGATCATGGA
>JAVBPO010000099.1:0-13298 GCA_031549565.1 Thermoguttaceae bacterium
GAAGAATCTGGTGCATCCGGCAACACGCATTATGTTGCGAACACGGCTTGAAACCAGATGCTTCGGAATACCTCGGCATGACATGATACCCTATTTTGCCCAAACATACAAGGAAATTTGCGCGCACCCATGGGCTTTGGGCTTTGAAAGCCGAAGGTCAGGGTGTTGACCTTTTTCGGGGAATCCGGTAGGATGAAACTCTTGAGGCTCTTTGCGCCGACACCTTCGGTGTCCGGGCTAAACGTTCCAAACCATTCCATTCTAAAATGCACTTAACATCGGAACAGCGGCTAATCGGTAAACAGAACTTCTGCGCGACCATCGGGAGCGATTTGGTCCCGCACAGCCAAGGGGAATCGCTTCGAGCTTTCCTCAAGAAAGGAAACGCCGCGGAGCTCTCTTCGGGGCACGGACTCGGAGCGGCCTACTTCGGGTACGGGACCGTCGACCGGCCGGTTCGCGTTGCCGTTCTTGGGACCGGGGATGAAGGAAGCGTGCTCATCGGCGCGATTAATCCGAAATACGTCCAAGTCGTCGCGATTGCCGATATTCGTCCGTTCAATCAGTACCGCGCTTTCCACGGCGATGTCGATGCTGCTGTCCGGAAAGGACTCCTGAAAGTTTACGAAAACGAACCCGGCTGGAAAACGGAAGAAGAAGCCCGCAAACACGTTCGCGTTTACGGCGATTACAAGGAACTGCTTGAAAAAGAAAAAGAAAACACCGACGAAAACACACGCGTCGAAGCCGTGATCATCGGCCTGCCGCTCTTTTTGCACGCTCCGGCGGCGATCGAAGCGATGAAGTGCGGTTTTCACGTGCTGACTGAAAAGCTGATGGGGCACACCGTCGCCAACTGCAAGGAAATGGGCCGGGCCGCCGAGAAGTACAAAAAACACCTTGCGACCGGGCATCAGCGGCATTACAATATTCTTTACGATCACGCCGTCAAACTCCTGCAAAGCGGCGTTCTCGGCGATCTGCACTACGTTCGGGCACAGTGGCACCGCAACAATAAACCGGGGGCAGATTCCTGGCAGCCGCCGCTCCCCGATGGGATCAAGAGAGAAGTCGAATTGGATGCGGATGGAAATCCCCATAAACAGGGGAAAATCGAACGGGAACTCACGTCCGCGAAAAACAAGTTGACCGCGTTGCTTCGGCAGCCGCCCGCCGTTCAGCGGACGAAAAAAGAGGAAATCGATTTGGCAAGAAAGAAAATTGCCCAAAAAGAAGCGCAGCTCCAAGACGGCGTCCTTGCCAAAGGGGGAGAAGTTCGGGGATTCAAATTCAAAAGCGCGGAAGAGTACGGGTACAAATCCGAGAAATTCGACGGCAAATACGACCGCCCCGCCGGGGAGGAATTGATCCGTTGGCGGCTGTTCGACCGAACCAGCGCCGGACTCATGGCCGAGCTCGGTTCGCACCAGTTGGATGCGGCGAGCATTTTCATCGCGGCGATGCACGACGGGAAAAAGCAGTACCCGTTGGCTGTAAGCGCGACCTCGGCCCGATCGTTGTTCCCCAAAAATATCAAGACGGGCGTGCTGGACCGGGATGCCGACGATCACGTTCATTGCGTGTTCGATTACGCCGGGCCGGGATACGATCCGACAGGGCAGGATCCGCTCGGAAAGCAGCGCAAAATTACTGTCGCTTACTCGTCGATCAACGGCAACGGGTTCGGTGGATACGGCGAAACGGTTTTCGGAACGAAAGGCACGCTCGTTCTCGAAACGGAAAAAGAAGCATTGCTCTATCGCGGAGCCGAAGTCGAAAAGAAAACGGTCGTCGTGGAAAAGAGTTCACAAGGGAAAAAATACCTCGATCTGGACTTGTCCGATCAGGGAGATATGCTTTCCGAAGCGATCGGACTGCAAGCGATTTTCGGCGACGTGAGCCGGGGCTATTGCGAACAGATCGAACACTGGGCGTTTTGCATACGAGAAAATCCGGAAGCGGCGGAAGGCAAACCGACACCTCGCTGCGTCCCGAAGGTCGCGCTCGCCGACGCCGTGATCGCCTTGACGACGAACATTTCCGCCGCCCTGGGGGATACGGTCCAATTCAAACAGGAATGGTTCGAGGTCGACAAAGACGACACGCCGGAAACCGACCTCCTCAAAGTCGCCGACGGCAAACCGGACCTGGCGAAATACGGAGCTTAAGGATAAAGGCGTTACTCCTCGTTAGCGGCGGGGCTTGCCCCGCGTTGTGAATCTTGAAAAAATGCCATAACCGCTCCAAACCCAGGGTAAGCGGCAAGCTCCGGCGCTAACCATCCATGATCCCAAAACTTCTCACCTCAACCCCTTTGATCAATCCGTCGTTGCTTGCGGCGGATTTTGGCAATTTGGAGCGGGAAATCCGGCGGCTTGAAGCGGGCGGGACGAAGATTTTGCACCTTGACATCATGGACGGGCATTTCGTTCCGAATCTGAGCATCGGCGTTCCGGTCGTCGAAGCGATTCGGAAGATCACGGAATTGCCGCTCGACGTTCACCTGATGCTCGACAACGCGGACAAGTTTCTCGTACCGTTTCGCAAGGCGGGCGCCGATTTTCTGACGGTTCACATCGAAGTTTATCCGGACCCGAGATCGATTCTGGACGAAATTCGTCGGCTCGGCGCCGGACCGGGAATCGCGATCAATCCTCCGACTCCGGCCGATACGGTCGTTCCGTACCTGAAAGAATGTTCGCTCGTTCTGACGATGAGCGTGATGCCGGGTTTCGGCGGACAAACGTTCGATCCGGTCGCGCTGGAGAAAATCCGTACGTTTCGCAAGTTGACCGGTCCCGATTTTCTTTTGTCGGTCGACGGTGGCGTCAATGAACAGACGATCGCCCGCTGCGCCGCGGCCGGAGCGAATCTCCTGGTCGCCGGAACCGCCGTCTTTCAAGCGGACGATTACGGAACGCAACTCGCGTATTTGCAGTCTTTGACGCTATAAGGCTTCGCCAGAATATAACTCAAACAGTATACGATAGGACGTAATCTTAATCCTAAAGGCTGTAGGCTTTAGGCTGTAGTTTCCAAGGATGATTTTTTCTGAAATGAAACGTAGACTATTCTATTGATACACTCCAACACGTCAATAAACTGACGTTTTCAAATTTCACACTGATTTAATTAACATTCAAGAATACGCTTGAATTGCAGATCGGCAGCAGCCCAACGAGGCTGCGGAACACTTCAGCCGGAGGCTACCGCCCTACCGTGCTACGGTATAGCTCAAAACTATCATTGAATTCCTATCGTCTACAGCCTATCGCCTAAAGCCTTTCCTCAAACTGTTTACAGTTTGAGAATTTCCTATTTCCTATTTCTCATTTCCCTCCCCGTTATTGAAAATCCGCATCGGGATCGATTCCCTTGTACCATTTTTTCCACTGTTCGATCAGTGTTTCACGTCGGGCTTCATAATCCTTATCGCTCGAGTCGGGTAATGCCTCGATGTGGATATTTCTCGACACGGTTAACAGGGCGCTTTGCGCCGCGGCGGCGATCGTCGGATCCGGATCGGAAAGCGCGAAAATCAAGGCAGGGGCAAATCGAACATCGCCGCTTTTACGAAGAACGTCGACCGCGGCCAATCGCGTTTGCGGCGAACCGGATTCGAGTACCTGGATCGCTTTGGATTTGTTACGGGTCAACAGTTCGTCAACTTCCGTTTGTGAGACTTCGTCGAGCCGGCGTGCCGTTTCTTCATCCCAATCGGCTAAATCGTCCAGCCCTTCCAGGAGTTTGTTGACCGATTTCAACTCCGTCAGGGAAACGACCTGCCCATCCCGCACCTCCAACTGATCGGTCGAGCGGGGCAGCCCACGCCCTCCTTGCATATTACCGCCGTCGTAAGTCGTCGGACCTTTGGCGAGCGATTGTTTCGTCGAACGCCGAAGGACAAGAATCGCGTAGGCGGTGTCCACGCCGGTTCCGATGCCGCAACTCGACCATCCCCCGTTGGCGTCCTGGATTTTCATCAGGTACTCCGCGATCTGATTGTACCACGCCGGAGAAGGGTCCCGGATATTCTCCGCCATTTCACGAAAGGAGCAGTATCGTTCCATCGCGTAAAGATAATAGCAGAAGTATTGCGTTTTTTTGTCCAGAGAATCCTGAAACTTCCCGGCCAACCACTTGTTTCCGCGGTCCTGGACACGTTGAAAATCAGCTCGAGGCAGACTTTCGCGAATTTCTCGCATATTCGAGCCGAAAGTCACTCGCTCTTTTCGGATTTTTCGAAACGCCTTGGGGGGAACGAAATCATCGTTCGAACCCGGTCGGGAGGTCTTCGAATCGTTCATTTCGTACAGGTCGCGAAGAACATAAACGCTGGCCATCCCCGCCGCGGTCGTCGAAGGTCGGACGCCTTCCTGTCTCACTTGTCCGTTGGCGTTGATGTGGGATGTGTAAGCATAGCCGCCGTCTTCCCCTTGGACAAAGAGCAACCATTTCCCCACGGCCAGCATCATCGGCTCGGAAATCTCGCCGCCGTTGCGATGGATCGACCAGGCGCCCATGACCGCGTACTGCGTCATGGACATGTCGCCGCCGCGATTGTGGTCCGGATTACCGCCGGAAAGGTATCCCCATCCGCCGGGCCGTTGCTGCGTGAACTTCAAGGCCTCGGAAAGATAACGCAGCTCCTCCGCATACAGGGTCGGGTCCAGCTCGGCCAGAAACATCGCGGAAATTCCAATGTCGTAGATGGGATTGCCAAACGAAATTTTTTCGGAGGTTAATTTCTTGCGAATCTCCTCAACAGCTGCCTGGATGAGCGGATGATCCGGTTCCGCTCCCGCTTTGATCAGCGCCAAACCGATCAGGGCTTTACCGCCGGCACGGATTTCTGAAGCGCCTTGGGCGTTGAGATATCCCACCCCTCTCGCGACGGACGCCAAAACCTCGGGGCTGTCCGGCGTCAAACCGGCTCCGTGAGCCCCGTGCAAACTCACAAGGAGAATAAAAAGGCAAAAAATGAGCGATCGCATAACCCGATTTTGCGAAAATTTGAGCGACAAACGTCAAAAGAAAACCACTCCTTATGATTTTAGCGGAAACTCCCGTTTTTGAGAACCACTTGAGCAGTCCCCGTTAGCGGCGGGGCTTGCCCCGCGTTTGTGGGGGAAAATGTCGCCCTTCGAATCATTGTGAATCGCAATATCGGTTCTTTCCGCTTGTTGAATCGCGACCCGGCAACTGCTATAATTCGGCCAAGTCGTTTTTCGCTTCTTTCCGCTCTCTTTCACGGTGAATCATGTCGCAAAAAATTCTCTGCTCCGTATTGCTCTGTTTCTTTCTCTTTTTTACTCCGGCCCGGGCCGCGGAACTTTGGTCGGTCGGCAAACTCGACGGAAGCTGTGCCGAATTCGCTTTAAGCGGCGATTGGAACGAAGCCGCTAAAAAGCTTCCCAGCGGCACGATCAAAAAACTCGAAGGACTCGACCCGAAAACCGATTGGCCGTGGATTCACGCCGGGCCGGTCGACGTTTGGGGCGGGAGCGTCCAGTATCTGCTCGGGCTGGAATTCGATCTGCCGAATCTCGACGAGATGAAAAAGGACGGCATCATCGCGCTGGAACTGCGAATCACCGCCGCCGGACACAACAGCGAACCGCCGACGCTCGCGATCGATCTGAACGGAACCGCCCGGGAAATGAAAATCACCCCTTGCGGCAAGGGGGCGCAAATCCTCGCGATCCCGACCGCTGCCGATTGGAAAACGCAGAAAGTGCTCTTCCCGATCGACGCCGCGAAGAAAACCGGCAATCTCCTGAAAATCGTAACCGAGAAAGGGGATTGGATGGTTTACGACGCGATCCAACTGTTTTCCTGTAGTGAAAACATTGAAAAGCTGAACATTACGAGCCGCATCGGTTGGTTGCGCAATCCGGACGAAACTTCCGAAGCGGTCAAACGGTTCACCGTTGATTTCGACGGAAACATCCTGGCCAAGCCGGCGGACTTGTCCGTTGCGATGACCACCGCGGAGAACCAAACCTACCGGATCGAAAAGAAACTTGATCCGAAAACCGACGCGCAGGGTACGGAAATTACGGTCCCGATGAACGTGACCGACAAGCCGATTGAGGCGACGTTGGAATTGAAAACCGACGGCAAAACCGTCGCAAGTTCGGCGACGATTCCCGCCGAGCGCAAGTGGGAACTGCACATCATTCACCAGACGCATTTGGATGTCGGCTACACGCACAAGCAGGAGGAAGTCCTCGCCCTGCAAGTGCAGTCGATCAAGGACTCTTTGAAATACATCGAAGAAACCAAAGATTATCCGGACGACGCAAAATTCAAATTTCATCCGGAAGGGATGTGGGCCGTCGAGGAATTCATGAAGACGGCAACCGAAGCGGAAAAAGCGGCGTTCATCCAAGCGGCGCGAAAGCGGGACATTCACCTCGACGTGCTGTACGCCCAGGCGATGACCGGGATGTACAGCGACGAAGAGCTGTTCGAGCTAATGGGCGCGGCGGTCCGATTCGGGCGGAAGTACGACGTGGTGATCGATAGTGCCATGCAGTCGGACGTGCCGGGTTACGTTTGGGGACTCGTGCCGGTGCTCGCGAAAAACGGCGTCAAGTACATGACGATGGCGCCGAACCCGGGACACCGCGTCGGTCGGGTCTACGAGTGGGGGGACAAGCCGTTTTACTGGGAATCGCCTTCGGGAAAGGAAAAGGTGTTGTGCTGGGTGATTTCGACGTCGTACAACATGTTCCACTTCCAGCCGGTCGGTTACGAAATTCCGGAAGAACGCTTTTTCGGGATCCTCGCCGATTTTGAGAGCAAGGATTTCCCGTACGACATTGCCCAGTTTCGGTATTGCATTGAAAAAGACAACGGCCGCCCGAACCGCGTGATCAGCGACCAGGTCAAGGCGTGGAACGAAAAATACGTTTATCCGAAATTGATTCTGTCCCGCAACTCCGACGTGATGCGGGAACTCGAAAACCGTTACGCCGACAAAATCCCAACGATCCGCGGCGACTACACCCCCTACTGGGAAGACGGCGCGGCGAGCACGGCGGCGGCGACGGGTGCTTGCCGAACAGGGAAAACAATTCTCACCAACACGGAAATCGTTTGGGCGTGCGACCAAGCGGAAAAATACCCGGAGAAAGTCGCCGAGTTCGACGCCGCGTGGACGAAATTCATCATGTATGACGAACACACTTGGGGGGCTCACAACAGTATTGCCGAACCGGACAGTGAATTCGTCAAGCATCAGGACGATTTCAAACAAGCGTATGCGTTCGGTGGATTTCAAGAGACGATGAAACTCGCACCTTCCAACATTATGAAAACGGGTGGTGGCGGTGCGTCCGTACTTTATTCTGCCAATCGGGAAGCTGGTGAGTGCTTTGCCGATCCGGATAAAGGAATCATCGGCAACAATTTGTTTACGTTGACCATCGACAAAAAAACCGGTGCGATTTCGTCCCTCAAATACAAGGGAATCGATGAGGATTTCGTCAAGCCGGGCGACGACGGCAATTCCGGGTTGAACGATTTTCTCTATATTACTGGACGTGACGCCGCAAAAAACCGGGAACGAATCGCAACGGATGCGCAAGTTGAAATTGTGAAGGAAGACGCACCGGACAGTACCGTTTGTTTCAGAATCGAATCAGCCGCCCCGCATTGCCCGACCCTCATACGATATGTACTTCTCTACGACGATTGCGATATAATTGCTCTCACAAGCGTCATGAGCAAGGAAATGGTGCGGAAGCCGGAAGGTGTCTTTTTTGGTTTTCCGTTCAATATTCCCGGCGGCAAATGGCGTGTGGACACTCCCTGGGCGATGGTCGAAGTCGAAAAGGATCAATTGCCGGGCGGGAACCGGAATTTCTACTGCGTTCAGCGATTTTGCAATTACTCCAACGACGATTATGGCGTCGATTGGATGACGATTCACGCCCCGATGATGCAGTTCGCGCCGATCAAATACACACCGGCGTGGGACATCAACGCTTGGCGCGATCATATTGAACCTGGCGGCACTATTTACTCCTGGGTGTGCAACAATCACTGGGAAACTAACTACAAAGCGGGACAAGATGGACGACTTTTATTCACTTACCTGATTCGTCCGTACAAAGGACAATACGACGCCGCGAAGTCGCAAAAGAGAGGAAGACTCGACTTGATCGAAGAGATCGCGAAGCTCGTTCAACTCTCCAACGACAACGTGCTGATCACCCGGTTGAAACCGTGCCGCGAGTTTGGCGAGAAGAAGGATTCGCCGTATGGGCCGGGGCTTTTGGTGCGGCTGTACAACCCGACGAAGGAGCAGCAAACGGTGTCGCTCGATTTTCGGACGAACGGCAAAAAGTATGACGCCGTAACCGTCTACGACTCCAACCCGCTGGAAGACCGCCTCGAAAAAATCGAAGGAGAAATCACGATCGCCCCGCTCGATTTCATCACGATCAGAGCGGAATGATTGCGTCATAATTCATAATTCATAATTCACAATTCAAAATTCATAATTCAGAATGTCAGACATTCTCTGGGCCCCTTGGCGGCTGGAATTCATCACGGAAAACGATGAGGCGAAAGAAGCCCGCAAGTCGGACCGCGTCGAGGTCGGCCCCGGCTGCGATCCCGATTGTTTCATCTGCCAAGCGGTCGCCGACGACCGGGATCGGGAGCGGCACGTGTTTTTCCGGTCCGACCTGTCGATCGGGATACTGAACCGTTATCCGTACAACAACGGGCACCTGCTCGTCGCGTCGCGGCGTCATGTCGCGAATCTCGGCGAACTCCTCGAAGGGGAGCAGATCGACCTGTTGCGCCAGATCGCCCGCTGGGTCGAACGGCTGGAGCGGGAAATGCACCCGAACGGCTTCAACATCGGTTTGAATCTCGGACACGCCGCCGGAGCCGGGCTGCCGGGACACCTCCACTGGCACATCGTCCCGCGCTGGATCGGCGACACGAATTTCATGACCGCGATCGGCGACACCAAAGTGATCCCGCAATCGCTCGACGCGTTGTGGGAGATTTTGACGAAGGATGAAGAAAACATTTCAAAAACGCCATGAGCGAAAAACCTTCCCCCCCTTCCTCCTCCTCACCCGCTCCGGATCAGTCCGGCAGTTTTTCATTTCTCCCGACGGAGTCGCCGCCAAAGCGTGTCACCATCGCCGGGTCGTTGGTCACGGTCGCGGCGGTCGTCGTGATCCTGGCGGGAATGAAAGCGGCGCAGCTCATCCTCGCGCCGTTTTTGCTCGCGGCCTTTTTCGCGATCGTGCTGATACCACCGCTTCGCTGGCTTCGTTTGAAAGGGTTTTCCGACATGACGGCCTTTTCGATCGTCAGTTCGTCCGTGCTGATCGTCGGGATCGTCGTGATCCTGATCCTCGCCAAGTCGGCGAACATGTTTATCGAGAAGATTCCCGAATACCAGCGGAAAGTCGGGACGACGCTGGCAACGATCGATACCGCGCTGGAGCCTTACGGCCTGTCCCTTCGCGGCGGTGTCAAAACTCACGAGCCGCCGACCAAACCGGTCGAACCGCAGGAAACGGAAACGCTTCTCGGCCTGGCGATAACCGCAGCTCCGGACGAAACCGCGGAAACGGAAGCCCCCCTGGAGATCGTCGAACCGGTTACGCCGGTGGATCCAAGGCTCGAAGCGCTCCGGGAAACGTCGCCGATCAATACGGTCGGTATCATTTCGTTTCTCCAGAAAGGCGTCACGGAATTGTGCGTGCTGATCGGCATCGCGGTGCTGGTGCTGGTCATGGTCGTCTTCATGATTCTCGAGGCGTCCCGGATGCCGCAGAAACTCCTCGACGCGTTCGGCTCCAAAGGTATCACGAATGACCACCTGAAGAAAATCGCCGATGAAACGTGGCATTACATGTTGATCAAGGGCGTCATCAGTCTCGTGACCGGTCTCGTGACGATGGTTTTCCTCTGGCTCATGGGGGTCGAGTATTCCGGTCTCTGGGGAATTATGGCGTTCTTTTTCAATTTCATCCCGAACCTCGGGCCGATCATTTCTTCCGCTCCGCCGATCGCTTTGGCTCTTTTCGACCAGGGCTTCGGAGCCTGTCTCACCGTGACGGTCGGGCTGATCGTGATCAACTGGGTTCTCGGCTATTATTACGAACCGAAATACCTCGGCGACGGGCTCGGCATTTCACCGCTGGTGGTGTTGCTTTCGCTGATCTTCTGGGGCTGGCTTTTCGGTGCGATCGGGATGTTTCTGTCCGCCCCGCTGACAATGGTCGTGAAGATCGTCCTTCATTCCTTCGATGACACCAAATGGGTCAGCAGGCTCATGGACGGTTAACGATTCGTTGCCGTTCGCGGCGGCAGAAGGCGTCCGGCGAGGAACATTTCTCCCGCGAGAAGGATCGCGACGAGAACCAGGAAGTAATCGCCGAGCGTTTGGGCTCCGGTCAACTCGAACGGAGCGGAAAAATGCCGCGATTCTTCCAACGGCATTCCGAGCGGTTGGAATTTTTCCGACAGGAAACTCTTCTCCGAAATCGCCAGATCCCCTTCCGCGGAGTCGACGTTCACGGCGAACAGCCGGAGTTCGTTGGCACCACTCCCTTCCGCGGAGCGTCGGTTCAACAGCACTTCGTAAAAGCCCCGGTGCAACGTCGACGAATATTCGACCGCTCTCATTCCGTCGGCGGTCGAAAGCGCGTCCAGCGTGATCGGGCGGAGCGGTTCGTCCGACTCGTCGCCCGGCGGAACGAATCGGACCGAGTTTTCGTACTTTTCCGGGTCGAACGTCAACGCGATCGGAGCTCCGACCGGAATCGACGGAAGTTCCCCACGCCGTTCGCAAAGGTAGGCGACCATTTCGAGCATCGTGATCACGAAACTCGGATTGCCGCGTCCCCAGTCGTTCCAAACCGGGGCCGCGGTCGTGAGGAACGTCAAAACGCGACCTTTGCCGTACTCGTTCTCGAAAATGAGGGGCGAATCGTTGCGGAGTCGGGCGAGAATTTTCAACCGGTCCGTGTCGCGGTCCTGGAACGATTTTTCGACGGAAAAATATTTTTCTATCGCAACCGCGCCGAGCAGCGAGCTTCCTTCCCGGTCGAAAATACGGAACATCGGATGCGGCACGATTTTCAAGTCGGGCTGCTTGCCGAGATAATCCGGAAGGAGCGTTTCGGTCGCGAGGAGCGGAACGGGGAAGAATCCTTCCCCTTTTTTGTAGAGATTTTCATTCGTCCAGCGGGAATCGGTTTTCGGGCCGGTGAAGATCACGAGGTTTCCGCCCCCCTTAACGTACGATTCGAGCGTCCGGATCGCCGACGGTTCGAGTAACCCGAGGTCAGGGAGAATGAGCAGGTCGAACTTTCCGACCGGGTTGGTACTCAAAAACGGCGGGGCTTCCGTTTGGACCCGAATCCCGGTCCGCACCCCTTCCGGCGCGAGCGCGGTCCGCAGGTACATCGCTCCGGACTGGTCCGCATCGGAATCGGCCGTGTCCCAAAGAATCTCGTGATCCGTGCTCCCTTCCGACGCCAGGATTCTCGTTGCGGGAATCGAAGGCTCACTCCCGACCGGTTTCGGTTCCTGTGCGACCAAGAGTACGGAAACTTCTTGGGGGATGTCGAGGACGAGCGAAAAATCGTTGTCGCACGCGACGGCGTCAGGATCCAACTGCAATCGAATGCGATGCAGCCCGCCGCCGCTGACCCGAATCGGAAAGCGGACCGTCGTTTCCTTGCCCGGGGCGATGCTCGGAATCGTTTGACCCGATTGCGAACGCCCGTCGACGGAAACGTTGAAATGGGCGTTCTCGACCTTTTGTTCGCCGTAATTGACGACGGTCGCGTCCAAAAGCAACGGGATTTCCGCGGCCCTGATTCCTGAAGCGGATTTCACCTGCCGGATCGCAAGGTTGGGCCGCTGCGAGTCGACCGTTCGAATCAAACGAACCGCAGCTCCTTGCGTTTTCAGCTCCTGGAGCGATTTAAGGGTCGGATCGGCGTTGTCCCAATTCCGGCGACGAAAATCGGATACCAGATAAACGACGCAGCGGTATTTCGCGGCCCATTGCGGAACTTTTTTCAAAGCGACGGCAATCGTCTCTTCCGGCCCGGCGGAACTTTCGGACGCTTTCCACTGTTTCATTTGGGCCTTAATCGTGCTTTTTTCTTCATCGTCGAGCGGTTTCTCCTCGAACTCCAACGGATCGTCGGAGCCGTTTCTGATCGATCTGGAAAAACGGAGCAGCGAGAACCGGTCCGATTTCGCGGCGAAATCGACGATCTTTCCGACGACGCCGATCGCTTCATCCATCACGGCGAGCCCGGCATTGTGGTCGCTCATGGAGAAACTGTCGTCCAGGAGTACGAAATGCAGCGTCGCTTTTCCTCCGCCGAACCATTCGGCCAATCGCCCGGTCAGGTTCGGCTTGGCGAGCATCAGGACGATTACGACCACGGCGAGAACCCGCAACAGCATGAGCAGGAGCTGTTGGAGCAAAATGCGAGTCCGGCTTTTTTTGTACCCGGCGAGCAAGAACTCCATCGCCGCCCAAGGAACGCGACGGTGTCGGAACATGTTGATCAGGTGAATCAACACGACCAAACCGGCAACCGGCAGAGCCCAGAGAAGTGCGGGATACGAAAACATGAAAACAGATCCCCTTCGTTTGGCGTTAGTCCGCGGTGGTTCGTCCGGTTGCGACGTCGAATTCGTCGATCGCCGGGATCAGCATCGCGGCGGTCGTAAAACCGTACGCTCCGACCACGGCGATGAAAACGAGATGGTATTGGGCGAGAAAAATACTCGTGATCGCGTAAAAAGTCGCAATCGGCAAAACGAACGAAGCGACCATGATCGCGCTGGACGGATTCTTCGCCCCGAGCGTGATGTAAAGCCCGATCGCGCCGCCGACCATGAACGCGACGAACGGCTGGAGCTGCGTCTCGAACGAACCGCTGAACGCGACCATGATCCAGATGCACGTCGCGATTCCGATGAACAGGAAGAAGATGATCCCGAGGCTTGTAACGACCGCGCTGCGGGTGTTCAGGTATTGCATCCCGATATGAATGCCGATCATCGCGACGAAAGCGTACAGAACGACGAGTCCGGTGAACAGGAAGAAGAGCGACGTTTGCCCGATCGCGTCTTTCCAGTAGAGAAACAGGCAAAGCGCGAGCGGAAAGAGCACCATCTCCTTGACGTTCCAGAAGACGCCCCCGATTTTTCCATACACGAACTCTTTCGGCGTGATATCACTGACCAGCAGCAGGTCGAGCGTCCCGCCGTCCCGCTCCGACGTGAGCGACGTG
>JAVBPO010000139.1:0-22735 GCA_031549565.1 Thermoguttaceae bacterium
GTCAACCGCCTGTTGCATATCGATCGGCTCGACGTCGATGTACAGTTTGGCCGTCAACTCCGGCGTGGAGTGCCGCATGAGCCGTTGCGTCGTCGTAAGCGGCACCCCGGCCCGGGCGAGCATCGTCCCGAACGTGCGACGTAACGAATGGACGTCGATCGAGCGGCCGTCCGGGGATTTCAGTTCGATCCCGGCGGCTTTGCAGTCGCGAATGAAAGAGTGTCGAAGCGAAGCAACACTGTATTTGAAAATCCTGTCCCCGGTTCCGACCTTGTGTGTTTCAACCCAGGACTTGAGCCGTGCAACCAAGTCGGGGCGAAGCGGCAAAACATCGTCCTTCCTGTTTTTTGTTTTTTCCGCTTTGACGCGAAATCGATTTTTCTCAAAATCGAATTGGCTCGGAGTCGATAAGCCGAGCTCCTTGGACCGAAGCCCTGTTCCAATGAGAAGTCGGTAAATCAATTCATGCTCTTCGGCTTTATTGCACTTGCGGTACTTTCTTTCATGTGTCGCAGCAAATAGCCGTTTGATCTCTTCTTCTGACAGCGATCTTCGGTCCTTTCTCTTGTTGACGGACTCGTTCAGATTTTTGATCAGCACCAACGGATCGGAGGTGATAAAATCGTTTTCACGACACCATTTCGTAAAACTTTTGAGAGCGATTACGTAGGCGTTGATGGTGCGATTTGATCGGACGCCTGACCGCACTTCCTTGGCGATCCAAGATTCGATTTTGAGCCTGGTAATCCCCGACAGCGACTCGGCCTTGCAAAAACCAATCAGTTCCTCAATTCTCTGAAAGCTGCCTTTGATGTGCTTGCCGGTCGTTCCTTCGGCGATCATCTTGGTTTTGTATTTCTCGAGAAATTCCGCGGTTGGAGTGTTCGCCGTGGAAGCGCGGGTCAAGTCGGCTCGCGACGTTACTCCGTTCCGGACCAACGAAACTTCGTTTTCCAACCGAACGAGCACCCGGTTCGCCGCCGCCCGATCTTTCGTTTTGGTCGAAACACGTTTGAGTTTTCCCTCTTCGTCGACAAACTGGGCGATCCATACATCCGACTGACACAAAACTTTTCCGCCTTTCGAGAGAGTGCCGGTCTTTTTCTTCCCCTTGGTTTCCCAAGTCACGGCATTATTCTTGACCAAAGCCCCCGGCGGGAGGTCGATTGTGTAGGAGTTTTTGAGCAGGGATCCCATAATCTTGTGCAAATCTTGTGTAGTTTTTTTGATAAACGCTGGCAAACGCTAGTAAACAGTAGCGATTAATAGCAGTTTAACGACAAGAATCGGATTGGTCAAGACACAAGAAAACCCCTTAAAAACCAACAAAAAACCCGGGAAACGCTGGGTTTCCCGGGTATCGTTTTTTAATCGGGGCGACAGGATTTGAACCTGCGACTTCCTGCTCCCAAAGCAGGCACGCTAGCCAGGCTGCGCCACGCCCCGAAATTTATTGAATTCTACATAACATTGTTCCGTTGACAAGCCGCGGTCTGACATGCCCAACAGTCCGCGAACAAGTTTCACGAGAGGAATCGAAGATCTCGCGACCTCCGTTGGGGCAAGTGGGAGTTGTGCTTGGTTTCTGTCGCAAATAGAATAATGTCGTATAATGTCGTCGAAAACCCGTGAGCAGGAGAAAATTTTCCTTCGCACTACGGAGGAAATATCCGGGTTGGCCGGTTTTCGGCGGTAATTCCGATTAAATCGGTAAAGTTTTGCAATTTTCTCTTGTTTTTCTCTTCCAACGAACTGATATAAAACCTATAATGTCTTGAAATCGTTTTAAACTCCCCCGCTTCACGCGTGTCGAGGAAATTTCGGCGTGGTTCGGGTCGATGATCGTTTTAATCACAAGGGAATTTATAAACAATAAAAGCCGTGGCCAAAGCCGAAACCGTCGAAATCGAAGAGACTCCCGTTCAGCCGATCCCGTCGCGATCGAAGCTGTTGATTATTCTCGCGTTCGCCGCAGTGGTTTTGCTGGAGATGATTCTCCTCCTGTTTTTTTTACCGAAGTCGGCTGTTCCGACAGCGAACAATGGAGCGGATGACCCGGAAGGGATTCCCAAAATTGAAATCGATTCAGGTCCAACCGTCAAACCGGGTGATTGGGTCGAATTTCCGATTCCAGATCCGTTCACCTGCATGGTCGTGTCCGACGAAGACGGCGGCGCCGGGTACATGGTGAACGCCAAAATTACGCTGAAATGCGAAAAGGCTAAAGAAACGAAATTCACCGACCTTTTCGATAAAGTCAAAGGGGACATCAAAGGTCAGATTTCGACGATCCTGCGAAGCTCCAAAGTTCCGGACCTCCAGGACGCGAACAACACCCGAATCAAAAACCGAATCCAACAGAAAATCAACGAAATTTTCGGCGAACCTCTCGTCAAACAAGTCGTCATCGAAAGTTTCAACGCAACACCGATGTAATTAATTATAAATTCTGAATTATGAATTATGAGCAACGGCGTAATCGTTCGTTCATAATTCATAATTCATAATTCATATTCCAATGTCAGACGACGGCGTATTAGACCAGAATGAGATCGAACGCCTTTTAGGCGGAGGGGGGGGAGGTGCGCCTCCGCCGCCCCCAGAGCCGGCACAACCGGCGGGGGGCGCCGAAGAAGATGGTCCGATGAGCCAGGCGGATCTCGAATCGCTGTTCAGCAGTCTTGGAGGGGGTGCGCCCGCGCCCGCCGCTCCAGCTCCCCCTCCCCCACGAACACCCGCTCCGGGGCCGACCGCGTTTTTCGCGGAAAGCGAACCGACCGCCAGTGGAGACGCTTCGGCCTTGGATCAAGGGGACATCGAGAGTCTGCTCCGCGGTGCTCCGCCGTTCGCCGCTTCGGCACCGCCGCCGCCACCTCCACCACCGCTACAACATTCCTCGTCCGCAGCCGCTGGTATGGCACAAGGCGCCGCTCCGATAGGGCATTTGGGCAGACTCCCGGTCTCTACGACCGTTTCCGCCGACGAAGAAGGAGTGCCTCAAGGGGACATCGATTACCTGCTCCGTCGGGCCGAGGAAGCGCTCGACTCGATTTCGACCAGTAAGATGGATCTGCCGAACGAAGTCATTGAGTTTCAATATCCGGAATTCGGCGGAACGATTCCGAACGTCGAACATGCGACGTTGGACCAAATCAGCGAAGTCGAACTCGATGTGAAAATCGAACTCGGCCGCGCGAATATGTACCTTGAGGATGTCCTTAAACTCCGCAAAGGAGCCGTTGTTCCGCTGGACAAAATGGCCGGGGACGCCGTCGATATTTATGTCAACGGACGTCTTCTCGCACGCGGGGAAGTCCTGGTTATGAATGAAAACTTTTGCGTTCGCGTCGCAGAACTCCTTGCCGGAGCGATTCCTTTGGAATAGTGGAGTGCGGGCGCCCCGACCGCATGTGGGGCGGGTAATGTGTACATACCCGGGGCAGGCCCCGGGGCTAACGGCGCGATTCCATGAAATTTTTTACTTTGCGACTCCTCTTCGTCCTCGCGTTTTTTTTTTCTCCGGGGATTACGGGCGTGTTCTGCTCCGCGCAGGAACCGAAGCCGATCGAGTTTTATCCCATCCACGTCCCTTCGACGGATCGGATTTCCGAATGGCCGTTTGAAGGGGACGAACCCTATCACGCGATCGATAAAAAACGATTCGACCGGATCACGTCCCCCCAAAATACTCAGTTACAGAATTTCGAGAATCTTCTCCTGCAAAACGCGATCCAAACGATTCAGCTCGACGCCGAACTTCGCGGGGGAATCTGTCTTGAGGGGACCGGAAGTTTTGCCATCCGCGATTCGGTCTTTCGGCAGCAAAAAAAAGACGAACCGTTTTTCATCCCTTTGGAACCGCTTGGGCTCTGGTTGAGCGATCCGAAAGCTGCCGACGGGAGCGATGTCCGCTTTGCCGGGATCGACCGTTCGGTTGCTTTGAAATTCGCCAAACCGAACACGATCGCCGCAAACGACGACGACGTGGAGAAAAACAAGACGGTCGAATTCCGTTGGGCGCTTCGAGGTCGAAAACAAGGGCGGGACAAGTTGATTTTTGAATTTCTCCTCCCGATCGTACCGCAATCCGAGTGGATTCTTCGACTCCCTTCCCAGTGGACGCCGACCCTTTCCGAAGGGCTCGTTCGCGAATTTGCCGAAACCGCGACGACGGATTCCACCACGGCAAATTCACGAGGACTCCAGACCGCTCAACGGGTCTGGATCGTTTCCCCGTTCTGTCAAACGTCAACCGTGTTGACGTTGACTTCCACGGAAGCGGCGGCGGCTTCGGAACCGAAACTGCCCATCCACCAGGCCTTGACGTACAATATTCATCCCGAGGGATTGGATGTCAAATCGGTCACACCGCTGTCCGGGCGGACCGACGACTCCGAAGCCGGATTACCATTGCAGAAAAACGAACAGTCGCGACGGACCGATTTCGTTCTCACGTTGGATAAACCGCTCCGCGTTCGCTCCGCGATTTGGGGAAGTCAGATCCTTTCGACGACGCTCATTAACGAGGAATCACAGTCGGGAACCCGCCAATACCTCGTCTCCGTTCCGCCTGGAGAGGGGCGTTTGATCGTGAACGCGTTCTGTCCGTTGCCTACGGAAACGAAATGGAACTTGCCGCGTCTCCGATTGGATTCACCGCAATACTTCTGGATGGAAACCAAAGCCGATCTTCTCGTCGAGGAACCGTTGATCGTCTCTTCGTTGGAAACGGACCAAGCAGTGCAAACGCAAGCCGTCGATTCGCCGGACCGGGACGTCACATGGAAAGGTTCAGGATATTCCTTCCAATATTTCACTCCGAACTCCCGGATCAGCGGGGAGTTTAACCTTACCCCTCCCGGCCTCACGGCTAAAACAGGGACCGTGATTCTGTGGGAAGAAGACCAAGTGACCGGGACGATGTCGCTCGATCTGACGCCGCTACGACAGAGTTCACAGTTGGTTGAATTGGGAATCCAACCCGGCTGGTCGATCGATCGGGAAAGCATTGAATCGGTTCCCAAGGAAGAGCTTCTCTTTTGGGAAGGGGACGCATCGACCATGAACTTGGCGTCTCCCGGATCCGCGGAACAGGATTCCGACGTGAAATCCTTGTTTGTGTACCTAAAAAAGCCGACGAGATTGAAATTGGTCGCAACACGTCTTAATTCGCCCGCTCGCGATTTGACGTTCGGCGATCTACAACCGGTCCGTATTCTCCTCCCGGACCAATCGCGTCGTATCGGTCGGAGCGAGCCCGGAATCTCCGGCGACGAGACTTCCGGGAGACATTTGCTCGCACTGACGGCGAATTCGCCGAATCGCTTACAGCCGGTTGCTCCCGCCGAACAAATTCTGAAATTGATACCGTTTTCCGATCCGCTGGTTCGGGAGTGTTTCTTTCCCGAAGTTCCCCCTGCGGGCGGTAGTTCAATCTACGCACTGGATGCGACGACGCGGTCGATTCCGATCCGTCCCGAACAGGTCAAATTGCGTTTTGACGCGAAAATCGAATGCCGCTTGACGCTTCAAGAGCGGGAAGTGGTCCAAACCTGTGCCTTCCAGTGCACTCCTTCGGGAACCCGCGTCGACGGGTTTTACGTTCATTTTTCGCAATCGTCCGACGTTCCCTGGCAGTGGGGAATCAGCGGCGGTGATCGTGTTCCGTTTTGCCGTCTTGTGCCCCTGGAGGAGCGGCAGAGGAAAAAAGTTTCCGTTCCCGACGGCGGGGATCTCTGGGAAATCCGTTTGACCACGCCCCGCAGCGGGACGTTCCAACTGACCGCTTCGCGGCGAATGAGCTGGGAAAAACCGCTCGCCGTTCCGTTGCCGACGCTCCCGGAAAGCGCGATGAAACAGGTCGATGTGATGGTCGACTCGCCTTATTCGACCGGCGTGGAAGTCGTCAATTCCGGACTGAAATCGATTCCGATCGCCGCTCCCGCGAAAAACGAATATCAAACGATCCGAGCTGCGCTCCGTTATGATCCGCAACGCGATATCGACGGACCGGACAAACCTCTCCTGTTGCTCCGTCCGACGCCGGAACAGTTGGTTTCCATACAGCCCGGTTGGGGCGAGACGAATTCCATGAAGCCGTCCGCCTGGATTTGGACGCTCCAGCTCGATTCGCAGTTCGAACCGAACGGCGTCATACGGGAGCACGCGACTTTTTTCCTCGAAAATCGGGGACAAAAGCGGATTTCCATCCAATTGCCCGAAGTGGTTCCCCTGGAAAACGTGCTCGCCGTCTGGATCGAAAACGAGAGAGTGACCTGGAACCCCGAAAAGGAACTCAACGGAATCGACGGCGTTCGTTCCGTCCGACCGGGAGCGGTTTCCGTTTCCCCCGGCCGGTCGCCCTCTTCGGAAAAAGAAAACCGTTCGATTTCTTTGACGCTTCCGGCCCGGCGACGATTTCCCATCGTTTCGCTGGAGTACTGGCATTCCTCGCAGCCGTTGACGTATCGCAACAAAATTTTTCCCTCCTTTCCGACGATTGATTTGCCGGTCCTCGGCGGAACCTGGGTCGCTTGGACTCCGCCGGAATACCAGACGTTTTTACGAGGAAAGCAGGAAGGACTTCTCGTTTCCGATCGGGATCAAGGGACCGAATTCGGCCTGGTCGGCGAATTCGGCCTTTCGCTGGAATCCGATCCGTTGCGAAGTCCGATGTTTCCCCGCTCGTTCGATCCGTTTTCTTCCGACGATTGGAGCAGCTTATTTTCCTTGAACGAGCGGATCGCGGGCTGCTCGCCGGTTGCCGCTCGTTTCGTCGAAGAAATCGGAAATGAAACGAATTTACGTCGGCTCTTGGAGAGAACGACGACAAGCTCCATGTCGGACGATTCGCGAGCTTCCGCTTCATCGGCCCCTTCATTGTCTCAGGAAACGACGAAACCGGCCCCCAAAGCTTCGGTGATTACTTGGGGAGAGGTCTTGAACAATCACAATTTCCAGGAGAAGGTTTTCAGCGAATCGGCCCGGTTGGAATCCCCTCGCGTTTTCGTCGATTGGATCGCCTTGCGTCGAATTGGAGTCTTCCCGACGACCCCGATTCGTTTCATTTCGGATCCTTCCGACAGGATCGCGGGACATCGGCTTTTGGAAGAAACGGGATTGTCGCTCCTGTTTTTCGACGAACGAAGTCTCTTAATGACTTCGACGCTCAACGCGGCGAAATACGAGTGGGGATTGCGTTCGTTGATCGGCGACCGGGTCAAGGTGATGCGGGACGGACCGCTTGCGAATCGGTTTCGCGAAGCGATCACCGGTGTCGCTTTTCCCCAATGGATCACTCTGACCGCTTGGGAAAACCGGACCTCGAGCCAAATTCATCCGTGGGGGAACGTGTCCCCTTCTTCCCAAATCGCGGCAACGGCAGTCGGCTGGAACGCTTTGGAGCTGCGTCGGAGCGAAGCCGCCCACGGTATTTACATCGCTCACCGTCCGACAATGGTCGCTCTCCATTGGTTCGCGTTTTTAGTATGCGTCGTCTTTTCGCGCTGGAAGCCGTTTTCAAATCTGGGATTATTGGCCGTTTGTGCAATATTTTTGGGCGGCCTGACCTACAGTGTGCCGCTCTATTATGCGGCGATTCCGGCCGGAGCTTTTTTCGGTTGCCTTTGCGGAATCGCGTTCGCTCTCATTCGCCGGGATGTACCGCCTTCGCGAACGGTTTCTCCTCAAGTGATCCGTGCGGGCGCCGGTCAAGAGGATTCGAC
The DNA here is from genome assembly GCA_031549565.1 of Thermoguttaceae bacterium. Taxonomy (GTDB): domain Bacteria; phylum Planctomycetota; class Planctomycetia; order Pirellulales; family Thermoguttaceae; genus JAVBSX01. Next base: position 7,725 of record JAVBPO010000139.1, read on the forward strand.
CGACGCCGAGTACGAGGTGCGCGAACTGAGTCCGTTTGCCGCGGCGACCGGAGCCTCACGAAAAAAAGGGAAAGAATCGTTCTTCGATACCTTGGAAAGCGATTCCGACGACTCACGTCGTTAGATGCGGGGTGAACCGCGGCTTCATTTGGCAATGAACTCTTGCCAAAAACCGCGATTTTGGTACTATGGACGTGTGAAATTCTATCGAAATTCATTTTTACCTCTTTTCTTGATATTCTTATTATGCGAGTTTTAGTGACACTTCTGATTTCCGGCATTCTTGGCGCAGCCATTGCCGTTGGAGCGATTGAAGTCAGTAACAAGGGCGCGACATGGTACCCCGAGTTTGAGGGGCGGTCCAAATACTCGTCGCAACTTGAGACCGCGAAAAAAGGGTTGAATCCCAACGCGAAAGCCTTCGTTCCGGAAGACGAACACGATTTCGGGGTTCTCAACCGTAACCAGAAAGGAAAACACGATTTTATCGTGGAAAACCGCGGAACGGAAAACCTGACACTCAAGGTCAACGGAACCAGTTGTACTTGTACCGGAGTCGACGTGTCCAACAAGAACGTCAAACCGGGCGAGAAATCGATCATCACCGTTCACTGGAACGCCGAGAGTTCACAACCGACTTTTACCCAATCGGCCGCACTGTTGAGCAATGATCCGTCGAATCCCGAGTTGATTTTTCGCGTCAAGGGATTGTACACTTCCCCGGTCATGACCAACCCCGGTTCGGTCGTGCTTCCTTCCCTTGCCTTGGGGCGGGAAGGAAGTTCGTCGTTCCGTCTCTACGGCTTGGAGAAAAAGCCGCTGGAAATTCAAAATATCGTCTGCTCTGATCCGGAGCACATTGAGACCTCATGGGCCCCCTATGAACTGACTCAGAAGGATCGGGACAACCCCGTCTATCGGAGTGCGGCTAACGCTTGGACCGTGAATGTGAAAATCAAGCCGGGCCTGCCGACCGGTGCGTTTCAGGAACGGTTGATGATCTCGACCAACTACGAAAGCGAGCCGACCTTGGAATATTTCGTCAAAGGACAGGTGCAAGCTCGAAACATCCAAATTGCCGGCAAGGATTATGTACGGGATACCGGTATCATCAATATCGGAAAAACGATGCTCGGGAAACCGATAAGCACGAAAATCAACATCGTCTTCCTCAACAAAGCCGACGACGCGACTTTGACCGTTGCAAAAGTGGACCCGCCCTTTGTCGAAGCCAAAGTCGAGAAGTTGCCCGGCGAAAAACAAGCGGTTTTCGTCCTGTCCATTAGCATCGCCGCGACCACGTCGGGCTACTGGAACGGTCCGGAGCAGAAAAATATGGGCATGATCGAACTCGAAACCAACGTCCCCGATTCCCCCGTTCTCAAATTCCCCCTCCAATTCCTCGTCGAAGGAAACTAATGGGTAATTATGAATTTTGAATTATGAATTATGAATAGAGGAAGAAGGGATGAAGAGCCCGCTCCCACTTATTTGTTATTTGTTATTTGTTATTTCTTATTTATATATGCGTTTCATCATCTTTTCGTTATTGTTATTCGCTCTTACGCCGCTTGCTTTTGCGGCGGACGAGGCGAAGGAAACCGCTCAGCCGTTTAATCCGATTGAGAAGAACGGCGAATACTTCGTCGGTTGGCCGAAGCCGAAGCTCGCCCTGGTATTCACCGGGTTTCAGGAAGGATACCTTGAACCGTGTGGCTGCGCCGGGATGTTGGAAATGAAAGGCGGGCTCAGTCGTCGGATGTCGTTTTTCGGAACGCTCAAAGACATGGGCTGGCCAGTCGCGGCGATCGACGGCGGCGATTTGTGCAACGGCAAAGCGGATAAACAGTCGGAACTGAAATTCGGCCACACCGTCGAAGCGTTCCGGAAAATGGAATATGACGCCGTGGGAATCGGTATGAACGACTTGGCGTTTTCCGCATACGATCTGTTGCCGTACACGCTCGAACTTTCCGACGCCAAGAGCATGTTTACCGCGGCCAACGTCGCGCCGCTCGAGTTCAACGACACCTACCTCGCGCCGTACAAAATCGTCGAAAAAAACGGCGTCACATTGGGGATCGTTTCGATTATCACGAACAGCCAACTGGCCAACATCCAGGATCCCGCGATCGTTCGGGAAGACCCGGTCAAGCGGCTCCGCGATATCCTGCCGATGCTCGACGCAGCCGAATGTCAGTACCTTGTGATGATCGTGCACGGTAAACGCGGCTCGGTCCTGCAGGAAACGGAAGAAATTCTCGACGCGTTTCCGAACAAATTTTCGATCGTCCTGGTCAACGATCCGCCGGCCGAACCGCCGCGACGCGTTCCGAAAATGATCGGCGACTGTTACGTGATCGAAGTCGGCGAAAAAGGGAAGTTCGCCGTCGTTCTCGGACTGTTCGACGGCGACGACGCCCGGCCGAAATACCAATCGGTCGCACTCGATTCTCGGTACACGAACTCGCCGATCGTCATGGATATGATGGAATCGTACCAGGATCATTTGAAGGAACTCGGCCCGACCGGATTGAGTTTGAAAAGTTACAGTGATCCCAAAACGGAGCAGATGGGCAATTATATCGGCTCGAAAGAATGTCAATCGTGTCACGAGGAATCGTACGACGTCTGGAAGAAGACGGGACACGCTCGGGCATGGGCAACGCTGTTGGAAACGGCCAAGCCGCCGCGCAATTACGATCCGGACTGCGTCGGGTGTCACGCCGTCGGTTGGAACCCGCAGTCGATGTATCCGTACATCGGCGGTTTCGACATCGGCCACCAGGAAAAAACGAGCTATTTGACCGGCGTCGGATGTGAAAGCTGCCACGGCCCCGGCGAAAACCACAAGAAAGCGGAATTGGGGTCGAACAAAACGAAGCAGGCGGAACTGCGTCAAGCGGTCCGACTACCGCTGGAAAACGCGTCGAAAAACTGCATCCTCTGCCACGACGGAGACAACAGCCCACACTTCGATTTCGATACCTATTGGCCGAAAATCAAGCACAGCGAAACGGATGAGTAACCCAATGATCGAACTCGATGAATTCGAATATCCGGCGACGGATTATTTTCGATACCTTTTATGGTATTACATGAAAGTAAGTTTTTGGCTTTTGGCATATGCCGCCGTTGGCATTTTTCCCGTCAATTTGTACTGGACTCTCGTTGACGGTGAATGGGACGCGTTCGTTTTGGTTTTTTATTTTTCGCTGGTTGCTTCCACCTTGCTTTTTTTGCTCCTTTGTGCCTTGCATATATCCAGGTCCAAAGAAAACCGACACGTTTGGAAGCGGCGAAAAATCACATTCGACGACCAGATGATGAACGTAGTATGTGAAGACGGCTCCGAATCCCATTCACTTTGGAATCATATCATCAAGGCGAGAATTATCGGAAAGTATTTCATACTGTTTTTATCGCAACAAGTGTTTTACCCGATACCCTTGTCGGCATTTCGATCCGATGAAGATCGCAAAAAATTCGAGACGGAAATTCTTGGACCGAAACTCCTGAAGAACCGTTTTCCTTGGTTGTGGCTTGTTGTTTTCGTACTTGTTGCGGCAGCGGCGTTTGGGATGAGCTATCATTGGGGAACACAAGCGGCGGAACGATATCGAATAGAACTCGCCGAACCCGAAAGACAAAGTTGACCCGTTTAGCCGAGCGTCCTGGACGCCGGCGCATGAATTGCCAAAAAACGCCGGCGTCCAGGACGCTCGGCTAAACGATAACCCACAAAATCATGACCGATACCACGCCCGATACCAACGAAGAATTCCGTTTCGATCCGAACGCCGACCAGGTGCCGCTGCCCAGCGCCCATGAAGATTACACCGCAAAGGACCTGGAACACCTGTCCGACCAGGAGCACGTACGCAAACGTCCCGCGATGTATATCGGTGACACCGGATCGCGAGGTTTGCACCACCTGGTCAACGAAGTCGTCGACAACTCGATCGACGAAGCGATGGCCGGCTTCGCGACGACCGTTTCCGTAACGATCAACATCGACGGCTCCGTGACCGTCGAGGATGACGGACGCGGCATCCCGGTCGAGGAGCACCCCGACATCCAGAAGTCGACGCTCGAAGGCGTCATGACGATGCTCAAGTTCGGCGGCAAGTTCTCCAAAGGCGCCTACCAGGCGTCCGGCGGTCTGCACGGCGTCGGCGTCACGGTCGTCAACTTCCTTTCCGAATGGTGTACCGTCGAAGTCCGGCGCGACGGGCACGTTTACCAGCAGGAATACGAACGCGGCGTGCCGGTCAAACCGGTTTCGAAAATCGGTGCCAGCGAACGGCGAGGCACCAAAACGACGTTCATGCCCGATCCGGAAATCTTTCCTGAACGGAAGTTCGACGCCAACATCCTGCACCGCCGATTGCAGGATCTCGCGTTCCTTAATCGTGGTATCAAGATTGTTTTCCGCGACGGACGTACGAATATGGAAGAGATTTTTCAGTATGATCGCGGGCTCGTCGATTTCGTCGAAAACCTTAACACCACGACCGATCCGGCACACAAGGAAATCATCTTCATCGGCGAAGAAGCGGAAGGGGTCCGGGTCGAAGTCGCGATGCAGTACACGACCGAGTACACCGAAAACGTACGCTCCTACGTCAATAATATCAACACGATCGAAGGCGGAACGCACATGTCCGGATTTCGGACCGCCTTGACGCGAACACTCAACAATTACGGTAAGGCGCAGAACCTGTTCAAAGACAAAGTTCCCACTCCCGCCGGCGAGGATTTTCGCGAAGGCTTGACCGCCGTACTTTCCGTACGAGTCCCGAATCCGCGATTCGAGGGGCAAACGAAAACGAAACTCGGCAACGGCGAAGTCGAAGGAATCGTCAACTCGATCGTCGGCGAAATGCTCGCCAAGTTTCTCGAAGAGAATCCGAAAACGGCGCAGATCATCGTCAAAAAGGGTATCATCGCCGCCGAAGCAAGGGAAAGCGCACGAAAAGCCCGACTGCTCGTTCGGGAACGTAAGGGAATTCTTTCGTTCGGCGGATTGCCGGGCAAACTCCGTGACTGTTCTTCCCGGGATGTCGATAAATGCGAACTGTACCTCGTCGAAGGGGACTCCGCCGGCGGGAGCGCCGAAGGGGGCCGCGTTCGGGAATACCAGGCGATTTTGCCGTTGCGTGGCAAGATCATCAACGCGTACAAAGCCCGGGAAGACAAGGTGCTCGCCAACGAAGAGGTTCGCAGTATGATCGCGGCTTTAGGTAGTGGTATCGGCGATGAAGTCGATCTGCAAAAGCGGCGTTACGGAAAGGTCGTGATCATGACCGATGCCGACGTCGACGGCTCGCATATCCGTACGCTTCTGCTCACGTTCTTCTACCGGCAGATGTACGATTTGGTCAAGGCGGGACACGTTTACATCGCGCAGCCTCCGCTGTACCGGATTCAGCGGAAAGGGCATAAGGACCAGTACATCCAGACCGACGAGGAGATGCGGAAATTGATGCTCGAAGCGGGACTTCACAACGCCCAGTTCGACCCGTGCGACGGACGGCTGTTCGAGGGTGACGCCATGGTGAAACTATGCGAAACGCTCGCCCTGCTCGAAGAGTCGATTTTGACGCTCGAAAAGCGTGGTATCGCGCTGCGAGAACACGCGGAGCGACAGGATCCGGTCACGGCGAAGCTTCCGATCTATCACGTTTTTTACGACAAGGAAGAGCATTGGTTCGCCGGCCGCGTCGAGTTGGACGAATATCTCGCCAAAGTCGAGCAGGAGTCCGGCAAAGAGGCGTCGCTCGCCGAAAACGGCAACGGTGACGCCGCCGCAACGGACCAACCCGAACAGCAGGCCCCGCGACTTCACATCGTCGAACTGCACGAAGTCCGGTCGATCAACAAACAACTTTTAGCGCTGCGGGAGATGGGATTCGAGATCGACGCCCTGATGCCAAAAGAACGGACCGGTTCCGATACGGCCCGGTATTATCTGCGTCGCGGCGATTCGGCGAAGGGGCTTGAAAACCTCCGTGAGCTGCTCACCGCCGTACGGACCGTCGATTCCAAGGTGATGAAGATCACACGTTTCAAAGGACTGGGCGAAATGGACGCCGAGGAACTCCGCGACACCACACTCGACCCGAAGAACCGGACGCTCGTCCAGGTGACGATGGAAGACGCGTCCGCCGCCGACGACCTGTTCCGCATCCTCATGGGGGACAAAGTGGAACCACGCCGTGAATTCATCGAAAAGCACGCGTTGGAAGTGAAGAATCTGGATGTGTGATTTTGATAGGGGACAGATGACAGAGGACAGGTGACAGGTTTTTTCTGTCCCATGTCCTCTCTAAAAGATCTTCATGAACAATATTGTTTCAGAAAACAAAGACGCCGTCGGCCTTGCTGCTTTGGATAAATCACCGCAGACGATTCGGCGGTTGTTCGACCAGATTGCGCCGCGGTACGATTTGATCAATCACTGCCTTTCGCTCGGGATCGATTATTCCTGGCGGCGCCGGGCTGTCGAGACCGTTTTGGCCGAACTCGGGCCGGTATCACCGATTCCAGTGCTCGATGTCTGTTGCGGGACCGGCGATTTCGCGTTGGCGTGGAACAAAAAACTGGCAACTCTTCCGAAAGCGAAGCCCGTCGAGTTTCCCGCCGAATCCCTGGGCGATCCTCCGGCGAATTCGCGGTTGTTTCGGGACCGTAACATCGTCGTCGGAATCGATTTTTCTTCGGCGATGCTTGAAATCGGTCGCAGGAAGGTTCGTAAGAACCAGGCGGACCGGGACATCGTGCTTTGGCAGGGGGACGCGTTGGAATTGCCGTTCGAGGATCAAACCTTCGCGGCGGTCAGCGTCGGGTTCGGATTGCGGAACGTCGTTGATTTGCGGCGGGGGCTTTCGGAAATGGTGCGAGTCGCCAAGCCGGGTGGCGTCGTCGCCGTTCTCGATTTCGATCTGCCGCGATTGCCGTTCGTCGCTCCGCTGTACCGATTTTATCTGACAAGATTTCTGCCGTGTCTGGGGAAGTGGATTTCCCGAAACCGCGAAGGGGCGTACCGTTATTTTTCCGAAAGCATCCTCCGGTTCGAGAAAGGAGAAACGCTCGCCGACCAACTCCGTGACGCCGGTTTATCGGACGTTCGTTTTCGTCGCATGACCTGCGGCGTCGTTTCCCTTTATTGGGGCAGGAAACAGTAATCCAATAACACCACATCGACCCATGACTCCACTGATTCCACGAAGAGACTTTTTAAAACACTGTTCGGTCGCTTCCGCCGGTCTTTTGTTGGCCGGTGGAATGAGCGAAAAAGCGTTTCCGGAATCCGCTCCGGTGGATTGGCCGGAGTACTTGACCAAGCCTGACGTGATCGAACAGGCCGTCGCGAAAGCCCGACCGCTCCTGGGGGGAGCGGTTCCACGCGATCTTTCGAAACGGCTCGGGGCGACGCATTACGCCGGGAAATATTGTTTGACCGAAAAACCGTTCCTCCAGGAGGGATGTGACGCCCTTGACGAGTTCGGTTTCGGGGCGTGCAAACTCTGGTTCGAGAACTCGCTGCCCGGTTACGGTTTTCATTCCGACTGGAGTTCGCTCGATCCGGCCGGAACGTTGGTCGATGTCGCGAAACACCCTTATTTCAAGGCCGCGTTCGACATGCCGTTCGAAACGTTCGTTCTGGAAAACACGACCGTTCGGGGTCCGAACAAAAACATCCGCGATCCGGACAACACGTTCGAGGAAGATGAAAAACAGTGCGAAGAGTTGACACGGTATTTGTACGAAACGTATGCCGACCGTGACATCACGTTCATTCTCCAGCAGTGGGAAGGGGATTGGCTCTTTCGACAGGACTACTCCGCCGAGTGGAATTTGGAGCGTCCCGCCGCTGAAAAGCGGGCTGACATTTTTCGACGCTGGTTCTCCGCCCGGCAAAGCGGCGTTCTCAAAGGGCGTCGTGCAGTCGGCCAGGATAAAAAATGTCGCGTGCTGTTCGCCGTGGAGGTCAATCGTGTTCTGGACCTGGTGCGTGGCATTCCGACGCTCACGGAACTCGTTTTGCCGAACATGGAAACGGACCTGGTTTCCTGGTCCGCTTACGACGGACTCGGGAGCGTCGTCGATTGTTGGCACGGAATCGAACTGATCCGACATTTCGCGAAGCCGACCGATTTTTTCGGGAAACCGGTCGTCTACATCGGCGAAATCGGGCAACCGGAACAGGAACGCAAAGACGTCGATCTGACGCAATGGTGGGATCGATTCATGGGCGTTTTTCTCGCGCAGGAAATTCCATGGATCCTGCACTGGGAGCTTTACTGCAACGAAATTATGGAAGAGGCGAAAAAGAAACCTGTTCCGAAAAACGGAATCTATTCCGCCGAGGATCTTCGCGGTTTTTGGCTGCTCCGCCCCGACGGCAGTCTCGGAATCGCCGCCGAATATTTCAAACGGCTTTTGGAGCGAGCGCCGGGGGGACTGGGGGGACTGGGGGGCTGAAATCGTACTTCTTCTGTGGTAGACTGGACGGACTTTGATGAAAGTTTTCATTTGAACGTCGTTCGAATCGAGAAAGGCTTTTGCCGAAAAGAAGGATGTCCGTCGTTTTTATTGGATAAACGCAGCTAAAACACTGTTCCCTCTCCCGCGAAAACATTGCCCGTTTCGCTGTCGTACTTTAATGCCTATGATTTCCGCTGTTGCGTTCGACATGGATGGTTTGATGTTCAGTACCGAAGACGTCTACTGGAAGACGGCGTCGACGGTCCTGGGACGTCGCGGACACGAGTATAACGACGAAGTCGCTCACGACGTGATGGGGCGGCCGCCGAAATATTGTTTCGAGAAAATGATCGAATATTACGGCCTCACGGAAGATTGGGAAACACTGCACGCCGAATCGGAAGAAACCTTCGTGAAGCTGCTCGACGGCGGTTTTTCGATGATGCCGGGATTGCCGGAACTACTCGATCGAATTGAGGAAAAGGGTATCCCCAAAGCGGTCTGTACGAGCAGTTCCCGCCGCGTCGCCCGGGAAGTGCTCGGTCGTGCGGGCCTGCTTCCGAGATTTGAGTTCGTACTTGCGTTCGAGGATATCGTTCACGGCAAACCGGATCCGGAAATTTACCTGAAAGCGGCGGCGCAGTTCGACGTGACGCCGGACCGGATGCTCGTTCTCGAAGACAGCGTCAGCGGGTGTCATGCCGCCCGACAGGCGGGAGCGTTGACCGTTGCCGTTCTCGCCGACCATAACCGTACGCTTGATTTTTCTCACGCGTCCCGGATCGCTCAACGTTTGGACGACCCGGAAATTTTCCGGCTTTTGTAGTACCATAGGCTTCAGACGACAGGCTTCAGTATGTTTGAGAACGTTTTTGAAATCCGTAATCGGAAGCCTGACGCCTGAATCCTTAAATGAACCCGACGGAAACCCTGATCGCTTTGCTCCCGTTAGCCGCGTACTTCGGTATGATCGGCGTGATACCGTTTTACCGGCGTCCGTTGGTCCGGTCCGGCGGTTCCGATCTGTTTTTCCTGCTGCTTGGTTTAGGCGGTTTCATCATGATCGGACCGGTTAAGCTTCTTTTCCCGGTCGGCGCGTTGATGTTTTGGAAAGGGTTGACGTTCCTGTTGCTCGTCGCGGTCTACGTTCTCATCGCGATCCTGATCGCCGGAATCCGGCAACCGCGAATCGTCGTCTATAACGTGCAACCGAAAGATTTTTTGCTCTTCCTCACCGAGCTGGAACAAAAGAGCGAAGTCCGGACGGTCGGCAATTGTGTTCAGATTCCGGTCGCCGAAATCCAGTTTTCGTACGAAGTGCAGCCGTATTGGCAATGTGTCGTCTTGAAATCAACGAGCCCGAAACAAAATTTAGCCGGTTGGACCCGGCTGGAGCAGCTTCTCCGTGAAAAACTGACGGTCGCACGAACTCCGTTCACGTCGCGGGGACTGATTTTGCCGTTGATGTCGGTTCTGCTTTTCGCGTTGAGCTTCTGGAGAGCCTCGCCGCTGTTGGACCAATGGTTTCGGTAAAGAAGCGTCCCGATCATTTCAATTCGCGCAAAAACTTCCGGGACAGTTGCCGCGCGGCGTGAACCACGGCCAAAATATTGATTTCGTTCGTTTTTTTGTCGTACCGATAGATGATCCGGTATTTGAAAACGTGAATTTCGCGGAAACGTTTAGTATTCACTTCGGGAACGGAAGCGCCGATTTCCGGAAAATGCTCCAAGCGATCCACCGCTTGGAAGAGCCGTACGAGCACTTTTCCCGCCTGCGAGTCCGAGTCTTGGGAAATGTAGACGCGAATATTCTCAACGTCGTCAAGCGCTTCGTTTGTCCACTCTATCTGAACCATTTTTCGAACCGTTTTTTCGCGTCCTCGTGAGATACTATTCGTCCGTTTTCGACATCTTTTTCCCCTCTGGCGATTTTTTCCAGAACGTAAACATGATACTGAATCTGCTCCCACGTCACGTCGTCGGGAAGCTTGTTGATCATGTATTTCGCTTGAGCTTTCGGGGAGTCCGATTTCGCGCGCGGCGTCACTTTCGGTTTGACGACTGTTTTGGCCGTTGTTTTCGGCTTCGATTTGGGTTTGGTGAGGGTCGTGCTCATTCGGATTTACTCCAATTCGCGAAAAAACTTCCGGGACAGTTGCCGCGCGGCATGAACCACGGCGAGAATACGGATTTCGTTCGTTTTTTTATAATACCGATAGATGATCCGATATTTAAAAACGTGAATTTCGCGAAATCTTTTGGTTGTTCCTTCCGCCATGAAAGCGCCGATTTCCGGAAAATTTTCCAAAGGAATCGTCGCCGCGAAAATCGCGGAGGAGACACGCTGCGACTGAAGAATGGAGTCCTTTGCGATAAAGGCTTCGATTTTCTTCATATTGAATCGTGATCTCACAGACCAGATAATCTTAACCACGGAAAAATTCCTTCTTCATCTCTTCGTGCGTATAATACCGTCCGTTTTCAAAATCTTCTTCTCCTTTGGCAATTTCGGTCAGTACGTAAATATGATACTGAATCTGCTCCCAGGTCACGTCGTCGGGAAGCTTGTTGATCATGTATTTCGCTTGGGCTTTCGGGGAATCCGATTTCGCGCGCGGCGTCACCGCCGCCGTTTTGGCGGGCGGCTTGGCAATCGATTTCGCGGCGGGTTTCGCTTTAGGCTTTGCCTTGGGTTTTGGCTTTGTCAGAGTCGCTCTCATCTTTTTTCTCCAATCCGTAAGCTTGTGCGATTTGCTTGCCGCCGAGGTGATACAGGAAGAAATCGAGTCCGCCCCAACGTCCGGCCGGAACCGACGCGAGAAGCAGGCACGCGATCATCTCGACGAAGTCTTTGCTGACAAACATGAAGTGTCCGATCATGTCCGGAAGCGGCGGGTAAACGCCCGGCCAAGGAAATTGCGACAAAACGACGTTGAATAAAAACGCCGCGCAGCCCAAACTGGCGAGCCGGTTACACAGACCGAGGATCATGCATAACCCGATCGCAGTCAATGCGTAAGTTACGCCCAGATCGAGCATTTGCATGTGCGATTTGAAAATCGGGTTCGGAACGGACGGTTTCTCGGGAGCGGTCACCAATTTTTGCGGATTGCCGCCCAATTCCGGCGAATAGACGCGACCGATTTCGGATTGCAGACCGATTCCCATTTTGTCCAGTTCGGCGATCCAGGCATCCGCTTCGCCGCGATAAGCCATTTCGGCGTCCCATTCCCGCTGACGTTGATGAGGCGCGTCGTTCGTTTTTTCTTTGACGGACGCGAGAAATCGGTCATAGCTTTTTTCATATTCCCGGACCGGCCCTTGAATTTCAGCGGCGTATTCCCGCAAAGAGCGGATGTATTGCCCGAAAATCGCGTCGACTTCCTTCTTCTGCTTGTCGCTCAGGTCGTGTTTGGCCAAAAACGAAGTCTTGAAATCGCTCCACGCTTTTTCATAGACGGGCAGGGTCGGAAGTTTATCGACCGTTTCCGGTTTCCCCTCGAAATTGTCGTATTGGAACGGATCGACGTCCTCTTTAGGCTCGATATCGAGTCGCACGAAGCCGTGCAAGTCCGGAAGCATCATGTAATAAAGTCCGGCAGTCGGACCTTTCGCCACTCCAAGAAAGCCCATCGCGCTGAAGTTGTGCCGCGGAACGAATTTATGCAGCCCTTCGTAAAAGAAATGCCAACCGATCGACACGCGAAGAACCACGAACAAAATCACCGCGATCACACCGATACTCACCTTATTTTTATTCAAGGGTGAACTCCTTCATTGTAAGACAGTTTGCGAAACACCGAATCACGAGCGAGCGACCGTCAATCGACCAAATCCGCTCCGGGAAAGACACCCATTTTACTCAATTCGGACAACTGTGGGAAGTGGGAAGAAAAAGCCCTTCATGGTGCGGTTGTGTGCAAATTTGGCCTCCGCCGGAAAGTCTGACGCACATAATTGTCATTCTTGAGGTCCCCCGAAGAATCTGACTTTCAAGCCGTAAATCATGACTTTGCAGCTCCTTTGTATAACAACGACCTTCCATTGTCGATCTTCCGGGCAGGGATATAATGGTCGGGCTCACCGATTATAAATCATTGAACTCCCATGGACCATACCGAGCAGACGCGACAATTGGAGAACGCTTCGATTCGTGTTCTGCTTTGGCGTTACTCCGCGCCGGCAATCCTCGGGATGATCGTTAACGCGACGTATAACATCGTCGACCGGATCTTTATCGGTCAAGCGATCGGCGAAATCGGGATCACCGCCGCGACGCTCTCGTTTCCGGCGATGATGATCTTCAACTCGTTCGGAATGCTCATCGGAATCGGCTCTTCGACGCTCATTTCGATCAAACTCGGCGAGAAGAAAAACGGAGAAGCAGAGAAAATTCTCGCCCAGGCGCTGTTCCTGTTCCTGGTGGTTTCCGTCGCCTTTTTCGTGCTCGGACTGATTTTTCTCGAACCGATGCTCAACCTGTTCGGCGCAACGAAAATCTCGTTGCCGCTCGCCAAGGAATACCTGGGAATCATTCTCTTCGGGATTTTGTTCCAAACGATCTCGTTCGGCGTCAACAGTTTCATCCGGGCCGAAGGTCAACCCCGGGTCGCGATGATTTCGATGCTCATCGGGGCGGTGTCCAACACGTTTCTCGATTGGTTGTTCCTGATCGTTTTGGGAACGGGCATCTGGGGAGCGGCGTTGGGGACGATCCTGGCCCAAGCGATTTCCTCGGTCTGGATTCTTTGGCTCTATTTCAGCGGACGAACCCTTTTGAAGATACGGTTCCGTGAAATTCGTTTCAATCCGCGTTTCACGTTCCAGATCGTTTCATTCGGTTTTCCTCCGTTCGTGATGCAGATCATGGGTTGCGTTTTGCAGATTTTACAGAATCACCAGCTCAAGTATTACGGCGCAATCTATGGAAACGTCCACGGACTGAAAAACGGTGCGGAAATATCGATCGCGATCATGGGGATTCTTTTTTCCGTGTTCATGCTTTTCCTCATGCCGCTGTTGGGAATCGGGCAAGGGATGCAGCCGATCGTCGGATACAACATCGGTGCCCGGCGGTTCGATCGGGTCGCCCGGACGTTAACGCTCGCCCTGTCTTCCGCGGTCCTGTTTTCCACGGCCAGTTTTCTGCTGGTGATGATCCGGCCCGAGTGGTTGATCGTTCCGTTTATCAAACTCGATTCGCCGGAACGGGCGGAAATTATCAAGCTGGGTGTTCACGCGGTCCGCATTTTTTCGATCATGATGCCCGGCGTCGGACTGGTCATCATTACAACTTCCTATTTCCAGTCGCGGGGAAAGCCGTTGCGTTCGCTTTTCCTGACGATGCTCCGGCAGGTCTTCCTTTTGATACCGTTGCTGCTGATCCTGCCGTACGTTTTCGAGACAATCCCCGGTTCGACCGGCTTGGACGGGGTCTGGTACGCAACGCCGATCTCCGATTTCGGCGCCATTGTGTTGACGATCGTCTTCCTGACGATCGAGTTCAAACGCCTGGGCCGCTGGTACGCGTCGGAACATCATGAGTGAAAGAGCCGCATGCGCAGCTTGCGGAACATCAAAACGCTGTGTCACGCAAGCTACTTTTATCGCTCTTGGTCCCACTGGCGAATCTTGTCCTGCCAACGCTTCGTGTCTTCCGGGGAAAGATTCGGCTCGTAGTCCTGATTTTCGAGCAGTTTTTCCCAGCTCGGCGTCGGGACATCGATTCCATTTTCGGGGACCTCGGCGCCGGCCGTCCAGGCGATCGCGTTGAGCACGAATTTTCGGATCGTCGGATTGCCCCAATTCCAATGCCAGTGTCCGCCGGTAAAGCCGAGCCCGCGACCGCCGTCGGCCCGTTCGGTACACCAGGCGAGATGTTCGAGCTTGCCTTTCTCACCGCGAACCGTCGCGTTGCCGAAATGGGAACTGTCTTCCCCCATGCGAACCGCGTCGGGCGGAACGCAGCTCAACAGCGGCGTCACGCCCTTCATCCCGGGCCGGAATCGTATGTTGAAATACCATTCCTCTTCCAACGAAAACGGCTTGATACCACGCGTCACCGGATGCGTCGGGATCGTTTTGAATTCCGCGTTGAACCACTGCGTCGTCGTGAAAAACGCTTCGTAATACCCGCCGATCGCGTCGAGAAAAAAATCGCCCGCTTCCCCTTGCGGCACTTCGACGGCAAAATGGTACATCACGACGCCGCCCCCTTTGGCGACGTGCTTTTTAAGCTGCTCCAGATGCGGAATCGCGATATGTCCGCCGCCGCCGTCGCAATACACGACCACGCAGTCCGCACCGTCCAGCGCGTTCGGATCGTCCGGCCAGCCGTTGATGTACACTTTGCTCTGCGTGTCGGTGGTGTACGTGTCGAGCCATTCCGCGAGCAGCTTGAATGACGCCGTGTGCGTGTGCATCCCGTACCCGTGACTCTTGGGACCGCCGATGAACACGATCTGTTTTTTCTTCGCGCTTTTGTCGCTCACTTTGCCGTTGACGAGGATTTGCGTTTCG
>JAVBPO010000111.1:0-55970 GCA_031549565.1 Thermoguttaceae bacterium
ACCAGTGAGTGTGTAATGCGCCATATCATTTCAGCGTTAGTGCAGAATGTGCCCGGTGTCCTGTCGCACATCTCGGGGATGTTGGCATCCCGGGGATATAATATCGACAGCCTTGCCGTCGGGGAAACCGAAGACAATACCATTTCGAGAATGACGTTCGTCGTCGTCGGCGACGAAAAAGTTCTGGACCAGGTTTGCAAGCAATTGGAGAAAATCGTTACGGTCGTTCGTGTCGACGACATCGGCAGCACCGACCACGTTGAGCGGGATCTGATGCTCATCAAGGTGAAAGCCGAGCATGTCAGCCGCAGCGAAGTGCTCGAGCTGGTCGAAATTTTCCGCGCCAAAGCGATCGACGTCAATCCCGATTCGCTGATGATCGAAATCTCCGGCAAGGAGTCGAAGATCGAAGCGTTCATCGAAGTGATGCGTCCTTACGGGATTTTGGAGCTCGTTCGTTCCGGACGGATCGCGATGACTCGCGGTTGAGTATCTTATTTAAATAATTTAAAAAGAGTAATAGTAATAGTCCTCGCGTTTCCTTTGTCGATTCCGGGAATCCTTTCCTCTAACAGTCGATTTTTTCAAGAGTTAGAGAAATCGAACCGGAGGAAAAACCCGTCGATAATTTGTCGGTTCCGTTGCGATACCGTGAGAGTAACCGCACGAAGACCGGACTAAAAACGCCGCCTGTCGATAAAGCGAGGATTATCTTCAGTGATTGACAGATTATCGACGAGTAGTTGGATAAGGCTCCCGCCAGAAAATAAGCGGCAAGTTTATGAATAACGTGTCGCTCATGTCATGCTGAGATACTCTGAAGCATCTGGTTTCAAGCGGCAGCGTGTTGGCCGGATCCACCAGATTCTTCACTCCGTGAGTACACTGCGTTCAGAATGACAAAACTTGCCCGCCAATTTCTGGCGGAAGCCTAAGTGAGAGGTGATAAACTTCCATCTATCACTTATCCCCTATCACTTAATTAAGCTGCTTTGGCGGGGGTGTCGATGGAGAATTCGTTGAGGTCCTCTTTCTTGTCGTCTTCCCCTTCGGCGGTATCAAGGATTTCGCCGTTTTCGCCGACGTCGACGAAACGGACCGAAATCGGCTTGGACACGCCGGACTCCTGCATCGTAATCCCGTACATCGTCGAAGCGCACGACATGGTTTTCTTCGAGTGGGTGATGATGAGAAACTGCGTCTGCGTTCGGAAATCGCGGATCGTTCGCGTGAACCGGTCGATGTTTCCTTCGTCCAAAGCGGCGTCCACTTCGTCGAGAATGCAGACCGGATTCGGCTTGAATCGGAAAAACGCGAGCAATAGCGCAACGCAAGTCAACGTCTTTTCGCCGCCGCTGAGCAGGGAAACGCTTTTGAGCTCTTTTCCCGGGGGACGCGCGACGATGTCGACGCCGCATTCGAGCACGTTCGTTTCGTCTTCGAGTTTCAAATCGGCGAAACCTCCCCCGAAAAGATGCTGGAACAACTGCTGAAAATGAAGTTTGACCCCTTCGAATGTTTCCTCGAACAGCCGTTGCGAATCGACGTTGATCTTTTCGATGATTTTTTCAATCGATTTCTTCGCGCTTGCCAAATCGTTGTATTGGTTCGAAAGCATCGTGTATCGTGTTTCCAATTCTTCAAGCGTTTCGATTGCGTCCAAATTGACGCCGCCGAGCTTTTGGATCCGTTGTCGGAGCGTTTCGATTTCCTTGGCGACTTCATCGTCGGACAGATCGGCGACCGCCGTATCGATCGGCCCGGTTTGCGTGATCGGGATGATTTGCGGATCGTCGGGGAGTTGCGATATGTTTTCCAATTCGGCGGTATTTTCCAGATTGATCGTGTTTTGCTTCTCTTCGTATTCTTCCAAATCGATGTGATAATCTTCCTTCATGCGGTCGATCAGAACCTTTTGCTCCTGTTCGATCCGGTCGAGTTCCATCTGTTTCGCGTGAATTTTGTTTCGCAGCCGATTTCCTTCCTGTTGCGATTTTTTCAGTTCTCCTTGAGCGTGGTTTCGCTTGGCGACCGCTTCGGTTCGGGTTTCGTAAAGCGATTTCGTCGAATGGACGAGCGTTTCCTTTTTCACGTAAAGCAGCGCCAAGGTCGATTCGAGTTTCAAAATCGCAAGCTGGGCCTGCTCTTTTCGCTCGTGGAGCAATCGAATTCGTCTTTGGTGATCGTCCAAAAGGTGTTGCCGCTCCAGTTGGTGATCCTCGAATTGGCGGACACGATCCTTGAGAAAATCGAGTCGCTCTTCGCTTTTGGCCAATTCGATTTCCGCGTTCGTCGTTTTTTTGGTCTGCTCCCGATTTTGGCGTTCGGTTTCTTCCAGATCCTTGACGAATCGCTCCAAATCCCGTTCGATTTGTGCGACGGCTTCTTCACGCTCGGTTTTTTCACGCGTCGCTTCCTCCAGATCGGCTTGCGCTTTTTCGTACTGTTCGTCGAGGGCTTCTGTTTCACGACGGAGCTGCTCATGCTGCGTCGTGAAATGGGCGGTTCGATCCTCCGCGCTTTTCAGGGCGTTTCGTCGGGCGTCGAGGTTCGAAACGGCTTCCAGATGATTCTTGACGAGATTTTCCAACTCCTGTTCATCTTCGGCGATCCGGTTTTTGTGGACGGTCATCCGGATTTCCTGGTCCCGGATTTGCGTTTCGATGAGTTGAAGCTGCTCGCCGAGCGTTCGCAGTTCGCTCCGCCGTGAGATCACACCGGAGTTTCCCGACGCCGTCCCGACGATAAGCGTTCCGTTCGCCGTGAGGTATTTTCCATCGACGGTCAGGAAATTCGATTGGTCGCGGGTTTGACTAAAAAGACTGACCGCAACGGTATAGTTTTCGACGATCCAGGTCCATTCCAACAAACGTCGGGCAATATGGGTGTACTGCGGATCGGTTTGAACGTAATGGTCCGCCCGACCGAGCACGCCGGGATATTGGGAGAAATTTTTCCCGGGCGATTCGGCTTTTTCGTGGGGATCCGAATCGATTACGATGAAGCCGACACGGCCCGGAAACAGGTGGGAATTCCGATTGATGTACTCGAACAATTCCTGTTCCGGGGAAACGACGACATGTTGCGCGGAGAGGCCCAACGCCAGTTCGATCAGCGGCGCCGATTCGACGTCGACCCGAAACAGATCGGCGACCAAACCGTGTACGAACCGAAACGGACTTTCCGGATTCCGCGAATTGCGCAACACTTCCCGAACGCCGGGGCTGAGCCCTTCGTGTTTGTTGAGCAGTTCTTCGAGGACCGCGACCCGCCCGCTCATGTCGCTGTATCGATGCTTGTAAGCTTGCAACTCCTGATCGAGTCGGGCAAACTGTTCGGCCCGTTGGCTTTTTTGCCGTTTCGCGGTTTCGACCGAGTCCTTGTGCGTTTGAACCGTATCGGTCAAATCGGCGCATTGCTGTTTGAGTTCGGCAAGCGATCGGGTCGACTCTTCGAGTTGCAGTCGGCTCTGTTCGAGTTGGGTTTGTCCCTTTTCGCGGCTCGCGGCCAGTGATTGGGCGCGGCTTTGCAACCCTTTCAGTTCGCCGGAAATACGGCTGATCGTGCGATGCTTCTCTTCCAGTTCTTTCCGAAGTTTCAGAGCGTTGTCCCGTTTGTGTTCGACCTCTTTGGCAAGCCGTTCGGCGGTTTCCTGACATTGTCGGTAGGTCGCGTCGATTTCACGGTGGAATTTTTGCGAATTGAATATTTCGTCGTGCGTTTTGCGCATCAACTCTTCCGTATCGACGCTCCGGACGTTCAAATCGAGCAGTTGCCGGGAATTATGCTCGATTTGCTTATCGAGGTCTTTTTCTTCCTTGGCTTGAAATTCGATGCCGGACTCTTCGGAGACGATTTTTTCCTTGACGGCGACGATTTCCCCTTCGATGCGGCCGATTTGCCCACTCGATTCCTCGACGAGCCGGTTGGTTTCCTGCGCCGATTTTTCGTACTGTTCCAGCAGATCCTGGGCTTCTTTTTCCGCAGCGGAAAGTTGCTCCAGTTCGTCCAGCAACGCGATTTTCAGCGCCGTGTTCTTGCGGTAATCGACCAAGCTCGATTGGATCCGCAATTCCTGGAGTCGGGCCGTGTATTGCCGATAAAGCTGCGCTTTGCCCGCTTGCGATTTGATCGTTTTGAGTTGGTTTTCGACTTCGTTGACCTTGTCCGAAAGACGGATCAGGTTCTGATCGACCCGTTCGAGCCGTTTTTGGACTTCCTGTTTTTTCGCGTTGAACCGGCTGATTCCGGCCGCTTCTTCGAAAATGACCCGGCGCTGCGTTGAGGAGCTTTGGAGCAGAGATTCGACGCGTCCCTGCTCGATGATCGAGTACGCTTGGGTTCCAAGACCGGTTCCGCCGAGCAGGTCCTTAATATCTTTCAGCCGCGACGGAAGCCGATTGACGAGATATTCCCCTTCCCCGCTACGATAGATCCGTCGGGTGATATGGACTTCGGACGTATCCAGATCGAATATTTTGTTCGAATTGTCGAACGAAAGCGTAACCTCCGCCGCTCCGAGCGGTTGACGACCGGCGCTGCCGCTAAAGATCACGTCGGTCATTTCCGAGCCGCGAAGTTTTTTGACGCTCTGCTCGCCGAGTACCCATTTGATCGCGTCGACGATGTTCGATTTCCCCGACCCGTTCGGCCCGACGACCGCGGAAATCCCTTCGCCGAACTCGAGCCGTGTCCGGTCGGCGAAGCTTTTAAATCCGTGTAATTCGATCGCTTTGAGCATGAAGTCGTTGGAGTCGTAGTCGGTAGTCAGTAGTCGGTAATCGGTGATAACGACCTAAATTACGGACTACTTCCCTAATATCCCGATGGGACTCTACGAAAAACGGCGAAAAAATACAAGAGCGAATCCGGCAAGGATTTTTAAGACATGCTGGGACCGCAGGCATCTTGCCTGCACCCGGGTCAACGGGCTTCCAGCCCGTCCGCATAGCGAAAAATACCCCCAAACGGTGCCCGACCTCCCACTGGCAGGCTGGAAGCCTGCGGTCCCAGGAAATTTGGACGCCCACACTCCAGTTTTACTCCGAGATCGCTTTGATTTTATCCCGCAGCTCCGAAGCGTGTTCGTAATCCTCTTTGGCGATGGATTCGTCGAGTTCCCTGCGTAAACGAATCAGGAGAGTGCGTTGGTCGTCCGATTTTCCGACCCGCTTGGGCGTTTTTCCGTGATGTTGCGATTCGCCGTGGATGCTGAGAATGAGCGGATCAAGTTGCTCTTCAAAGCAATTGTAATCATTCGGACAACCGAGCCTGCCGCGGCTACGAAAATCGAAGAACGTGATCCCACAAATCGGACAAGTCTTTTGGTCGATTCCCTTGAGTTCTTCCGAAGCTTGGCTCAAGGAAAGCTGCTGCGACATATTCTGAACCAACGAAGCGGACAAGCCGGAAGCCGCACCGGCCCCTTCCGACGATTCGCTCAGGTACTGACGCGCATGCTCCTCGCACAGGTGTAATTCCTGCGGCTTGCTGCCGGTCAATTCCGTGATATGGAACGTCGCCGGCCGATCACACTTTTGGCACTTCATTGAGGGAGGAAGGGTATAAGGGTGCTTATGTTTTCCACTCCGACTACTGATTACCGACTACCGACTACTGACTATGGAGCTACAAATTCCTTCGGCAGCTCTTTGACGACGGTAGGGAAGCCGGTGATCGCCCAGCCCCGTTGCGTTGCGTCTTTCTGGTTCAGCGTGCGCTCTAAGCCGATCTTGATGAAAAATGTTTCCCGGATGTTCGGGTCGTCCTTTTGCGGAATTGTGACCGCGTAGATCATTGAAACGGTGTCCTTGGAATCGTGATAGATATTCTTCACGGTCCGATAGTACGAAATATCCGCTTGATCTCCCAGCGCCCAAAGCGTCTTCACGCATGGGTCGTTAATGGTCATGAGAAAATTACTGATGATTTCTTCTCCCATTTCCCCTTTGACTTCCAACTTGGACTTCCACCAAGCTTCGTCCGCCGAATCGAGGTTTCTGTACCATGTCGGATTCTTCATTTCGACGATCTGTCGGATATTTTTCGCTTTGATCGCGTCAAACCAGATATGCAGGAATCGGTCCGCTTCGACGCGAACCGTGTACTGATAGTATTGCCATAACACGATCACGCCGACCAACGCTATGGTTGATAAGGAAAGTCCCAAAAGGGCCGCCCGCATCCCGATCAAGGTTCCTTGCGAAGAGGTTACGCGAAAATAGGCGATCAACCCCAACAAGATCCCAAACGCCGCGATGATAATACAGGAGGGATAGAGGAAAGCCGTGAGCGAAACGATTCCGCAAATCAACGCCAACATCGCAAGGATGCTCCACTGTCGGTACGTATCCAATTCCCGGGCATCTCCGCCGTCGGTTTCCCAGTGCGTGGAAAAAAGCGACTTGCGAACCGGCTCGGTTGAGGGGGACGAGTTATCCGTCGTAGAATTCGGTGAATGATTCTGTTCGGGGGCCATGATTCGGGAGAGGAAAAAACACGGGGACGATCAAGCGACGTTTCGTGGTGTCGTCGCGAAACGTTATTCCGAAGGGAGGGGATCGGGCGGTGGGGCGGAGGAGCCGGACCGTCTGGGCGGCGCGGATCCTTCGTAAAGCATCGTCTGTTTATCGATTGCCGTAGACACTAAAGCCCAACGTTTGTTCGTTTGCTCCTCGACGTAAACTTGCGGATCGATCCAGATCTTTTCACCGGTGAACGCCGAGAGATTGCCGATGGAAAGAAGTCGAGCTCTTTGGCCGAAAAATTCGCTGCGATCCGCTTCCGCCTGCTTGGCCCCCTCTGCCGGCTGAAACGGTGCCATCGGGAGCGTGAAGAAGATTAGCGTCGTAAAATTCAAAAAAATCACGAGCAAAGCGATGCCGTTGCCGACCTGTTCGACGACTTTCGGAAAATGCACTTTGAATTTGGAAAGTTTATTCGTGACCGTATTGAGAAGAAAAAAAGCCAACGCGAACAAAAACCAGAAACTGAGGAAGTCGTAGAAAAACAGCCCGCCGATCCAGGCATCCGTGATCAGACCGGCAACCGGCTCGTAATAATTGAACGCAATCAGCGAGGCAAAGGTGATGTTCGCGCCGCAGACCGTATTACCCCAGAACCCTTCGTTCAATCGCAACCCGATCAACGAAAGCGGCACGGCGACGATGAAAACCCACATCATCGCTATCAAAATATAATTAATTGCTGTTTCCACGGTGGATCAGGGAAAAGGTAGAAGGGTGGAAGGGGAAAAGGGTGGAAGAGGGTTTTAAATAACAAATAACAAATAAGACTCAACGGGGAGCGTAATTAGCGAACAGTCTCATTTCTCATTTCTCATTTGTTATTTGTTATTTGTTATTTGTTATTTGTTATTTAAAAACGCTCGCTTACGCTTCCCGCTCTGTTTTTGTCGTTACATTTTCATCACTCTTGCCAGTTCTTCGACGGAGGTGATTCCTTTGGCGACCAGGAGCGAGCCTTCGAAGAGGAATCCGCGTTGACCGCTTTGGTTGGCGGCTTTCCGGATCGCTTCGACCGTCGGATGGGCGACGAGGATCTTGCGAATGTCGTCGTTGACTTCGATGACTTCGTACAAAGCGGTCCGACCGGAGTACCCGATGTCGTTGCATTTCAAACACGGCTTACGTTTTTCGCCCGGCTGCGGAGCGCTGCGGACCCGGTACAACTGCGAGACGCGGTCCGGCGGAAGACCGAGTCGCTGCAACAGCGCCGGTTGCGGATCGAACACTTCCTTGCAATCGGGGCACAATTTGCGAATGAGCCGCTGCGAAACGACCGCTTTGATCGAGGACGCGAACAGGGTCGGTTCGATTTTCATCGCCAGGAGCCGAAGCATCGAATCGGACGCGTCCCGGGCGCGGATCGTTGTGAGGATCAAGCGGTTGTTCTCGATTTCCCGGCAGCAAAGCTCGAACGTTTCTTTGTTAATCAGATCGCGAATCAGAAGAACCTGAGGTTCCCGGAAGAAAACGTCCGGCAGAACCGACAAGGGAGTTTCTCCTTGACGGGAATCGTACTGGTTGACCATGACATTTTCGACGTTTTGGTACGGATTTTGGACGTCCTCGACCGTCGCGAAGTCGCGGGTAAAACGGTCGGCGGTTCGGGCGACGACGTTCATCGTACTTCGTAATCCGTTCGCCGGGGCCGCGGAAAACACGACCAAGCCTCGCGGAGCGTTGACGAGCGCCTTGACCTTTTTCTGGATTTCCGGACGCATGCCGAGCTCTTCGAGCGAGTCGAACGGGACCTTTTGAATCACGAACGTAATGATTCCTTTTTCGTCGCCGTTTTGCATCCCTTGGACGACGAAATCGGTATTGAATTTCGTTTTCTTGCGGACCGTCGCGAGAAAACTCCCGGATTGCCGCGCGCGAAATTCTTCCGGATTGCCGCCGATCAAGTGTTTGATGGAGGCGTTAAGCATTTGCCCCCGTTCTTTCGTGAGCGGCGCCACATCAAGCCATACGCCGTCGATTTGCTCCTTGACGATAGTCTGATCCGCCTGGAAATCGAGCATGACTCCGTCCGCTTTGCGTTCCAAAGCGTCGAAGACGACCTTGCGGAGATCGTTGAACCCTTCGTGATTTCTCGCCAAAAGGGTTCGTGCGTTGAGCGTCGGATTGTCGAGATTCTTTCCCGCCGCTTCGATTTCGATCGGCGCTCCGACTTGATACGACTGCTTTTTCGTGATCCGGACCTTGATCCCGATTTTACTCAGCGCAACGGCCCCTAAATATTTGATGTGTTCGTACGTCATGACCCGCTCGAACGGCGGGAGCGGCTTGTTGCGGACGGCAATATAACAAAACGCGGGAATAATCCACGTCAGAACCGTTAGCGGGCAAGTGATGTAAAAGAGAATCGGCGTTTCCACCGGTAAGTAAAACAGAACCGTTCCTCCCACGATGAACGGAAAGAAATTGACCATGATCCAGGTAAATCGGTCGGGAATCTTCTGCACTTCACTGTCGGTGCTGACCCAGTCGACGGTGAGAACCCACATCCAGAAGACGAGAACGAACAGGAGGATTTTCGTAATGCTCAAATATCCGCCGGACCCGATCCAACCGTTTTGCATCGCCAGCGCGGCATATTTCGCGGAAGTTGCCTTATCTTTCGCCAATTGGGCCGCCGCCGCTTTTTTGGGGTCGTCGTCCGCGGCAACCTGCTGCGTCGCCGCTTGCGCGTTCTGCCCGTCCACCGCCGCCCCGACGGACATGACCCCTTGAGTTTCCGCAATACTGGTTTGCGCGAAAAGCTCCGACGTACCGACAAGCACAAGCCCCAAGCCCAACACGGCAAGAATCAGGATCGACGATGAAAACAGGGATCGATGAAAAAACATGAGAAATAAGAAATAAGAAATAAGAAATAAGCAAAGAGAAAAAGGATTCAAAGCCCCCTTTTCCCCTTTTCCCCTTTTCCCTTTTTCCCTAAATGAAGCGGAGATAACACCGCCGTTGGTAATAATTCATAATTCATAATTCATAATTACTAAAGAATTCCTGGTTCTTTGACTTCGATTCCCTTGAGTGCCATTTTCAACGATTCGACGTTCGGGGCGACTTCGAAAGCGGTTGCGCGGTCGATCTTTTTCGCCTGGACAAGACTCTTAAGGCTCATCGTGAAGTCCATCATCCCTTCCTGAGCTCCGATCCGAATCGCGTCGGACAGCTTTTCGTCTTTTTCCTCCATGATCAGTTTGCGAACCGTTGCGTTGAAGATCATGATTTCAACCGTCGGTACACGCTGAACCCCTTCGAGAATGGACGGCAGCAGTTTTTGGGCGACGATTCCTTTCATATTGAACACCAGCGCACTGCGAATCGCTTTGTGCATCGCACTGGGGAAAAGGTCGAGAATACGTCCGATCGTACTGCCCGCCGTCGACGCGTGGATCGTTCCGAAGACCAAGTGCCCGGTTTCCGCCGCTTGGATCGCAGTCTCGAAAGTTTCCCGGTCACGCATTTCCCCGACGAGCATCACGTCGGGGTCTTCGCGGACGGCGTGCTTCATCCCGATGGAAAAGTCGACGACGTCCTGCCCGATTTCCCGTTGGTTGATCAGGCTTTTTTCCTCAGTGAACATGAACTCGATCGGGTCTTCGAGCGTGAGAATATGTTTGCGGTAGTTGCGGTTGACCCAGTTGAGCATCGACGCGATCGTCGTACTTTTACCGCTCCCGGTGATCCCGGCCAAGAGGATCATTCCTTGCGAGTGCCGGCAAAGATCGTAAAGCGACGTCGGAAGATGCAGCTTTTCCAGTTCCGGAATGAAGTTGTTAATGCGCCGCGCGACCATACCTAAATGCCCCATTTGCGTCAGGACGTTGACGCGGAACCGCCAGTTGACGCCGTCGACTTCGCATAGATGCGCAAAGTCCGCTCCGCCGGTTTCGTTAAGAATACGACGGCAGCGCTCGTCCATGATCGCGAGAATCATACGGGCCATTTCCTCGTCCTCGATCGGGCCGCGGTCGAGAGGACGAAGTTCCCCTTTGACCCGGACATACGGCGGTCGATCCGCTTTCAGGTGAAGGTCGCTCCCGCTCAGTTTCACCAAGGCGCGAAAGAATTTATCGATTTCATATTCCTTTTTCTTCTTGACGTATCTTTCCGCTAAGACATTGACATCGGACATGAAAGACTCCTGAATATGTAATTTGTCGGTCCGGAACCCGAAGTTTACGCGAACGACACGTCGACGAAAAATAAACGAACACCGCGAATTATACAACTTCGAATCGGACTTGCAAACACACCCCGAAAAAAGTCCGACGCCCCAACCGCCGTGAGGAACGTTGGGAATTTTGCTCTTGGAGTTCCGTCGGGGATTTCGTAGAATCCCGGCGATACTTTGTTTTCCCGACAGGATTCCTTTTATGGCCAATTTCAAGACGCACGTTTCGTTCAGTTCCGCGGCGGGAGTCGTGTACGGGA
This sequence comes from Thermoguttaceae bacterium, assembly GCA_031549565.1. GTDB lineage: Bacteria > Planctomycetota > Planctomycetia > Pirellulales > Thermoguttaceae > JAVBSX01. Next base: position 10,968 of record JAVBPO010000111.1, read on the forward strand.
CCGGCGTGTGGTTGCTGGGGGTTCCCGCTCCGACCAGCGCGGTCGCCGGGGGAATCTGCGCCATGTCGGGCATGTTTCCGGACATCGACAGCAAAACGAGCCGTGCACTTCAGGAAACGCTTTGTCTCCTGTCCGGGCTGCTTTGCATGTTGGTTTTGACCCGGTTGAAAGAATTCGAGCTCAACGGCGATCTGATCCTGGTGATTGGTGTCGCGACGTTCGTGTTGACGAAATACCTGATCGGCGAGGTCGTGACGCACTCGACGGTACATCGCGGTATGATCCATAGTATTCCGGCCGCGTTGGTCGGTGGAGAGCTTGCTTTCCTGCTTTCGTCGGGTCCGACCGGATATCGAGCAATCAAAGCGATCGGGCTGGTGATCGGTTTCCTGTCGCATCTGCTTTTGGACGAAATCTACAGCGTCGATGTGCGCGGCATCCGTCTGAAAAAATCGTTCGGAACCGCATTGAAGTTCGTAAGTACCGAAAAGCCGATGCACACGGCGTTCGCTTATCTGCTTCTTTTCGGGTTCGGATACCTCGCTTTGAACGAGCAGACTTGGGGTTTGAAATTCGCGTCCGAAGCGGAGCGTATCGCCGGGGCGGGGGTCAAAGCGTTGGAAAAATATTCCCATGAAGCCTATTCGAATACCACGGCTCAACAAGACCACGAGTGGGAGCAGACCTACCAGTGGTTTTTAGCCGCTTCGACATTTATACACACCGGTACTTCTTCCGCGAAACCGGAAATCGAGGAAGAGAACGAAATCGCAATTGAGGAGCGTCCGTCGTCCGTCGCGAGGAAATCGTTTTCCCGAGAGCCGGTTTCACGAAACGCCTACACGGCGACGGATCCCTATCAACCGTCGACGAACACGCCGTGGGGTTCGGTTCCTAGCCCGCGAAACACCTCCGGCCCGGCATTCAAAGGCTCCATCTTCAAATCGCGCCCCGATTCACCGACCCACAGGCCGTAAACGCCGCGTTTGTTCGGGGAAATGTCGCTGTTCGAATCAGATCCGCGCACACCCCGTTTGTTCGGCGGTCCAACCGCCTTGTGGTTTTAAGGAAGCGGAATATATTCGGGTTCTCTATTTCGAATTCATGCCGCTCCAGCAACGGGGACGGCTCCGCCGCTAACGACGACGTTTCCATGTCTTTGCTTCATGTTTATGGGCTTCCCGAACTGGTTGAACCTTTGGAACTTCAAGGAAGTACGGCGATCATAATCGACGTGCTTCGGGCGACGACGACCACCGTAACCGCGCTGTACGCCGGGGCCAAATGCGTCGTTCCGCTGCTGGAAATCGAGGATACTTTGAACCTGAAACGGAAAATTCTCGAAGGGGGCGACCCCCGTTTTGCTCCGGGAATGAGCGAAACCGATCTTCTGCTCGGCGGGGAACGGCAGGGAAAGCGAATCGACGGGTTCGACCTCGGAAATTCGCCGCGTGAGTACACGCCGGAAAGGGTCGCCGGAAAAACGATCCTTTTCAGCACGACCAACGGGACCAAAGCGATGTACAGGGCGCTCCTTGCCGAAACGATCCTGCCCGCCGGTTTTTTCAACGCCGAAGCGGTCGTTCGCTCCGTTTCGGGGGCCGATTCGATCCACATTATTTGCGCGGGAACGGAAGGAAAGTTTACCGAAGAAGACCTGTATCTCGCCGGACTCTTGGTGGAACGAATTCAGAAAACCACGAACCAGCGGTTCCGGCTCAACGCTCAAGCGGTCGCCGTTCTGGAAACTTGGGAACGTCTGTTCGATCAGGAATCGATTACTCCACGGTTGCTCGCCCAACACCTTTACGAAAGTCGGGGAGGCCGAAATCTTTGCCGGATCGGTCTAAAGCCCGATATCGACGTCGCCGCCCGGATTGATTCGATCCCTCTAGTCGTAAGACTTGATCCGAAAAAAATGATCATCGAATCGGAGAATTCCTGAAAATCGGAGATTCCCCCATTTCCTTCCTTGAACAAGAAAAGGGCTGAGCTAAGATTTGCTAAGTGAGTCGGAAAACAGAGCGGGAAGCGTAAGCGAGCGCCCGTTGACCTAAAGCCTCGAAAAAACGTTCTTTCATTTATGATCAGAAAAGAAGTCGTATTTACCGGAATCGGAGTGATCAGCCCCATCGGGATCGGTACGGACGCGTATTGGTCTTCGATTCTCGAAAATCGGAGCGCAGTCGGGTTCCTCCAGTCTCTCGAAGTTTTCCACGCCCGTCGTCCGATGGGGGCTGAAATCGTTGACTTCAAACCGAAGGAATACTTTCGCTCCAAAAAAGACGTCAAGCAGATCAAAGTCATGTCCCGCGACATTCAGTTGGCGTTCGCGGCGGCGATGCTCGCTTGCTCTGACGCCGGACTTCGTACGGGAGAAACCGATCGAAGCGTCGATCCCGACCGGCTCGGCGTTTCGTTTGGCGCGGACTTGATCGGCTTGGAGCTTTCGGAGCTTCTCGACGCTTATCGCGCCGGAATCAAGGACGGAACCTACGATTACACCGCTTGGGGACATGCGGCGATGGAGAAAATTTTTCCGCTGTGGATGCTCAAATATTTGCCGAACATGCCCGCCTGTCACATCGGAATCGCGCATGACGCTCGCGGTCCGAACAACACATTAACTTTGCATCGCGGGGCATCTCTCGCTGCGATTACCGAAGCGGTTCGGCTTCTGGAGCGTGGGGCGGTGGATGCGATGATTTGCGGCGGCTGTGGAAATTGTATCAATCCGAGCTTTCTCGCCCGGGCAAAAACGCATCATTTCGCGGCGCCGGTCGACGATCCGAGCACTTTACCGAGGCCTTTCGATACGAATCGAGCCGGGACCGTGCCGGGAGAAGGGGCTGCCGTGTTCATTCTCGAATCCCGGGAATTCGCCGAAGCCCGAGGCGCGAAAATCTACGCGAAAGTCCGTGGATACAGTTCGCGAACCGATCCGAAACTTGGCAACTCGAAATCGGACGGGGCCGGAATCCGGCAAGCGATTCGCGGGGCGATGCTCGACGCCGGGCTTGCTCCGAATGATTTAGGACATGTCAACGCTGACGGACTTGGTACGCCCAACGACGATTCGCTCGAAGCGGCCGCGATTCGCGCGGAGTTGGGGGACGTTCCGACGACTTCACTCAAAGGGTACTTCGGCAATATCGGCAGTGGAGCCGGAGCGGTGGAACTGGTTGGATCGCTGCTCGGTTTGCAGCATGGTTTGATTCCCCCGACCCGGAATTGCGAACAAATCGCCCCGGACTGTCCGATCAACGTCGTTCGGGACAAACCGCAGCCGATGAACGCTCCAACGGTCCTTAAACTCAACACCGGTTTGGGGGGACGAACTTTCGCGCTGGTCGTAGAAAAAGTCTGATTTTTAATGAGCCGCATGTGAAGCGAAGCGCAACTTGCGGAACACCAAACGGCGTTTTCTTTTTTTACGCCTCGTTTTCCCGCAACATTCTTCTCAGTTCGGCAACATTCTTCGCGAGTGTGGGGTGGACCATGTCCGGTGCGATGTCGGCAGCCGGGTCCAACACGAAGCTCCGCTCCTGCATTCGCGGGTGAGGAATCGTGAGCGTGTCCGTTTGAACGACGAGGGGACCGTAAAGAAGAATGTCGATATCGATACTCCTCGGCCCCCAGTGTTCCGTGCGCACCCGCCCCAATTTTGACTCAATTTCCTGTAAATTATGCAGTAATTGCTCAGGAACGAGGTTTGTGGAGATTAATCCTACACAATTGAGGTAATTCGGCTGAATTTTTGGTCCACCGACGGGGTTCGTTGCGTATAATGGGCTTAGACGCTTCGCCCCGATTCCCGGAACCTCGGAAACGAGTTGCCAAGCCCGCAGAATTTGGGATTGTGGGTCTCCGAGATTCGCCCCGAACGCAAGGAGAACATCGACCGATGCGGCGAGGTTCTGATTTGTTGGAATAGTTTCGTTTGAGACTGCAAAAAGAGCACAACCAGTATTGTCCACTTGTTTTAGCACAGTTGAATTGATTTTTAACGGATTCCCTTGTTTTGTGCGGGACATTTTAGCAAATTCCCGTACAATGTAATGCAATCGGCCTTCAGTCTACTCATCACATTCCATGGGAAAGGGAGGGAAATCATGATCGTCAAGAACAAAACCCCTGTCAAATATACTAAACCTATCAAGAAAAAGGAGCCCATCGCCCTCAAAATGCCGGACCGGGATAAGTCGCGCGGCAAATCGCTCGAAAAATTGAGGGAAGAGCTCTTTGAACGTCGGAATTCGCTCCGTCGTAATATGAACAGCGACGAATCGGTCGACACCGAGGCGATCGTCCAGGTCGGCGACTCGATCGACGCCGCTCTCGAAGCCACGGAAAACGAAATGGAGTACCATTTCTACGAAGCGGAGAGCCGTGAGTTCGGCCAAATCGAGCGGGCGATCAAGCGCTTCGAGGAAGGGACCTACGGAACCTGCGAAGGTTGCGGCTCCCAGATCCCGATCGCGCGGCTGAAGGTGTTGCCGTTTGCGTGCAAGTGCGTCAAATGCCAACAACTCGACGAGGAAGAGCAGAACCGCTCTTCGTTCCGCGGTTGGAGATCGTACGATTACTCCGCCGCCCCGTCGACGACAAGTTCGGCGCACACGGATTACGAATTTCAGGATTGAACGCGACCCTATTTGATTCGCCAAAAGGCGTCGTCGTCGATTTGAAGTCTTTTTTGGACCGAAGCGATTTCTTCGCGGAATCGCTTCGCGTCGACCGGGTAGCCCGCTGTTTCTTTCAGCTCGGGAAGATGCTTCCGCCAAAACGCGTTGAACGATTCCATCGCCAGTTCACGGACGAGTTTACCGCAAATCGAAGCGAGCGCGACCGGTAAAAAGCGTTCTCCTTTGACCTGGAAGGAAATGGAGACTTCTCTTTCCCGGAACGAAAAACGATATTCGCTCCTTGCCGCCCCTTCGGCTTGAGTTCGGATCATCGCATCCTCGAAGAACGTGTACAAAAACGAAGCGTACCGGTCTCGCGCTCCGAGTTTGTCGCAAACGACGACGACCGGCTCCCGGGAATCGGGAAGCTGCTCCAAGATCCGGCGAACCAGTCCGAGAACCCAATGGAGGTGCGCGGTCCCCTTGGAATCATATTTTCGCACACTTGCATTGAATTCCTCCGGAAAGACCGTTTTTCCGTACAGCCGCGGTCGTTCGAGGTTTTCCCGGGCGAGCGCCGCGGTGAATATTTGCACGGTTTCCCCGGCAACGTCGTCGAGCGGTTCGTTCCGATCGCGGTCCCACGGCGTTCGGGCAAGTCCGACTTCGCAGCAGGGATCGAGAGTCGTGAGCAAATTGCGAGAAGTCCATCCTTCCGGAGGTTTTTGCGGGGCGAGAACCGTTAATGTGGTGTCAAGCAACAAACGGAGCGATTGCCTTGACTTGTAAAGCGTTTTCGAATCGGCGACGGCGATCGCTCCTTTTCCGTCCCGCAACTCCTTGAGTGATCGGGCGGCCGCTCCGCAACGAACGAGCCTGTCTTCCAGCGGTGTCAGAGTATTTTCCGCTTCGGAAATCCGCCAAACCGATCCCGCGATCACCAGCGGCCCTAAGTTCGGCCCGTATCCCGCTTCGTCGATTCCGATCATGTCCATGGTGTTTCACTACTTCCGAAAAAAATCGCGGACTCTTTCCTGGGCGGTTTCCGTTTTCCAAGAGGCCAAGTGGACTTGGAGCGATTGCTGGAATTCGTCTTCGAGCGATATTCCGTACATCGTCCGCTCGTTGGCCGAAAGCATGAGTTTCGCTTGACGTACGGCATTCGGATCGGCCTTTCGAATTTGTTCGGCCAATTTGAACGCACTCGTTTGGAGCGATTCCTTTTCGACGACGTACTGCACCAACCCGATCTCTTTCGCTCGCGAAGCGTCGATCGGTTGGCCGGTGAGCAAAAGTTGGCGCAACGCCGAATCGGACAGTTTACGACGAAACAGCGGAAACAGGAGCACGGGATCGAATCCGCGAAGCACTTCCGGGCAACCGAGTTTCAAATCGGTCGCGGCAATCGACAAGTCGCCGCTCGCGATCAAACCGGCTCCGCCGCCGAACGCGCCCCCCTGTGCCGCGCAGATCACCACGGCGGGAGATTGCCGAAGTTTGACGAAAAGTTTCACAACTTGCGAAAACATTTCCGTCGCTTTTTCTTCGCTTTCGAGAACTTCCCGCAGATCGATGCCGCCGCAAAAGTTTTTCCCTTCGCCTCGCAGGATCAGAATTCGAACTTCATTTTGCCGTTCGATTTCTTCGAGGAATTCGAGCAGGCGCAACAGAATTTCTCCCGACAACGCGTTCCCCGAATCGGGCCGATTCAGCACGACCGATACGATTTCCGGAGAGTGATGCGTGATTTCGAGCGTGGAATTCAATGGAGGGAGATATCGCTGGGACCGCAGGCTTCCAGCCTGCCAGGAGGCGGTTCGGTATTATTTGCAGGGCGTCCTTTCGTTTCGCTTGCAGGCTGGAAGCCCGCAGACCCAGGTGCAGGCAAGATGCCTGCGGTCACGGGCAGCGAAACGTCAATATATCCCACGGGTCGTATTGACGCAAGGACTTTTTTTACACACTTGAGATGCGGTTGCCGTTTTTGTATACTGCGGATTGGTTTCGCAGAATTTGACACTCGAGAAATTGATCGCATGAAACGATTACTCATTGCCGTTTTTTTCGTATTGGTATCTTCGCTTTATGCCGCGGACGAATTGGCCGAAGGGTTCAAAAATCCGCCGCAAACCGCCCTGTCGTGGACGTATTGGTGGTGGCTCAACAGTTATGTGTCCGAGAAGGGGATCACCGAAGAACTCGAGGAGTTCAAACGGCAAGGAATCGGCGGCGTCCTGATCTTTCCCGCCGGGGGAGCCGCCGGACCGATGCCGACCGGGCCCGACTTCATGAGTCCCGAATGGGTCAAGTTGTTCCAACACGCCCTGAGCGAAGCGGACCGGCTCGGGATCGAGGTGAGCGTCAATCTGTGCGACGGTTGGGACGCCGGCGGACCGTGGATCACCGCCGACGCCGCGAATAAGAAATTAACGTTCACGGAAATCCAAGTCGAAGGGGCCGGAGCGAAAACGATTTCCGTTCCGATGCCGCCGACGCTCGACGATTATTACAAAGACGTTGCCGTGGTCGCGATCCCGGAAAAAGCGACGCAGCCTGTTCGTCCGGCTCTTGTTGTCGCAAACCATTCGCTTGAAGGATATTGCGGCGAGTACAATTATCCCGTCGAGCAGGCGTTCGACGGCGATCCGCACACGACCTGGCGGGCGCCGGACAATTTCCCGGTCGATCGGTCTAATCCGCTCTGGTTTCAAATTTCGTATCACGAACCGATCCGGGCGACGTCGCTCTACCTCGTGCCGCCGGAAAACGGTAACGGACCGAAAACCGTGTACTTGCAACAGTCGCAAAACGGAACCGATTACGAAGACGTTCTCTTTTTCGACATGAAGCAATCCGAACCGACGCAAGTCGCTTTCCCGGAAGTTTCGGCGCGACGTTTTCGTTTGATCATTCATTCCGCTTACGGTCCGAACATCGAACTGGCGGAATGTCGCATTCTCCGCGACGGTGACGAGCCGAATCTGCGGCCCGGTATCAAGTGGTGGTTGTTCAAATCGGGGAACCGTAGCTTCTGGGATTGGCCGAAAGCGGGACCGGTTGTGCTGGAAGATGAATATGCGGAAGAATCAGTTCCCGTTCATGATTACGATCCGGAACGGATTGTTGATTTAAGTGGCAAAATGGAGGCGGAAGGGAAATTGACCTGGGACGTGCCCGAAGGGCGGTGGACGATTATTCGTTTCGGGTACACGATCCAGGGACAGCGGACGCGTTGCGGTAGTACCACGCAGCCGGGGTACGAATCGGATATGCTTTCGCCGCTGGGAATCGAGTCGCACTTCAAGCATGTCGCGATCCCGCTTCTAAACGTTGCCGGAGACAAGGTCGGTAAAACGCTCAAATATTTGCACATTGATTCCTACGAACTCGGAGCGGACATTCGCGGGCAACAGCCGACGTATTCCCACATTTTCCGGGAAGAGTTTCAAAAACGTCGCGGATACGATCTTCTCAAATACCTGCCGACGCAAACCGGACGGATCGCGACGAGCCGTGAGATCACGAACCGGTTCCTGTGGGACTACCGTGCGACGATCGGCGATCTGATGTGCGACACGTTTTTCAAGCGTTTCGCTGAACTCGGGCATGAGCACGGCGTCAAGGTCCACAGCGAAACCGGGTACGGAACTTACCCGCATCCGCACATCGACGGGCTCAAATGCGCCGGGCAAAACGACATTCCGATGGGGGAGTTCTGGTACGGAACCGACATCATGTCGCAGTTTTACCCGTTCGTCAATTCGATCCGGGGCAACGCGTCGGCGGCGCACATTTACGGCAAAAACCTCGTCCAGGCGGAATCGTTCACGACATGGTTCCACTTCGGCGAGAATCCATACGACCTGAAGCTCGTCGGCGACAAGGCGTTTTGCGACGGGCTCAACCGGATCGTATTTCACCAATCGACGTACCAGGATAACACCACGGACAAGCCCGGCTTTCAGTACGGCGCCGGTACGCACATCGACCGTAACATCACCTGGTGGAAGCAGGGCAAGGCGTGGTTCGAGTACCTCGCACGGTGTCAATACATGCTGCAGCAGGGGCGATTCCATGCCGACTTTGCGTACTATTACGGCGAAGGAGCGACGAAATTCGTTCCGGATAAAGCGTCTTTCAAACCCGCGCTCCCGCAAGGGTTCGACGCCGACATGATCAACACGGAGGTTCTTTTGAATTCCAGCGTCAAAAACGGTTGCCTGACACTCAAGGGTTCCGACATGGAATACAAAGCCCTGATTCTCGTTCCGCAAAAGAAGCCGTACTGCGAAGAGGTGCAAGCGAAGCTCGAAGCTCTTCGTCAAAGTGGACTTCCCGTGCTCGACAAACCGGACGACCAACTCACTCCGGACATGTTCGGCGCGAAGGAAATCGATTTCATTCATCGAACCGCGGATGATTTCGACATTTATTTCCTTGCGAATCAGAGCGATAAACCGGTTCAAGGGACATTCCAATTTAGAAACACCGGAAAGCTAGCGGAGATATGGGATCCTGTCGACGGAAGCATCAAGGAGTCGCCTTATTTTCTCGTAAAAACGAATTTCCTTCTTTCGTTCGCTCCGAAACAATCCTTCTTCATCGTCTTTCGCAAACAAATTATCAAAACAGAAACCACGGACGATCAAAAACCGCACGACGTGGAAGTCGTGATCGGCATGGGCGATTTGCTGATAAACGACAAACCAATACTTCCCGACAATGATCACACGACCTTGAACGGCCCCTGGACGGTTCACTTCGATCCGAAGTGGGGCGGGCCGGCGTCGGTCGTGTTCAACGAGATGACCGATTGGACGAAGCGGCCGGAAGACGGGATCAAATTTTATTCCGGCACGGCGACGTACAAAAAAACGTTTAATATCAAAGACAAAATACGATCAGGCCGGAAGCTGTTCCTTGGCCTCGGCTCCACGAACGGAAACCCGGTTGAAATTCGTCTCAACGGCAAAGATCTCGGCGTGCTATGGACCGCACCGTGGAAGGTCGAAATCACCGATTGCGTCAAGGAAACCGGGAACGAACTGGAGATCGACGTCGTGAACAACTGGCACAACCGGCTCGTCGGCGACGCGGCGATGCCGCCGGAAAAACGGTCCACGAAAACAAACGTCCCGTTCTCCCCGCAAACGCCGCTGCAACCGTCGGGCCTGATGGGCCCGGTCCGCATCGAAGTCGGCGAGGAAATCGTACCATTAAGGCTTCGCCAGTAATACAGGGCAAGTTTTGTCATTCTGAGTGAAGCGTACTCGCGTAATGAAGAATCTGGTGCATTCGCCAACACACATTGCTATGCGGTACCACTGAAAACCAGATTCTTCGGAGTACCTCAGAATGACAATGGTGTGCGTATTCTTTTCTGACTACCGACTACCGACTACTCTCTTCTCTTCACAATTACTTTCATTTTCACCCAGAAGACACTATGACTCTACAAACGACACGACGTGATTTTTTGAAAGTCGCCGGAGCGACCGGCGTTGGTTTTTGGCTCACCGCCGGGCAACAGCGGCAGGTGCGGGCGTCCGCGAATTCCCGGATCGCGTTCGGCGGCATCGGGATCGGCGGGAAAGGGGAAAGCGACATCAATAACGCCGCGAAATTCTGCGACGTGGTCGCCCTTTGCGATACGGACCGGAACCGCTTGAAATTCACGATGGAACGATTTCCGAACGCGAAAGGTTTCACCGACTACCGCGAGATGTTCGACACGCTCGGGGACAAACTCGACGCGGTCAATGTCAGTACGGCGGACCACACCCACGCGCCGGCGTCACTGATGGCGATGCGGATGAAAAAGCATTGTTATACGCAAAAACCGCTGACCCGGACGATCTACGAAGCCCGGCTCATGGGCAAGGTCGCGCGGGAAACCGGCGTTTGTACGCAAATGGGGAACCAGGGAAGCAGCGAACGTTCGCTCCGCATCGCCGCGGCGCAGATTCGCGCCGGCGTTCTCGGCGATGTTTTGGAAATGCACGTCTGGACCGACCGCCCAATTTGGCCGCAGGGAATCGATCCGAACCGCTGCACGACTCTCGCACAATTTTCCGAGAAAATGAAAAAGGAAAAATCGCCGGAAGAAGCGGAGAAGTTGATCAAGCAAATGGCCGACGGAATTCAAAACGATTTGAAAAACAACATCGACTGGGAATCGTGGATCGGACCGGTGAAATATCGCGAATATTTCCCGAGCGTCTACACGCCGTTCGTTTGGCGCGGCTGGTGGGATTTCGGAACCGGTGCGCTGGGCGACATTGCCTGTCATTCCTTGAACATGCCGATGAAAGGGCTCGACCTGAGCGCTCCGACGGAAGTCGTCGCGACGACCAGCGGGCACGATTTCGACATCTTCCCGAGTTGGTCGGTGATCGATTACACATATCAAGCGAACACTTGGCGGCCCGGCTTCAAGTTCGTCTGGTACGACGGCGGCAAGCGACCCGGTCCGGAAATTCTGGAGAAATACGGCTTCAAACCGGACGCAATGGGAGGCTCGCTCATCATCGGCACAAAGGGTGCGATGGTCGGAACCAGCCTGGTCGGCTGTGAAGCGATCAAGGATTTGGACATTGAGTTCGCCCCGGAACACAAGGAGCATAACGACACGGATTCCCGGAACATGTACGAGCTTTGCGTCGCGATCCAGGAAGGAAAACCGGAACGCTGCTTCTCGAACTTCCCGGACCAGGCCGGCCCGCTGACCGAAGCGATGCTGCTGGGCAATCTCGCCGTGTGGACCGCGTACGAACCGGAAAAACAGGGCGAAACGATCAAATGGGATGCCGCGAACATGAACGTGACGAACCTCGCCGAAATCAAAACCCCGAAAACCGCCGATTTGGTCAAGCCGGTTTATCGCGATGGGTATAAACTGGACTAATGGAGTGAGGGGCTGTTTGAGAATTCACCCTGAATATTGTCAGCCGACTGTCATTCTGAGGTACTCCGAAGAATCTGGTTTCAAGCCATAATCGTAACGTGTTGCGTGTTGACGGGATACACCAGATTCTTCGCTCCGTGAGTACACTGCGCTCAGAATGACACCGCATATCTCTTCCTTATTTCAGACGTGTTACTTTCCGGCGAAAGCCTTGTCTCTCACCTATCACCTATTACTTGCCATGGACATGGTCACAACGACGTTTACGTTTGAAGGGTATCGCATCAAGGAGTACAAAGGGGTGGTTCGTGGAATCATCGTGCGTGCTCCAACGATCGCGCAAGGGATCGTAGGCGGGCTGAAGAGCATCGTCGGCGGTAATATCGGCGCGTATACGAACATGTGCGAAGATACCCGGGAACAGGCGTACCAACTCATGCTCCAGCATGCCCGGGACGTCGGCGGCAACGCCGTGATCGGGCTCCGTTATGACGCCTCGGACGTGGTTCAGAATGCGACCGAAGTCCTCTGTTACGGCACCGCGGTCGTGATCGAAGAAGAATGACGTCCGTCTACTCGACGACCGGGACGGAATCGGCGGGGTTGTCGGCTGGTTCCGGATTCAAGTGGATCAGCGTCGCCAGGAGTCGGCGCCCGGTGATTTCCGGGCCGACCGTTTGCGCAACGTAATCGGCGATGCTGTCGTTGTATTCGATGATCGCGTCCGTACATTCGCCGTAAGCGGCGAGGTATTGGCTATGTGCGAGAATCAACGACTCCACGGACGCCTGCGATTTGAGCGAAGCGTCCTGGATCGCGTTGAACAGTTCTTCGGAAGCGGCGAATTCCTGGAATTTGGATTCGAAAATCTGCTTACGCAACGTGATCGTTTTGTCCAAAAGGATCAAATTCGATGCGGGCCGGTATTGCGCCAGTTGATTGACGTGCGTGGTGTAAACCTTAACGAACGGTAAATCGTCGGGAATCGGGAGCGGTTCGGCTCCGGCCTGGTTCGCTTGGACGACCGGCTTGTAATAACCCGTCTGTTTCAGCAACGACGCGAGTTCGTTTTGCTTGAGTATCACTCGCAGTTCCAGCGATTGGCACTGGGCGATCGCCTGTTTTTCCGCGGCTTGGAAGATCGGCAATTTCGCGTCGGTCGAACCGATTTCCCGGACCCATTTCGAAAGCTGAACCTGCCGGAACATCGCGATCTTGTATTTGGCGATTTCCCCGGCCAAAGCCCAATAAGCGTGCAGCAATTGGCAGCGGGTTTGCGGCGAGGAAACCGATTCGAGCATCTCGCAAATCGTGAGCGGCTTGCCGGTGATTTTCGAATTCGGATCAATCGGTTCGCTGTCGAGTCGGAGCTGGTAAAACGGATGGTTCGGGTCGATCAACGACCGCATTGAATCGCGAACTTGCGTCGTTTCGTCGGGCTCTGCCGTGTCCGCGACGACGGGGAGTGTCGGTTGCGCAGGCGGCTGTGCCAGCGGTTGACGAGGTTGTCGGGGGGCTCCGACGGAATCGTCCAACGTCGGATCCGGTTGAGCCGAAGGGGAATCCATCGTCGGACTTCCCGATCCACCTCGTCGCGGCTGGAGCGTTTTCTTCGGAGGAGCATCACCGGGTCGCGCTCCGCCGCCGATCGGCCCTAAACCGAGATCGGGGGGCGGGGCTGCCTGCGTGCTGTCGGTCGGAGCTGCGGCAGCTCCTTGGCCCGGCAAATCAAAACTATCCCAACCGGGAGGAGTTCCTTCCATGGATCCGTCAGGATCATCCAGCGGACTCGCGGAAAAACATGGATTCAAGCCCAGTTGAAAAAGTAAAACGGTAAGGAGAATTACGAGATATTGATTCATGGTGATGAATACAAGTAATGCATTTGTGAGCGTTCACGATTTACGGAGAGTGGGCGCCTCGCCCGCTCAGAAAAAGACTGGGACTTGGCTTGCAGGGATCGTCTCCGCTTGCGAAATCGATTTGGTGTTTCGGACGTTTTCCTGTCGTTTTCACGTGCGGGCGAGGCGCCCACACTCCATTCATCTCCCGTGAGCGGATACATTCATCTCCCGTGAGCGGATACGAGCATTTTATCCGAAAAGATGTTACTTGTCGATATTCCGATACAAATGGACCGCAATCGGAATGAAAAGCAACAGGGGGAACCAAGCGCCCATGATCGGCATTTCGGAATTGCGACCGAAAAATTGGGACCCGAACTGGACGAGTAGAAAAAAGACGACCAAAAGAGCGACGATTCCGAGCGCTTTGAATACGTTCCGGTCGCCGCGACGGAGAATGATCGGCAAGCCGAGGAAAAGCAGCGTTACGTCCAAAAACGGCTGTGTAATCCGGCCGTGAATCACCGAATCGATGTCCCGACCGAGATCGAGCGACTTCTGACGGTTTGCGGTAATATATTCCCACGTCGATGCGTATCCCCGCCACGCTTCGTTGTTGGCAAGGTATCCGAACGGGATATTACTGACGACGAAACACTCGTCTTCCTTGAGCCATGTTACGTCTTTCGGAGTGATGATAATGACACGCTCGTCCAGTTTCATCGAAGGGGAAGCCAATAGATCTTTCGGTTTCTGCACTCCTTCCAGGAGATAACCGGCCGGATGGTCCGCGTTTTTAGGGCGGAAGTAAGCGTTTTGCGCGACGATCAGTTTCCCATAAGTACTCAGTGATTTGTTCAGCAAGGCAATCGATGGATTGAGCAGCCGCCCTTCGTTGGAATACGCCCGATCCCCCTGGATCTGAATGTGGGATTGATAGTCGGTTGCCGCGTTGACTTCCGTTCCGTTATCCTGGGAGTATTTTCCGGGATCCTTTTGCAGGTCGTCCAGGAAATGCGGGAGGAGAAGTTCCCGGGAAATCGCCGTCCCGATCGTCAGGACGATCACGGCGTAAATGATCGGCTTAATGACCCGTTGATACGGTATTCCCGCCGCGAGGACCGGAACGAGCTCGTTGTTGCGCATGAGCATCGCAATCGTAATGATCGCGGAGGTGAGGCATAACAGCGGCGAAATTTTGTCGAAAAACGGGAGCGATTGAATCATGTAGTACCGTCCGATCAGGGACAGGATACCGACGACATTTCCCCCGGCGCGGACGAACCCTTCCGTTTTCGTGAACAGGTCAAATACGACATAGAGTCCGATGAAACAGAAAAACCACAAGCAGTAGGTTTTCAAAAACGATCGGAGAATATAACGGTCGAATATGGTCATTGGAAGGATTCCCGGGAATAGCGTCGTCAATCGTCCGGGATTGTCCTTAAAACAAGAAAAAAAATCAAGAGCAAAAAATAGGGAGCGAGTAGTCAGTAGCCAGTAGTCGGTAATCAGACAATTTAACGTCGAGTTTGCTCGACATTCTGACTACAGACTACTGACTACTGACTACTGCTTCACGCAAACTCGGGTCGTCGCTCTTCGAGTTGCGCTTGGAGTCGTTCGACGATGCTGCTGTGCATCTGACTGACGCGGGATTCGCTCAGATCGAGCGTCATTCCGACTTCTTTCATCGTCATTTCCTCGTAATAATAGAGGATGATGATCAGTCTTTCGTTTCGGTTGAGACCTTTGGTGACCAAGCGCATCAGGTCGGCTTTTTGGATCCGGCTGGTCGGGTCTTCCCCTTTTTGGTCTTCGACGAGATCGATTTCGCTGATGTCTTTCGAGCCATCGGTTTCAAACCATTTTTTGTTCAAACTGACCAAATTGACGGCGTTCGCGTCGAACATCATCCGTTCCAGCTCCGTCGCGGTCAAGCCCATGTGCTCGGCCAGTTCGTCGTGTGTCGGCGGACGCCCCAGACGATCGGACAAGCCTTTACTGGCTTCCATGAGTTTTCTGGCTCGCGATCGTACCAATCGGGGAACCCAATCCATATTTCGCAATTCGTCGAGCATCGCTCCACGAATCCGTTGGACACAATAGGTTTCGAACTTTATCCCACGACTCGGGTCGAACGCGTCGATCGCATCCATTAATCCGAACACGCCGGCGGAAACCAAGTCGTCCAGCTCCACCTCGTCGGGGAGTCGCGACCAGACCCGGTCGCCGTGATAGCGGACAAGCGGCATGTAGCGTTCGATTAACAGATTCCGTAGCTTCTGATTCGATCGGTCTTGAATAAAGTCTTCCCACAGTACCGCCACTTCCTCGGCAGACAACTGTGACACAATCATGCAATCCTCCGTGATTGTTAAATCCTTAGGGAAAAGGTGTGAATACGTTTTCCTCAAACATGGGGGGGCTCGAGGTCTTCACGTTGGGACGGAAAGTCGTTCGTCAGATTTTTCCGACGACAACTCCCTACCCAACGGACTCTGTACGCTCAGCGCAATCGCGCACGGAACGTACTGCCGGGTCACTCCATACAGAAAGTCCGGCATTACCCTTATCGTCCGCAAAACTTGCCTGAATAAAAAATTATTTTTATTGAAGATTGATAGGTTACTAAAATAGTGACATATCAGGCTTGCTGCGAGCATGGATACTCCCAAACGTCAATAGACTGACATTTCGGATTCCATACTGATTTAATTGGCATTTAAGAATACGCTTGAATTACAGATCAGCAGCAGCCCAAGCTTTTCCACGCAGATCGAAGCGATCTAAGAATTGTCGTTCAACCGATAAATCGCCGACAATCCCAGCAAAAGAATCGTGATCGCGATCAACAATTCCATGAGCGTGAAACCGGAAGCGTTTTTCTTTTTTTTCATTTGATCAACCGTCGCAAGCCATAAGCCCGAATTGTTCATCCCAATCGGGAAGCCGTATCCGAAAGGTGTGCGCAATTTTATCTATGGAAAGGCACGAATGTTCCGGGCGTTTTACCTTGGTAGGGTATTCGGAACTCGGAATCGCTATAGGATCAGAGTTGTTCAGGCCATATTGTTTATTAGCCCAACGAAAAATTTCCGTTGCAAATTCATGCCAGTTCGTTGATCCGCCGGCGGCTAAATGATAAACGCCCCAACGATTCCGGTCCGTTGTGTTCAGAATATTCGACGCGACCTGTGCCGTTGCTTCGGCGATCATACGAGACCATGTCGGAGAACCATACTGGTCGCATACGACTTTGGGAATCGTACCTCGTTGAGCGAGCCGAAGCATTGTCAGGAAAAAATTATTTTCCTGTTCCGAGCCGTTCACGTTGATATTTCCCTTCACTAACCGCCTGAACCCAATCCTGGTGGTCGAGATACCATTTCAATGTCTTGTTCATTCCGCTTTCAAAGGATTCGAGCGGCTTCCAATCGAGTTCTGTTTCGATTTTCGTCGTATCAATAGCGTATCGACGGTCATGTCCGGGGCGATCCTGGACGTGCGTAATCAACGAACGAACCGGCTTATGCTTGATTTCCGGTCGGTATTTTTCCACAAGATCGCAAATTAAATAGACGATCTCAATGTTCGGCATTTCCGCGTTACCGCCGATATTGTACGTTTCGCCGATGGTTCCTTTGTGCAATACAGTTCGAATTGCCCGACAATGGTCTTCTACGAAAAGCCAATCGCGAATCTGCATTCCGTCCCCGTAAATAGGGAGCGGTTTTCCTTCAACGGCGTTGGCGATCATTAGCGGAATGAGTTTTTCCGGAAACTGGTACGGACCGTAATTGTTCGAACAATTCGTGATCAGCGTCGGAAGTCCGAACGTGTGGTGGTACGCATGAACGAAATGATCGCTTGAAGCTTTCGAGGCAGAATACGGCGAATTCGGCGAATACGGAGTTGTTTCTTTGAATTTCCCAGTCGGACCGAGCGAACCATAAACTTCGTCTGTGGAAACGTGCAGGAAACGAAATTGCTTTTTTTCGTTCTCGGATAATGTGGCAAAATATTCCCTGGCGACTTCGAGGAGCCGAAATGTGCCGACAACGTTCGTCATGACGAAATCTTCCGGTCTGTCGATGGATCGATCCACATGTGATTCGGCAGCGAAATTGATGATATGGCGTGGATTATATGTACAGAAAATGTTCCGCATGGTTTCCACATCGCCAATATTCGCACGAACGAAAGTGTAACACGGATCGGATTCGATGTCTGCAAGCGAAACGAGATTTCCCGCATATGTCAACGCATCCACATTGATCAACGGTGAATTCGTTTCTTCGCCGAGCCATTGATGAACAAAATTCGATCCAATAAACCCCACCCCCCCGGTAATAAGACAAACACCAGACATGAATTTACTTTAAATTACGCTGAAACAATGAAATAAACTTGCAAGTGTACGAAAAAAGTGTATTGCTAAAAAATCAATTGCCACTCAGATGTTTTAAATAATCCGCTTTCGAAATTACAACTAAAAGCACGAGAATTTCCGTTCTTTTACGCCCATCTTTGACAATTCACTATTATTGAGTAACACTTTTCTTTTCTTTCGCTGGTGTTCCTATAACAGTACTATTACTATCGACATTGTGTATGACAGTAGCTCCGGCACCAACGATAGACCATCGTCCGATTCGACACTTAGGTGTCACTGTACAGCCAGCGCCTAAAAGGACCCCCTCTCCTATGTGCACATTGCCACATGTATGCGACCCGGGAGCGATATGAACATAATCGCCAATAATTCCGTCGTGATCGACAGTTGATCCCGTATTGATAATGCAAAGGTTTCCAATTATGGTGTCGGGTTGAATAACAGTACCGGCCATCAAAACAGTTCCTCCGCCGATCTTTACGGTTGAGTCTACGATCGCCGAATGGTGAATAAGCGTCAGCCAAGGCAACTTCAATTTTTCGCTGATTCTCATTCTCGCACAGTTATCTCCAATAGCCAACAAAGATGGGATGCTTTTAGCGGCAGTGAATGCCCCACTTACACGAATTCCCATGAAGTCAGTTCCCCACTTTTCAGGGGTGTCATCAAAAACATAGATCGGTTCCCATCCATCAGCGCGCGCCATCTGTATTAGTACTTTCGCATGCCCTCCCGCACCAAGAACTTGGATTTGTCGATTACTCATACACTTAAAGTCGGGTTGTGGTGAATACTTTCAATAATATCCATTATTTTTTCAGCGTTATCAGTTCCCATATTTCCGTAAAAAGGGAGACACAAAGTCTCCTGAACAATCCTAGTTGCGACCGGCAACAGATCTGGCGATGCCGAAGGAAGATTGCAGTAGCAACTATATGTGCTGCAGAGAGGATTGAAGTATTTACGAGTAAAGACATTATACTCATGCAATCGTTCATGCAGTCGATCTCGGTGACATCCAAAATGGCAGGCATTAATTCGAACGACGAAATACTGTAAACTGTTTTGTACATTGTTTGGTAATTCGCAATGTTTTATTCCTTCTATAGTTGACAGACGCTGCTTATAGATCGTTGCAATGTCACTACGCTTTTTTCTCTCCTCATCAAGAAGACCAAGGTTCACCAATCCAATTGCCGCTTGAACTTCGTTCATTTTACCGTTGATGCCTGGTAGAATCACCTCATCTTCGTTCTTTATACCAAAATTCCTAAGTAAATCGAAACGCGTTTTTAAAGAGAGATCGCCGGTTGTCAAACATCCACCTTCCACCGTGTGAAACAATTTTGTCGAGTGAAAACTGAACATAGAAACATCGCCGAATGTTCCAATTCCGCGACCATCGATTTCTGTGTTGAATGCGTGAGCAGCATCATAGATTACCCGTAATCCGTACCGTTTGCCGATATTATCAATTGCATAAACATCACAAGGATTACCAAAGACATGAACTGCAAGAATTGCCGTCGTTTTCGGAGTAATCGAATCTGTAATCTTATGAGGTGCGATGTTCATCGTTTCTTCATCTATATCAACAAAAACTGGTTCGATATTATTCCAAGCAATCGCATGCGCAGTCGCAGCAAAGGTAAACGGTGTGGTTATTATCTCTCCCGCGAGTCTCAGTCCTTGGATGGCGACGAGAAGCGCGTTCGTTCCATTATTAAATAATGATACCGAAGGAGTTTTCAGGATTTCACACAATCTGCGTTCCAACAAAGCATGTTGTGGTCCTCCATTCGTAAGCCATTGAGAGTCCCATACATCACTCAATTTACTTAGGACATTGTCAATTTTGGGCAACATCGGCCTTGTTACATAAATAGGGAATTCAAAAGGTTTTATCATGTAAATAATAATAATAATATAAACTCTTAAACGATGTGTATTAGAAAATTAACGATACCCATGTAGCATTTTTAATAATGAACGCCCATACTCATTATTTATTGTTGCCGCATAATTTTCAATCTGATCTGATGAAATATAACCAAGACGGAATGCGATCTCGTCAGGTGAAGCAACCATAAGTCCTTGACGTTCTTGAAGTGTTTGCACAAATATGGAAGCCTGTAATAATGAATCATGTGTTCCTGTATCAAGCCATGCAAATCCTCTCCCAAAGATTTCAACGTGAAGGTCACCATTATCCAAGTAAATTCGGTTCAAATCAGTAATCTCCAACTCACCCCGTCTGGAAGGTTTCAAATTTGCCGCATAGTCAAGAACACGGTTGTCATAGAAATACAAACCAGTAACAGCATGAGATGATTTAGGCAATTCAGGTTTCTCTTCAATGCTTATTGCGCGTCCGACAGAATCAATTTCGACAACGCCGAATCTTTCAGGGTCTCGAACGGGATAAGCAAAAATTGTTGCTCCTTTTGTGCGTGAGCAAGCAAGATTTAACATGGAGCGGAAACCTCGACCATAAAAAATATTATCCCCTAAAATCAAAGTTACATTGTCTTTTCCGATGAAATTATGGCCAATTATGAACGCTTGGGCCAAGCCTTCTGGTCGAGGCTGTTCAGCATATTGAAATGAACACCCCCACTGAGAGCCATCTTTTAAAAAGTTTTGATATAATGTTAAATCATGCGGAGTTGAAATAATGAGAATATCTCGTATCCCAGCAAGCATCAGCACTGATAGAGGATAATAGATCATCGGTTTGTCATAAACCGGCAACATTTGCTTACTGATTCCAAATGTTATAGGATGCAAGCGAGTACCAGCTCCTCCCGCCAAAATAATGCCTTTTTGCGACATACTACTTATAAGTGGTTCAATATGTTTGGGATGGCAAACAGTCAGTTTTTTTTTGAAGATGGCTTACGCCGCAGCAAGTCGATAAGATCACCGATGAACATAAAATGATATGGTATACGTAATATGTCTTTCAGTTCAATAGGGCGAAACTCTCTTAGCGCAAAAAACGAGTTCGACAATAGCACATAAAATTTTTTCAATCCTGTTAATTCCTTACGAATGACCATACGTTCGGCATATATTGTTTCATTGATTGACCCACGGGCAATCTTATAATGTTTTTTTCCTGAGTAATGGTAGACATTGATATAAGTTTCAGCAAAACGTCGTATAAGGCTGTGTGGGCGTTTGTTAGTAACATTAGTAGAATGTTTTCTGTAAACGCATGTTGTTGTATTTATGTATGCGGCTGAACCTTTCAAAGACAGGAGCAAACGAAGGGCGCGATCTAAATATACAACGTCATTTAGCCATTTGGGGTAATCAAGTAGATCCCTTCGAATCAGAAGTGAATGGGTAGGAAACCAAAAAAGCCAAGGTTTATAAAATTCTTCGATTCCAAAGAATCTGACAGTATGATCATTAACAGGCAATTCCGGATGGCCGGGAACAAATTTTCCTGTATCTTGATAATAAACATCTGTCGCCGTTCCACAAAACGCACAATCAGGATTCTTTTTCATAAAATCCACTTGCATTTCCAGCTTGTTTGGGTCAATCCAGTAATCGTCACCGTCCAAGAAGGCAATATATTCACCACGACATTCCTTGATCGTTAGCAAATTATTGGAGATCATTCCCAAATTCTTCGTGTTATGTCGGAACCGAATGATATCGGGATGCCGATCGGCATACTCACCAATGATTTCCGCCGTCCCATCCGTCGACATATCATCGCCGATGACATACTCTATCTTGAAAGAGGTCTTTTGCGCAAGGACACTCTCTACACACTGCCTAATGTAAGACGCTGCGTTGTAAGAAGTTGTACAAACGCTAACCAGAGGAATTGATGGGGTTGGCATAGACTTTCTTCTCAGACCATTTGCCGAGGATACAGAAAAACATGACGCACGACGGCTTTACCAAACAAAATAATACAATTCAAAAAACTCTTTTAACCCTTACTTTCATTACCACACCAGCAATGTATCACCGTTTCAGTTTTCTTTCAAGAGGCATTCCAGTCCGTCTTCAAGCAATTAGCCATTTTTCCGAACAGAGCAGTTTCACGGTGTAATAGGAAGACAGCGCGAATGATTCTCGCTTTTCCCATAACGCATGTCTTCATTGACATTGTGAAGATGTCGTTTCGAACACCGCTTACTTCGTGTGCGTCTGTAATTCGAAAATTCGAAAAAGAGGGGTTGGCTTCGAAACGATGGCAAAACTTCACCCAAGATGGTATAATCCCTCCAAAACGATTCTCCGTAAACTTTTCAACCCCTCTTTCAGCGATGAAAAACACGACATTCACCATTTTTGGCGTTTTGATTTTGACTGCGGCCGCCGGCTTGCCCGTATTGCGAGCCGATGAGGAAATGGAACGGAAGCTCGTTCGGGAAGTCGCCGGAGAAGCCGATGCGGCGACGACGATCGTTTGCGGGCGCGTCGTCGATGAGGATAATCAGCCGATTCCCGGCGCGGATGTCGAACTGACGGAATCCGATGAACAAAAAACGGACCCGTTTCACCAGGAACAAAAAGCCGACTCCGAAGGATACTTCTTCTTCTCCGGCGTTCCCGTCGATCGCCATTTGCAGCTTGTCGGAAAAGCCGGGGCCTTGGGGAAGGTTCCGACATTCCTGAAGATCGACCCGAAAGAATTGCTCCCCGCCGCTCGCCCCCCAAGGTCGATCGAAGCGGATTCCATTGATGATCGGGAAATCAAAGTCGCCGAATTGCAGCTCGAGCTGGCCCGGGCGGAAGCGGAGAAACTGATCGAAGTCGAATACGCCAAAGCGGCGTGGACGGTCGCGATCGCCGAAGTGGAGGGGATCGCCCAGAAAAATAAAGAAGTTCCGAACGCCGTTGCGGATCCGGAGGTGCTCGAAGCGAAACTGCGAAAAGTTCAAGCTCAAAAACAATATGAAAAAGCGATCTTTCAGGTGAAAACGATCGTACCGTTGGAGGTGAAACTCCGGGAGCGGCAACTTGAGCTTCTCAAGGCGAACATCGCCGCGAAACGAGGAGGGATCAACCGGCTCGAAGATTCGCCCGAATTTTATCAAATCCAGGTCGCGGAAGTTTTGCTGGAACAGGCCAAAGCCCTGGAAAATAACCTGACCGACCTCGAATACGCCAAGGCGGCGTGGACCGTCGCGATCGCCGCGACGGAACGAAAACAAGCGACGAACAAACTGGTTCCGAACACCATTTCCGATCAGGAGATGCTGGAAACGAAGCTTCGCAAAGTCCAGGCTCAAAAGCAGTATGAAAAAGCCGTTTACGAACTCAATACCATCCGCCCGACCGAGACGAAAATCAGAGAGCAGGAGCTGGAAATCGCGAAGCTGCGATTGGTTCCGTCGTTCGTCGCAAGAAGAGCCGCCCAGTGGAGAAAAACATACACGATCCAGCTTTGGCCGGAAAGCACGGAGGGAAGACCTAATTTTTAGTGCGCGAAATCCTTTAAAGAGCCGCATGTGAAGCGAAGCGTAACTTGCGGAACACGCAACGGTAATCCGCAAGTTTCGTCGGAGTACCGACTTCACATGCGGCTCTTTGGCTGTTTCGGACGTCTCGATTTCTTGCCCCGTGACCTGTCCAACCGGATTCAATGCGGTTATAATGCGGTCCTACGCGCGTTTTACTTGATGAGGTACATTCCAGCGGTTACGAAATTATGCAATACAGGGAATTCGGTCCGGAGAGGACGAAAGTTTCGGCGCTCGGTTTCGGGTGTATGCGGCTTCCAACAACCGACGGTTTGCCGACCGGGCCGGTCGATCTCGCGGAATCGACGCGGATGATCCGACGAGGAATCGACGCCGGAATCAATTATGTTGATACCGCGAAACTCTATCACGAAGGCAAAGGCGAACAGGCGGTCGGGCTGGCTTTGACCGAAGGATATCGCGAAAAAGTTCAAATCGCGACCAAGCTTCCGCTCTGGGGAACCGAAACGATTGCCGATTGCGATCGGATTCTCAGCGAACAACTGGTCGATCTGAAAACCGACGTGATCGACGTTTACCTGTTCCATTGCATGCAATCGCATCTGTGGGAAAAGGTCAAACGGCTCGACGTGCTTCGCTGGGCGGAAAAGCAGCGGGATGCGGGCAAAATTCGGCAACTCGGGTTTTCGTTCCATGATCACGTTTCCCTGTTTAAGGATATTATCGATTCCTATTCCTGGGACATGTGCATGATTCAGTACAACTACGTCAACGCGTCGCAGCAAGCCGGAACCGAAGGGCTGAAATACGCCGCGAGCAAGGGAATCTCCGTCGTCGCGATGGAGCCGCTGTTCGGCGGTTTCCTCGCCAATCCGACCGGGGACATGGGAAAAGAGCTCGCAAAGTCGCCGTACAACCCGGTCGATCTCGCGCTTCGCTGGATCTGGAACCAGCCGGAAATTTCCCTACTGGTCAGTGGAATGTCGACCATGTCGCACGTCGAGCAGAATCTCGAGGTCGCCAACCGAGGCTCGGTCGGTTGCCTGAGCGACGACGAAGTCCGGTTCGTTCGCGTTCTCCAGGAGGAATACGAACGATCCTCTCCCATCAAATGTACGAAATGCCAGTATTGCGTCCCCTGTCCGCAGGGGATCGAAATTCCGATGTTTTTCGATTTCTATAACCTGTGCAAGGCGTTTCCGGAAAAGAAACCGTTTTACGACAATCTGTACGGAATGTTCGCCGACGACAAAAAAGCAAACGTTTGCAACCAATGCGGAACCTGCGAATCGAAATGTCCGCAAAAACTCCCCATCCGGGACCACTTGAAAACAGTGCATGAATTTTTCACCGCGGAATAAGGCTCCCTTACCAGAAAGTAGAATACCTGTTTTTTGATCATCGAAACCAAAACGCCGGTCCCCTCTCCCTCTGGGAGAGGGGACCGGCGAGTAAAACCTTCTGGCGAAGCCTCCAACCGTATTTTTCTCCCTTTCCTCCGTCCTCCCCCATTAACCCATGTCTTCATCGAATCGGGCGACCAAGTTCAAATCGCTGCAAAAATTTCTACAAAAGCGGTACAAACACGCTCCTCAAACGCAGCTGCGGAAGGTTTTGGAGCATCTCGTTTACGCCGCGTGCCTGGAAAACGCGACGTTCGAGCAGGCGGATAACGCGTTTTCCGTTTTGGAACATCACTACATCGACTGGAACGAAATTCGCGTTTCGACGGCGAACGAGTTGGCGTACACGTTTCCCCATCTTCCCGACGCGGTTGCGGCCGGGGATCGGGTCCGAAAATCGCTCCAGGCGGTGTTTGAAACGACCTACATGTTCGACTTGGAAGACCTCAAGAAGAAAAGCCTTTCCCAGGCGGTCGAGTACCTCGAATCGCTCGGCGTTTGCAGCCGTTTTATGATCGATTACACCGCTCACAACGCGTTGGGCGGGCATGTGATTCCGGTCGACGAATCGGCGATGCGGGTTTTCCGGCTTCTCGGACTGGCGCAGGTCAGCAAAGACAATACCCGCGAAGAAGTCGGCGGTTTGGAACGTGCGATCACGAAACACGACGGGCATGAGTTCGCGAGTCTCCTGCATCTTTTTGCCGTCGAATTTTATAAGGGAAAAGATCTGGAGGAACTGCAACAGATTCTCAAACCGATCGACCCGCAAGCCATGCAACGCGATTGGACTGCTCCGGTCTTGCAGATTACACGACCGGCCCGGCTGGTGGAGAAGCCGAAACCGGCGATCCCCCTGCCCGCTTTGGACGACGATCTGGACGGCGGCGAAGAAGCGGACAGCGGCGGTGAGGTCGATTTCATTCCCAATCCGATCACCGGCGAAGAATCGTCGTTCGACCCGGACAGCGACGACGAAGAAGGGGGAGGGGGAGCGAAAAAAGCGTCCTCGAAATCGAAAGCGGGCGCCAAAGGAACGAAAAAAGAGTCCAAGGAGGCTCCCAAAAAATCGGACGTGAAAAAGACGCCCACCGCCGAAAAACCGGTCGCAAAATCAGCCGCAAAGCCGACCAAACCGGCCGAGGCTCCTGCTCCCCAACCGGTCAAAACAGCGGAAACGAAACCCGTTGTCAAGGAAACCAAGCCGCCTGTGAAAAAGACGACGCCAAAACCTGCCGCGACACCCGCCCCGGCGTCTGCGAAGAAACCGCCGAAAAAACCAGCCAAACCGGCGGCAACTGCGGCCCCGAAGTCCGAAAAATCCCCGACGCGAACACTGCGTCAAAAGAAACCGAAATAAACGATCTGGGACCGCAGGCTTCCAGCCTGCCAGTGGGCGGTTGGGCATCGTTTGCAGGGCGGCTGACCGTTTCACGCCGCGAGCTGGAAGCCCGCAGACCCAGGTGCAGGCAAGATGCCTGCGGTCCCAGGGACGCTCCCCCGTTACCTCCCCAAATCCCATGATAAAAATTCTTACGACCGTCTTTTCGTTTGCCGTTTTCTCTCTGGTCGCCGTCGGTGCGGAACCTTCGATTCCGGATTCGTGGAAAGCGGAGTGGGATTCCCCGTCCGCCGCGATGCGACCGCTTCAGATCATTCACGGCGGCGTCGTGCATTACGATACGCCGGAGAAAATGGCGTACTTCAAGGACCAGTGCGGCTTGGGCGGGATCGTGTGCAACGTCGGCTCGAACAATTACCTGTACAACGACGAGGAATGGAAGCGTTTTGTCGACGCCGTGAAAAGCGCACGGCAGCTTGGACTGCGCGTGTGGATCTACGACGAAGACGGATATCCGAGTCCGGAAGCGGGGGGCGTGGTGCTTCGCGGACATCCGGAAATGGAATGCCAATCGCTTGTCTATGACGCCCAGCGGAAAGACGAACCGCTTTATGTTCGCCCGGCGTACGAGTTCACCCACGCTTCGAACAATTACGCGGCGGCCCGACGATATCCGAACCTGCTTGATACCGAAGCGACGAAACGGTTTCTCGAAGTGACGCACTCCCAATACCGGGACCGCCTCGGCGAAGAGCTGTTCTCGCAGATCGAAGCGTTTTTCACCGACGAACCGTCGCTCAACGCGGTCAACATCGGGACGATTCCTGAAGACGTTCGCGTGAAAGTCCGCGTCGACGATCCGCTCGATCCGAACGTCAAACCGCTCCCGATGGTGCCGTGGTGCAACGATCTGCCGCAACGGTATCAGGAAAAATACGGCGAGGATCTGATGCCGCTCCGCATGGCGTTGTTCGTCGGCGATTCGGAAAAAGACAAAGCGGTTCGCCAAAAATTCTGGGAACTCATTTCCGACCTGGACCGCGACCGTTTTTATGGGCTGATCCAGCAGTGGTGTCGTGAAAACGGTTCGTCTGTTCCGACGCCGGAAACGCCCACGGTTCCGCTTCGCGTCGCGTCCAGCGGACATACGCTGCATGAGGAGCCGACGCACGCCCACGTTCCGCTCGACGGGAACAAGCTGGAAATGCTGATGAAGCTGGACGTGCCCGGTTTGGACATGCTCAACAGCGATCCGAAGGCCGTGATTTGGGGAGCTTGGCGTGCTGCGGCATTTCCGGCTTCGGCGGCGTATTGGACGAATCGCCGGCTGGTCATGACGGAAATCAGCGATTTCTCCCAACAGATGGGAGGCCAAGGGGAAGTCGATCTGGAAACGATGTGCGCGGCGGCGTCCTGGCAAGCGGCTTTGGGCGTTACGGAATTTACGCTCTACTACGGTATCAAGGGACGCGGTGAAGACGTTCACAAGGAATATTGTCAATACATCGGGCGGCTCAACGCGATTTTGCGTGACGCCGCCGTGGTGCCGGAAGCGGTGCTCTATTATCCGATCCGGGAACTCCAGGCCGAATACCTTCCGCAGGCGGATCCGCTCGACTTGCAGAAAATGTCGCCGGAAACGAAACGGCTCGTTTCGGAATTCGAAGGCGTCGGGGCGTTTTTGGTGCATCACCAGATTCCGTTCGTGCTGTCCGACAAACGGTTGACGCCGCAACAACTCGACGACAAAGCGTTCGTCGTCAACGGGGAAGACGCGAAAAAGCTGGCCGCGAGCGACGTGCCGAAAATCGCGCCGGAAAACGGAAGCGTCGTGCTCGGTCGCTTTCGCAGGGAAGGACGCGATATTTTTCTCCTGCTCAACACGGAAGCGACGCCCTATGAAGGAACCTTGACGATCCCCGGCGGAAAATCGGAAAGCCGGTGGTGTCAACTGGATCCCGCCGACGGCGAAATCCGCGACGCCGGAGCGACTGAAAACGTGATACCGGTCAAATTGGGAGGAAGAAAAACACTGATTTTCGTGGGAGAATAATCTTACTAATTGTACTGTCCGACTTGCGTCATTTTCTGGAACAAGGCTTCAAGCTTCAGAATAACAAGGATGGGCCGAAACCTGAAACCTAAAGCCTGAAGCGGAATTCGTGAAAAAGGTTTCCAAGTTTTTGAGGCTCAAAACGGTCTGTTCAAAAGTCCGAGAAATGCCGGTAGACTGATTCCGCCTATCAGGAATAAGACCGCCTGCATGAAAGGGTGTTCTAAAAACGGTTCGAACGCCCCGTCTTTTAAATCTTCCGTTTCTTTGATCGCGGCTTCGACTTTTTTTCGGGCCGGTTCCGAAGCGTTTTCGTAATGGAATTCGAGATATTCCCGCTGACGCCGGATTTTTTGGGTGCGTAATTTTCTCACGGCACTTCGAAGTTGAAAGGCCGGAGCGAAAATCAACAACCCCATGAATACCAAAACCAGGTAGCGGTAAGGGTTGTAGCCGTAGTTGTCGAAATACGGAGATTCCGCCGTGAACAACAGCACCAGCGACGCGATCGGATACAGAACCAAACCGCAGATTTTACTCGCCCATGCCTCGATAAAATAGACATCGACCAGATGGGTGAAGCAACGATAATCCTTGATCTCCCAACGTTTTGAAAATCGATTCAAAACATTAAGGTTATCGGACTCTTTCATTTTCGGCCAAACAACGGTCCCTTTCTCCATTTCTTTGATAAACCGGCAACACGAACGCGTGATAAAAAAAGTGGCGAGAACCAGCATCATCGTAGCGACCCAGGCAAATCCCCAAATACCAACCCCTATCCCGTAACTTGAGGGGCTTCGGTACGGAAAGTGTCCATTCCCCTCGCAAGCCAGTAAGTACAAAACAATAGCGCTTGCGACGAGCCCGATGATGGTGTCGAGAAGAACACGGCCGGGGATTTCATTGTTTTGCTCCTTCCACAAGGCTTCGATGTTGATCTCAATTTTCCCGGTTTTCTCATCTTCCTTTTTTTTCGGAAAAGCCAGCTTCGCGACCATGTCCCGGATTTTTCCGAATGATTCTCCCAAATTTGAGTGCAAATATTCAGGCAAACCTTCCAAATCAAACCGTGAGGTCAAATTCTTCGCGACTTTTCTTGCTTTGTCGAATACGACGACATAGAGTAGGATGGCGGAAACAATCAGAGCGATAAGGCGTAAAGTCGTCGAAGGCCAAACGCTGATTCCCGTTCCCCACCCCCACGGCTCGCCGTTCGCCGCATTATTGTCACACCAAATAACGTATCCATAAACACAGAGACCGGAGAAGACCAGAATTAACAATGCAAACGGCGCCCAGACCGTCCAAATTTTACCGGCTCCCGAATCGGTTACGCTCCGCGATTTTTTCGACGTTTTTTGGGGTTTTGCTTTTTGGGATTTGTTTTTTGGTGAGGATCGGTCGGCGCCGGTGAATGGGGAAAAGAAGGTGCGAATGAGGGTGCCGGCAATCCGAAAAACTTTGCGATGCCAATTCAAGATGAAAAGCGAAATCAATGTGAGAGGCAAAATGGTCAAACCTGTGAAAACGACAATTTTGAAGAACCGATCAATACTTGTTTCCCGCCGCGGGGGTTGAATATCCTTGTCGTAAACACGCTCCGTCGGAGTCAAAGGATCGGGGGCGCTGCTCGCGACGGATGCAGGGGCTTTCATCGCAACCGAGATATCATACGGTTGATACCATCCTATCTCGAAAATTCTCGCCGGGGCTTGGGAGAGGAATGCGTCATGCACCGATTTGGGAATTTCGTTTTTCGTCTCTGTCGTCGCACCGAGGATCGCTTGGAACGCGGCGGTTTGGTAGGAAAAACGAAACGGCGGGATTCCACATTGCATATCTTTATTGAGCGTCAATCCGTGCGTCGAGGCGACGAGCAGATTTTTTGTCCATTCCAGCTCCTGAGGATGGGAGTAACTCGCGTCCAAGTCCGTCGTGAAGAAAATCGCGTTGGGGAACGACGGTTTCAATGCTTGGAGCAGGAGCAGTTTGTCGTAAATGTCGCTCCCGAGAATTCCGATCACTTTGAATTGACCGTTCGTTTTCTCCATCTGCAGCATCTCGTCTCCGAGCCGGATGATGTAATCGAATTGATTGTTCCCCTCGGGCCTGTTGGTTTTTCGCGTCGGCATGAACCGGCTTTCGATCGACGTTCGTGCATTGACACCATAAGTACCGGGAATCGTCGGCGAGGGCGACTCGGTTTTCGGCTTTTCTTGCGGAACTCGACCGTCAAGACCCCGCAAATAAGTGAAACGTTCGACATTTTCGACCGGTCCCCGTCCCCAAAAAACCCTTCGAAATGTCTTCGGAAGAAGCCGCCCGTAAATGGTGTCGTTTTCCGCGATGAAAGCGATTTGATCGCTCTTCAAATTGACACCACGCCGGACAAGTTCGTCTTTCATCGCTTCCGCCAAATCGGAGTCCGGACAAGTCGTGTAATGAAAAACTTTATCTTTGTTTCCTAAAACAGCCTGCAATTCACCGCCGATCTCCACTAACGCTTTGCGATCGGCCGACCTGATATCACGCTCGGCCTGCGTATCGTCGTCATCTCTCAGTGAAGAAGGAGACGCCGTCGCGAACACGTTGTAAAAAGAGAGTTTCGAGGATTCGTATTTCTCTTTCTTGGATTTATCATTTTGACATTGATCCGCTTCCAGCAAAATCTTTTTGAGGGTCGTCGAACTCCAGGGACCGAAAATCGCGAATTCCGCTCGGGCTAATTTTTCCCGCAACGAGCTTGCCGACGGCTGTTTGACACTCTCCCAAGACATTGACGGAAGTGTTAAAGCGGTGAAACTCGTCATTTCGCCCTCAAAAAGAGGGACGTCGTAAAGCGAGAAGAGCGTTTTTAACTCCGCTTTCAATTCCGGTACTCTTAGGGAATTCGCGGGCGATGTTTCCGCCAACGATTCGTCGACTTGCTTGCGAAGCCGGTGTAGCAAAGCAATCGGTGTTTCCGCAAAATGGTCGTCGGAAATCCAAAACACGAGGATGTTTTCATATTTGGACGGAAATGAAATGTAGCGTCGCTCTTCGTTGCTGAGTTTGGAAAACCACTCGTAAGGAATCTTGAACGGTGGTGTTCCATTCGCCGCATTCACAATCTCGTTTTTTTCATCGGATCGCCATGGTTCAAACGGAAACGAACCGAGATGCTCGGAATCAACGGGCGCGTATCCCCCGGCGGCCATTGCGGAAGCCAAGGCGACCCGAATCCGTTGACGCCGCTCGGTTCTATCCTCGAACGGCCCGCCCGGTACCATGATACCCACGAGGAGTAAATCCTCCTGGGTTATTGTTTCACGATCTTTGAATCTGCTTTCAAAATCTTCGCGGAAGATTCTTTTCAATTTGCAGTTCAGCTCCTCATCGCTCAAGGCGTTACCTTTTTCCCCGGTTTGCCTCAGTTTATCGAAGTACGGTTCGAAAGGATCCTGCCAAATCCGTGCGAAAGGTTTCTCGACCGGGAAAGAAGCGTCGATCAGTTGATTCACTTGCGGGTCCTTGGGGCGGGAGCTGGTCAGAGGACTTTGAACCCACCAGACACTTCCAAGAAGCAGTGTCGTTAAAATTCCGACATTCATCCACGCTTTCGTTGACATTAGATCCTGGTTCATGTTTCCAAGGGGGCAAGAATTGGTATTGTGGTGTTAGTACCTGGATGGCGATACAAAATCCGGAAAATTCAACCACCAATCGAATACAACGATTCGCGGTTGGATATTCGTTGATTGTGGATCTCTATCCTTTCAACACATACTCATTGCTTCTATTCTAGTAGTTGAGTATTCATTTTTCCAGAGAGCGCTTTGACTCTGCCCGATTCGGATTTGATGCCCCGATGCGGCGGCCATCACCTGAACCTAACGGTTCCACCGGAACCCTCGATCGGTCAAGCTGCAAGTCGTCGTCTTCAAAACCCAAACTGTCGTCAAGCGATTCCAACGAAGTTTTTTCGAATTTTTTCCGTTGCCGCAAATTTCGTTTGGTTGTCTCAATACGCCGAAGACGCCCCCGCGGATTCGCAAAACCAAATGATTGGATTCACTCTGAGGCTCATACAGATAAAATTCGGCATACGTCAAACAATCCATGATGCGAAACTTGGGCAATGAAACTTGACGCCGTTAAGTGTTTTTTGGGGACGGCAGACATGCCTGTACTTGGCTCGACTTCGTGCGCCCGAAATATTGACGAACGAGCCATTGACCGGCTGGAAGCCTGCGGTCCCAAGGAGAAAAAGACAGAACGGTGTAAACCGACATTTCAATTTTCCACTTTGAGGAGGTTCGCCGATGAAATCCGCGGTTCATACGACAACACTACTCGGCTTAGTCACGGAAGTCGATTGCGTCCGGAAGTCCTTTAAAATCCGCAGTCACAGCGGTGATATCATTGAATGTTTCGTCAGCGAGAATAAATGGACGACAAACTTTCATGTTCTGCAAAACCTCGATCACCTGTCGAACGATCGTGTTTTGAAAACACCGGACGTCTGTAGCGATCTGACGAAATACCTGCGTTTTGATCTCATGGTCGCCGTGGAAGGGATTCTTCAAACGAGCGATGATCTCATGCGGCTTGACGCCAGAAAAATCACTTTGCTGGATCAAACGGCGAAGCCCGGCAGATATCTTTTCGAGTCTTCGCATTGGTGGTTGACGCAAATCACGCAACTGGGCGACAAGTGGCTCTATGGACTTTTTGGCGACAAACGCGAATTCACGATCGACGATTTTACGAAGCTTTATCGAACGAATCTGGGGATCAACGGTTTTCCGGCTCCGCACGGACCGGTCATCCAGGAAATGGCGGCTTTGTCCCGGCTGATTTATGGTTTGAGTTCCGCTTATCTTCTGACGGGAAGCGATCACTATTTTGAAGCGGCTCAAAAAGGCGTCGCGTTTCTGCGCGGCGCGTTCCGAAGCCCCGGCGGAGGTGGAACGCACATCCTCTGGGCTTACGGAAAAGAAAATGGAAGATTGGTTCTTTGTTCTCAAAATCCGGACGACCAAGGGACCATACCGCTTTATGAACAGATTTACGCCTTGGCGGGTTTGGCCCAGTATTACCGGATTACAAGAGATTGGGAAGTCTTGGAAGTGATCCGTCTGACAATCGAGGCGTTTAACAAATTTTATCTCGATGAAATCCAAGGCGGATTTTTCTCACATCTTGACGCGATTTCCATGCGAACGGACGATCCCTCGCTTGACACCTTGGGGGAAAGTCAAAATCGCTCCCGAAAGAATTGGAATTCCATCGGCGACCACATACCGGCCTATTTGGTCAATTTGATCCTGGCTCTTGAACCGCTGCCTGCCGACAGGACACCCGACTTGGAGCGCGTTTTGGAAACGTGCAAAAAAATATTGGACGACTGCACGGAAAATATTGTCACTCATCTTTGTGTCTCGGACAATCCTTTCGTTCAAGAGCGGTTTTACGACGATTGGAAACCCGACTACGATTGGGGGTGGCAACAAGATCGCGGCATCGTCGGACACAATTTGAAAATCGCATGGAACCTGACGCGAATCGCTCATTACTATGCGTCGCAAGGAAAGCAACAAAAAGCGGATGAGCTTATTGAAGTTGCCCGTAAACGCCTTGAGAACATGGAGGAACACGGCATCGATTTACTGCGCAGCGGCTGTTTCGACTGTTTGGAGAGAAATCCCGGTAATGAGATGCCCCTGGATTTTTCGTTTGGGAGTACGAAAGATTTTTGGCAGCAGGAACAAATGGTTCTCGCGTACTACATTTTTTATGCTTGGACGAAAGAAGACCACTACCTGGAATTTGCCCGCTCCTCCGCGGCCTTCTGGAATCTTTATTTTCTCGACCGTGATCATAATGGGATTTTCTTTCGAACCACGGAAAGTGGAATCCCCATTATTGAAGGAGGGTACGGCAACAAGGGAGGCCATGCCATCAGCGGCTATCACGCATTTGAATTGAATTTTCTCGCGCATATCTACGTTCGATGTGCGCTGGCGGCGCTTGGAACCAAGGAAGAGATCACCTTTTGTTTGTATTTTCGACCCAACAATATTCGTTCCATTAACGTGCTTCCGGATTTCATGTCGCCGGGAATGTTGCAGATTGAAGAAATTCGCATCAATGGTGTTCCCAGACTCTCCTTTGATCGGGAAAATTTCCAGATTCCGCTCAGTGAAAAGGAGTCAAACTCAAGCATCATGGTGAAGTTCAGCGTTCACGACAGAAAACGTTAACGGTTTTTGTCACTTTGTCACTTGCATTGTTAGACACAACTAAAAATCAAGGAGATCCCGATGAGCACCGTGAATATTAGCGGACTGAAAATCGCAGTCATTATTGAAAACCTGTTTATTACGGACGAATTGAAGTCTTACCGGGAAGTTTTCGAACGGTATGGGGCGGAAGTCCATTTCGTTTCGAGACTTTGGGGAGAAAAAGAGCAGGTTTTCACTTCCGAAGACGGTACGGAAACGGAAACCGCAACCTATGATGTGGAAAACATCGTTTTGGAGGATTACGCCGCGGTCATCATGTCGGCGAATTACACAAGCGTTCGTTGCCGTTATTATGTCGAAGGAAGAGAAGACAAACGCCGTACTCCGGTCGTGCGTTTTTTTGCTCAGGCGATGCTGAAAAAGAACATCGTTAAAGGATGCCTCTGTCACGGCTTATGGATTCTTACACCTTATCCGGAATATTTGGCCGGTCGAAAAGTGATCTGCCATGAAGTCGTTCGAGCCGACGTTGAAAATGCCGGCGGCGTGTTTACCAAATCCGTCAGTGGGATCGTCGTTGATGAGGATCTTGTAACGGGTGATACCGGCGACCGTGCCAAGGATTTTGCCGTAAAGATCGCCCTCGAAATCATGCGGTGTCAGGAGGAAACGGTCAAAAATGCCAACCAGCCTCGTCCCGGATTGATTCCTCGCGGGGTAAGTCCGCGTAAACGTAAGATTTTAACTCTTCTATCCGAATGCGGTTATTGGGGCGAAGAGCTGGTCGGTCCGATGGAGGTGTTTGACGAAGCGGGATACGACGTCGACTTTGTAACGCCATCCGGCAAACGTCCGATCGCCATTACCGTCAGCATGGATCCGGACTATCTGGATCCCCCATTGGGTAAAAGCGTGACCAGTGAGGAGATGGCCTACAAAGTTCGACTTTGGGACGATCCGAAAATCAAAACCAGGGAAGGAAGGCGGCTGAATAAACCGATCAATCTTTCAACATGGTTTCCTGAACGACCGTATTTGTCCGTACCGCAATACCTTCGGATGTTGGAAAAGTATCATCATGAAAAAGACGCCGCCGTGGAATCGCTTGCCCAGTACGATGCCTTGTTGATTGTCGGCGGAAGCGGGCCGATCGCTGATTTGGCGAACAATCAGCGGGTCC
Organism: Thermoguttaceae bacterium; assembly: GCA_031549565.1. Lineage (GTDB taxonomy): Bacteria > Planctomycetota > Planctomycetia > Pirellulales > Thermoguttaceae > JAVBSX01. The sequence continues at coordinate 46,392 of JAVBPO010000111.1, forward strand.
ATGATTTGATTTTTGGATTTCTTCGGGCGGACAAACTGATCGGGGCGGAATGTTACGGGGTCGCTTGTTTGGCATTCGCACGGGATTGGCAGGATGGGAAAAGCATCATTTGGGGTAAACGGGTCACGGGACACTGTAAGGAATACGATTACCTGGATGGAACAGGATTTATGAAACAGCGAGGCGAGTTCTTCGATTTCAACATGGGGCCTCCACCGTATCCCTTGGAATTCGTGCTTCGTGATGCCGTGGGACCGGAGGGTGCCTTTATCGGTAACTTCGGCAAAGAAACAAGTGTGATCGTCGATTATCCTTTCGTCACGGGCCGCTCGACTCCGGATTCCTATTTGACAGGACAAAAAATGGTTGAGTGTCTTGATGGCACCCCGCCGCTCAGACGCTGGGGGTGGTGACATTGGATTTCGTGATCCTTGGTGCTTGATAACGATGGTTTTAACCTCTTGACGGAGTAGGTGTTGCGATGACGACGTCCGATTATCAATCCCCGGAACTCGGGGCTCAGCCCTTTCTTACGATCAATGGCGAACGGGGAGTTCGATTCGGCGTTTACGCGCCAAACGCACGCAACGTCGAAGTCGTATTCGGGCTCCTTTGGCGTGAGGACGGCCAAAATAGGGAACCCGTCGACCGTTCCAACCCGGTCGACTACTCGACAATCGCCGGGGGATATATCGCCGATGACGGAGACGGAATCGACCTTTCCAAACCGGTCATTCCACTGTTGAGGAGAGCGGACGGCTGTTGGTTCAGCGACCCGAATCATCCCGAATTGCAACGTTGTGAAGACTGGGATCATGTATCGTACATGTTCCGCATCGTGAAAAACGACGGCTCCACGGCCTACAGAACCGATTTATACTCGCGGTGCCAGATCGGAGGGGGACATTTCAATCCGGAAGGCGCTCCTTACGACGGTTTGGCCGCCGATTTGGACGGCACGCGAAGTTGTAGTGTCATTGTCGATCCTGACACCGTCGTCAATGAGGAAATCGACCCGGCGACGCAAGAGTTCACGAACACGGTGTTTCCGGAACCAACGACAAGTTTTGTCGACGTGGAGGATTTTTGGACAGACGAATTTTCTGAAGACGCGGATAAACAGATCCCCACGCGGATCGAGGATATGATCATTTATGAGCTTCATATTCCCGCCCTCGGTTTTGGCAAGGATGGCGTCGGAACGATTGCCGACGCCGTCCGGCATCTCGATCATCTTGTCGAACTGGGCGTCAACGCCGTCGAACTGCTCCCGATCTCGGAATATAGTGCGACTCCGGAAACATGGGGATATTCGACCTCGCACTACCACGCGATCGAATTTTCCGGCGGCGGGCGGGACAAGATGAAATACTTGATTCGGGAAGCTCACCGAAGGGGAATCGCCGTAATCATTGACGTCGTTTACAACCACTACGCACACGATGCGGAGCGGGCCGAATGGATGTATGACACCAACGATCACGAAAAAAACATCTATTACTGGTACGAAGGCCATCCGTACGATTATCCCGGCGTGCCGCACGGCGAACACTGGTTTCCCGGTTGCGACGGCTATCTCGACAACGGATCGTCCGGTTCGGCTCCCAACTACAAAAACGAGTTTGTTAAAAAACTTTTCCTCACCAGTGCAACGGCTCTTGTCCGGGAATTTCACGTGGACGGGTTTAGGGTCGATCTTACGAGTGCGATCCACAAAGAGAACAGACTCCATTATAACGGTTCGCCATGTCCGGCTGCCGATGGAGCGGGTTACCTGTTTTTACGGGAGTGGACCGAAGCCGTTCGAAACGCCAAACCCGGCGTTTTCCTCATGGCGGAAGACCATAGCAACTGGCCCGGTGTCACGGAACCGGTCGGAGAAGGCGGGCTCGGTTTCGATGCCGTTTGGTATAGCGACTTTCACCACCATCTCTGCGGTGCGAATCGCCTCAGCTCCGAGTATGCAAAACTGATCACGACCGCCGGTTTCGGAGACGACAGACCACTTGCGATGGGGTGGTTTGCCGGGGCTTTGGAGGCAACCCAATACAACAAAATCGTCTATCATGTCAATCATGATGAGGCGGGGAATTCCGGACGGGATGAACCGAATCCGGAACAAAGGTCGCACCGAACGATGCATCTTGCCGTGAATGGTCAGATGAATGCCTACCGCCCGTTCGCCGAAGCGAGAAGCCGCGTCGCGTTTGCCGTCGCATGTTTTTCTGCCGGAACGCCGCTGTTTCTGTTCGGGGAAGAGGTCGCATTTGAAAACGATTTTATTTATGACAATGTCCTTGCATTGCGTGAGGATTTTACCGTCAAGAAGAACGGCAACGGTCGGGAAATGTACGAATTTTACCGGGACGCGATCCGGCTCCGTCGTGAAGAGCCGGCATTTCACGGACGAAACCTCGAAATCCTCGGCTTCAACGACGCGAATCGCATTCTCGCGTTTCGTCGGTGGTACGAGCAGAACGAAGCGATCGTTGTAGTGTCACTTTCCAATTCGCCGTTCGATCGGGGCTACGTTTTCGAGCGTCTGAATATCCCCAACGGCTCCTGGCAGGAAGTGCTCAACGGCGACGCCGAAGTCTACGGCGGCGGGAATTGCGTCAACAGGGAACCTGTCGCAAGTTTCGAAGGACGGATGGAATTTCTCGTTCCGAAAAACGCCGTCCTTGTTCTCAAAAAGATTTCCTGAAGCGACACAATGATTCATCAACCGCTTTTCGCCAACCCGAAGGTGAAAATATTCGCCTCCGGATTCCATGGAAAGTATCAGGATGCAGAGTAAAGACGCTTCCCCCTCACAATTATGGGAAGAAATCATGAAAACCGAATCGTATCGGAAGTCGACCCCATTTATGAAAATAAGAATTGGCAACAGAAGTTTTTGCGGGTGGGCGCCTATACCCGCGTGTCCACCGACAGCAGCGACCAGGAAAACAGTCTGCTAAATCAAAAGAAGTATTTTGATGCCGTTATCCCGGCCAATCCCAACTGGGAGTATGTCGACCTGTACGCCGATGACGGAATCAGCGGAACCAGTACGCACAACCGCAAAGAATTCAATCGGATGATTGAAGATTGCAAGGCGGGCAAAATGGATTTGATCGTCGTGAAAGATGTCTCGCGCTTCGCACGGAATGCCGCCGACTGTCTGAACACGGTGAATTTATTGCTGTCTCTCGACCCGCCGGTCGGCATTTTTTTCGAGAACCATAATCTCAATACGCTTGATCAGTATAGTCTCATATTCCTCGGTACGCTCGCCCTGTGTGCGGAAATCGAAAGCGCGAACAAGTCGTCCTCCGTCAAGTTTGGAAACAACCAGTGTTTTAAGGACGGCAACTATTTTTGTCCGGTAAAGCTGCTCGGATACAATAAGGACGGGAAGTATGGGTTGGAGATCGAGCCGGAGGGCGCGAAAACGGTTCGTCTCGTCTACGATCTTTTTTTGGCGGGTTATTCCCGGAAGGAAATTGCCGAAACAATGACTTCACTGTCACGTCCGACGGCCTCCGGAAAAATGGAATGGTCGACCGGCAGTGTGTCGGGAATATTGAAAAACGAAAAATACTGCGGTGATTTCATCATGCAAAAATCGTTTGTCGAGAGCTACAAAACGCATAAAGCCCTTCGTAACAAAGGGCAGCGAAGACTCTATTACGAACCGGATCATCATGACGCCATTGTTTCGCGGGAGGAACATGCTCGCGTCTTACTCTTGCTGAAATCCAACCAAGCCTCTCCGTACTTCGACAGCAGGTTTGTCATCCGAGTGATCCGGCAAGGATTGTTGTCCGGTTTCATTCCCATGAATCCCGCGTTCGGCGGTTATGATGCGAGTCATTATCTGTGCGCTATGGAAACCGCGGGAATATCTTTTCCGGCAATCGAAGCGGAAGTGGCGTATATCGTCGGGACCAAGCGGGTACGCAGAGAACTTTTCTGCGGTCGATACGCCGCTGCCGTGACTTTTTCCGAATATGGACCGCATTTCAATACCGGCTGCATTTCCCTGATGAACGACACCGCTTATGTCGAGGTGTTGCTGCACCTGGCCGAGCGATTGTTTGCCGTACGCAAGACCACCAGGCGGAATCGCAACGCCTTTCCGTGGAAGGCATCACCCATTCGCGCCCGCGAACTGGCAAGTGTCGTCTACCAACTGATGGGATGGCAAAAAGGTTGGAAATACAAAGCGACCGCCAACTGCTTTTCCAAAAACGACGAGCGGGTCATCATATTCGATCTCGGCAGTTGTGAGTTTCGATTCAGAGAGAATGAAAAATTAACCCAAGCCATTCCCCGCGACTGGATTTCCGGGTTCGGAGAGAATATGCCGGAACACATGATGTTGTGTCGTCGTGCGCTGGCGGAAAAATTGGAAAACTGGAAATTGTCGGCTTCTCCATTGCCTGTGGAAGGCTTCGAACTGGACGTAAAACCGTTGACCAGAGAGGAAGCGGAAAATAAAATTGCGCAAATGAGGAGTGCTCATGAAAAAGGCCCGAAGCAATAAAATTACGACCTCTCACGCCGCAAAAGCAAAGCCCGCACTCAAGGGGCAGGGAAGCCTTTTCGGTAAAGCCGAAGTCAAAAAGACCGTCCCCGCCCAAAAGGCGAAGCCGCTCAAAAAAGGAGGCGGACCTCCCGGCAGTAAAAAAGTGACACCAACGACTCCTGCCGTTGTCGCAGAGCCGGTAAAGACAGGGCGAGGCGGACTAAAGGATTATAAGGAATCCAAGGCGCCGTCGGTTCAACGGGTTCGCGGCGAATTTCTGTCGGACACCTTCAAGCCGAAAATCACCTTTTCGTACAATACCGTCACTTTTAACATGGCCTGCGTCAATCTTTTTCCGGGTTGCCAGCATGTTTCCTTCAGTATCGACGTGAAGAATCTCCGCCTTATCGTCGAGCCCGAGGGGGATTATGACAAAAACGGCTTGAAATTCGCCAACTTCAAAGACGGTCGCAATGTTCCGCGCACATGCACGACCAAATACTTTTGCCTCATGTTGTTTGATTTCATGAAATGGAACCAAAACGCGAAATACCGTATTTTGACTGTGTTCCAGCAATTCGACGATAAAAAGATCATGGTATTCAATCTCGATGAAGCCCAGCAGGTATTTTCCGAGCTCGTACCGACCGAGGACGGCAAGAAGAAACGCAACACAACCGTGAATATGCCGTCCGACTGGAAAGACCGGTTCGGCTACACGATGGAGGAGCTTGACGAAAAAACGCGGATTGATTTCAGCAATAAGCTGCTTACCATCGACCCGAAAACCGGCGAAAAGCAAACCGGTATCACTGCATCCAAGCATCCGACCGCCGAAGAATTGATCCACGAGCCCTACGGTGGTATCAGGCCGCAAAAGAAGGAGTCGAAACAATGACGCAGAAACCGACGTTGAACGCATGCTTGAAAAGAAGAGTGATCTACCTCAACCGATCGACGATCGCGCTGCTCGGCAACCCTTCGCATCTGAGCTTTTGGTACGATGAAATCGAAGGGATGCTGTACGTTTCCGCGGCGTGCAAGGACGATTTGGACGCCTATGAAATCCCGAAATATTTCTGGAAGGTTTCACGGTCTTGCGAGGTGGCACGCATTGCCTTTTTGAAAGCCCTGCAATACCGATTGAACTGGGAAGAGGGAGCCAAATATTTCTATGCCGGGAAATCGACCGAACGGGACGGTTTTCCAGTTGTCGCTTTCAATATGGCCGAAGGAAGGAAGTTACGATGATTTTTTCGTTGCAACAAAAGCGTTTTTCTTTTCGGTCCGGTACCGCTCTTGGAAAATCAACCACCCCAAGTTCGACTTTTGCGCACCTGAATTTGATCGGCACAATCTCCATTGTGACATTTTCAAGAAAAATGTCCGGCTTGCATAAAACAGGTTTCACGATACAATACTTGACTTGGTTGGTCGTGATATTTCTACAATTTTTTATCCGGAACGATGATCGAAAAAAACGTAAACGGGGATGTTTGGGTGTTCGCGGAGCAACAGGAGGGGCAGCTCAGCGATGTCGCGTTGGAACTGTGCGGTAAGGCGAGGCAACTTGCGGAACGTCTCGGGGTTTCGGTCGGGGCGGCACTTCTCGGTGAAAAAGGGGGCCAGCCGCTCGCCCAATCGCTCATTGCGCACGGTGTCGATCAGGTTTATCTTGTCGAACACGACGCGCTGAAAAACTTCCGTACGACGCCGTATGCCAAAGTTCTGCTGGAGTTGATCACGAAATACCGACCGCAAATCGTGCTCTATGGAGCGACGAATCTCGGTCGAGATCTCGCCCCGAGAGTCGCGTCGGCGACCCGCAGCGGTATGACCGCCGATTGCACCGACTTGGAAATTTCCGACGTTCCGGACGCGAAAACCGGCGAAATTCACAAAAATCTCCTGCTCCAAATTCGTCCGGCGTTCGGCGGCAACATCGTCGCGACGATCGTCAACTACGATTGGTGGCCGCAAATGGCAACGGTTCGCGAAGGGGTCATTCCGCTCCACGCGCCCGATCCGAATCGGCAGGGGAAAATTGTTCGCGAAACGGTTGCGCTCGATTCCGCCGTCGATCCGCTTCTCGAAGCGGTCGAGGTTATTCAGCGACACGTCGAAAAGCGACACCTGAACCTGAAAGGGTCCCGAATCATCGTCGCCGGAGGGGCCGGGGTCGGTAGTAAAGAGAATTTCGACATGATTTTCGAGTTAGCCGGCGCATTCGGCGGAGCGGTCGGCGCAAGTCGTGCGGCGGTTGACTCCGGGTATATTGGAGCCGAGCACCAGATCGGACAGACGGGAACGACCGTTCGACCTGCCCTTTACATTGCGTGCGGCATTTCCGGCGCGATCCAACACCGGGCCGGAATGGACGAATCCGCGAAAATCATCGCCGTCAACTCCGATCCCGACGCTCCGATCTTCTCCATCGCCCATTACGGAATCGTCGGCGACCTGCGGCAGGTCATCCCGATGATGGTCAAAGCGTTCAAAGAACGAAGTTAAAGGGTTCCTCGTTCGCCCCGGGCCCCGTCCCGGGTTTGACTTGACCTACCGAAAGATATACCATGAACGGCCCGAAACGCCCCGTTTTTCCGACAGGATGAACAAGATTTTGGATGGGAAGGAATAGCGTCTCTGCAATATCTTGTCCATTCTGTAAATCCTGTCGAAAAAACATTTTGTCACCGTTTACAGTAGACCCCAATGAAGACGTTCGCGCAATCCGGCCAAGGGGCCCCGGGGCTAACGAGGCAACGAACGGGGCGGCGCTCGGGGTATACGCTCCTGGAGCTGCTCATCGTGATGGGCTTGATGCTCGTGCTGATTTCGATGATCTGGTCGTTGATCCGGATTTATTCGTCTTACTACGTGTCGGGAACCCGGCGGATTGAGCGGTCGCAACTGGTTCGTTCGCTTTCCCAGCTTTTAAACGACGATCTCGGGGCCGCGATTCAAGATCCGATCCATCCGCTTTCGCCGTCCGAGGCGGCGGACGATGTTGTCCGGCGCTTCGGGCTCTTGGGAGCGAACGAGTCTCTCCGGATCGACGTGATCCAAATCAATCCGCTCGATTTTTCTGCCGAGGCGACGACCACACGCCGCGCCGCCGTCGGACCGGTTCAGGACGTCAAAATGCAAGCGCCCGAACTGAAAACGATTTTCTACGATTTTCACGCGCTCAACTCGGATATCGGGCAATCGCAAAGCGGTTTGCTCCGACGGGAAATCAGCTTCGAAGCCTCCGCTTCGGAATCCGAGGAGCAGCCCCGGGCGAATTTGCCGGGCTTGCCGAACGAAAACGCGATGATGGTCCCGCCGAGTCTTCCCGGTCCGGCTGCGGAAACGGCGAAACGGCCAACGGTCAGTGAACAGCTTTTGCAGCAGGACGATCCGAGCGCGATGTGGGCGCCGGAAGTCGTCGATTTTCGTTTTCGTTATGGAAATGGAACCGTTTGGCTCGAATCGTGGGACAGCATCGCGATGAACGGGCTCCCCATTGCGGTCGAAATCACGATGAAACTCATGCCGATCGAAGACGTGGAAAAACTGCGGGCAAAATCCGCGTCGCTTCGCAAAGCAGTTAAGAGTCCAGATCGCTCCGACACGGTCGCTGCCGAATCGATTCGCTCGGTCGGCGGCCAGTTGGACAGTGGAGAAATGGGACAAAACAGCACGGGTACGGGCGAGATGCAGCTCATTCCGTCGAACCCTTTGCCGGGTTTACCGGGAAATCAAGCCGATAATCAAGGTCAAACCTTGGAATCGCTCGCCGAAGAATTGGGGCTTGCCGAACCGATGGAGCAGCGACTGGTCGTTTATCTGGCGACTTCTCCGTTGGTCGGGAGCGAGCCGATCCGCCGTCCCGCTGCGCCGCCGGAACGAAAGCCCGCAGTTGCGCCGACTCCGGTGTCCGTTGTTCCCGTTGTACCAGCCCCAACGTCCGTTCCAATCACTCCGCCAAAGCCGATCGTTCCCTCTCAGCAGTGGATTCGGAAGTGAGCGCGATTCAATTCTTTTCCGCTTCCCCGTCGTGGAGACGTGGAAAAAGGCTGCCGGATTCTTCCACATGAGTCAGGGTTTCCGGTTCGCTGTCGTCGGCGGTTTCTTCCGGCTCAGGGTCGAAACCGAGATCGTTCGGCTCGAAGCCGGCGTATCGCAGATAATACCGTTCTTTTTCACGAATGGTTTTGCGATCCGTGTCGGTCAGGTCGTCGAAACCGACCAGATGGAGCAGTCCGTGAATGATGTAAAGGATAAGCTCTTCTTTGACGGACCAGGCGAATTCCGGCGCGCGATCTTTCGCCATTTCGGCGCTCGCGATCACTTCCCCTTCCAAATAACCCCGCTCCAGTTCCGATTCGACTTGGAAACTGATCACATCGGTCGGATAATCGTGCTGTAAGAAATCGGCGTTCAGCTTGTGAATCGTTTCGTTGTCGACGATCACGATCCCGATCCGTCCCGAAACGATCCCGGCGTCGAGGAGTATCTTTTCGCAAACGCTCCGGATCCGCGTTTCTTCAATCGCGACCACCTCCTGCTCGTCGATAATTTCAAGAAACAAGCTGGAACTGTATTCCGGGTTGAATTCCTCATCAAATTCGGAGTTTTCCGAGGGCTGATCGGACATGGAAGCAGATTGAAATATTGGAGTGTCTTAGGGGAAATCGAACCTCGACATCGGGGATTCTATGCGTTTGCCCCCGAAATTTCAAGAGTCCGGCGGGGACATTTCTGCTCAGTCGCTGTTTCTGTGTGAAGGGGCGGCTAAATTTGTCTTGACTTTTTTCGTGTTTGGCGGCACGATTTGAGCGTCATTCCTGCCCGAAAATCACTCCACACATTTTAATCTTCAAATATGGCCACGTACTACTACGTCGCAACCGCCGCTTCCAAGTTCCGCGATCCCGTGTGGTCCGCCGTCTCCGGTGGTGCCGCCGGGGCCGTCGTGCCCGGGGCCGGTGATATCGCCGTGTACGATCGCGGATCCGCCGATTGCGTCATCGATCAGCCCGTGACCGTCGATAAGATCGCGACCATCGGCTACAACGGCGATCTGG
>JAVBPO010000097.1:0-19965 GCA_031549565.1 Thermoguttaceae bacterium
TAACCTTTCGTTTGACCTCACCTAAAAACTTCAAGGGAGTGAAGAAATGCAAGTCAAAGTCTATACGCCGAAAATCATCGAAATAGCCAGCGAATATCTTCCGGCGTTAGCAAAGCGGGCGGCGGATAGCCTCGGCGAGCGCGCCGGCGAAATTTCCGCGACCCGGGGGCACTTGGTTCGCCAGGCGATCCAAGACGGTTTGCTCCGCGAATTCGACGACCTGATCGGAGAAGACGGAACCGTCGATATCGTGTGCGATCCCGGGATGGAAATTCCTCTGGAATTGGAAAACCGGACGCTTACGCTTACCGAATTGCTCGAAGCTCTCCATTACAAACGGACGTGGGCGGAAATGAAATCGCGCAATGAAGCGGCTTAGAGGGGTTGTAATTCGTAATGACAAATGATTAATTTATAATTACATTTTTTGTCGAGAGATGCGTAGAGGGCGACACGGGTTTTCCCTTATACTCCACACCGTCAAAAATCGGTCTTTTTTGCACTGCTTTTAATCGTCCAAGCCCCCGAACACACGGAGTACCGGTTAAAAGAAAAAACCATTTTATGGCGGGTTACAGTATATCCCCCTTTCCCATTTTTCCTTTTTCCCTTTCTTCCCATGTTCCGAAAGCGACTCACTGAACGAATCAAAGCCGGCTTTGCCTGGTCCGTGATTTCCGAAGAGGGGGAGTGCATTCCCGGAAATGAAACGGATGCCAAGCTTCCAAGCGATGAATCCGCTCCAAATTCGAAAATCGCCGCCGAAATAGTCGCAAACGGAATGGAAAGTCCCCCGTCCGCCGAGCCCCAACCGCCGGTAATACCCTGTCGGACGGAAATGGAAGATTTGCTCGACAACTCTGCGCGAAAGTTCAAGCCGGAGTTTCTGCTGGACCGACCCAAACCCGCCGAACCCGCTGCGAAAGAACCGGTCGCCAAAAGACCGACCGCTGCGTTTCGCGTTGTTTCCGAGGGGGAAGCCGACTCGACGGACGTTCCCGCAACGATCCTGCTGCCCGACGAAATGGTCGAATCCTCCGAATTGCTTGCCGAATCCGTGATCTCGATGTCGGTTTCGGTCCTCGGGGCGGATTTCGTCGGCGAACCTTCGCCGAAAGTCGCGGTCGGCGAGTTTGCGCGGACCCGCTCCATCGAGTTTCGATCTTATGTCCCCAAGGAAATGAAGAAAACCGGCTAAGTTTGCGGGGGTTTACTTCGTTTCCCGTTCCGAGTTCGTTTTCATGCCGTATAGAACACTGCGGGCCTGCGTCGACGATTTGCTGCGGACCAGGCAGATGATCCGTATCGACGAACCGGTCGACTCTTATCTGGAAATCGCGGCGATTCAGAGGCAGGTGTTTCAAAAACAGGGTCCGGCTCTCTATTTCGCGAATGTTTACGATTCTTCGACCGGACAAAACATTCCGTGCGAATTTCCGATGGTTTCGAATCTCTACGGAACCATGTCGCGGATCGAATACATTTTTCGCGGCGCCGTCGAACCGCTCAAAAAAGTAATGTCGCTCGGCGCCGATCCGCTTGCGGAAATCGCCGAATACGCCGAGCACGCGAGCCGTTGGTGGTCGTTTCCTTCGCTCCTGAAAACGTCGTACTACGCCAAGCCGAAAAAGGTTCGCAACGGGCCCGTTCTGAAGAACGAAACGACTCTCGGCAAACTTCCGCGACTCGTTTCCTGGCCGAAAGACGGTGGGCCGTTCATCACGTTGCCGCTCGTTTACACCGAAAACCCGAACAAGCTCGGCATGATGAACTCCAACCTCGGCATGTATCGGGTCCAAATCGCCGGGAATCGATACGAACCGAATACGGAAGCGGGAATGCATTACCAGATTCACAGGGGAATCGCGGCCCATCATGCGGCGGCTCTGGAACTGAAAAAGCCGCTCCCGGTCAACGTATTCGTCGGCGGCGCTCCGGCAATGACGCTCGCCGCGATCATGCCGCTTCCGGAAAACGTCAGCGAATTGACGTTCGCCGGAATGCTCGGGCAGCATCGTATTCCGATGATCCAGCCGACTCCGAATGGCCTGCCGATTTACGCCGAAGCCGATTTCTGCCTCTGTGGGTTTCTCGACGCCGACAAAATCCTGCCCGAAGGTCCGTTCGGCGATCATCTCGGGTATTACAGCTTGGAGCACGATTTTCCCGTGTTGCGGATTGTGAAGGTGTACCATCGCGACGGAGCGATTTGGCCGTTTACGGTCGTCGGTCGACCGCCGCAGGAAGATTCGATGTTCGGCGAGTTCATTCATGAATTGACCGGCCCGTTGATTCCGAAGAAGATTCCCGGCGTCCACGCGGTTCGGGCGGTCGACGAAGCGGGGGTGCATCCGCTCCTTTTGGCGATCGGGTCGGAGCGGTATCATCCGTATCAAAAGACGCGGGAAAAAGCCGAACTGCACACGCTCGCCCACGCACTTCTCGGATTCGGGCAGTTGTCGCTCGCAAAATATCTGTTTTTGGTCGCGCAAGAAGATGATCCGACGCTTACGGTCGATCAGACGGAACGATTTTTCCAACACATTCTACGCCGTGTCGATTGGGAAAACGATTTGCATTTCACGACGCGAACGAACATGGATACGCTCGATTACAGCGGTGGAGTGTTACATCGCGGGTCCAAAGTCGCGATCTGCGTCGCGGGGTCGCCGATTCGGGATTTGCCGACCGCTTTGGACGAATCCTATAACGAATCGCTCAATAAAGCTTTTTCGCTCGGGCTGCGAAATCCGAAAATGATCTTGCCCGGAATTCTCGTTCTTTTTGGGAACACAAAAAAAGAAGAACTCGCTCGCGTATACACCATTGCAGATCCGATCAACCGGATTCCGTGGATTGTGCTCGTCGACGAAACGGCTAAGCTCGACACGTTTCGCGATTTTCTTTGGACGACGTTTACGAAAAGCGATCCTGCGAACGATCTTGACGGAATCGGCGCGTTTACGAACGGCAAACACTGGGGTTGCGGCGGCTCGCTGATACTCGATGCACGAACAAAACCGCATCACGCGCCGGAGCTGGAAAAAAACGCGGAAGTCGAAGAAAAAGCGGCCAAAATCGTCCGCTCGATTGAGTGATGGTATTTTACCCGTTAGCGGCGGGGGTTGCCCCGCGTTTGGGAGGGGAAACGTCGCCTTCAAATCAAGCCGGATCCAGCTCTCACCCCTGCCCCCCCATTTCAACTCCTTTTACTCCTACAACAGTTCGTTTTCTAACGAGCTGTCTTCTTTTTTTTTCTTTTTTCAAGAAGAATTCTTAAACTTTTAGAAAAAATTGATAATATAGAGTTGGGTTTGAAATTCTTCGAAACAGTCCCGACAGTGTTTCGTAGTGGGAGTAAAGATGAAACGAACCTGATATTTCAATGGAGGTCCACCGTGCGAACCTTAATGAGTCGAACAAATATTACAATATTGCTGGTCTTGTCGTTTTGGGCCATTCTTGCGGTTGAGAGGGCCGATGCGGCTTTCGGCGATTGCGTTTCGTGGATCTGGGGTGGGAAAAATGAATCGACGACCTACTCTCCTCCGTACTCCCCGACGGTTGCGTCGATGAATTCCGATTCCGGCCAAAACGGTGGGTTGGTTGCTGCGCCGACCGTTTTGGGGCAATCCGCAAGTTCGGCGGCGCCCGTATACGTTTCTCCCCCCCCGTCGTATACGGTCGTTTGCCCGAACGAATACCCGACCTATTCCGCGATGAAACCGGTTTCGCAAGTTTCCACGCCGCAACCGGCAACGGAACTCCGGCCGATCGTGAAAAAGGAGTGGACGTATTCCCCGATCAAGTCGGTCAACTACAAACCGGTTCAGCAGATCGATCCGCAAACGGGTCAAGTTTCGACGTATTACCGACCCGAGGAATCGAAAACACTTTTGCCGTGGCTGCATCAAAAGGAAACAATCGAATACAAGCCGGTTCTGGTTCCGCCGAAAGCGATGCCTTCCGCGGCATCGACCTCGCAAATCGTTCAAGCGAATTACGCGGACCCGTCCACGGCCAGAGCAACGCAGGTTTCCTATTCCTCCATGCCGGTGTATGACCCGTGCAATCCGTGCGGTAATCTTGTGTTTCAAGGAAACGTACTTCACGAAGGAGAATGGATTCCCACGGAATCGATCGGCGAGACGACCTTCAACCAATCGCCGAACGCGTCGAGCACCGCTTCGACTTTTGTCGCCCAAAGTACGGGAAGCAATCGAACGCTTCCGGTTTACGGAATCCCGCCGGTTCGGGAAGGATATGAGCCGGGCAGCACTCGCGCCTACTCGGAAACGACGGTTCCCGCTTCTGCTGCGGACCAAATTCCGGTCATTGATTCCTCGCGAGCCGGCACTGCTCGAAAACCGGACGTTTCGGAAGAACTCAGCTCTCCCAAGCTTTCCTTGAGTGACCTTCGTCCGGCGCATCCGTTCACGCTTTCCGCGGGAAAACCGGACACCGAAGAAACCACGGATTCGCCGGAACCGAAATCGACCGTGAAGTCCTCGGACATGATCAAGACGCCGACCCCGGCTTTACCGACGCTCAAATCAACGGAAAAACCGGCGGCGAAGCCGACCGCGAATACGGAGAAACTCGTTTCGCCGACCAAGGTCCATTTGAAATATCGACCGCTGGAAGCGATACAGTAACGTAAGGGGGGACGCGGTAAAATGGGTAAATAGACAAACAAAGGTTGGTAAACTGGGAGCAGAAAACATGGTCCCCTCGCCCCCGGTGTTCCGGGGGAGAGGGCTATTAGGGTGAGGAGACCAGTGGTTTCCGGTTAAAAGTCAATCGGATTTGTCGTGTTTTTCCAGCAGTTTTCCCGTGGACGTATAGAATTGATGTGCTTTGGATCGAAAAAACCGAAACATCGTCATGAATGCCCAAATACTCGTTCGATACACGATCATTGTTCTCACCGTCGTCCTGCTTGGGGTCGGGATTGCCAGCGCGTTCGGCTTGATCGAACTGGGGGATTATCAACAAACCCTTACGCCGCGGTTGCCGTTCGACACGGCGATTCGGATGCCGACTCCGCCCCCGCCGCCGCCGGATCGCTCCAAGGAAGGACCGGAGTTCGGTGAACTACACGTCAGTTTGGGAAAGCCGTCCGCCTCGTTCACGGGAAGTTGGTCCCGATTTCGAGGCGACCGTCTTGACGCGATCGCCGAAAATTCGCCGCGGCTCGCACGCTCGTTTCCCCCGAACGGTCCGAAAGTGCTTTGGACCATCCCGGTCGGCGAAGGATACGCCGGAGCCGCTGCCCGAAACGGTCGCGCATTTCTTCTCGATTACGATTTCAAACGCCGCCGGGACCTGCTCCGCTGCTTGAATGTCGAAACAGGCGAGGAAATTTGGAATTTTTCCTATCCGGTCATGGTCGCGAAAAACCATGGCGTTTCCCGTACGATCCCGGCAGTTACGGACAAATATTGTATCACGATCGGTCCGATGTGCCACGTTTCCTGTGTCGATCCGGTCTCCGGCAAACTCCTTTGGTCACGCGACATGGTCAAGGATTACGGGACCGTCGTTCCGCAGTGGTATGCGGGGCAATGTCCCTTGGTGAGAGGACAGAGGACAGAGGACGGAGGACAGGAAAGAGACGTTGCGGTTTTGGCGCCGAGTGGGACCGAGGCGCTGATGGTTGCGATCGATTGTGAAACGGGAAACGAAATCTGGCGGACGCCGAACCCGTTTCGCTGGGTCATGACTCATACGTCGATCATGCCGATGAAACTCGACGAACGGGACACCTACGTCTACGTCGGCAAGGAAGGGATCGTCGGCGTCGATGCGACAACCGGCGAGATTCTTTGGACGAATTTCGATTGGAAAATCGGAATCGCGACCTGTCCTTCCCCCTTGGTTTTGCCGGAGAATCGGATTTTCCTGTGCGGCGGCTACGAATCGTCCGGGGCAATGCTGAAAATCACTCCGACCGCCGACGGGAAATACGACGCTAAATTGGCGTGGCGTCAAAAGCCGATGGTTTTCCGTTCCGAGCAGCAAACGCCGCTCTTTTTCGAAGGGCATATTTTCGGCCTGAAGCAACTGGAACGAAAATTCAACTGCATCGATTTGGACGGCAAGATCGTGTGGAACAGCGGCAAATCGGATCTCGGCCCGCAAGGTGCCGGCCCGTACATGATCGCCGACGGGCTGTTCCTTATCCTCTCGGACGACGCCGTGTTGACGCTCGCCGAAGCGACGTCGAAAGAATTCAAACCACTCGGTTCCTGGCCAATTCTCCCCGACGCCTACGACGCGTGGGGCCCGATGTGTTTCGTCGACGGCCTGCTGATCCTTCGCGATTTGACACGAATGACGTGCATCGATTTGCGTCCGTGATACCATATTGTTACGTATTCCAACCGTTTACTGTAATCATTCCTTACTCTTTATCCCCCTGAGAGTTCATGCGCAAAAATCTTTGTTTCAGCGTTTTTATTGCGATCGCGTTTTTTTTCGTCGGTATTCACACTTTGAAAGCGGCGGACCGGTCGTATTATCCGGTTCGTGATTTTCGAACGGATCAAATCACCTACTACTCGCTCGGTCCGAAAATTTCGCTCTTTGCCGACGACAATCTCGACCAATGGACGAACACCAAAGGAGAACGGCCCGGCGATGGTTGGGAACTGAAGGAGGGAACATTGACCCGGGTGAAACCGGTCGGAGACATCATTACGAAAAACGACTACCAGTATTACACGTTGGAATTCGAGTGGTGTCTCGGCGAAAAGGGGAACAGCGGCGTCAAATATCGGGTCAAAAAAATCGGCGACTACTACCTCGGCTGCGAGTACCAGCTTTTGGACGATTTTCATGCCGTGGAAAAAAATCCGACGGCGTCGCTTTACGACATTTATCAGCCGGGCGCCAACAAATCGGTCAAGCCGCTCGGCGAATTCAATCACACGAAAATCGTCGTCCTGGGAGACCGAATCGAACACTGGCTCAACGGCGAGCGGGTTCTGTTGGTTTACTCCGGAACTGAAGACTGGAAGAATCACGTCGCCAAGAGCAAGTTCAATGAAATCGCGAACTTCGGCGAAAACGCCCAAGGTAAACTCCTGATCCAGGATCACGGCGACTTTGTTCAAATCAAAGACATGGTCCTGCTGGAGTATTGTCCTGTGCGGTAATACATGAACGTAGCACCGGGGAAGTGTTGGGCATCTTGCCCACACAGGAAACTCCCTGCATTCTTTGATGGTATCCATGAAGTCCTCCAGAATCCAAATTTTCGACCGACGAAATCGTACTTCCGTGGACGCGGAGATGTTGGAAGAGCCCGGCGACGATTATATTGCATCAGTGGACGCACTTTGTCTCTCTACAAAAGCGGTTTCTGCGGGAACGTCGTACTGCCGGGAAACCGGCTCCGGAACATAACGGGTATGATTGTTGTTGAGAGTTGGCTATTCCTTGCCGACCGGGTGGCCCCGGGAATTGCTTCTCCGGGGCTCCCACGGATCCGTGCTTGCGGACATTACCGCACACGGCTCCTCAAATCATTGGATTATTAAGGGGTGTGACTTTGAAATTACCTGGATTGCGTCAAACTGGGCGAGGGGGAGTGCCGTTTGTAGGCGTTCCAAATCTCGACGCTCGACTTCGCGCAACCGCAATTCAACTTCATGACGCCGCACATGTCGCAAGTCGAAAGCCACGGTGCGGTTGTGGAGCAGATGCAATCCGTGGATTTCTCGCGTGAGTCCGAATTTTTGGCGGAACAGCGTCTCGTTGAAGGTGTCACGGAAGGAGTTGCACAAGCCACGGCGGCAGCCGGTGGCAGCGGTTTTCAGTTGATGGTGTCGCCATATTACACAGACGTCAGTGACGACCCCGGCTACCATCCGACGGGATTTCCCGTGCTCCCAGACGTTACTACGAATTATTTTTTATTTGTTTCGGCAGACATTCGATTGACGCCGCTACAGATCTTAAAAAATTCAAGGGAAAGCAAAGCCCGGATACTGATTCCCAGCCGAAACATTAATCCCGCTCTTGACGTTGGAGTTGAATCGTAGATTTTTCATTCTGTGAATCCCGGAGAAATATCATGATGATACGTCTGCCATCAATATTTTTTGTTTTCTGTTGTGGAATGACAATGGCGGCAACGGACATGGTCAAGTACCCGGACGTTACAAGCGCGGAGCAGCTTTGTCCCTTCACGATCGAGGTCCACCCCACGAAATTCCTGGCCGGTGATATCGTTTATGTTCGAATCGATTTCGCGAATGCGAAAGACCATCCCGTCTGGATCCCCGCGCAGCCGTTGCATGGGTTCAATATCAATTATGGAATTTTGACCTATTTTTACGTCGACAAGGAAGGGCACGAGTCGACTTGGAAAACGTTCGGTATGACAGGGGAATATTTAGGCGAAGCCTATTGGCGGAAAATCGCGCCCGGCGAGAAAAGTTCGCCTCAGTATGAAAGGCTCGGCTTCCATGAGCTGAATCGATTGTTCGTTAATCAGTCGCTTCAAAAGCATGATAAAGCCGTTAAATTTCTGGACGAAATGAATTCCATGCCGATGGAAGGACGACTCAAAGTCCGATTCGCATGTTTTCAGTACAATCGCGAGACGCCGCAATTACAGGTCGAAAGTGAAGAAATACCCATGTGGCCGGTGATTGTTGACAAGCGGGAAAGGCGAGCCATTCCCTGATCGTGGAAGGAAAAATGAGACGGAAGTAATCCAGTTTGGGGGTCGTAGAAAAAGTGGTCGGGAGTAATTCAGCTTATCGGATAGGCAGCTCCCGCCCCTTTTTCTCCTTCACCCTGTTTTTTTGCCGTCGAAGGTTTGGTTAAGCTTGTTGTAGAGCGTTTTCAAGCTGATTCCGAGTTCGTCGGCGGTTTTCGCTTTGTTGCCGTCGTTACGGTGCAACGAGGATTGAATCGCGTCCATTTCCAGGTCCCGAAGCGTTTTTCCCACCGCGATCTCCGGATCGAACGAAAGAAGTTCGGCAATCGGTCCCGACTCCGGCGTTTGCGGAGTGATCGAGGTTTTTGGCTTGGAAATCGGACGCTCCGGTCGTTTTTCGAGAATCTTTTCCCGCTCGGGAACCAACGACCGTGAATCGCCGATTCGAATCTGCTGAGGAAGCGATTCCGGTCCGATCGGGATCCGGTCCGTGAGAATCAAGGCGTGTTCGATCGTGTTGGCCAACTGTCGGACATTGCCGGGCCAGGAATAATTGTGCAGTAAGGCGAACGCATCTTGCGTGAACAAATCCTCGCCCGTGCGAATTTCCGAACCGCCCTGATACCGCTTGGCAAGGTGGAGTATCAGCTCCGGAAGATCGCCCAATCGCCCCCGAAGCGGCGGCAGCGCGATCTCGAACGTGTTGATCCGGAACCAAAGGTCTTCCCGGAATTCGCCGGTATGAACCATCGATTCGAGGTTGCGCAGCGTTGCGCAAACGACGCGGACATTGGACACGGTCGATGTGTTTTCGCCGATTTTCCGGACTTCGCCGCATTCGAGAAACCGCAGCAGTTTCGCTTGCACCCCTTTGGGAAGCTCGCCGATTTCGTCGAGAAAAAGCGTACCCCCGTCGGCGACTTGAAACAGACCGGTCCGATGCTCGTCGGCGCCGGTGAAACTTCCTTTGCGATGTCCGAACAGTTCGCTTTCGATCAGGTTTTCCGGCAACGCGCCGCAGTTAACCGCTACGAACGGTTTTTCAAGCCGGACGCTGCGGTCGTGAATCGCCCGGGCGACCAGCTCCTTCCCAGTCCCGGTTTCGCCGAGAATCACAACCGTCGATTCCGTCGGCGCGATTCGGTCGATCAGCCGCTGCACCTCCTTCATCGGTGGGGAAGAACCGATCAGTTGCCGCGTTCCTTCGATCCGCTGAAGTTGGCTTTTCACGGCGAGATACTTTCGGGTCAGTTCCCGTTTTTCCTCGATTCGGTGGAGAACCCGCTCGATTTCCGCGAGTGTGCACGGTTTGGTCAAATAGTCGAACACTCCTTGCCGCAGAGCGGTGATCGCGGTCGGCAAGGTTCCTTTTCCGGTGAGAATGACCGATTCGGCGTCGGGGCAGCGTTCTTTCGCTTCCGCAATCACTTCCAGCCCGGTTGCGCCGGGCATATCGAGATCGACGAGCAGACAATCGAACGAATCTTTTTGCAGAGCGGCGATCGCGGTCGTTCCGTCGGGACAGACGGCGACCGTGTGCCCCATCCCGGGAATCTCACAGCGCATCAGTTCCTGAAGCGACCGTTCGTCATCCGCAAACAATATTTTCAAAGACATTTGAACTCTCCAGTTTAGCCCGCACACCGCTGACGCGGTGCAAAATCGCGGGATTTTCGCGGATGATAACAATTCACCGCAAAGAAAGAAAGAGCAATTCTCCCCGTCTTTTTTTCTCGACAATATTTTTTTCACGTAGTTGACACGGCTGTTTTTTTTTTACAATGCAGATAGGCTCAATTGAGATTCTGAAACGAAATTTTCAGTAAAAATCGACAAAAAATCAAGCTCGGACGTTTTTTTGTCGGCTCCGCAACCAAGGATGTCACTTTGATTGCGCTGCTGTTTGTATATCGTGCTATTATTACCGTGACGGGCGGCGTTGTTTGGCATTAGCGAATGAACTCGAAGTCCAAGATGTTTTTCGAATTTTGAAAAAGCAAAATCATGAAACATTGCTCTGATTTCAACGGCTCGGGTCTATTGGTATTGGCGTTCCTACTCGTTGCAGGAATCGTTTTTGGGTGGCTCACTGTTATGATCTGGAAAATACCGATGACGTTCCCGCTCGCATCGCCGCCCGAGGAGGAAGAATCCCACTTTTGATCAAGGCTCGGGAAAATTCTCTTCAAATCAAACCTGTCACAGGCCTTGAGAATTGCGTAACCGATGAACAAATCACCCAAGCGCTGCAAGTTGCACTTCCTCTTTGGCATCCGCCGAGCATCCCGTCGCTTGTCCATGAATTGAAGCTTTGGGGTAAAGATTGTGTCTTTACCAAGGAGCAAGTCGGCGGAGAAGGACGGACTGGAAAGCTGATGGTGGAAGCGCTCTTGAGTGATGCGATTTGCGCAAAAAACACAGTACACCTCGGTGAGGGAAATGGGGGGGCGTATTTGATCGACTCTCCTTACGGAATTCATCCGATTCAGTCCGGATCATACGATGCCGTAGAATATCGCGCAGAGACGCATTACGGCAAGTTGACGATGTTGATGGCACTTGCAAATGTTCCCCTTTCGACTCCGGTGACAAGTTCTTCCGGTCGCGTGGGGACGCTGGCGGACATCCTGCAGGACACCATCATGAATTTTCACTGGGGCCAAGAACTTGAATTCATTGGTTGCTCGTTAGCGTTTTGGATTCCACCTGAAAAGAGTTGGACGAATAAGCTCGGTGATACATTCACATTTGACGAATTGATGAATAAACTTTTGGAAAAACCGCTCGGTGAAGGATGCTGTGGCGGATGCCACGCTCCGTATACCGTAGTAACTCTGTTGCGCATTGACAAGGAACATTTTCCTATTCTTTCGCAGGAGACGAGTAAGCGGGCCAATCAGTGGCTCAAAAATGTTTCTGCCAAGTTGGAAATAAATCAACAAGCAGATGGAAGTTGGCCGCGGGATTGGGGAAGCACGGGACAGAATGGAGGAATTTATAATGATATCGTTTTGGATCGTATCACGCTTCTTGGGCATCACCTTGAATGGATTGCATTGTCCCCAAGTGAAAACCGCCCGGCGGAAGCATGCATTCGTAAAGCGATAAACGCTTCCATTACACGAATCACGCAGCTTCAATCGCGTCCCCAAAAATCGTTCAAGACACTTTTCCCCTGTAGTCATTTGGCGTTGGCGTTTTGTTTATTAAAACAACAAGATGCCACTGATTATATCGGGTTTCTTTCAACTTTTTCCCAAAATGGAGGTGATTAATGCACAGGTGTTTATTATGTATTGCTTTTCTTTTGGTGCTCTCAGGAGTTGTTTCCATAAGTAAGCCACTTGAAGGGCAGAGTGTCCGCTCTTGCGAACAGGTCAACTTGTATGGCGGCGGCTGCACCGAAGAAGACTTAACAAGGAGATCCTTTTCCGTGTGCAGCAATTATTGTGGCCGTGTATTGGTAAGGGCCTTAAAAGGGGCCCCTTCAGGTGGTACTGGCGATGCGACGTTTTGCGGCACAAATGAAAAATGCACAGACTGCTATGCAAGCGTCAGTGCCGTGAGTTGCTCTGGAGGATGATTTTCACGGTAATGATTGCGCATCAATTTTAATGCGGTTCCTTTTTTTCAGTGAAAGCAAAGGGGCCGCATGGATTGTCGTTTTCGAAAGAAAAACACAAAATTTCAGAATCGTAATCATGAGACCAGTTTTGTTTATCGTGTTGTTTTTTGTGTCGTTGATTGGTTTGGAGTTCTGTGAGGGAAGCGATTCCGTGAAAGATAAGGAACACAATTTATTATTGGATCAAATTATTGCCGGACTAAACAGCACCGAAAACCAACTATTCCATAATACGGATGGTTTTTTGGTTAAATTCTCGCGATTGCCTTGTGTGGACGTTTTGAAGTCGGAATACAGCGGTGGTGATATTCCCGTTAATTGGGAAGTTGCGAGAAAAGGAAAAAAATACTATGTTAAACGCACATTTGTACCGATCGGCAAAAAAAAGGTTGGCGATATTGCGATTTCTACGGAACCATTGGTAAAAGTTCTGCAAGATGGTTGTCTCTTAAGCTGGGATTTAAGAACAAATCGGTGTAGTATTGAAAAATTTACCGAGGGATACGAAATCAATATGGCGTATGAATGGTCATACTTTGAATTGTTGGGGGTTCATGTAATCAAATACGCCGTGAATGACAACAAAGGTGATTACGAATCTTTGCGCAAGAAAGAAAAAATTCAAGGATATGAATTTCTCAATGTTTTAGATTTGCCGGATTCTTTGGTGAGACACCGAGACCACTATATCGTTAAAAATGAATTGATTAATATAGAAGGACATGATTGTTATGTCTTGGAATGGGAACAAAGAGATATTCTTTTTGTTGATCCTGATATGAACTTTTCCGTTCGCAAAAGAATTGTTTACAATCAAGACAATGGACAAATAGAATACGTTGCGACAAACAAAGATTTCAAAGAAGTCTGCCCCGGATTATGGTTGCCCTACAAACAGATGGTTGATGTTTATGCAAATACTTCCGTTGAACCAAGATCGAATTGGGGAAAAATCGCGTCTCAAAGATTTTTTGAAATTAAAGAAGTTAAGGTTGGGGATATTGAGGATTCATTGTTTGAGATTTCACCACCTGTAGGTACGAGGGTCGTTGATGGTATTCGCAGTATTCATTACACCATTTCGGATCCGGGTTCGGACCCTTTTGCGGGGCCAATCGGGCAAGCGATCAAGGCGAACCATTCCGTAATCATTCGCACCATCCTCATTATAGTTGGCTCCGTATTGATTTTCTTCGCCGTATGGCTCAAACTTCTGGCAAAGGGCAGGTGATGTGTGCGGTTTTCAAAATTGGTTTTCTTTTCATTTGTTTATTATCCTCTGGTGTCGAAGAACCGAAACTTTCTGACCGAGATGATGTGAGCCCTTGGGATTGGAAGCCAAGTTGGCGGGATAACACCGATTGCGGTCCAAATGCTCTCTATGTTCTTCTGAATTTGGAAGGACATTCTGTCAAGTTGGATCAGGTGAAAGCACTTGTTCCACTTGATCCGGTCAAGGGGTGTTCGCTTGAAGCTTTACGTCAAGCATCGGAAAAACTGGGATTCCCCGTTGAAGCACGCTTTGTAAAATCCAATGATCTTGCCAAACTGCCGCCGCCGTTTATTTTTCACGGAGCCATTTCCAGTGAAAAAAATCTGGGGCATTTCGTCGTTGCCGTTGGTTTCGACAAGAAGAAAAGGAACTTCGCATTGATTGATCCAGTGCGTGAAACGTTCGGCTGGAATCCGGAAGCGTCAGTTCTCATGGATTACAGCGGTTATGTTTTGATGCCAAAATATCCTTTAGCGAGGAAATGGAATCGAATTGCCGGTCTCTCGATGATTCTTTGCGGAGTTGGAATCTTCGTCCTTGTGTACTATCAAAAGATTAACAATGGAACTAAGCACCGTAGAGATGTTTGCAAAAGATGAATAGAATCATTTATTGTGATGAGTAGTGAAACGGGCCGGCTCTGCCCGGGACTACAATGTTTGTCCCTGTACAACTTAGCCCGTACACCGCTGACGCGGTGCAAAATCGCGGAATTTTCGCGGATGATAACAATTCCCGACCGGCAGAGAAAAGCCAATTTTCGGCGATAAACTTGAATTCTCTTTCGATTTGCACTATAAAGTGGGGATTACCCGGGGATTGCGACGGGGTACCGTCTTCATCCCCGGCTCTTTCCTTTCTTTTTCTTGACGCAATGAGACCTTACAGTAAAATCGCTCCCGGTTGGTGGGATTACACGACGTTGGATCGCGAGATTCTCGACGATGCGGCCCGTTTGACCGCTTCGGATCTTCAACAGCTTTCCCGACCCGGGTTCGAGGTTCGTTTTTACGGAACCCGGGAAGAATTTTTCCTCGCCGAAGCGCTCGAATATATCGACGCTTGGCGTCGGTCCAACGCGAACCATCCTTGCGGCGTTTGTGGACCGATCGGTCCGACGGAACAACTGCCGCTCGTCGCGCGGTTGGTCAATGCGTTAGACCTGAATCTGGATCACGCTCATTTCTGGGGGATGGACGAGTGGATCGTCGACGGAAAGGCTGTCGATCTCGATTTTCCGCTCGGGTTCGCGAAAGCGGATATGGATTTGTGTTTCAGCCGCATCCGGCCCGACTTGCGGATGCCGTTGAAAAATATTCATTTCCCGACGGAAAACCTCCAGAAATTCGCCCAAACCTGGGACGAGGTTCGTTGCGTTCTCATGCAGGGCGGACAAGGGGAAACGAAGCATTGGGCGTTCAACGACCCGCCGAAACGGGAAGGGGATTACGAAGACGTTCCCCCCCCGCCGGAAGTGTATCGGAAATTGGGAACGAGAATCGTCGACTTGCACCCGATGACACTGACCCAAAACGCGCGAACCAGCGGCGGCGGGGTCGTGCAAAACGTTCCGACGCAAGCCGTAACCGTCGGCCCGGTCGAAACATGGAAAGCGGAGACCGTTTCCATCTGGCATCCCGGATGTCATGATAATCCGTTCGGAATGCGGCTTTCCGCCCTGATGATTTCCCAACGAATTCCGGACACGTCCGTCCCGATGTCGCTTCTTGCGGACCATCCGAACGTTCGATTCAACTACCTGATTTCTGCGATCGGAAGTTGCGAGGTGGAGATGCACTAATCTCGAAACTACCAGAATTTCAATCGATTGAAAAACGAAGGCGAACTCTCGGGTTTGGGCGGTGTTATTTTTACGGCTTCTTCCTTGGGCGGAGTTCGTTTTTCGGTGTATGCCGGTCGCGGCTCGGCTTTCCGTCCGCGGGATGCGAACAGACCGGTCGGATCACCGGATAAATCGGCGCGGTTCTCCAAGAGTAACTGCGACCAGAATCCTTCCAAAAGATCGACCGATTCCGAAACGCGATTGTTCGACGGAAGATAACTGGCGACGCTGATCATTTTGAGCAGTTCGATCCGTTCCGTATCGGTAAACGCGACGGAATCCAAACGAACGTCGTCGACCCACACCGTTCCCTCGGCGGTCAAATCCAAACGAATCGCGAGATTGTCCAACGAATCGAACGGAAGCCGTGTAAACGGAACCGTAATCAAACACCAACGAACGCCGTCGACCGGGGCGACTCCCCCGGCGGTGGAAAGCACCACTTGTTCCAGGGACGCTGTCCGCAAAAACGGCGTCGGCGAATTCCGGTCCCGTCCCGTCAGGGCCAAACGAAGCGGACATTGCCGCGTTTTCTCTTCCAGGCCGATCCAGAGATTGACGAACAATCGTCCGGTTCGCGGAGCGTCGAACGAACGGCTCAGGACGCCGCCGGACGTTCCGAGGCCGACCATTTGCATACCGGCGCGGCCTGAATGTTTACGTTCGAAATCCAATTTCACCGTAAACGTATCGTCGCCGACCCGGGTCCAGCCGGGAATCGCGGTCGGATCGTCCGTGTTCGCTTCGAAGTCGCGGTTTTCCAAGCCGTCCCACGAAACCGGATTGTCCGTCGCACGGATCAACGTGTCGAAAACACGAGACAATTTTCCTTTCGGCCCGCAAATTTCCTCCGGACATTTCACGACAACGTCGAGTGGGATACCCACCGGATCCGAAAGTCGAACCGCCAACAAATCGTAGGGCTCCAAAACGACGTTCCAGGTCAACCGGTCGTCGGTCGGAATCGGGGCCGGGATCTTGCGGCGTCCGGTCAGTTCGGCCAATTCCGTCGCAGAATTCGTGTTGAATGTGATCCGGGCTTCGACGTGAAACGCGGCTTCGTTGACGAGATAGACGATCATTTCCTCCCCCGCCCGAGCATAACGTACGACTAGCGGTTGGATCGAAGTTTGGGGACGCGGCACAGGGAGGGGCGCCGGTCGCAGCGATTGCGTCGAATCGGTCGTCGCAGCCAGTTGGATGTTTCCGTAGGTGGTCGTTTGTGAACCCGCCGTTTTCCGAGGCGTTTGCATCGCGTTTTCCTGCGGACGGGGCGGAGTATACGTTTGAAACGGAACCGCCGGTAATCGGCGAAAAACGGCAATCCAATCGGTGAGTGCGTCTTCCTGTCCGAGGGAGAGGAATTGTCCGCCGTCGAAACAGGTTCGAACGTCCGACTTGGCCAGCTCGCGGACAAAGCGTTTACGATTCTGCTGAGCCGAAGGGGCCGCTTGAAAAACGAAGCGGGTGTCCGACGGTTGGTAAGGGCATTTTCGCTCGAACGACGGAAGACTCAGAACATTGTTGCGATTGTAAAAAAGCGGCGTTGATGCGGATCCGTTTCGGTAAAGCGGAGCGAACAATTCCGCCTGCTCCATTTCCAGTTGCGCGGCGATCGTCGTCGGTTGACCGGAAAACGAAGTTTTCCAAGGCCGCATGAAAACGAGAGAGCGTTCGTTTTGAAATTCATTCAGATCGAATCCGAGGATCAGGAGCGTTTGAGCGGCGTCGTTTCTTCGTACGAACGTCGGGTAAAACGTGCTCTGGACTCTTTCACCGTCCAGCATCGTTGCGCCGGCGAGATACAGTTTCGCGTCGGGACGGAAATGAACGATCATTTGGTTCATTTTGCGGTAAAAAGCCGCGACTTTCTTTGCTCTCCATCGAATCCAGTTTTCCAGGCAATGGGTCCGGATGTATTCGTACCGTTGCGTAAAACGATTTTCCGCCGCGGAAGACGGAATCGGGGTTTGCGTTTCTTCCTGGAACTGGGCGATCGTGTAATCGTCCATCCCCCAGAACTCTTCCGGCAGTTGCGCAAAACCGTCCGCGGAAAGCTGTACGGCGATTCCACCGAACGACGAATGATTTCCGTAGCGGACCAATAGTTCGAGGATATGGTTGAGCATTTCCTCCTGGACGACCGGGTGGAGCATGTTGTAATAGGGAGCGCGGCCCGATTTGGTTCCACGAACCTGGACAAGGGTTTTCCCCGTCGGGTCGATCCAGTAGTATCCGCTTTTTCCCGCGAACTGAGCGGGTGAGCCGTTCGCGACACCATTTTCGGAGCGCGATTGAAGTTCCCGGCGGATTCGTTCTTCCAGTCTCGGAATCGGAGCGTTGAAGTCGACGGCGGGAATGAGCGTCAATTTTTCACGGTCGAAAATCCGCGCGACCAACTCGACGACGTCCTTTCGAATCGGATCCTCCCCTTCGAGCAGGAAGACGCCGGAATCGTACTTCGGCGTCGGCGCGGCCGTTTCGCTCGGATAGATCGTACTCCCGTCGGCGGAAACGGAAATCATCGCCCCGTTGTACCCGACGCTTTGCAGATAGTCGGAAAACCGGTTGCATCCTTCGAAAAACGTAACCCAATCGGTCGCGCCGGACAAAAAGTAATCGCCGATGCCCCGGGTCGCGCCGAAATTCTCCGCAATCGCCGGGCGATGCAAATACGCCGCGAAAAGACGCTCGGATTGGTCCGTAAACGCCCGAGGAAACGGGCCCGTCGCGCGGTAAAGCCGAATCCGACCGAATGACGCCGTACGTTGCTCCTGTTGATTGCTCAGCAGAACCAGGGGTAATTCCGTTTTCGGCCAAAATACGATTCGGTGCGTTAAAATCCGCTCTTGAGCCGTTTCTCCCGCGACTTCTTCGGCGCGATCGACGCCGCTGTCGAGCGAAATCGGGTCGAGTCCGCCGTTTTTCGATTGTTCCAAAATACTGATACCAAGCGATTGCGAATCGTTCGCAAGGTACTCGACTTCCAGAATGTGCGGCTCGTTGACGTTTCGGATCGGAATCGGATACATCGCCCACGCGGCCCCGTCGTTTCCCGGAACATTTTGGAGCGTCGTGAACGGTCCGAACGCCGTGGAGCGGGTCGAGATACGGCCGTGAGTCCAAAGCGATTGAAGCGGCTGCGCCGGTCCCGCGATTTCCGAACGGGATGGGGTATCGCCGAAACGAGGGGACGGAGTAAACAACCGCAACGGATCTCCCTGAAACGCGATCTTTTTCGATTCCTTTTCCTCGGTCGAGGAAGAATTGTGTTTCGAGCCGATCGGGAGAATTTTGGACGACAACCCGCGAATTCCGGACCAGCGTGGTTTGAAGAGCGACGAAGATTCCTTGGCCGGTTTTTCCGGTTGCGCGTCGACGCTTCGTGATTCCACGGCCCCGCTTTGGTGCAGCAATTCCGCGAATGCCGAGGAAGATTTCGCAAGCGGCTTCCACCAGAGCGGATCGGCCGGGTCGAGGAGGAATTCCTGCTCCGTTTTCAACGTCGAGAGGTTGCCCGTTTCCCGGAGTGACGCCGCCCAATGGTTGACCGAATCGACCACGACGATCTGCACGGTTCGTTCGGCGAGTTTGAGGACTTCGGAATCCTTGTCCCGGGAAAAAATATTCGCGATTCCTTTGGTGTCGCCGGACTTCGGTTGTTTCAACGCGAGAACGAGGTCGTACACGCCCGGTTCATGAGGGAGCCGCACGGAAATCGACATCTGATCTTCCCGCCGCTCGGCTGAGATCGGGACGGCCTGATCCGAGTAAGGAATTTTCTCTTCGGTTCTCGCACGAAAAAGGCCCAGTTCGACGAATTGCGCGGGATCGAATTCGACGGAGAGAAATCGGGGATACAAATCGAGATAAACGATTTCGTCCGGACCGAAAACGAGCGAGCTGTGTTTGGGAACGACCGCCAATTCGTCGCCGTGAACGCGGCGGAGAATCAGTCGGTTTCCCTGGGAGTCGATCGATTGCGCAAAAGTTTGTTGGACGATTTCCTTGAGCGGGACCGTTTTTTCGTACGATTCGTCGGTCGTCGGATTGCTTAATCGGATCCGGATCGACGCCGTAAGCGGAGCGTACACGGTCGCTTGGAATCCGTTGAAGCGGCTCGGTTCGCTTTGCTTGAAACGGAGTTCGCCGCTTTCGACGTAAAACGAGCCGGGAATGTCGGCCGTATTCCCCAGCGGAACCGGACCGGCGAGGAATCCTTCGGACAAGGTTGCGGAGCCGGTCCAGGACGATTCCTTCCCCCAACCCCAGGCGAGATGAATCTGCATCAGCCCGACCGGATTGTCGCGATTGTCCGGAACCTGAGTTTCCAGTTCGGCGGGACTTTTCGCCGGCGGATAAACCTGGGCGGAAAGAGTTGATACCAGAATCACGCAAATCAACACGGACCGTACAAGGTTAGCGCCGGGGGGTGGCCCCGGCCGGGCCCCCAGAGCCAGGCCAAGGGTGAAAATTCCAAAAGACCAAAACAAAAACAGAAAACATCAAACACCGCGCCACCCCCCGCCCACACACACACCCCCACCCCCACCCCC
>JAVBPO010000012.1:0-12274 GCA_031549565.1 Thermoguttaceae bacterium
CGGCGACGACAACCCGACGATCAGCGAAGCGGGCAACGATTTCCTGATCGGACACCTCGACGGAGCGGACTGCCAGTTTTTGACGCTCTCGGAATTCCCCGGCGACTTCCGGATTATGCTCAAGTGCAAAAAATGGGCCCGTGTCCCGTGGTATGCCGCCGTGAACCATACCCGTTTCAGCCTGCACGGCGTCGGTTACGACAGCCGCTACGCCGCCAACCGCGGGTACGATCTGCACGGTTATTCGAGCGACGACATGATCTCCGCCGAAATCCTGACCGGACATCCCGGCCAAGTCGGCTGGAACACGTCGCTGCGCGATACCGTGCGAAAATACTGGCTCACGCAGCCGGTGATTCGGGAATTGGCGGATAAGGAGATTACGGATTTCGAATTCGCGGAAGACGAATCAGGGAAAATGGACATTCACAAGCAGAAAATCGAGTGGTCCGACGGAAGTAAAAAATACGCTGTTTCCGTTAACTTGGGAAAAGAAGATTGGAGTGAGAGCGTTGATTTCAATATTCCCCAATACGGTTTTATGGCCAACAGGTCATTCGAGTCACAGTCATCCAGCTCGAATCAAGAAGAGGTGGAAAAGGCCATTCATGATGAAATGGTAAAGCATTTTAAGGAGCCTAACGCAGGAGCCTTATTGCTGCGTGGTGCCGACGGTCAAATCTGCGAAATAGCCTCGGAGATGGATCTCTCGAAATTCGACTTGGACGAATCCTGCAAAATGTCCTCGTTCATCAATCCCCGAAATGTGGTGTCGCGAAATTATCTGCCGACGATTCCGATTGGAAAGGATTTCCGATACCTCGGCGACAACAAATTTCAAATGGACGTGAATTGGAAACTGTTCCGTTCGATGAAAGATCGCAAGGACGTCAAGGATTACGCGTACTTTTTGCATCTGGAAGAGCCGCAATACGCGTGGTTCCACAAACCGAAACTGGTTTCCGTTTCCGGAGGACAGCCGCCGGTTCCCGTGAGCCAATGGGACAAAGACCAAGTGATACCGACCGGT
This sequence comes from Thermoguttaceae bacterium, assembly GCA_031549565.1. Classification (GTDB taxonomy): domain Bacteria; phylum Planctomycetota; class Planctomycetia; order Pirellulales; family Thermoguttaceae; genus JAVBSX01. The sequence continues at coordinate 1,031 of JAVBPO010000012.1, forward strand.
GAGATCACGCTCGCGGAAGACATCGCCCCGGGAACGTACAACGTCCTGATCGGTTTGTGGGACGAGAAGGGAAACAAGCAGCGTGTTCCGATTCTCGGTTTGACGCCGGACAATTCCCGAGTCAAACTCGGACGGCTGACGGTTGACAAGAAGGGCGGAAAAATCGTCAATATGTCGTTCGAGCCGGAAAAAGAAGACGCCCCGGAACTTTTCGAGCGGTTGTTGCCGAATGTGAATCCGAGCGGTTTCGGGAACATGCCCGATGTTATTCAACCCTTAGCTTACCGAATGGAAATGGATGCCAAGGGCGATGACGCCGTGATGACCATTACTCCGCTTCCGGGCGAACCGGCCTCGGAAATCACGCTCCACGGCGGCAAACCGAGATCAATCCGAGCCGTGGACCGAACCGGCAAAACGATCCGCGAAGTGCCGTTTGAATTCGCCGACGATACGTTGAAATTCACGACGCAAGCGGGAGAGTTTTCGTATGTGATGACGCCGTAGTTTTTTTACGCTCGCTTACGCTTCCCGCTCTGTTTTTCTGACGACTGACTACTGACGACGTAATTCATGCCAATGATTCACTGTCCCGTTTGCGATCTGGAGTTTTCGCCCGAAAAGCGGTCAGACGCGTTGCCGTTTTGTTCGAAACGGTGCAAGCTGGTCGATCAGGGCCGCTGGCTCGGGGAAGAGTATGGGCTGCCGTTCGAGTCGGAAGAATCCCAAATTCCGGATTATGACGAAATTCGCGATTCGGTCAAAAATGCCGGTCGGGATTGAAAACCGTGTCTCCTTCCTTTTTGGCGGCAATTCGGTACAATACCGGTTCGTGTTTTGTGTTTGCCTGTGCGCTCCAGAGGGACGCCCGGTTTTTGTGTGAGGAAATTCATCGGTATCCATGTCCGCACCTACGACGACGAAATTGGCAATTTTTCTGGGCGTTCATTTGGCTCACGATCGGGTCGTTGCCGTCGCTGTTGACGAAAACGGTCAGGAACTCGTCCAGTCCGCCGCCGCATACAATATCCAAGCCGCTCCGGCGCTTCCCAAAGGACATGTGGAGCAAAACCCGGAAATCTGGTGGGACGCGACCCGGTTGGCTCTGGGGCATTTGACGTCACAGCTCCGCTCGGCGAGCGTTTCCCCGTCGCAGCTTCGCGGTATCTCCGTTTCCGGAGTGCCGGGAATCCTCATCGTGCAGGATCGGGAAGGCAAAATCCTTTGTCCGGCGATGATGGATACCGATTCCCGGGCCGTCGAGCAGCTTCCCAAGCTGAATATGCTCGGACAGGATCATTGCCGGAGAATGGGCTTCCAATTTCGCAGCGACGACGCGATCGCGAAAATCGCCTGGGTCAAGGACAATCTCCCGGAAATGTACGAAATCGCAACCTTCGTTCACCAGGCGGATTACGTTCTCGGCAAACTCAAGGGAGCTCCCGACGTTACGGAATTTTCGATCGCCTCGAAAACCGGTTGCGATCTGATCGACGAAAACTGGCCCGACTGGCTCGATTACGATATGCACCTGGGCGTCCGTGAACGGCTGCCTCGCCTGACGCATCTCGGAGAAGTCGTCGGCAAACTTTGCCCCGCCGCCGCCTCGGCAACCGGCTTGCCGCAAGGGGTTCCCGTCGTGATGGGGACCGCGACGGAAACCGCCGCGTTCCTCGCTTCCGGAGCGAGAAAGCTGGGGGATTTTTATTTCGATCTGGACGACCGCATTTCCATTTGTGGAATCACGAAAAAACTGATCTCCTACCCGCACCACTTGGTGCAAATGTCGAAACTTCCGGATCGGACCTGGTTTTTCGCGACAGAAAGCGTAACCGGTGCGGACTGGATCAAAGTCTGGTTCAAGGACACCTCGCTTGAGATCATCGAAACCGGAGCGAGGAAACTGCTGCCGACCGATTATCTTGCTTATCCCAACGCGAAGAAGGGAGAGACCTTCCCATTCTTTACGAACTCGGCCGAAGGTTTTATTTCGCCGGCGACGGACAACCGCGAGGTCCAGTTCGCCTCTTGCCTCCAAGGGACCGGTTTTTTCGAGCGGATGTGCTACGAAAAGATCGACAAGCTGGCCGAGATGCAAAATTCCGCCGGCGACGTCTACACCGGCGGTCCGTGGAGCAAATACGACGCGTGGATGCAGTGTCGCGCCGACATTACCGGCCGCGTCAATCGTCGAACGTTAACCAAAGGCGGCCCGGCGTTCGGTACGGCCGTGATCGCGGCGATCGGGTCCCATTTCAAAAAATTCGAAGCCGCCGCCGATATGATGGTTCATGTCGAAGAATCGTTCTTCCCCAACCCCGACCGGATGGGAGCCTACAACGACAAGTACACCCAATTTCTGTCCGTCATGGAAAGCCAGGGATACGTTTAAAGCGGAGCGTTAGCCGTCTAGGGGCGAATTCAAAAACAGATCTCCTGCTCCGCCCCTTTTTCGCAACGCTCCCATTACCACTTACCGGGTGCGCGGCTCTGATTTGTTATTGTTTCCGCAGCTGTCTTTCCAGGCCCATGATCAACCCGATCACGCGGGAACTTTTGATCTCGTCGGCGCATTCCCGCAGGCGAACGAGAATGACCCTCGCGGCGTCATAATCTCCCTGTTCGACGAATTGCCATCCGAGATTCCAAATCTCCTTCGCATACATAGGCCGATCAATGTCGGCCCGGGTAATCGTTTCCAGCGCTTCGGTCGTGAAGCCGAATCTCGCTTGGGAAATCGCGACCATTTCCCAGACGCTCCGCCGTTCCGCGGACAAGTAGGACGGCGCCGTGGCGTCAACCTGCTTCCACAGCTTCAACGCCTCTTCGCGGTTCCCGAGCGCGGCGTTACACTCCGCCAAAGCGAAAAGAATATGCCGCTCCTTGTCGGAGAAATGATGCCCTTCCGCTTCGAGTTGTTTGCCGTTGGCTTGGACCAACGCGTAAATCTCCTCGGCTTTCGCACGATTGCCGAGGGCGACCCAGATTCGGATCAACGTCGGATAGACGGTCCGCGTCGAGTTCAACCACTTCTGATCGCGGCGATGGTCGAGGATTTCGTCCATAAAATCCTGGTAGTCTTTCACCTTTCCCTCTTGGGACAATCGATCAAGGAATCGGTTGCAAAACCAGTCGCTCATTTCACTCTTCTCGTACAGCGAATGGCGTCGGACCGTTTCCACGATCTTGTCGTAATCGCCGTGTCGGAGCATGGCATGAAAAAGCGAATCCATCGGAAAAGGGGAATTCGCACGGGCCGCGACTTCCTGGATGGTGTCGTAGCTTTTATTCTCTGGAAAAGCCTTTTCGAGCAAAAAATCGACTTGCCCTTGTTCCACCATGGCCTCTATGGCAGAATTAAGAAAGTGATTGTTGAACCCAAAGTACGGTTTGAGTTTCTCGGCGAGAATGAAAACCTCCTCGTATTTTTTCAGCTTCACCAATCCGCGAGCCATGATAAATGATTCGCTATAAAACGAGTGTTGGTAATAGTCGGAAAAAACGAGACTTTTACTTTTATCCGTTTGATATAACACGGACTGAGTTCCGTACCATATTTTGAGATAGGGGTTTTTGAGCAGTTCTACAACTTCGTCGGTGATGCCGAGCTCCACCAATCTGTCAATCGCCAACGTGTTCGCGAAAATTTCCAGTTCCTCTTCCTGCGGTGAGGTTTTTTGTCGAGGCAGACGGTTTTCCGGCATCAGCTTCAACAGAACTTCCTCCGCGGCGTCATGATCCCCGCCGTCCGCGAGGCGTTGCGCTTCGAGGTACGCGTTCATCCAATCCGTAAAAGGCGGCTCCAGTTCGTCGAACCAAAATTGATAAACGTCCGGCTCTTTATTCCGCCAAGCCTCTTTGGCGAAATCCAGGACCATCGCACCTCCCACGACGCGATCCTCCAGGGATTTTGCGAGTCGCAACATTTCCCGACGCACGGCTTCCTGGGACTCTTTTTTAACGTACAGTAGTCTTTGATAAAGATCGATTTTCTCCATTTTGTTCCGGTCGGTCTCTTCCGGGCGATTTTGGACGAACGCGAAATCGAACAGGAGCGGTTGTGATTCCACTGCGGCCGGCTCTTCAGCACGGCTTGAGACCGCGACCACTCGGACCGAGCCGGCGAGCAGTACCACGATGAGCATCACGACCAGCGAAGGAATCATGTTGCGCAGCCGACCGGAATTCGCGAGCGGCGAATCAACGTCGGCGAGCCTTTCGATTCTTCGCCGCAGTTGCGATTTGCGTCCGGCCATACCGAGTACAGCTCCCGGCTGGAATCGGGGCGGTCGATTTTTCGCCAAGCGGTACAAAATCGAAGCGTAATCCATCCGGTCCGGGGAGAGCGACGCGGCGTCATGGTCCGCCAGAAAATCCTGATCCGCAAGCAGTTGCATGCGGAGCGTCCAGTAAAGCGGTTGCATCCAAAGCAGGTATTGGAGCAACCGGACGAAATTCCACGTCGTCAAATCACCGCGACGAAAGTGGGACCATTCGTGCGCCAAGCAGGCCGAAAGTGTGCCGTTTTCCCCTTCCCGGCACAAATGTCCCGGAATCAAAAGCGTCGTGCGAAAAAGCCCGAAAATCATCGGGGCCGCAATCTCCCCGGAAAGACGCAAGCGTACTTTTTTCTCGGCGGTTTTCTCGATTTGACGGAAATAACGAACGAGAAATTCCGGAGCCGGTTCCGATCGGGCAACGATTTTGCGCAGCGTCAACCACGATCGGATTTCACGCAGCGCGAGAAAAAACGGCGGCGTCAAAAACGCGAACCAAAAGAGCGTCGCAAGCGAAAAGGGGTTTTGAGATTTCGTTGCGACAACCTTCGCAACTTGCGGCTGTTCCATTGCCGTAACGGATTCTTGAGAAACCGTTTTCACGGGTTCGCCGGAAACGACAACCGCCGCGGGAGTCGTTTCGTTTTTCGACGCCGGAGATTCTGCAACCGGTTCGGTTTTTGCAGGTTCCCGGACCGGTTCAGGGCTTTCGGAAACCGCTTCGATTTTCGACGGAGGAGCTATTTCCGGAGGGACCGCCTGTTCGTAGGAAATTTTCCATTTCGGTCCGACGGGAATCAGGAGCAACAGCGGAAGCAGCGCGATCATGCCGAAACCGAATTGCGTCACGCGAATCCGTTCCAGCGGCTGCTTGAGAAACAGTCGTCCGAAAAAAACCACGGCGAGAAGCAAAAACGCTCCCGCTTCGAAAAAAAGAAACGTATTCATGATTCCCTCCGATTGTCGGCTTGTTTTTCTTTGCGGGTTTTCGCGATGATCTTTTCGATTTCCTCCAGCTCTTCGACCGACACATCTTCGGCCCGGAGCATGGAAAGAACGAGTTGATCGACCGCGCCGTCGAACACTTTGTGCAAAAACCGCGAACTGACCTGTTCGACCGTATAGACCGGCGAATAGTAGAGCGTTCGATTTTCGGCTCGCACATTCAAAAAACCTTTCTCGGCCATGATTCGGACGAGTGTTTGGATCGTCGTCGGAGCGAACTCGCCGTTGGGACTCATCTTTTGATGAATCACGCGAACCGGCGCTTCGCCGACCTCCCAAAAGACCTTCAAAATGTCCAATTCCCGCTCACTCGGGGCAAGGGGCGATTCTTGACGTACCATTTTAAGACTCCGGAAAAAGTATTGTCAACTAATCTATTAGATTAGTATAGACATCTGGAGCGATCATGTCAACACCTTTTGGTAAAAAAACCGATCCTGAGCCCATTTTCCAGTGAAAATGGGCAACTCTCCGTTTTTTTCGCAGTTCTCTTCAGAAAAGGCTTGACAGATTCCTATCTAAGACTATTATAGTATTAGTCAATGTGACTCACGCGGTTTCCTCGAATGGGGGACGCGTGAAACATGACGACATTCGATTTTTAACGATGCCTACCGGACCTCCGGGTTATGAAGACGTTTACCAAAGGAAGCGATTACGCCGTTCGGATTCTGATTTACCTGGCTCAAAACGCAGCTCGGGGAATGATTGCCTCGACCACGGTTGCCAAGGAACTCGGGATTCCGATTGCGTTTTTGCGACGAATTTACTCCAAGCTGATCAAGGGCGGTCTGCTCGAAGCCAGCGAAGGAGCACAAGGCGGCGCAAAATTAGCCCGGGAACCGGAGTCGATTTCGGTGCTCGACGTGATCGAACTGATCCAGGGCCCGATCGAAATGAGCGAGTGCGTTTACCGGAACAAACCGTGCCCGAACCGTAAAACTTGCGGCCTGCGGTGTCGCATCAAAAAAATCGAAAAACTCGTTGCCGAGGAATTCGGTAAAATAACCATTGCAGAGATGACAGGAGACAGATGACAGAGAACAGGAATGTTCCGTCGACTCTGTCCCCAGTCCTCTATCCTCTATCCTCTATCCTCTACCAGCCATGTTTTGTTATCAATGCGAACAGACCGCCAAAGGGAGCGGTTGCACGATCGGCGGCGTTTGCGGGAAAGACGTACGAACCGCTGCGCTCCAGGATTTATTGATCCACTATTGTAAACAGATCGCTCAAGCGACGGTTCCTCAGGAATCGACGCCGCAGGAGTGTCCCGTTGAGCGAAACGAAAAGCTCGACCGGTTCCTGCTCGACGCGCTTTTCACGACCGTGACGAACGTCAATTTCGACGAACAACGTGTCGCCCAAATGATTCTCAAGGCGAAAAAGATCCTGAAAAAACTATCGGGCGAAGATGCGTCTTGTTCCTGCTCTTGCTCTTGTTCCGGACCGCAAGCCGAGATTCCCAAAGGAGAAATCGACGAACTGGTCAAGGATGGAGAGCATCACTCCATCGCCAAACGCCGCGAACTCGTTGGTCCAACGATCGCGGGCCTACAGGAGTTGATTCTGTACGGGCTCAAAGGCGCCGCCGCTTACTCGCATCACGCCGCGGTGCTCGGCAAAACCGATCCGGCGCACTATGCGGAGTATTTCCGGACCTTGGCATTTCTGGGTGGCAATCCAACCGACATCGAAACGCTCCTGGAAGAAGCGATGCACGTCGGGCGGATCAATCATCGGGCGATGGAATTGCTCGACCAGGCGAATACGGAAACGTACGGAAAGCCCGAGCCGACCCCCGTGCGGATCACGCCGGTCCAGGGGAAGTGTATCGTCGTTTCCGGGCACGACCTGAAAGACCTCCACGACCTGCTCGTGCAGACCGAAGGACGTGGTATCAACGTCTACACGCACGGCGAAATGCTCCCGTGTAACGCTTATCCGGGCTTGAAGAAGTTCAAGCACCTGGTCGGCAACTACGGCGGGGCGTGGCAGGATCAGCACAAGGAATTCGGCGCGTTTCCCGGCGCGATTCTCATGACGACCAACTGCATCCAGAGGCCGCTCGACGCGTACAAAAACCGCATCTTCACGACCGGACTGGTCGCGTTTCCCGGTGTTGCGCATATTCCGATGAAGGAAGACGGAACGAAGGATTTTACGCCCGTGATCGAAGCGGCCCTGGCCGCGCCGGGCTTTACGCAGACGGAACCGGAAAAAACGATCCTGACCGGATTCGCCGCGGACGCCGTTTTGTCCGTCGCGGGCAAGGTCGTCGACGCGGTCAAGTCCGGGGCGCTGAAGCATTTCTTCCTGATCGGCGGTTGCGATGGTGCCAAGCCGGGGCGGAATTACTACACGGACCTCGCGCAGGCCGTGCCCAGCGATTGCGTGATCCTGACGCTCGCGTGCGGGAAATACCGTTTCAACAAGCTGGAGTTCGGCGACATCGGCGGAATTCCGCGGCTGCTCGACGTCGGGCAGTGCAACGACGCCTACTCCGCCGTCCGGATCGCGCTGGCGCTGGCCGACGCGTTTCAGTGTGGTGTCAACGATCTGCCGTTGTCGCTGGTGCTCAGTTGGTACGAGCAGAAAGCGGTCGCGATTTTGCTCACGTTGCTCATGCTCGGCGTGCGTAACATCCGGCTCGGCCCGACGTTGCCCGCTTTCGTGACGCCGGAAGTTCTCGATGTGTTGGTCAACCAATTCGGGATCAAACCGACCGGCGACGCCGCGGAAGACCTGAAGAGCATCCTCGGAAAATGATCGAAAAACATCCGCAGGGAACGGTTCTGTCGGTCCGGGTTCATCCGGGCGCGAAGAAGAACGAAATTCGAGGCGAACAAGCCGGGGCGCTGAAAGTCTGTATCACGACCGCCCCCGAAAAGGGAAAAGCGAACAAGTCGTTGATCGAGTTTCTCGCCCCGAAGCTCGGGCTCCGCAAATCGCAACTGGAGATTCTCTCCGGCGAAACGTCGTCGCAAAAGAAACTCCTCCTCCATGGCATCACGGAGGAGGAGGCGACGGCGATGGTGCGGAAAATCCTCTCTTAACCGCCCCAGGCTTTACGCGGCTGCGGTTCCACGGTTCCACCGGCGGCTTTCAGGAGCGTTTCGACGCTCTTGCGAGCCGCGTCGACTTCGTTTTTGTGCGTTAGAATTTCGAAACGCAAGTCGAACGAACGCGATTGGCCCGGTGCGAGCGGGACGACGCGGCCTTGCGATTTTTCGAACGAACGCGTATTCGGGAAATTCACGCACGGTTCCATGCCGATCACGTAACCGTCGCCGTCGACGAGGCGGCTCTTCCAGATACAGAAATACGGAAGCTGTTTCGGTTGGAAATGGAGCGCGAACGCCTCTTCGCCGGACACCGATTCGAGCATGGTCGTACAGATTCCTTCCGCGTTGGCCGCCGGTTCGAAGAAATAAACGACTTCGCCGGAGCCGGCCGTTTCCGGATCGCAGGTGTTCCACTTGCTCAACTCCGCGGCCGCATCGGGGGAGCGAGGGGCGAGCGTTTTGTACGGGACGTGAATCTTCGCGCCCGGTGACGCCAACGGTTTGCCGGTGTTGATGTGGTATAAAAACTCAAACTCGCCCGGATCGCCGGACAGGTTCGTGATGGTGTCGGTCAGCGAAAAATCGGACGCGCCCGCCGTGGTCGTGTAAACGGTTTTCAATTCCAGCCGCTTGAAAAAGAGCCGGGCTTCTTCCATGACGCCTTCGAGCGTGATTTGGCCGGTGTCGGTGTCGATCGTCAGTTCGACTCTTCGCGCGGGGGTGTTGGCGATGTGGCCGTGCAGCGGGTATTTGAGGACGCCGGTCTCCGTGAATTCCGCGGCGCCGTTGCTTTCCAGGCCGCAACGAACGACCCACTCGCTGAAACCGTCGAGCCAGCCGAGGCCGCTCGGATCGGAAAGCGAAACGAATTTCGGATGCACCGGACCCCGGGCGGGAGCGTTCCACTTGATCGGCAGCCCGCCTTTGTCCGCGCGAAGCACGCCCATTCCGCGCGTCGGGCAAATGGTGAACCGTAGCTTGCCGGTATCGATTTCAATCACATCGACACCGTCCTGTTTTCCGCCGTAGAGACGTTTTTTACGGACACGATAATTCACGGTCCGCGTCCGGCCCGACTGGGAACAGGTGCAGGAAATCAGTTCGGAAAACTCGAAATCTTCGACGTAAACGTCATGGTCGGCGTCGAAGAGCGTCCATTTTTTGACAGGCATGGTTTGTGAGGGTGGAAGGGTGGAAGGGGGGAAAAGAGTTCTTGGAGTAGAACATATTTTTGGGGGTGCGTCAAGAAAGCGCGGAATTAAGACTCAAGGGAAAAGTGGGCGTCGTTGACGATCTCCCCGAAAAGGCCTAAAATGTGCCTGATTTTCGGTCAACCCGTTGACATTTTGAGTGTATTCATTTCCTACAGCGATACGCCATTCAAAAATGAATTCGCAACTCAATATTTAGACCCAACCAAGGAATTTCTCATGGAAATGGACCAACTGGTCGCTTTGTGCAAACGGCGTGGATTTTTGTTTCAATCGTCCGAGATTTACGGCGGACTGAACGGCTTTTGGGATTACGGCCCCTTGGGCGTGCTCCTGAAAAAGAACGTCAAGGACGCCTGGTGGAACGATATGGTCATGAACCATAACGAACTGCTCGTGCCCGGCGGCGCCCCGTCGACGTACGAAATGACCGGGCTCGATTGCACGATTATCATGCACCCGCAAGTCTGGAAATGCAGCGGGCATTACGACCTGTTTCATGATTTCATGGTCGATTGCCGCGAATCGAAAAAACGGTACCGATCCGATCACGTTCGCGGTCGTTGGGTCAAAGGCGTCAAACGGGGCGAGGGCGGCGAACCGAGCCGTGAAATGCGGGTTTTCCTCACGACCATGGAAACCGAAAACACACAAGACGCACTCACTGAAGCTGCACTGAAATTCTTCGGACTCCGCAAGAAAGACGCGGAAACACTTATCTGGGAAGGAGAGATTTTCCCGATTTCACGACTCGACAATTTCGAGAACGTCGTCGGGCCCGACGCCAAACATGCCGGTACCCTCACGTCGCCGCGGGAATTCAATCTCATGTTCAAAACCGTGATCGGCGCGCTCGGATCCGACGAGGACGCCGCGTTCCTCCGTCCGGAAACCGCGCAGGGGATCTTCGTCAATTTCAAAAACGTCTGCGACAGCAGCCGGGTACGCGTTCCGTTCGGGATTGCGCAGATCGGCAAGAGTTTTCGCAACGAAATCACGCCGCGCAACTTCACGTTCCGCAGCCGCGAATTCGAGCAAATGGAAATCGAATTCTTCTGCAAGCCGTCCGAGTCGTACGAGTGGTACAAATATTGGCGAGACCGCCGTTTTCAGTGGTACGTCGACATGGGGCTGGCCGGCAGCCGCTTGAAACTCCGGGACCACGACAAGGACGAACTGTCCCATTATTCGGTCGGAACGGCGGATATCGAGTACCAGTTCCCGTTTATGCCGGAAGGGGAATACGGCGAACTGGAAGGGATCGCTCATCGCGGCGATTTCGATTTACGGTCCCACATGGAAGGGAAACTCGTTCGGGAAGGGGATAATCTCGTTCTCGAAAAGAACGAACACGGCCAACCGAAGCATCGCGGGTCCGGCAAGGATCTTTCGTATTACGACGATCTGACGAAAGAGCGTTTCGTGCCGCATGTAATTGAGCCGTCGGCGGGCGCGGATCGGGCGACGCTTGCATTCTTGTGCGAAGCGTACACGGTTGATACCGCTCCGGACGAAAACGGCAAACCGCAGGAACGGGTCGTGATGAAATTTCATCCGCGCTTGGCTCCGATCAAAGCGGCGGTATTCCCGCTGGTCAAAAAAGACGGAATGCCGGAAATCGCGACTGAAATTTATGGCGAGCTGAAAAAGAAGTTTTCGACCTTTTACGACGACAAAGGGGCCGTC
>JAVBPO010000024.1:0-56971 GCA_031549565.1 Thermoguttaceae bacterium
GAGGCGTCTGGCACCAACGGTGTACCCGGATTCCAATCCGAGCGTGGCGTCAGCGGGATGGACGCGCAGATCGCAAGGACTACACTCGGTGTAGAGACGTTCCAGTTCGAGCTCGCCGAGCGAACTCAGGATGGTTTTGTCTCGGTATCCGCGGTGTCTTGTTTTTCGGAGCAATTTTCACATTCCCGGTCTTCTTTTTATTCGATTTCATCGATTCGTTCTTGCATGGCGGTTTCGAGTCCTTGTCGGGCCAGGTCGCGACCGTGGACGAAGGCGAACATATCCATTTGGTTGAGGACCTGACCGAAGGGGGCGTTGTCTCCGACGGTTTGAGTTTCGCGGCAATAGGCGAGCGCTCGCTCGAGAAAAAGGGCTTCGCCTGGCGTTTTGGTTTCGATGGTCGTGGGCGCGGCGGATCGATTTTTACGGTTTTGGCGTTTCATAGCGGCTCCTGAAAAAAGTGAAAAAGGGCTGCAAAGCCGCAAATATAACCTGTCTTGCCCAATCGCGCAACTGGAATTTACTGCACCCAAGAGAGGGAGTGCTCGCAAATTCCCTTGTGAGAATAGGAACCTGGGACCGCAGGCTTCCAGCCTGCCTGCGAGCGGTCGGGCACCGTTTGCAGGGCGTCCGACCGTTTCACGCCGCGGGCTGGAAGCCCGCAGACCCAGGTGCAGGCAAGATGCCTGCGGTCCCAGGAATGGGCGAAATCGTGTGGGGTGGGTTTACGAAGCGATTATGGACTTTTTCGTTTTCAATCTTCACCGGGGATAAAAATAAGCTAGAATGGGGTGTAAAGTTGTCCTTTTCGATGAAAATCAATGAATTTAAAACAGTTCACGGCGGGAAAATCCAATCCACTTCCCTTTTTTCCCGGCTCGCCGCTTCAAAGGTCCGGTTTGTTCGACCGGGCGCCGGCGATGAAGTTTACGCATCCGCTCCCCTATGGGGCGATTTTGCAGGAAACCGGGGTCCAGTTTGTCGTCGTCAGCCGCAGTGCAACGGCGATGCGTTTGCTTCTTTACGATCGTCAGGAAGATACCGAACCGTGTGAAATCATCGAATTCGATCCGGCGGATAACCGTTGGGGGGACGTTTGGAGCATCTTCATTCCGGGACTCGGGGCAAAACAGCTTTATCACTTCCAGGCGAGCGGTCCGTTCGATCCGCAACAGGGGCACCGTTTCAACGGCCACGCCCGGCTGATTGATCCGTACGCCAAAGCCTTGGCCGGGAATTTTCAACCGCATCCGGACGGAATCCTCCGACCGCCGAAATGCGTCGTGATCGACGACGACGATTTCGACTGGCGCGACGACCGGCATATCCGCCGCGACCTTTCCGAAACGATCATTTACGAACTGCACGTTCGCGGATTCACGAATTCCCGGACCAGCGACGTGAAACATCCCGGGACGTACCTGGGGCTGATCGAGAAGATCCCGTACTTGCAGTCGCTCGGTGTGACCGCCGTGGAACTGATGCCGGTCCACGAGTTTCTCGATACGGAACTCGACGGAACAAAACCGGCGATCCAAAATTACTGGGGCTATAATTCCATGGCGTTTTTCGCGCCGCATCGGGGATACGCTTACGGAACCGATCCCGGGGCGCAAGTGCGCGAATTCAAGGAAATGGTCCGCGCGTTTCACCAAGCCGGAATCGAAGTGATTCTCGACGTCGTCTTCAACCACACCTGTGAGGGAAACGAACACGGACCGACGCTCAGTTTCAAGGGACTGGAGAATCGCGTTTATTACATGCTGGAGAACGGTTCGTATTACAAAAATTACACCGGCTGCGGCAATACGGTCAACGGTAACCACCCGATTGTTCGCGAGATGATTTTTAATTGTCTGCGACATTGGGTTCACAATTACCACATCGACGGATTCCGGTTCGATTTGGCGTCGATCCTTTCCCGGGACCAGGCGGGACACCTTTTGGCCAATCCGCCGTTGGTCGAAACGATTTCGGAAGATCCGTTACTCTCCGATACGAAAATCATCGCCGAAGCGTGGGACGCCGCCGGAGCGTACCAGGTCGGCTCGTTCGGATACGGCTCGAAACGCTGGGCCGAATGGAACGGCAAATACCGCGACGACGTTCGTCGTTTTTGGCGCAGCGACCCGTTCATGACCGGCGCTTTGGCGACCCGCTTGGCCGGTTCGAGCGATTTATACGCCCACAGCGGTCGGGATCCGTATTGCAGTATCAACTTCATCACGTCGCACGACGGGTTTACGCTCAACGACCTCGTTTCGTACAATTACAAACACAACGAGGAAAACGGGGAGGGCAACCGCGACGGGGACAATAACAATTTCAGCAACAACTTCGGAATTGAGGGACCGACGAAGAATATTGAGATCGAATCGGTCCGAATTCGGCAGATCAAGAACATGCTCGCGACGCTCCTGCTCAGCCAGGGGGTTCCGATGCTCGTTGCCGGAGACGAAATCCGTCGAACGCAGCGGGGCAACAACAATGCGTACTGCCAGGACAACGGGATTTCCTGGTTCGATTGGAATCTGGCGAAGAAGAACGACGACCTGCGTCGGTTCGTGCAGGCGCTGGTTCATTTTCGTCGCAAACAAGCGACCGTGCGGCAAAAGCATTACCTGACCGGCCAACCGCGACGACCGGGCTTGATTCCGGACATCAGTTGGTTCGGACCGCTCGGCGGACACGTCAATTGGAACAACGGCTTGGAACGCAGCCTGGTTTGTCTGTTGGCCGGGATTCCGAAATGCGCCAACACGGGCGCGACGGGGTATCACATTTTGATTTTCGCCAATGCCGGAACGGAAACGCGGGAATTTTATTTTCCCGCCGTTTGCCAGAATTTTCAGTGGCGTCAATTCGTCAACACGGAGGCGGCGTATCCGGAGGATATTTACCCGGAATACGATGGCCCGATCCCGAATTTACGGACTCCGTTCAAAATGTGCCCACATTCGCTGCGTGTTTACGTCGCCGACGCGACGTGAGTCGAAAAAAGTGGTCGGGAGTAAAGGGGTCGGGAGTAAATATTGCCGCAAAATAGGTGAAGTTTAATGTCGGCGACGCCATGATTCTCGCAATCGACTTCGAAAATTTCACGAAAACCGCATTTTCACGCCGAATTCGGCGGCTGCGCTTGTTTTGTCAAACAAAATAAGGTTAAAGTGGGGCAGACCAATTCCAAGCCCGAAAAACAAAACGGGTGACTTTGGAAGACAGGCTGTCCAAACCCCCTATCCGGCAAACTAAAATACTCCCGACCACTTTTTCCCGACCCCCTTTTCCCGCTCGCGTCTTCTCACCGTAAGTCCCGGCAATGACGGGCGATATTATTGATGCGAAGCATACCGCCCGACTCGGGTCTAACCGCAATTCCAACGACAAAAGGAGCCCCTTTGAAAAACCGACGATACCGTTTCTTATCATTCGCGTTACTGATCGTATCAGCATTTTCGTTCTGGAATAAAACGGTCTTTGCCGAGGAACCGCAAGGAGTGCCGCCATTGAAGGTGGCCTATTTTACCCCCAATGATCGTGAACCTCCGGAAGATCGGCATGAACGGCTTGGACGCGTGCTGAAGCATGTCCAGGAATACTACCGAAAACAGATGGAGTCGCATGGCTACGGACCGCTGACCTTTGCCTTGGAATGGAGTGAGCCGGGAAAGCTGAAAATCTACGACGTGAAAGGGGAAGGGAATCGGTACGATTACCCGGAAGGTGCCGCATGGAAAGTTCATCAAGAAGTGCGTGAAGCGCTCCGTAAACAGCATGGAATGGATGCCGACAATGAATATCTGTTGATTCTGGGAAATTTTGTGGAATGGAAAGAAGACCTCTGGACCGAATACGGACCTCGCGGTGCCGGTGGCGGGAGTGTTGCCGCCGGTTATGCTTGGGCCAGCGACGATCTCCATGTCGATCCCGATCTCCTCACTTCGAAGGAAGCCGGAGGTCATTCCGCCCGTCTTGGGAATTATTCGCTCGGAAAGTATAACGCGTATCATTTCGGCGTGATCGCGCATGAGTTGGGGCACTGTTTTGGGTATCCTCACGATAGTGAGCGGGATTCCCAGAAAAAAACTTTGGGCGTTTCCCTGATGGGTACGGGAAACTACAATTATGCCGAGGAAATTCGCGGCGAAGGGGCGGGAGCATTTCTTACCGATGCGGCCGCATTGTTTTTATCAACCACTCGCGCTTTCAATCCCGCGTTCAATCGGGTCTTGGAGGGATATTTTCGATTTGATCGTTTGGAAGCCGATTATATGGGCGATAAGCTCGTCCTGAGCGGCCGGCTTGACACCCGCCTTCCAGTCGCCGGAATAATCGCTTTCAATGATAATCTGAACATTCCGGACGACTATGACGCCACATCCTGGGTCGCGAAACCCGATGAAAAGGGTGATTTCAAAATCGAGATCGGCGAGCTGGAAAAAGTTCCTTACCAGTTGAGGCTGAAATTTCTCTTTCACGGAGGTTTCCTTGATCTCAGCATGAATTATTCCAATCTCTCGGGCGAACCTGATCTTGAACCGATCAATACGTTTTTGAACGTTGGTGCCATCAATCGGTTTCTGGATGAAAAGAGATACGATGAGGTCGAGAAAATCCTGAATATCTTGTGCGAAAAATATCCTCAAAATCCGAAATGGGCGAGAAAACTCAAGCACTTGGCAACGGTCCAATCCCCGCCTGAACGGTTTAAACCGGGCAAAGTCGATGAAAGCCAGGCTCACGTCGATTTGACTTATGCCGCAACCCTGGAAGAGAGCGTCGGATGGTATGAACCTTCGCGGGGGATTTTACGCGATTTGGGTTTCATGGAAGTATGCGGAGCGTTTTTCGAATCGGGAATTTTCGCGCACGCCAATTCCCGCTATGTTTTTTCGCTCGATCAAAAGTGGAAAGAGTTCGAATTTGCGTATGGCATCCAGGATCGGCACCCCGGTTCCGTGGTGTTTGTCATCCGCGGCGATGGAAAAGAA
Source organism: Thermoguttaceae bacterium (assembly GCA_031549565.1). Lineage (GTDB taxonomy): Bacteria > Planctomycetota > Planctomycetia > Pirellulales > Thermoguttaceae > JAVBSX01. The sequence goes on from JAVBPO010000024.1 coordinate 4,992, forward strand.
CTGTTTCGGAGCCAAATCGTCAAATCCGGCGAATTGCACATGGGACAAGTCAATATCTCAGGCGTCGATAAATTGGAACTTATCACGGAGGAATCTGAAAATCTCAACCATAACGACTGGGGACTTTGGCTCAGGCCGACCCTGATTCGTTGAGAAAAGCGGTCGATGGCTCTTTAATGATTTCGGTTCGTTCGATATGGCTGCTCATCAAGTCGCAGAACGAATCGAGAAATCGTTGGATTTCCTGGGATTCGCCTTCAACGACCAGTTCGACGCTTCCATCGGGGCGGTTGCGAACATATCCGTTCACGCAAAATCCGCGAGCGACGGAACAGGTGATGTAACGGAATCCGACGCCTTGAACATGACCGAAAAAACAGATACGGCGGCGTATCATCAATCTCTCCTTTGCAAGACACCACAAAGCCCACAATACCGTTTACTATGTGAGCGGCTCTGATTTCGAAATCTTTCAAAAAATTCCCCAAAAAAGAAAACACATCTATTGCAATCGACTACACACTGTTGTATAATGACTTCGTTGTGTTTGCTTATGCTAACATTTTGTTGGGAGGAATTTTATGACTCATTCGAACAAAGATCAAACGATTCCCGTTGTTTCGCCGTCGGAATGGGAAATTCTGGAAGTGATTTGGAAGCACGGTTCGCGGGCCGCTCGGGACGTTTACGCCGAATTACAGTCGGAAAAAAACTGGGACATCAAAACGGTCCGAACGCTGCTCGCCAGGCTCGTCGAGAAAGGGGCTCTGGAATACGACCAGATCGGTAATTCGTACCTTTATCGGGCGGTTTATACCCGGGAACAGTCGATTTGCGGCGAAGTGCGAAACGTCGCCAACCGAATCCTCGACGGTTCGATTTCCGCCCTGTTCGCCGCGTTCCTCAAGTAAGAACTGGTGTCCCCCCAAGAACTCGAAAAAATGCGACAGTTGCACAACGCCCGTTTAGCCGCCGATCCTGGATCGGCGCCGCAGGAGGACTTAGCATGACCCCATTTTTCGATCAATGGTTCCACTGGATGATTTCGTCCAGTGTGCAGTTGGGAATTCTCGTCGTATTGATCGCGTTGGTCGCTGCCGTCGGACGAAAACTCTCGGCCCGATTCCGGTACACGCTTTGGGCGCTGATCCTGCTCAAAGCGCTGCTGCCGCCGTTTTTCACGACCCCGCTCGCGATCGCGCCGCACGTTTGGAGCGAGAGCGTCTCGCCCGCCCCCATCGTTAGCCCCGTTAGCCCCGTTAGCCCCGGAGCCAGCTCCGGGCCGTTAACTCCACATGTTCCTCCGGAAATCGAATCCGCCGAGATGCCCGATGAAATCCTCGTGGGTGAATCCCCGATTTTTAGTACGGACGAAACGCCCGCATTCCAAGAGAATACGGTAATCGCGGCGTCAAGCCCGGAGCAGGCTCCGGGGCTAACGGCGGCGGCGGAAGCGATTTCTGTTTCGAAATTACTGTTCGCCGTTTGGCTTTGCGGCGTTACGACATACTTCGCGCTGGTGTTGTACTACTACGGCTGGGCGATGGGGCTTTTGGAAAAGGGAAAGAAGCTCGAAAACGGTCCGATTTTCGACCTGCTCCAACGACTCGGCAAACGGCTTAAATTGCGACATGTCCCACAAATCGTGTTGTCCGATTCGGTGCGCAGTCCGTTTCTCTGGGGCCTTTTCCGCGGCAAGATCGCGCTGCCGGCCGATTTTCCCGGCGAGGTGTCCCCCCGGGAAATGGAAAGCGTACTGCTGCATGAACTGATGCACTGGCGTCGCCTCGACATGTTCGTCGCGCGGCTGGAATTGCTGGTTCGCGGCGTGTTCTGGTTCCATCCGCTGGTGTTGTTTTCCCTTTGGAATCTGCGCCGCGAGCGGGAATCGGCGTGCGACGAAGCGGTGCTCGAATCCGGCTGCGTCGGCGCGAAAGAGTACGGCGATTCGTTGTTGTCCGTACTCAATGTGACCCGGGAAAAATCGATGGTTCCGGTCGGTTTTCTCGGCTTCCTCGGCATCCTGGAACGCTCCTCACAAACTCACAAACGACTGGAGGAAATCATGAGTCAAAACAATAGTGTCAAACGAATGGGAATCGTCGGCTGGACCGTGATCGCCGCTTTCATCCTCTGCGTCCTCCCCATGGCCGCGGCGCAGAAGGAGGAGAAAAAAGAAACGGAAAAAGAACAGGAAGCCGCAGTGCAAAAGACAGAAGCCCCTCAAGCCGAGCCGCTCGCAAACGCCCCGGTTCCCGAAAAAGATCCCGCGAATTTCGAGCAGATCAGCAAGGCTTTTCTGGAGCGAATGCGATTGGGAGCCGGCATGAAATATTTGTCCCACGACGAAATTCAAAACCGTTTTCCGGATATTGCAAAAGTCTACCCGGGCGGGGGATACCTCGTCGAGAAAGTGTATACCGGTTCGCAATTCGACAAGCTGAATGTTCGACCGGGCGACGTGATCGCTAAAATCGATCGCTGGAAAATGGATTCCGAAACGAGTCTCAGTGATTTCAATCAGCATCAATACGAGCAGGATACGACAATCACTGTCGAACTGTATCGCGGAAATGAGTATTACTTTGTCGACGTTCCGATTAAAGCAACGATAAAGCCGTCCGACGGCGGATTCGAAACACCGGGGCCGAGCGGAATCGGCGGATTCACGTACTTGGTTTATTTCAAACCGAAAGAAGACTTCAATCCACGAAATCCGATGGGTTTTCTCAACGAATTTCGCGAAGACCTTTTGAAACGCGGCCCGATCACCGGGTATTTCCGCACGAAACCGGAAGATGGGAAACTGCTCGGCTCCTTGGCGACCGCCGATCCGGCGGAGCTGGAAGAGTTTTTCAAGACCACGCCACGCATCGAATTCGTCAAATCGGTCCGACTCACGAAAGAAATGTTCGAGGAGTACGAAAATACGAAACAGGAATCGCTTCCGCCTGCCGACGGTGGATACGCAACGCCGCAAGGATTCACGCACGTCGTCAAGATCGGCGGAAAAGGGGATTTCGTTCCCAAAACGAAAACGCAATTCAGCAAGGCGATTTCCGAATTATTCCGGAATAAAAATATCGGGTTCGGCGTCGTACGCTCTCAAGTGGATGACGGCAAATTGGTTTTGCTGGAATTGACCGACGATCCGGAGGGAATGAAAAAGGTTCTGGACGAAAGCGACACCATGCAATTTCTGGAATCGAAACGATTGACACAGATGTATTATAATCTGTATTTCATGGACTACCGCGATTCTCATTTCCTGCCGCCGGAAGACGGAGGTTTTTCTTGGCACGGACATCGCTATATCGTGACCATCAAGCCGAAAGGAGACTCGCCCGCGAAAACGGAACAGGAATTGATCGATGAAATCAACAAAATCTCTCCTTGGGCTTATGCCGGAAAATTCCGTTTCGATCATGATGAAGACGGAATCACGTGCGATATCATGACCGATGATGCCGAGACGCTTAAGGAAACTTTCGATAAAAGCTCATCGATCGAATTCGTCAAAGCGGAAAGGTTGACGAAAAAACTGTTCGATCAGTATGATCAACGCCCGAACACAGCCAAAGACGGCGGATTCGCGACGCCGGGACATACGGGGGTCGGCGGGTTTACGCACATCGTCTATTTCGTACCGAAAGGGGATTTCAACCCGAAAACGCCGGGCCAATTTCTCGCCGAATTCCGTGAAGACCTCTTCTTGAAAAACGCTCCGATCACCGGATATTTTCGCACGAAACCGGAAGACGGGAAATTACTCGGTTCCTTGTTGACCGGCGAACCGGAAAAGCTGGAAGAGTTTTTCAAGTCCACACCGCGCATCGAATTCGTCAAATCGGTGCGGCTCACGAAAGAGATGTTCCAGGAGTACGAAAAGACGAAACAGCTCTCACTCGACGCGGATGAAGTCGAAAAACAAATGAAAATCATTCGGCAAACCGACTGGTTTAAGAAGCTCAGCGACATGCAGAAAAACTACACCGCATGGGACGAAGACACGTTTTCCTACGATTACGATCCGAAACTGTTCGAGTTGGGCGATAAGAAAGCGGAAACGGAAAAGCAGTGGATCGCCTTGCTGCAAGGGAAGGAACCGGTTCGCTACAGCCAGGATTACGGCAAAGCGACGCCGTACGGTACGGCGATTCTCGGGGGCGCGCTGCACAAATGCGAAGGAGCGAGAGAGTTGCTCGTGAAAATCGCTTGTGAAAAAATCGTGAAAGACAACTCCTATCGGCATGTCGCGACCAAAGCGCTCGGGCTGCTCGGCGATCCGGCGGCGATTCCCGACTTGATACCGCTTGTGTACCATTTTAACCTCAACGTTCGGTTTGCAGCGCAAATTTCTCTCGTGCAATTGACTGGCGAGAATTTCGGACGCGATTGGAAAGCATGGGGCGAGTGGTACAACGCGAACCGGACCAAGCTCGGAAAAGATTTGCCTGCGTTCGATCCGACGCCGGTCGATTGGACTTTCGGTTCCGATAATGCCGAGTTGAAATACTATGCCGATCCCGCAAACCAGGAAAAAGTCGAAGAGGAGTTTCTCGGATTGAGAAAACGGGAAACTCCCACGGCATCACCGACCGCCAAAGCATCGCTGGAAAAAATCGAACAGTCGGATTGGTACAAAAAACTGACGCCGGGCCAACGGAAATACGTGCAGTGGGACGAGAACCAGTTCGCTTACGTTTACGATCCGAAGAATTACGAAGTCGGCAACAAACGTGTCGAGTTCGAGGAAAAGTGGGTGAAGTTGCTCGAAGGACCGGAGCCGGGGTATCCCGGTGGTAAATTGACTCCGTACGACGAAGCGATTTTCGGTTTGGCGACGATCAAAAGCGATAAAGCCGCGAAGCAGCTTGTGAAAATCGCAGCGGAAAAGGTGCTCAAGGACAATGCCCATCGGCATTTCGCGACCAAAGCGCTCGGCATTCTCGGCGATCCGTCAGTGATACCGGATTTGATACCGCTGGTGTACCATTTCAACATGAACACCCGCTGGGATGCCCAGGTCGCGCTGGTACGGCTGACCGGAGAAAACTTCGGAGTGGACGCCAAAGCGTGGGGCGAGTGGTACAACGCGAACCGGGGCAAGCTCGGCAAAGATTTACCAGAGTTCGATTTCACTCCCGTCGATTGGACTTGCGGCTCGAACGATCCGGAACTGAAAAAATGGGCCGATCCGGAAGTGCAAAAGGAAATGGACGAAAGATATTGAGCTCGTGATTGACTTTTTGTTCAGCGGGAAATATACTGTCGATCGAAAATGCAGGGCCGTCCTTGGGGCGGCCTTTTTGTTGACGGGAGCGATCGATGTGCGGTATCACAGGGGGAATTTGGACCGATTTTCAGCAGCGAATCGAGCAGAAAACGCTCGACGCGATGGTCGACGTACTCGCCCATCGCGGGCCGGACGATCGTGGGACGTTTCTCGAACAAAACGATTCTTTGGGAGTCGCGCTGGGGCATCGCCGGCTTTCGATCATCGATCTTTCCCCGCTCGGTCGCCAACCGATGTTTCATCACGACGGAACGATCGGCGTCGTTCTCAACGGCGAAATCTATAATTTCGAGGAGCTGCGTAAACCGTTCGTCGACGCCGGATATCCGTTTCGCAGCGAAACCGATTCCGAAGTGCTCCTGCCGCTGTACGAAAAACATGGGCTCGATTTCGTGCACTTTCTCAACGGCATGTTCGCGATCGCGCTTTGGGACGCCCGGCGGCAGCGGCTCGTGTTGGCTCGCGACCGTTTCGGAAAAAAGCCGCTCGTCTATCGGCAGGAAAAAAACCGGCTGATTTTCGCGAGCGAACTGAAAAGCCTGCTGCAAATTCCGGGTCTTCCCCGGGAAATCGATCCGATCGCGCTGGACCGGTATTTGACGTACCAATACGTTCCGCATCCACGTATGATTTACAAAGGATTTTCGAAACTTCCGCCGGGACACTTGGCCGTGTTCGAGCGGGACGGTTCCTTTCGGGTACAATCGTACTGGAATTTTGATTTCAACACCGAAGAATCGAACCGCTCGTTCACGGATTGGTCGGACGAACTGCGTGAATTGCTGTCCGACGCCGTCCGGCTGCGGCTTCGCAGCGACGTTCCGCTCGGGGCGTTTCTTTCCGGCGGGATCGATTCGACGATTATCACCGGGCTGATGCAAAAACTTTCGTCGCGCACGGTTCGGTCGTTTTCGATCGGTTTTCCCCAAGCGGAATACGACGAAACCGCTTACGCACGGGCGGCGTCACAAAAATTCGGAACCGATCACGAAGAGTTTATCGTAACGCCCAACGCGAAGGAAATCCTGCCGAATCTCGTTTACCATTACGACGAACCGTTTGCCGACAGCAGCGCGATCCCGACGTGGTACCTCGCCGAAATGACGAAAAAACACGTGACCGTCGCGCTGTCCGGGGACGCCGGGGACGAATTGTTCGCCGGATATCAGCGGTACCTGGCCGTCGGTTTGGGAAGCAAGGCCGACCTGTTGCCGCTTGGGTTTCGCAAACTGCTTGCCGGGCCGATCATGCGGATGATACCGTCGCCGATCCGCCAGAAATCGAAGCTGCGCCGCTTCAAACGGTTTCTCGAAGCGCTCGGCATGACGCCGCTGGAGCGGTATTTGCAGTGGATCGCGATTTTCAATCGGTCCCGAAAAACGGAACTCTATTCCGACGATTTTCGAAAAACGATCGCCGCACAAGACGACGGGGACGTTCTCGATTTTCTGGAACAGGCGGCGTCAAGGAGCGCGAAGCGTGACCCGATCACGTCGATTACGCTCACGGATTTGATCACGTATCTGCCGGACGATTTAATGTGCAAGACGGACATCGCGTCGATGGGGCACGCCCTGGAATGTCGGGCGCCGATGCTCGATTACCGGGTCGTCGAGCACGCGATCCGGATGCCGATTTCAATGAAGATTCACGGGAGCACCGGCAAATGGATTTTGCGGGAAACCTTCAAAGACCTCTTTCCGCCGGAGTTGCTGCGGCGTGGCAAAATGGGTTTCGGCGTTCCGCTGGACCACTGGTTTCGCGACGAACTGGCGGAATACGTCCGCGAAATCCTGCTCGACCCGCAAACGCTCGGTCGCGGTTATTTCGAGCCTGACTCCATGCGCCGCTTGCTCCATGAGCATCAAACGTCGCAATTCGACCACGCCGGGCGGCTCTGGTCGCTGCTGTTCCTGGAATTATGGTTCCGAAAATAGGGTCCGTCTTAACGATAATTCGCGTGATCGAGAAAACGATCGCGGTCTTCCGAAACGGAATACGGTTGGACGATGACCGGGCATTCGCAGTGCAGCTCGGGCCAGTTGATCAAATTGGCGTGAAGGACGATTTTCCAGACGATTTCGTTGTGCTCCAAACGCATCGAGTGCATGGCACCATGCGGCAGCCGGATGAAAAATTCCTTGCGAAGCGGTTCGTCCCGGGCCGTTTCAAAATCTTCGCGGAAATACAGCGGCTGCGAGTAAACCTCTTTGCGGCTGGTGATCGTGTCCGTTCCCTGCCGGAACCGGGCGATTTCTTCACATACGAGTGCGACGTTGAGCGAACGGTAACGCTGCGTTCCGGTCAGCATCAGCAGGACGCGGTACTTTCGACCGGGATAAATCGGGTGGTCGGAAATCTCGAAAATCGTCGGACCGATTCCGAAAGCGGTCAACAGGTAATGAATGATCCAAATCGTCAGGAAAAGGCCGATTCCGCAAAACACGATCCCGAAGAGTGTCGCGAATATCAATTCCGCGCGGCTTCCGCCGCTGTGGTAGAGCGACCAGACCAGAATCGTCCAGCAGATCGCATTCCAGACAATCGTGAAAATCGTCAAAACGACCAGCCGGATCGACGGGAGCGACGTGGTGGGGAGCCGAAACGCGAGATACGTCCCGGGGCTCTCGTTGATCATGCGGGAATCGGGGACGGTCGGAAAAAGCGAGACGGCGGGCGCACCGGACGCCGCGGACGAGTCGAAATTCGTATTGCTCTTGACACCTTTGGCCGCTTTTCGTTCGTCGGAAACGGAAAACAGTTGGACGGAGCGAAAGATTCCCCCGAGCCCGAAGATCGCCAGGCAGATCGGAATCGCGAGAAAGTACCATCCCCAAACGGACGTTTCCCGCTTGAGGACCGCTTTCTCGGGATTGTCCGGGTGATACCAGCAGGAGTACGATTTTCCGACTTCGTACTGGGCAACGACGTTTTCGGCGGTTTTACGATTGGTCGAGAATCCGCCGGACCGTGTCAGGGTGTCCGAATCGTAAGTCCACACGACGATGTCTCCCTCCTCCGACGCGAATTTGATGCGGATTTCCGGACGGTAAAGCGTGACGGAATCGTCTTCGCTTTTCGTTTCGATTCTCGTTTCCAGTACCGTACAGTTCGCCGCGACGGATTCGCTGAGCAACTTCCATTGGGGAATCACCCATGCGACCACGTGAATCCACAGGAATACCAGCCCGATCAGGAAGATCGAGAAAAAGATATATAATTCCGCGGTCGGTCTTTTACGCGGCGAAGGAGTGGACATCTAAGTATTCTTTCCTGGGAACGCAGGCTTCCAGCCTGCCGGAAGACGGCTCGGCACCGTTTTGCAGGGCGTCATTCCGCTCCGCGCCGCAGGCTGGAAGCCTGCTGACCCAGGTGCAGGCAAGATGCCTGCGGTCCCAGGAGGCCCTATGCCCTTTATCGAAGTTCGATATCGTCGATCGACAGGGAGTTGCGGTCGAGTTCTTTTTTACGCGGTTCGGTTTTCGGCTTGTCGTGGGCGCCGGTCGCTCCCGGTCGTTTGGTCGGTCCCTTATTCATGCCGATCCGCTCCATGAGCGACTTGGAGAACACGTCGGCGTCGAGCATGTCCGGCGGCGGCGCCCCGAACGCTCCGTTGGCCGAAGGATCGTAGTCGAGGTTGAACGCGTGATTGGCAATGACCAGCTTCACGCCCGGATCGACCCGACGATCCGTGACACGCATACCGTTGACCTTGACGCCGTTGGAGCTGTTCAGGTCGACGACGTACCAATATCCGCTGGAAAGCACCAGTTTACAATGCCTGCTTGAGACGTTCGGGAATCGGAGGACAATATCGCATTCCTCCTTCCGCCCGACGATCAACTCCTTTTTCTTCAGCGGAATATCATCCCCCCCGCCGACGGGAACCAAGATGCCGAACATGATGAAATCGCATAAATTATCGAACAATTTTCCGGAAAACGCCGATTTTCAGCGTGCCAATTCGTTCCATTCTACCTTTGTTTCACCCGGCTCATAGTAGGAGGGGCGGCGTCGGGCCCGCACGTAAACTGGTATTGAAATTTCTTTTTTGCCGCTTGACAAAAGATCGGTTTCGACGAATAATAGTTAGCGTCCGAACAGAGTACACGTCCAAAGCTTGAGAACATGACGAAAAAACGTGTCGGCATCGAAATCAAGAAACTGGTCAACCAGTTCAAAAGGCATCTTCGCGATCTGGAAACGCGGATTGATGGACTTCCCCGTTTGACGGAAATGCAGCGGGAAGTCATTGGGTTTCTTTTCGAACAGAGGGATAAAAAAATCGTCTATCAAAAAAACATCGAAGAGGAATTCAATATTCGCAGATCCACGGCGACCGGGATTCTCAAACTTATGGAGAAACACGGTTTGATCATCCGGGAGACCGACGCAAGCGACGCCCGATGGAAAAAAATCACGCTCACGGAAAAAAGCGTCAAAATCGTGCATCAGGTCCATGCGGAATTGCAGAATTTTGAAAAAACAATCACCCGAGGCATTCCGAGAGGCGACCTTGAAACGTTTTTCGCGGTTTTGGAGCGAATCGATCAAAATATCCGGTAAACCTGTTGAGAAAAATTTTTTTTGTTCGCGAAACCTTTCACATTTTTTTTGGTTAATAGTTCGGTAGCTAACTTACGGTCTCTCCCCTGTCAACCCTTGTCTGAAGGAGAATTTAACATGGACACGTTGTTTAAAAACAAAATGACCTCGAACTTACTGGTTCTCAACCGCGCGGGAATCCATCTCCGCGCCGCGAAGATGATTTGTGAATTCATCAAACCGTTCCATGCGTCGGCCAAGCTCCTCAAACGCGGCTTGGAAGCCGATTGCCGGAGCGTGCTGGAGATGCTCGGCCTCGGAGCGGAATTCGGCGAAATTCTCACGCTTTCCGTCGAAGGGGAAGATGCGAGCGATGCCCACCAGGAAATCGTCAAACTCTTCGCGAACCAGTTTTACGAAGACGAAATCGATGCCGCGACCCGATAAAAAAACAGCACCTTCAAAGCGTTTCGAAACCTGGGACCGCAGTCTTCCAGCCTGCCAGTGGGCGGTTTGGCACCGTTTGCAGGGCGTCCGACCGTTTCACGCCGCAGGCTGGAAGCCCGCTGACCCAGGTGCAGGCAAGATGCCTGCGGTCCCAGATAATATATCGACATTCTTCACCGCATCTCACCTATTACGGGGGAGCGATTTACAGGCGTTGTTGTAATCGCTACAATCCAACCGTCTCTCTTTTCCCTTTCCATCCTTTTCCCCTTCTTAAAATTATGCCGAAAAAAGTCGTCAAGGAAGAAGTCTCTAAAAAAACGAAAGAAAAAACATCAAAAATTGAAGCGATCTTCAGCAAGAACCCGGAGCTTCGCAACGCCGTTTCGCAAATCGAAAAACAGTTCGGGGAAGGGGCGATCATGCCGCTTGGGACCGACAACTCGCCCGGTTTGAGCGGGATTTCGACCGGCAGTCTTTCGCTCGACATCGCTTTGGGGGGACACGGGGTTCCGAAAGGACGGATCATCGAGATTTTTGGTCCGGAATCGAGCGGTAAAACGACGCTGACGTTGCACATTGTCGCCAGTGCCCAAAAAGAAGGGGGAGTTGCGGCATTTATCGACGCGGAACACGCTCTGGATCCGAGCTGGGCGAAGAAACTCGGCGTCGATCTGGAAAGTCTGCTCGTTTCCCAACCGAGCAGCGGCGAAGAAGCGATGCGGATCGCCGAAATGCTCATCAAATCGAACGCCGTCGACTTGATTATCGTCGATTCCGTCGCCGCCCTGGTCCCGGAAAAGGAATTGCAAGGAGAAATCGGCGACTCCCATGTCGGACTGCAAGCGCGATTGATGAGTCAATCACTTCGGAAATTGACCGGCGTGTTGTCCCGGAGCAAAACGTCGATCATTTTCATCAACCAGATTCGGGAAAAAATCGGCGTGATGTTCGGTTCGCCGGAAACGACGCCAGGCGGACGCGCCTTGAAATTCTATTGCTCCTGTCGAATCGACGTCCGCCGGATCGGACAGATCAAGGAAGGGGAAGACGTGATCGGACAACGGGTTAAGGCGAAAGTCGTCAAGAATAAAGTCGCCCCGCCGTTTCGCGTCGCGGAGTTCGATATGATGCACACCAACGGAATCAGCTTCGAAGGAGACGTGCTCGACTTGGCGATTGCGAAGAAACTCATCGTCAAATCCGGCGCCTGGTTCCGCTACGGCGATCAGCAGCTCGGGCAAGGGCGCGAAAAAGTCCGGCAATACCTGAAAGATACGCCGGATTTCCTCGAACAACTCCAAACCGAAATCATGGAATCCATCCAGGAAGACGGCGGAGCAAGCATTTTCGCGGCCGGTGGGGACGAGTTTTAGGCATTCACTGGAAATGGAGCAGCAAACTTATGAATGACGTGCAGTCCTGTCATTCTTGTACTCCGATGAATCTGGTTTCAGCTCGTACCCGCTTATTAATTGCGTGTTGGCCGAATATACCAGATTCTTCACTTCGTGAGTACACTTCGTTCAGAATGACAAAACTTGTCCGCCAATTTCCAGTGAAGGCCTTCAACAAGTCTCTCTTCGCGACGTTGCACTACTTCTCGAATCGATAATCTCCCGAGCCGAGCGATTTTCCTTCCGCTTCGCCTGGAAGAATTACGGTTGCGGTCGTGTTGACCGGGATCGAAACTTCGAGGACGAATTTTCCGTCCTTTTTCGTCCAGGAACTCTGGATCGGGCCGTAGGGGCTGTCGTGCTCCGCTTTGACCCAATCGAGCCCGTCGACCGGTTGCGGGGCGATCACGAATTTTTTGAACGCGATCGCCGTGGTGTCGGTCGGCTGTCCGACGACGGAAACGCTTTCGTCGAGCCGGATGCCCGCAAGGTACTGGTAAAACCAGGCCGAAATGTCGCCGAACATGACGTGGTTGCGCGAATCGCCGTCTTTCCAATCTTCCCACAATGTCGTCGCGCCCCGTTCGATCCACGCGCCGTAGGACGGTGGCGTCGTCTGGTTGGCGACTTTGTAAGCGACGTCGGTGTAACCCAAATCCGAAAGCGTTCGGAAGAAATACTTTGCGCCGAGGATCCCGAAATCGAGATGGTCGTCCGCTTTGTCGACCGCTTGGAGAAGCTGCTTGCCGATTTTTTCGTATTCCGATTTGTCGGCAAGCCCCTGATGAATCGCGCACGAAAGAGCGGCTTGTTCCCCATTGGCGTACAGGCCGTCTCCTTTGTAAAGCTCTTTATTGTACGCGGTTCGGATTTTTTCGGCAAGGGCGGCATACTTTTCGGCGTCGTCCGTTTTGCCGAGAATTTCCGCCGCCCGGGCGAGGATCATGGCGTCAACGTAAAAGTACCCGCTGGACGTGACGACGGTCGGCGTTTGTGTTTTGATAAAGACCCAATCGCCGAGCCCGTGATCGACCAGGCCGTTTTCGTGCGCCCGGGTCGTCATGTAATCGACGTACTTCTTCATGCCGTCGTAATTTCGTTCGAGCACGCGAACGTCCGCCTGGTAAACGTACAATGTCCACGGGATGATCAGAAACGCGGAATCCCACGCCGGGCCGTTGCCCCAATCGTAGCCCCAGCCGGACGTCGGGACGATTCCCGGCAGATTCCCGTCGGGCCGTTGCTCGTCGCGGAAATCCTGCATCCATTTTTCGTACGCGGCGGTGTTTTGCCAGTTGAATTGGGCCTGCTCCACGGCAAGCTGCGCGTCGCCGGTCCAACCGTTTTTCTCCCGATGCGGACAGTCGGTCGGATAGCCGTTGACGTAATTCCCCTTGTACGCCCAAAGCGTCGCGTTTTGAATCTTGTTGAAAAGTTCGTTGGAGCATTCGAATTTTCCCGCCGATTTGAAATCGGTGCAAACCACGCACGCCGTGACCTCTTCCGGTGTCGGGGCGGATTTCAGCCCCGTAATCTCGACGTATTGGAAGCCGTGGTAGACGAATTTCGCTTCAAACGGTTCGTCGAGTTTTCCATCAGTGAGAATTTCGTCGTTCTGGAACCAGTTCCAGCGACCGTGCCGGAAATGCTGTTCGATCGGATCAAGCGTGGCGTTACCGTTTTCGTCGAGCCGTTCGGTGTACTTGAGGACGACCGATTTTTCCGTGGCACCTTTGTAAGCGATCCGAACCCAACCGCCGATGTTTTGGCCGAAATCGACGAGATACACGCCGGGCTTTCGCTCCGTGATTTTCACCGGTTTCAACTCGTCCGTAATGACGGAGCCCGGCATGTTTTCGGCGGACAAAACGCCCTTCGGAGCGGGAACGACTTCGGCAAGGAAGATGTTTTCCTGTCTCCAATCGGTATCGCGAACCCGGTGATCGGCGACGACTCCCTGTCGGATGCAGTCGAAATTGTAGAACCCGGGAAAACTCAAACAATTTTTATCCGACACCACGGTCGCTTTTTCGCCGTCGTTGAACGTGACCTCCAGTTGCGAAATAAATCGCGGAAAATCCCTCCAAGGCGCGTTGTCGTAATTCCACACGGCGACCGACTGCACGTCGTACCAACCGTGCCCGAGTTGCACGAACATATAATTGTTGCCCGATTGAACTTCGTCGGTCACGTCGTAAGTCGAATAAAGAACACGCCGATCATATCGGGTCGGAATCGGGTCCAAAACCTTGTTGCCGGTTTTTTTCGTCGGTCCGTTTTCGCCGAAACCGACTTCGTAATAGCCGAGGCCCGTGATGTGCAGCGTCGCTTCTTTGATACCGCTTCGATTTTTCAATTCGAACGGCATGACGAACGCGTATTGAACCTTGCTTACGGTTCGTTTGATTTTTCCCCAAGGATGGCAGTCGACGTCGCCGACTTCGACGACCGGTTTTTGTGCACTCTCCTTCTTTTCCGAACCGGTCCAGGTTTTGTCGCTCAAGAGTACGGTCGCGACGGTTTGATCGTCTTTGACCAGGTCGAGCTTGAGCAGCAGCGCGGTTGGGCCGGGCTCTTTGTTCGTCACTTTGACGAGAATCGTGTTCTTGCCCGGCTGAAGATCTTTTTTCACGTCGATCATTCGCAACCAGGACCAATCGTTGAACATGCCCCAGGTTTGCGTTGCCCGCTTGCCGTTCAGATCGACTTCGTAAGCATCGTCGGCGGTCAAAGCGAGCACGGCGCGGTCGTATTCGATATTTTCCGGAACGGTAAATTCCTTGTGATAAAACCGCTCTCCTTGCGGGGCGTCAAAAAGACGAGCCGTTTCGCCGGTCCAGATCCATTTCGCGCCGTCCATCGGATAATCGGGCCGCAGATTCTCCGGAAGACTGACCCATTTCGCTTTCCAGTCGCCGGGATTCATGATGCCCATGATCCATTTGGAGGGCGCGGAGTACCGGCTAAAAGTGTTCGATTGGTTGTCCCGGACGCGGACTTTCCAGAAGCAGCGTTGGGAGCTGGTCAGCGGTTTGCCGGCGTAGACGATGTTCAGCGATTGATCCGATTCGACTTCGCCGCTGTCCCACAGATCGCCGTTGTCCACGTCGAGATTTTCCCGGGAACTGGCGACGAGAATTTGGTACGCGGTTTGCGTCAGGTTTTTCGATTCCGGATCGACCGCTTTCGATTTCCAACTCAACCGCGGCTGAGCAACGTCGATTCCGATCGGATCGTTCATGTACTCGACGGTTGTGTCGTACGGCTGAATCTTTCCAGCGGCGTAAAGGGGTGAAACGAACGACAGAATTAACAGAAGATTTAAAAGTATTCTCATAAATGGTGTGATTGGATCAAAAAAGTTTTGGTGTTTGGTCAATCTGCGTCGTTCTGTTAGCGGCGGGGCTTGCCCCGCGTTTGTTAGGTGAAACGTCGCATTCAACCAAACGCCCTCAAGAGAAGCCGTCCGCACAACCCAGCCGGCGCTAACTTACTCATCTTCGTACTCGACTTTTTGGATCGAGAAAAGGAATTTTTCCATGCTTTGGCAGCGTTTTTTGGGGTCCGATTCGAGGCAGGAATGGATCGCCCGGGCCAGAATCCGGTTGATGTCCGGACGAAAATCCTCCAGCGGGGCCGGGGGCTGGTCGTGCGTCATCGCGGCCAGGCCGTCGTTTCCTCGCGGCCAGGGGAGTTGACGGCAGCAGAGCTCGTAAATCGTGACGCCGAACGAAAAAATGTCGAGTCGCTGATCCGTCGGACGGCGGCGAATCAGTTCCGGTGCCATGTAATTCGGCGTTCCGGTCCGATTGCCCGGGTCGGTAAACGGCTCTTTCGCGGGGACCGACAAACCGAAGTCGGTCAGCTTTAAAATATTCGCGTCCCCGGTAAACAGTAGGTTCCGCGGGCAAATGTCGCGGTGAATGAATCCTTTGGCGTGAACCTCTTTGAGCGCTTCGGCGACCTGCCGGATGTAGTGCATTCGCGCCCCGGCCATTAAATCCTGCTTGACCATCAGGACGTTATTGAGCCCGGTCCCTTCGAGATACTCCATCACGAGATAATTCTCCCCGTCGGTCGTGAGCCCCTGCTCCAGGGTTTTCACGATGTACGGATGATCGAACTGGACCGCGATTTCCCCTTCGGTCGGTTTTTTCACCCCCTTAACGCCACGGAAGCGAGCCTCGACGTCGTTGACCTTTTTCGTGTCGAGAATTTTCAAAGCGACGATTTCGCCGCTTTTGCGGTCTTTCGCTTTATAGACCTGCGACATGGTCCCCGAGACCGCCGCTTGCAGAAGCTCGAACCGTTCGTGGTAGTCCAGCCGTTTCTTACCGAAAAAATTATCAAAAAATCCCATCGTTTTTTTGTTTGACTGTTGGTCTGGAGTGAGAGGGGTCGTGGTAATACAGGTAAAGCAAACAGAAGTAAACGAGTAAAACAGCCAAAACGCCGGTCCCCTCTCCCCGGTATACCGGGGAGAGGGTTAGGGTGAGGGGAAATGAGGCGTCAAACAGCTCCACCCCCTCACCCTAGCCCTCTCCCCCGGAGTACCTGGGGAGAGGGGACCATCTATTCAGATCGAGCCCCCTTTACTTTTTGGGAAAATTTTTTTTACGTTCTTTGCGTTGTTCCAGGTATTCTTCCGGGATCGGATCGCCCGGCTTCCAGGAATCCAAACCCGGAGTCCATTCGCCTAATACTGTTTCACGTTCTCTCCTTTCCCTGCGAGCCCGGTCAAGGAGTTTTTTCACGTAATCCGGCGGATTGTCGATCAGGTCGGTCATGCGATCCATCTGTTCGTCGGTCAGCACGTCGAACATCCGGGTTTTCAATTTCGTCGCGAATTCCCGACTGGAGCCGAGGATTTCTTTTTCCAGCTTCTGAACCTCCGGATCGACGGCCAACGCTTTTTTGAGAATCTCGTCCGAGATTTTTTTTCGCTGCTCCGGGTCCGTGACGCCGGCCAGTTTGTCGTCGAGTTCCCCTTGGATCCTTTCCTTAATACGGAACTGCGCGTCGACCAATTTATCCATGTTTTTTTCAAATTCCGGCTCCATCTCCTTTTTGATAGTCTCCAACTGCTTCCGTTGGTCCGGGGAGAGGTCCAAAGCTTCGAACATTCCCGGCGAGATGATCGGGTTTTCCGACATGGTCGCAATCTGAAACTCATTGACCTTTTTCAACTGCTCCGGCGTCAGGTTCTGTTGAACGACGCCCCCCATTCTTCTGACGGCAATGTCCTGAATCTGTAGTTGCAATCCGAAGAACCGTTCCCGCGTTTCGTCGGACACGTTTTCTCCGAACGGCCCGCCAGGCATCGACCGGGCCAGGCGATCCACTTCTTCCCGGATCGGTTTGACTTCCGGATCGTTGGGGAGATTGTCCCCCATGCTTTTCATCGCCAAGTGCAATCGCTGCTGCTGCTCGTTTGTGACGCCAATCCCTTGTCGGAATTCATCCTGTTGAATCAGGTTGATCGCCATGAGATTCGTTCCGTTTCCGTCCCAGAACGTACGCATGTTTTGTTTCATCGCGTTTCTCTGGACCCGTTGCATCACCGGCGTATTCATCTCGGGCCCGTCTTGGGCCGAAGCGGTCACAAGCGAAAAGGCAACTCCAAGCATACACAAGGGAATTCGAATCGTTTTCATGGATAGACCCCGTGAGCGGCGGGGCTTGCCCCGCGTTGGTATTGGTTCAAGTGTTTCGAAACCTGGGACCGCAGGCTTCCAGCCTGCCAGTGGGCGGTCGGGCACCGTTTGCAAGACGCCCTTCCGTTTCACGCAGTGGGCTGGAAGCCCACTGACCCAGGTGCAGGCAAGATGCCTGCGGTCCCAGGAAATAATTAACGGCATTGGCTGGTATTGGCATTCGGTGTCGAGTGTATCATCCACGGATTGCGATCAGCTCTTTCATAATTCGACCGAGATCGATCGGCGTATTTTGCGGGACTCCGCCGAACGTGTCGTGGAGCTGTCGGTAAAGCGTATAAAGTTTATCGTAAACGGCTGCCGCTTTTTTGTCCGGCTTGTACACGGTCGGCGAAACGCCGGTCATTGCCGCTTGGGCATCCTCGACTTTCTTGTAGACTCCGCCGGCGACCGCGGCGAAAATTGCCGCACCGAGCGCACAGGTTTGTGAGGAACGACTGATTTTCATCGGACGATTGCACACATCGGCGTAAATCTGCATGATCAGCGGGTTCTTCTCCGCGATACCGCCGCAGTTGATCACTTCATTCACTTTGATGCCGTATTCCTCGAACCGTCGGATGATCGTCAGTGCCCCGAACGCCGTCGCTTCGACCAGCGCCCGATAGATTTCCGGCGCGGTCGTATGAAGCGTTTGCCCGATCAGAAGTCCGGACAGCAGCGGATCGACCAGGATCGTTCGGTTT
Organism: Thermoguttaceae bacterium; assembly: GCA_031549565.1. Taxonomy (GTDB): domain Bacteria; phylum Planctomycetota; class Planctomycetia; order Pirellulales; family Thermoguttaceae; genus JAVBSX01. The sequence continues at coordinate 23,077 of JAVBPO010000024.1, forward strand.
CCGTTATTCCAATCCAGCGCAAGGAGTCCACTCTGTCCGGGAGCGAGCTTTGCCGCTTCTTTCGTGAGCGATGCGTGGGAATGTCCCGGCGTCAGATTTTTGACGAACCAGTTGAAAATGTCGCCGACCGCCGATTGTCCCGCTTCCAGTCCGTACATACCGGGTAAAACCGAACCGGGAACGATCCCGCACAGGCCGGGAATGTCCTTGATCTCTTTTTTCAGCGGATGAACCATCATGTCGCAGGTACTCGTTCCCATGATTTTCACGAGCGTGCCCGGTTTGATTCCTGCTCCGACGGCTCCCATGTGAGCGTCCAGCGCCCCGACCGCGACCGGGATTCCGGGAGCAAGCCCGATCTGGAGCGCGACTTCCGGCGTTAAATAACCGGCGACCTGATCCGAAGTCTGTGCGTGCGGATTGAAACGGTCCCGAATCACGGCAAGGTCCGGGTCGACTTTTTTGAGAAACGCGGCGCTGGGGAGCCCTTTCCACGACTCGTTGAACATCGCCTTGTGTCCCGCCGTACAGATGTTTCGCGGCATCTTGGCCGGATCGAGATTGCCCGTAATGTATCCGGGAATGAAATCGGAAAGTTCGACCCAGGAATACGCCGCTTTAAAAACGGCCGGGTTTTCCTTCTTACAGTGCAGAATTTTCGACCAGAACCATTCGCTGCTGTACGTTCCGCCGCATTTGTCGAGGTATTTTTCGGTCCACTTTTCGGCCGTTGCGGTGATTTTCGCGGCTTCTTCGTGGGACGAATGATCTTTCCACAACCAGGCGTGCGCGGCGAGATGTCCCTCATACTTCGGGTTCAGTGCGAGCGGGTGTCCGGAAGCGTCAACCGGCAGCGGCGTGGAGCCGGTCGTGTCGATCCCGATTCCTTTGACGCGATCCGCGTCGAATCCATCGCGTCGGGCGGCGGCAACCGTATTGGCAACGGCCGTATGAAATCCTTCGATATAATCTCTCGGATTCTGCCGGGCGACGAGCGGATTTTGGGGGCACAAAAGCACCCCGGCGTCGCCGCTGGGATAATTGTAAACGGAACTCGCGACTTCGGAACCGTCGGCGACGTCGACCATGACCGCACGAACGCTGTTGGTGCCGTAATCGACGCCAACCACATATTGTCGGGGAGCTTTCTTCGGCATTTGGGGAAATGAGCGGAAAAAGAAATGGAGATAAGGAAAAAACACCAGCCCATTATAGCCGGAAAATCTCCCGAAAATCAATCATTCCGCCCAAAAAAAATCCTGACACCGAAAAAACATTGCCGGGACGAGAAATGGAGAATGTTAGAGAAAACGTGATATACTGTAAACGGGGACAAAATGTTCTTTTGACAGGATTTACAGAATAGACAGGATATTGCGGAGATATTCTGCAACGCAGCATCGGAAGTAAATTGCCTTGAGTAACCTCCTCGAATAATTGTGTAGATACTTTTGCCTTCAGGGCGGGAGAGGATGCTTGTCCGAACGAATCTCGCCCCTCAACGGCAAACGCTCCCTTTTTCCACCGTTATCGCATTTTTTCCTGAAGGATGGACAAGGCATTTCGGATCACCCATGCTTTGATCTCCTCTCTTTCTTCCTTGTTGAAATCGACTGTTTCGGTTTTTTTTCCGGTAAAACCCCGTAGCATCCGATAACTCATGATATTTCCCATGATCCCAACAGCCTGCATCACGGCATGATGAGAATCGTCATTACCCTTTACCGCCTGGATCATTCGGACGAATAATTCCATATTTCTCTTGAAATGTTTTTCGTAAAGCGATTCGAACAACGGCGACGGGTACAACCATTCGAAAAACACAACTCGCATATACCAACTCTTTTCATCGGCTTCGTAAAATCCGTCGACCATCTCGCCGAGCAGCTTCTGAAATTCCGTTTTCGCTTCTTCACGACTGATTGTTCGGGATGTGTCGAGGAATTGTCGATAGCGGTCCAGCTCCTCTCCACGGTAAGGAGCGACTCTGTCGAAGACGGCTTCATATAGATTTTCCTTGGTTTTGAAGTGGTACATGACCGCCGAAACGGGCAATTCGGCTTCGTTGGCGATCATCCGCACCGTCGCCACGGAGAAGGGGTAGTGTGAAAAAACCCGGATCGCTGCCCAAATGATCCGTTCCTCTTTGACGAGCAACTTCGGATTGATCGGTAACATCGGATTATTCATAATATTCCTCCCGAGAAAAATTGTTGCAATGCCTTTAGCATCAGTGAGTTATATAAAATCTCCAGCAAAGGCCGGAAAATATTTCGGTAAATTTCTTGAAAACCGAGAAAAAGAAATGGACAATAGCAAATAATGTGGATAGAATTGAAACAAATGTTCTGATTTTATGATGTCAAACAATTCGCTGTCCAGTCAGTCTGTTTGTTATTGGATTATAAGGTATTCGTTCAACCATTTCAACAACGGAAACATTTTCATTTCTCAGTATTCCGGTATATGCCGGGAAAGGAGGGCGCAATGTCCGTTATCGACAATCAAGGTTTTGAGAGCGGCACGAATGAGCGACCGATTCGTTTACCGCGATACTACGGTGTCATCGTCTTGTTTTGGACCGTTTTGATCGGAACGATTCTGGTCATTTTCAACTGGTTTATCGTTGAATCGTATTCTTCGATTCTCCACAGTAAAGTCCGTTCGGCGGATCATCGCATCCACCGTTTTCTGGACTGGTATAACAGCAACAGCGATCTTTACATTCCGCTGTCGGCCGCAGGAGATCACAATCACAATATCCCCGGCTTTGATCGTCGCGCGACCACAACGGACGGAAAAGAACTGGTGGCGAGCAATCCCGCTTGGCTGATCCAGCGTGTCGGCCGTTCGGACAGTCCGTATCTTTCGCAGGTCAAGACGGAAATGACTTCCCTGAAACTGATCGACGAAAGCAACGCCCCCGATGAATGGGAGGAAAAAATCCTAAAGCAGTGGGATTCGCTTCCTCCGGAATATATTCGTGACGCCGAACATACGGAACTTGTTCGCCTGCGCAACGGCAGAACTTGCATGCGTCTGGCAAGACCGCTGTTCATGGAAGAGTCCTGCGTGCAGTGTCACGAAATTCAAGGTTATGAAATCGGCGACTTTCGCGGTATCGTCTCGACGCAAATGCCGGCGCATCGCGTTTTGGCAGTGCGGAACGATTTCCTGTTCTGGATCAATTTTTGTGGCGTCGCGGTCTGGTGCTTCGGCATGGTCGGCTTGACCTACATGCGGAAAAGAATCAATGAAACTCACCAAATTCTGGCCGACAATCATGATCGTTTGGAACAAGTCGTCGAATTGCGGACACGAGAACTGCAGGAATCCGTGGAAGTCGCCCGATTGGCGAAAATGGAAGCGGACAACGCGAGCATCGCCAAGACGAAGTACCTTGCTCACATGAGTCACGAGATTCGAACCCCGCTCAATGGCGTCATAGGACTCTCGCGGCTCCTGGACGACACCACGTTGACCCCCAAGCAGTCGCATTACTTGAGCATGATCAACCTGTCCGGTAAATCCCTCCTGTCGCTGATCAACGACATCCTCGATTTTTCCAAGATCGAAGCGGGGAAGTTCGAGCTGAATTGTGCGAAATTCGACCTTCACAGGAAACTGCAAAGCGTTTTCCATATTCTCTCCACGCAGGGTGCCACGCGAAAACTGGAGCTGTGTACCGATATCGATCCCGCGATTCCGCAATACGTTTACGGCGACGCGGACCGGTTGCTCCAAATTTTCATCAATTTTGCCGGAAACTCGATCAAGTTCACCGAACAGGGCGGGGTCCGTATTTCGGCATTGTTGGATAAAATGGACAATAAACATATCTGCGTGCATTTTTCCATTCAAGACACGGGAATCGGCGTTCCTCCCGAAAAGTTAGCTCGTTTATTCGACCCGTACACGCAAGCTGACGCCTCGACGGCGTCACATTACGGCGGGACCGGCCTGGGGCTTCCGATTGCCGAGAGTCTGGTTCGAATGATGGGCGGCGAAGTCAAGGTCGAGACACAAGTCGGCGTCGGGACGAGATTTTCGTTCACGATTTCGTTCGGCAGCGTCAAGGAACAGAACCTGAATTCCCGGGAATCGATGTTTTCCTTGGAAGGAATCCGGGTGCTGGTCGTCGACGACAATCCCTTGTTGTGCGATTCGCTCACGGCCCAGCTTCGCGGCTGGAAAATGTGTCCGGAATTTCTCCGCGATCCGCAACATGTTGTCGATTATTTGAAAAAAGCGAAGCGACAAGATATTGCCGTACGACTATTGATCGTCGACGAAGAATTCGACGGAACGACCGGAGAGTATCTGCTGGAACAAATCGAACGGGATGCGGAACTGGCTCATCCGCCGGCGATCCTTTTACTGCCTGCGTCGAAAATCAACGACGATCCGTCGCGGGAAAAATCCCGATGGAATACGGTCGTGAAGCCGATTTCTGTTTCCGCGCTATACGATGCGATCATCAGCACGTTGTTTGGTGATAATGCTACGAAATATTTTGAAAAGAGGCAGGAGGCGAAACAACAAAACAAATTCATTGCCGCTCAATCCCGAGGCGTCAAGATTCTCGTCGCGGAGGATAACACCGTCAACCAGATTGTGATCGGTGAAATGCTCAAAGCGAACGGTTACGAGATCGACATTGTTTCGAACGGTCGTGAAGCGGTCGATTCAGTGAAAAGCCGCAGTTATGACGCCGTGCTGATGGACTGCCAAATGCCGGAGATGGACGGTTACGAAGCGACACGGATTCTTCGAAAAGAAGAGGGTGAGCGTTTACCGATCATCGCGCTCACGGCCAATGCAAACGCGGACGACTGCCGTAAATGTCTTGACGCCGGAATGGACGCGTATTGCGGTAAACCGATCGATCCGGCAGTATTATTCGGCACTCTGGATCGTGTGTTGGCGTCAAAAAAATGACGCCAAGTTATTATTGATTTTAATTCGAAGGAGAAAATACCATGTTGACACTACATCGCAAGCCTAGAGAACCTTGCGTCCTGCACATGATTCACATGAAAATGGGCGTGACAAGGATAAAACACCTTCCGCTCAATTGGCAGGAGCTGGAAAGAACGTCGTCGCCATTCATGATCCGGATCGTCCAGCGAGATCAAGCCGATCGTGTCGTTGAAAACTTGCGAGGATTGACCGGCCTGAAAGAGCTTGACGCCTCCGACACGGATTTGACCGATGCGGGAATGGAGCATGTCAAAAAAATCTCCGGTTTGAAGACGCTGAATCTTGCGAGAACGGCGATTTCGGACGAGGGGTTGGCTCAACTGGAACATCTGCCCCACCTGAAGTCGTTGGACCTGGCGGAAACAGGCGTCACCGATCAAGGACTGGCGAATTTACATCATTTGACCGGGTTGGTCATGCTGAACCTTTCGAGAACGATTGTGAGCAACGACAGTTTGGTCCACGTCAAGGAATTATCGAAGCTGGAATGGTTGTCGCTGCGGGAATGCGAAGAAATCACCGACGAGGGACTTGTCCATTTGAAACAACTCCCAAAACTGGAATGGCTTGCCCTTTGGGGCTGTTGCCGGATTACGAAAATCGGACTGGCTCACGTCGAGCATGTTCCGAATTTGAGATACTGATTTCATTGAGAAATGTGTTCCAGTTTCCGTTGACGATCTCCCGGGATGGTGGACGGGAAATCCGCACGACAAGTTGACAAATCCGCCCTCCACATGTAAAAGTATCTATACACTATACCGCAAACGGCTTGAAAATGTCCGTTTTTTCGACAGCAGAAACAAAAAGGTCAGGAAAATTTCGAGACTGTCGTGGTAAAGTTACCGGTTTGAATCTTCGGCCTGAAAGGCCAGTGCGTAACAGCCCAGGGCAAGGCGTACTCGCCGCCGCCCTGGGGTTCGCCTGCCCTTTCAGGGCGACCATGAGAAAACGGGAACCGTAAACCCAGGGCGTTGCCTTGGGCTGTTACGCGCTGCCCCGTTGGGGCGAAAGAGGAAAACTCCAACTTTTGTGCTACCGTCTCGAAAAATCTCCGCAATATCCTGTCTATTCTGTAAATCCTGTCAAAAGAACATTTTGTCCCCGTTTACAGGATAACGGACGTTATCCCCTTTTCCCCTTTTCCCTTTCGATGCTCCAAAATATCTATGATCGGATGCTTCGGTATTACGAGCATCGTCCGGCGCAGGAGTGGTGGCCGGACGACCCGCTGGAGGTTATGGTCGGAGCGATTCTCGTTCAGGGAACGAAATGGGGCAATGTTTCCCGGATCCTCGACGAACTGAAAGCGGACGCTCTGCTCGATGTTCACGCTTTGCACCGACTCGACGCCGTGGAGCTGGAAGAGCGGATTCGGTCCGCAGGTTTTCAGCAGCGCAAAGCCCCCGCGATCAAAGGATTGATGGATTTTTTGACGACGCGGTTCGAGGGGAATCTTTACCGTTTTCTTTCGCAAGATTCCGACGAAGTGCTCGGGCAGCTTTTGGCGATCAAGGGAATCGGGCGTCAAACGGCGGAGAATATCCTGTTGTACGCCGGGAATCGCGGGGTGTACGCCGTCGATAAATTTACGTTCCGCGTTTTTCTTCGGCACGGTTTGATCGGCAAACGGGCCCGGGAATCCGATATTCAAAGGATCGTCGATCAAGCGTTTGGAAAAGCCGAGGAGAAGGAATCGACGCGGTACGGCGATTTCCAAGCTCTTTTGGTTCGGATCGGTCGGGATTTTTGCGCTAAAACCAATCCGCAGTGCAATCGCTGTCCCTTGGAATCGCTGCTCCCGGACGGCGGGCCGGTCGAAGCGCATTTCGAATCGAGTGCCCTGCGAACGGTATCTCGCGTTCCGTCGGCTCCTGTGATACCGGCTCCGGTTTCGATTCCTGAGCCGAAACCGCTGGAAGAACTCGATTTGTCGGAAGCGGAGCGTAAGGTGATCTCACTGGTCCAATTCGGGGGCACGCCGATCGACACGATTATCGTTCAATCCGGCCTCCCGACCGGGCAGGTCCTCGCGACGTTGTCCGCCTTGGAAATGCGCAAACTCGTCCGCCGCCGCGAAGGAAATATGGTCGAACGACGCTGAACAAATCTTTGAAACCGGGAAAGAGCCCGAATTACAAGCGTTGAATTTCATCGAGCAACGTTTTCGCCTCGTCGGGGCGTTGCAGCTTCTGGAGCGAGTTGGCGGCGTCACGCAGAGCCTTTTCCGCGAGCGGTCGCTGCTCCGGATAAAGTATCGGGATCCGCATCCAACACAAAACCGCTTGTTCGTCGTTCCCCAATTTCGCGTACCCTTGCCCGACGACATACCACGGCCCGGCGCGGAGCGGTTCGTCGAGGTTTTCGAGCGTTGCTTCCCATGCGGCCGGCTCGCTTTCCGATTTCAAAACCGTGACTTTCGTCCGGCGAAGCTGCATCTGCGCAAGGATCGCGATTTGTTTGCGAACGTGATTTTCGGTTTCTTTTTCTTTGACTTCGGGTCCGGCATAGGTCAACTGGTCCAACTGTTCCAGTGCGCGGCTCCGGTTCGGTTGTTGTGCGCTGGACAGGAGAATCGACGCCGCCAAAAGCGACGCCGCCGGATTCTCGATTCCGCTCGGATTCGTTTTCGGGTGGATCCATTGCAGCGCGAGCTTTTCGTCCGTCGTGTTTCCGACCGGTGTGAACGAACGCGATGCGAACCAAACCAACGGAATGCAATCGAAATGTTTCGACAGTGGAGCCACGCGGCAGAGGTTGAAGAATTCCTGGTACGATTCCGTCGAACGTCCCAACGCGTGAAGCGAACGCACACACTGCGCCGTGAGCCGCTGTTTTTCTTCCGGGCGGCTTTCGGTATCACGCTGCTTCCGGTAGAGTTCCAACGCCGTTTCATATTTCCCGGCGGCGAACGCGTCGTCTCCGGCGGACGTTTGCGCCGAGGCGAAGGCCAAAGGGAGTATGCCAATGAGGAAGGTTAATAAATGTTTCATTGTGCAGAGTGCAGAGTGCTGGGCTTTGAGCGGAGTACCGGCTAAAAGAGTTTGTTCGATTGCGGGCGGTGTCAGCGGGGCGTCAACCTTGGGTATTTCGCGTTGGCGTCGAATGCGTTTTCGAGGTGTTCGATCTTCGGCGCCGCCCCTTCGGGCCAAACGATTGAGATGATGTCGAAACGGAAAACAAGTTCGTCGCTTTCGAGTTTTTCGCGCCGAATATAGATTTCCGCCATGGAAACGATTCGCCGCATTTTCACCGGCTTGACCGCTTCGTAAGGTTCTCCCGCGTCGCCGGTTCGTCGGGTTTTCACTTCGAGAAAAACGATACAATTTCCTTGCCTTGCAACGATGTCCAGCTCGCCGATGCGGAATCGGAGATTTCGTCCCATAATGTGATATCCTTTCGATTCCAGGAACCGCGCCGCTTCGTCTTCCCCTTGCCGACCGAGGAGGTCTTTGTCGAGGACTTCTTTTTCTTCCGGTTCGCGTTTCGATTTCGAACGCCGCGTTTCCCGCACGCCCGGCGCGTTCCACTCGGCAAGCAGATCCCGCCAAGCCTGCCCAAGCCGCGTCCAAAGACCAGACACCTTTCGTTGTACCATCTCACAAATTATTACTCAAGACCTCCACGAGCCGATCCAGTTGCTCCGGAGTATGCGAAGCGAACAGGACGATGCGAAGTGCTCCGTCCGGTCCGACGCCGGGGGAGTGGGGAATGTACGAAATCAGAAATCCCCGTTGCGTGAGCGCTCGCTGGATCCGACGCATGTTGTGCGCCGATCCGGACTGAATCGCGACGATCGGAATCGGCGTTTCGTCGGCCGTGACGCCAAGTCGGTTCAGTTTCGTTTTGAATGTTTTGACGTTTTTCCGCAGCGTCGTTCGAACGCCGGGCTGCTCAAAGACCAACTCCAGCCCTTTGCAGGTCGCCGCGGCAATCGGAGCCGGCGGAGGGGCGGCGACGTGGAGCATCGCGGACGATTCGAGGATCCGCTGGATGAACGATTCGCTGCCGGGCACGATTCCGCCGAATCCGCCGACCGCTTTGCCGAGCGACGCGGCGAACGAGTATCGAACCGGCGTGTCGGGCCGGATCGTTCGGCGGGACGCGAAAAAAGTCGGTTCCGTCGTGAAATCGTCCATCGATTCGAAGGAATCCTGAACGGTCCGATTGGCGCGAACCGGGGCGTATTCGAAATGCTCCAATGTGCCCCGCCCGTTTTCGCCGAGAATTCCGAACCCGTGCGCATCATCGACCAGCACGGCGGCCCCGTCGTATTCGGCAAGCAGTGCGTCGTATTCGGCGAGCGGAGCGATCTGTCCTGTCGCGGAAAAAACGCCGTCGGTCAAAATGAGCGGCCGTTGTCGCGGTCGTAAAGTTCGGTCCAGTTGCGTTTTCAGGTCGTCGGCGTTACGGTGCGCAAACACGACGGAGCCGCGTTTCATTTTCGCAAGCTCCATAAGCGAGCCGTGGGCCGCTTCGTCGACGAAAATGCGGTCGTAAGTTCCCTGAAGCGTTTCGAGCAGGATCCGGTTCGCCAAAGCCCCGCTGCTGCAGTAGAAAGCACGGTCCATTTCGAGGACTTGGGCGGCTTTGCGTTCGACCTCGAAAAGCGGCGGAGCTGTGAACGCCGTCCGACCTGTTCCCGGCGAGATTCCGTATCGGAGCGTCGCTTCACACACCGCGGCAAGGACCGCCGGATGAGACTGGAGGGCATAATATCCGCTTCCGACGTGATATTGGTAAACCTTACCGCCGATCTGAACCGTTGCATCCGACGGCCCGTCCAAACTGAGCGATTCTTCAACGGAAATGGTTAACATGAGGATAGAGGACAGAGGATAGAGGACAGAGGATAGAGGATAGTTGACAGAGGGCAGGGCAATTCCTGTTATCTGTCCTCTGTCCTCTAACTCGCCCCCCAAGCATACTTTTTTCGCAAAATCGTTGCAAGAGATAAATTTTACAGTTGACTTACGAAGAACTTCGTAGTAAACTACGAAGAGGTTCGTTGGTTCAAAAATAAGAAATTAGAAATAAGAAATAATAACGACCGAGAAGCGTAAATGAATGCGATTTCTTGTTTTTTATTTCTTATTTATAACACTCTCTATTCACCTTACTCCCTTCTCCTTACCCATGAGATTTCCCAAGCCGAGTGAAGCGGAGCTTCGTATTTTGCATGTTCTTTGGGACCAAGGGCCGTCGGCGGTCCGGGACGTGCTTGCGAAGCTGGAGAAAACGACCGGCGTCGGTTATACGACGATTTTGAAGCTGCTCCAGATCATGCTTGAAAAAGGGTTGGTCGAGCGGGACGAAAGTTCGCATCGACACGTCTATTCGGCGAAGCTGGCCCGGGAAGACGCCGAAGAACGGTTCGTCGATGATCTGGTCGAGTCGGTGTTCAACGGCTCGAAAAAGCGGCTCGTGCTCCAAATTCTCGAAGACGCCAAAAGTTCGCAGAAGGAGCTGGAAGAAATACGCCGAACGATCCTTGAGTTCGAGAAAGGAGCCGTCCGATGAGCGGAATCCTGCAACATCTCGGCTGGGGGCTTTTACATTCGCTTTGGATCGTGACGCTCCTGGCGGCGGTTTACGGTGTCATGGGTTTGTTCATCCCGCGGCGATTGCGGTACTGCGTCGGTTACGCGCTGCTCCTTGCGATGCTGATTCTGCCGGCGCTCGCATGCTTTCAGTTCGACCCGATTGTCAAGCCAACCCCGTTTAGCCCGCACCCCGAAGGGGTCGGCGCAACGCGGTCGGAATCGACGGAAACGGTGGGTGAACCGCTTGCGCCGGAACCTTCGGTTCGCGGGCTAAACGGGGGTGGGGATCGTCATGCGAAAATGAAGGCGGAATTTTATGCCCGGGCTTTGGAAATTTTGCATCCGAAAAATGCGCAGCCGAAACCGGAGTCGGCGGTCATGGAATTTCCCAAGCCGGTCGCCGCCAAGCCGGTCCGTTGGGAATTCGGGTTGTGGGGATTGGCGTCGCTCTGGTCGCTTGGCGTCACGGTGTGCAGCGTCCGGCTGTTGCTCGAATGGTGTGCGCTGCGGCAACTGCGACGTAACGCTTTGATCCTCGAAGACGGTCTCTGGTTCGAGCGGCTGCAAAAACTTTCCCCGAAAAAAGTGCTGATCGCCGTTTCGGAGCGTCTCGATTCGCCGATCCTGGTCGGCGTGTTCAAGCCGATGATTCTCGTTCCGATGAGCGTCATGACCGGGTTGACACCGGCGGCGATCGACCTGATTTTGTCCCACGAGCTGGTCCACATTCGCCGGTACGATTATCTGGCGAATCTCGTCCAGTTGCTCGTGGAGACCTTGTTGTTCTACCACCCGCTGATGTGGTGGGTTTCCGAACGTGTCCGCCGCGATCGGGAATATCTGTGCGACGACCTCGTCGTGGCCCGGGCGGAAACCGATCGTGTCCTTTACGTACAAACGCTTGTTCACCTGGAACAATTACGTCTCAACCGAAATGGAGATAACACCATGAAACGCATTCTCTCGACCCCGGCCGCGATGGCCCGACCGCTGATGACCCGCGTCCACCGGATTCTCGGACTGCCGCTCCCGGCGGAAGACAACCGCACCATGAGCGGGATCGCCGGCGCGATCCTGCTGACGCTGCTCGCCGTGACGCCGCTCGTGTTTTACTTCTCGCAAACCGGCGCCGCAAAACCGCAGACCCTGCAAATCTCTCCGGCACAAGTCGCGCCGGCGGCGAATCAACCGGTAATCGAGCGGCGACCCGCGGATCCATTGGAAATACAGCCACCCGCAGCGCCAATGGGTCAACCGTCGCCGGCGTTTATGGTCGTCCGACCGGATGCCCCGATGGCTCCTGGCGCTTTGCCGGGTGCGGCTCCGAAGGCCGAGACCGGGTACACCTATGTCGAATCGCCGCAACCGAAGGACGCCGACCCGGCCCAGACACGAATGACCGTCAGGGCGACGTCGATAGGCCAATTCAGGGCGACGATCGCCAAATCGCCGAGCGTGATTCGCGTTTATTCGCTCAAGGAAATGATCGGTGAGTTGGAGCCGGTACATAATGTCGCCGTAAGGGATCCTGTGACGTATGATAATCGAATGAATCAAGGCATGTTTTCACTCGTGATGCAAATCGTGGAAACTCAGTTGACGAACGAATATCCGAACGAAAAAATCCAGTTCTATCCGGTCGCGGGCAAACAAGCGATGATCATCGCCGCGCCGCAGCCGGTTCATGACGCCGTCGGGGGACTGCTCGACAGCCTCAGGGAAGTTTGCGAAGCGCTGAAACAACTCGACGGGGAAACTCAAGAAGGGCCGAGTATAGAAGGGCCGAGTATACCGCGTATATCGTCGCAAATCGTGACAAACTTCGGTGTCGTTGCGCCGTATCAACCGGAAGAGCATGGACAGGTGCCCGTGGATGTTGTAAGACCCGAACCGGTGGAAACTTGCGACGAACCGATTTATGTTTGCAGTGACGCCAAAGTCACGGAAACCGAAGTTGATCCATTCAGTGGCGTCAAAATCCAGGACACCGCGACCCTCCAGGCTCTGACGACGAAGGCGTCACAAACTCCCGCGAATCCGCAGTGGGCCAAGATCGAGGAGACGGAAAAGAAACTGGAAACGAACGTCAGTTTGGAGTCCGACGGCTCCATGACGCTCCAGGAAGCCGTCGAACTCCTCCAGGAACAAACCGGCCAGTTCATCGCCATTGATAACAGGGCATTGGAAGATACTGCCGATGTATCGCCGGAGTCGTCGCTGCGTCCGGTCAGCAACAAAGATGTTCCCGCTTCGCTGGTTCTCAACCGGATTCTCAAGCCGCTCAATTTGATCTACACGATCAACGAAGACGGCGACGTGGTCATCACGACGGAAGCCGGCGAGGAGCGGGTTTCCTCGTTGATCCAGGTTTACGACGTGCGGAAATACGGCCCCACCATGACGATTATATTAACGCTGGATAATACGCTCAATCTTGAGGAATCAAAGTTGATGCCGCTCAACGGTGCGTTTTGCGCGAAGACGACGTACCGGAATCAGAAGGAGATTCAAAAAATCCTCGCGTCGCTGCCGGTGGTGGAGTAGACCACCTAGAAACTCTTTGAGTGATCGCGGTAATTCAGGTCAAATATGCTGGAATAAACAAGTAAAACAGCCAAAACGCCGGTCCCCTCTCCCTGGTATTCCGGGGAGAGGGTTAGGGTGAGGGGAAATGAGGCGTCAAACAGCCCCACCCCCTCACCCTAGCCCTCTCCCCCGGAGTACCGGGGGCGAGGGGACCATCTTTTCAGATTTTCCGCTGTGGTTAAGGCCCGGAGCAGGCCCCGGGGCTAAGGAAAATGAACGCCGATTTACTTCCGATGGTCGCCGATGTTCGGGACGCTTTTGTGGACGTTCGGGCCGAAGTAACGGAGTGACACCAACGGCTCGCTGCCGGTGTTCTCGACGACGAAACCTTTTTCCGCGGCGTCGGCGGAGATGTAAAGTTCGTCGTTCGGCTCGGATCCGAATTTGATCATCACCGGCGTTTCGACCGACAGTTTGCCGACCTTGCCGCAACCCTGGACCGTGATCCAACCGCTCGCGGCGCCGTCTTTGATCGTGCATTTGCAGCCCGGCATCACGGTCAGTTCCTTCGCCGAGAAGAGCGATTCGCCGTCAATCTTACCGTACGTGATCCACTTGTCGAAGTACCCTTCGCCCGACTGCGCCGGATCGAGAATCGGTTCGACGTAGTTGGAATTCTTGAAGTTCGGATCGACGTTCTTGTCCCAATCGAGCATGCTGATGATGTAATCGAGATCTTTCTTTTTGTCGTTCGGAACGTCTTTGACGAGCAGATCCCACGGCACTTCACGACCTTCGACGAGCGACTGGAACATGCCGAACACGTCGGAGCCCCATTGCGGTTCGTACGTGCACAGCGAACCCGGCGCGTGGAGCACGCCCGCCGGAACGACCCAGCCGGTTCCTCTTTTCAAACGGTACGCTTTCGAAAGATCGAGGATTCCGTTGTCCCCTTTGTTCCAGTCTTCGAGGCACTTACGCACGTCCGCTTTGGTCGTGCCCGGCTCGAAACCCATAAACGTGTAGTCGAAATGATTTTCGGCGGCGTTGAGCTGCGGGGGATAATAGTACGCTTCCGGCTTGCCTTCCTGTCCGACGTTTTTGGCGTGTTCGGACATCTGGTGCATGTGGTGCGGGATCGGGCCGGCGTTGTCGAAGAACTTCGAGTAGACGGGCCATTTTTTGTACTTATCCCAAACCGATTTTCCGACGACGCTTCCTTTGCCTTCGGCGACGGCGTCACGGAGCAGGAATTTCTTGCCGTCGAACTTGACGTAGCTGAGCCCTTCGTCGTCGGCGCGGTTGTCGTTGGCCGCTTCGGTGGTACTGGCGAACCAGCGTTCGTCGATTCCGCCGCGGTGGACGCCGAGCGCGTACCAATCGGTCGGGGCGAGTTTGATCCGCTTTCCGGGATGAAGGAACGAGCGGGGCACCCAGTTCGGGATCAACCGCAGAATCCCCTCGCCGGCGTCCATCGCCTGCTGGTAAACTTGTGCGACATTATCTTTCGTGACGGCTTGGGAACGGCATTTACAATCGGACATGCGATACTCCTTGAATTTCAGGTTAAAAAGGGATTCTTCGACTCCTTGGCGGAACGAAAAAGCAAAACGAACTCATTTGCAGTATAACAATTCACCGCGCCGGGGACAATAGACGCAGGGTACGGTAAAATTTGGTCCGTTTTTGGTTCGTTTTTTCCGGAAATCGGCTCCGAAACCGTTGAATTCCTATCGTCTACAGTCTATAGCCTTTCCTCAAACTGTTTACAGTTTGAGGAAGTTAGGTAGTACAAATAGAGGTTCCCTTATGATACTTTTTGTCCTCTCTCCTCTCTCCTCAACCATCTACTCCTCTCACTTGGTTCTTTCTGTTTCCATTTCGAGTAAAACCGCGCGAAATGTGTTAAGGATATCTCCGTGCCGGTCTTTGGAGATGTCGCTCGATTCCATGCACTGTTGGAATGTTTCCTCGACACTGAAATCGGACAGGTTTTGCGTCGGCTCGCGGAAATCCCCCAAGAGTCGTTCTTTCACCATTCGAGGGCGATTGACCGTTCGCAGCACCTCGAGTCGGGAGTCGGCAACCGCCCGATCGATCCGTAGATGTAAATCGCCGATCAACTCGCCGTCGTAGTCGATTTCCAACCAAATCGGTTCGGAATCGGTTTCGTTTTTCCAATTATTGATTCCGGATTCGATTTTCTCCCAATCCCCCTTCAGTTGCACCAACCGCTGAAAACAAGGAATCGGGCTTGACGAAATATCCACGTCGATCCGTTTCCGGTCGTCGGACGGGGAGAGTTGAACCAGGAGCAGAAATTTTTCCCGATTCAATTCGCCGAACCCCATCGGGAGCGGCGAACCGCTGTACCGAATTCGTTCCGATCCGTCGACGATTTGCGGCAGATGCAGATGTCCGAGCGCAACGTAATCGAAACAGGGAGGAAACACATTGGCGGGAACTCCCCCGAGCGAGCCGACGAATAATTCCCGTACGGCGTCTCCGTCCGCGGTCCGCCCCCCCGCCGTGAAAAGGTGTCCCGTCGCGACGATCGGAACCGGCGCCGCATCCGGTCTTTCCGCGGCAAGTCGTTCCCGAAGTCGCAACGCTTCTTCCGCGACGCGGCGGTAATGTTCCCGAATTCCCTCGATGTGGTTTTGACGCTTTTCCTCCCACGATTCGCTCGGTTTCGATTTCCGCACATCCTGGTCCCGGAGAAACGGAACGGCGCAAACGATCAACTCCGGCTCCCCGGCCTGGTCGCGCAGGAGGAGGATTTCTTTTTCGAACTTGTCCGGAGATTCATTCGGATCGCCCCCCTGGATCGCTGACATGGAACATCGTGAATCTTTTTCATGAAGTAAGCGACCATCGGAAGCGAACACTTTTTCGAGCGGCAGCTCGTTTTGGCTGGCGGCCCTGCCGCCTTGGGAGACGACATGAATATTGAGCGTTTTCAGGAGCAGGCCGGGTGCGTCCAGGAGCGACGGAGAATCATGGTTGCCCGCGACGATCACGATATGGCGGCAGCCGGTTTTTACCGCGTTGGCCAGGAATTCAAAGTAAAGCTGTTGCGCTTTCGGACTCGGGGTCGTCGTATCGAAAACGTCTCCCGCGACGACCAGGCAATCGATTCGCTCCCGGTCGAGGTACGCAAGCAGCCAATCCAAAAACCGCTCGAACTCGTCGTAGCGACGTTTCGTGTACAAATAACGCCCCAGATGCCAGTCGGAAGTGTGGAGGAGTTTCATGATGGGATAGTCGGCAGGCGGCAGATGGCAGAGGATAGAGGATAGAGCTTTCGATTTGTCTTACCAAATCATTTTTGCGGTTCCTCGCAGGAGTTTTTTGAGGTGGTCCAGTTTCGTTTCGTTCGTCATATCTTTCGGCGGCCCGAACGCCTGGGCGATCAGCCGGGCTCCGTTGTCGTCGGTCCGCATTTGCGGCGGATATCGTCGCTGCTCCATCGCGAGAAAGTAATCGATCCGCTTACCGTCGGCGGTCAACGGTTCGGTCAGATACGTGGTCTCCTTGGAAATCCGCGGCGGAATATCCGTGAACAGCATCGTCGGCACATAAAACAAAAAGAGGACGCAAACGAGCAAAACCGCGTAAAATACACGCTTTAACCACCGTTTTTTAGGAACTTCGGACATCGTTTTCGAAAAAATGCAAAGCTTTAGCAGAAAAATGAACGGCAAATTTGCGGGCGTGATAACGTGGTGTCATTCTGAGGTACTCCGAAGAATCTGGTTTCGATCGGTGCATGTTTTCAAAGCGTGTTGGCGGGATACACCAGATTCCTCACTTCATGAGTACACTGCGTTCGGAATGACAGAACCTATCCGTTTTTACCGGGAAATCCAACCCCCTCTCTCTTTTTGCAGCGATTCTGCGCCTTATCCCCGCGCCCGGCAAACTGTTTCGGCCAATTCCCCATACTGTTTCGCCTGTTCGGCGCACGTGAAATGCCGCTCGACCTGCTCTTTCGCGGCCAGTCCCATGCGTCGCCGCTTGTCCGGATCGCGTAATAGCTCCGCGAGCGCATCGGCGAGTCGCTGCGGATCGGCGGCGGGAACGAGGAGCCCCGTTTCGTGCGGGACGACCACTTCGCCGGTTCCGCCGACTTCCGTTGCGACGATCGGAACCTTCGCGGCCATCGCCTCCAAGAGCACGCAGGGAAGCCCTTCGGTGTGCGACGACTGCACGAAAACATCCAAATGCGGCAAAAATCGGTCCAGTTCGCTTGTAAACCCGAAGAGGATGGTCCTGTCGGCGACCGTGGAGCGGAGCAATTGTTCCTGGAGCGGTTCGCGTAAAAAACCTTCTCCGAAAATCACGACGCCGAAATCGTGGTCGGCGCACTTTTGGGCGAGGATTTCGACGGCACGAATCAACACGTCGAATCCTTTCTCCGGGCTCAACCGCCCCGCCCCGCCGAGCAAGAGCGTCGGTTTCTTTTCGCCGGGGAATCGGGACAGGATCGCTTCCCGATAAGTCGGATCCGGTTCCTGCTCGAATCGGGCCGTGGAAATCGCGTTGTGGATCACGACGACGCGCTCTTTCGGCGTTCCGCAGCGGATCACTTTATCGGCTTGGCCTTGGGACACGCAAACGACTTTGTCCATGCGCCGATGCATCCACTGGTCGATTTTCTCGTAGAGCGAAACTTTCCAATCCTGCCAGGTCCAGCCGTGAGACACGCCGACGATCGGGATCCCGACTTGCCGGGCCGCCCACCAGCCGACCATTCGCGCTTTATGCCCGTGGGCAAAAAGCAGATCGATTTTCCGCTGCCGAAGAATTTGGACCAAATCGTTTTTCGCGGCGATCAGGTGCGGCATATCGTGCGGCAAACGGATCCCCTCGAAACCGGCTTTCTTCACTTCTTCGAGAAACGGCTCGCAATTTCCGTTTTCCGCGAACGAAAGGACAAGATTTTCCAGTGGAGTCTCGTTTTCCCGCTGCGTACGGATGATGTCGAGAATGACGCGTTCGGGCCCCCCGTAAAACGGAGACGCGGTCAGATGGACGATTTTCAGCATGGAGTCGTTTTCGGGAAACGGTTCAGAAATTCGGAGGAAAGCGTGCCTTATTCTGAGTGAATACGGCTTTTCATGCAATCGGGGTCGCCGAATCCCATATTGAAGAAGTCATCGGCAGAGTTCGTCCAAGAAGTGATGATTACAAACCGGTTTCCTGACCCGGCCGAGCGTAATATCACTGCCGCGGGGCAAGGATCGGCAGTTCGACGGAATCGGTCTCCCGAATTTCGGCGAGAATGTCGACGGAAAGTACGAATTTCGACGATTCGTCTTCTCCGGTACCGCCGTAGAGAATGCCGACCTGTTTTCAGGGCGTAAAAGGCGGATCGGCGGTCACCAAACGACAAAGCGAGACGAGATTCGCAACTTCTTTTCCGATTTCCGCGGCGGATGCGTCCGCCTTGATCAAATCCTCGACAACCGCGGCGGCGGGGGAGAGTTTCGGAAAACCGTAACTTCCGGCGGCTCCCTTGAGTTGATGCACGGTCCGTTCCAGAGCATGCCAATCGGCGGATTGAAACTGCGATTCGATCTTTGTGATACGGTCCGGCATCTCCTCGACAAAGAGAACGACGATGTCCCGAAGATCTTCGTCCAACGCCAAATTGGAATAAATCGGTCCCGCGTTTTCCGAAACTTGATTCATAAATTGGCCCCCTTACGTGAATCAATAGTGATGTTTTCGACAAATTTTTTCGCAGCCGATCAAATGTACGGCCCCGACCAACTGAAATTCTATCACGACGTTTTTCGAAAAAACAGGGGGCTTATTTGTAACGGTCTTTCCTGTTTATATTTTCGAAGCAGCACGGGGCAGGCCCCGTGGTTAACGGGAATGAATTCGGAGGATTTGCACTCCTTGCGAAATCAGGAATCGGGAAAGGGCAGCGGTCGCGGCATCCCGATCAAGGTCGGGATACATTCTCTTCAGAAATCCTTTCCGCGAGTGTCCGACCAGAATCGGGCGGCCCAATTCGTGGAACTTTTTGATTCCGCGAATCAATCGCTCGTTGTGTTCGAAAGTCTTGCCGAAACCGAGCCCGGGATCGACGACAATCGCGTCCGGGGAAATTCCGCGAGCGATCAGGGCGCCGATACGAGCCCGGAGAAACTCGAAAACCGTCGGAATCGGGTCGTCGTCGGGATATTCCGGGTTCGACTGCATTGTTTTCGGCGTTCCCCGGATGTGCATCAAGCATACGCCCGCCCCGGTTTCCCGGAGTAGATCGATCATTTCCGGGTCGAACGTACAGCCGGAGATATCGTTGACGATTTCCGCACCGACGTTAATCGCGGCCCGGGCAACGGCGGATTTGCTTGTATCGACCGAAACGACGCATTCCCCCCCAGTCCCCCCCCCCGTTTTATCCAAGAGCCCGTGCACGACCGGAACGATTCGCCGAATCTCGTCCTCGACGGAAACCGGTTCCGCCCCAGGCCGAGTGCTCTCCCCCCCGACGTCGAGAATATCCATCCCGTCCTCAAGCAATCGCAAACCGTGTCGCACCGCTCGGTCCGGCTCGAAAAAGCGCCCCCCGTCGGAAAAACTGTCCGGCGTTGCGTTGACGATCCCCATCAACAGCGGTCGCCCCAGTTGTCCCAGGTTCTCGAATTTTCGCGTTTTCAGTTGCCAGAGCATAATAAAAGCACATGAGTTGCCCGTTTAGCCGGAGCGTCGTAGACGCCCGTGCCGTTGCGGTGTAACGACAAGGAAACGAAAAAAATTCCCATTTTCCTCTGGACATACATCGGCAATTTTATATAGAATTCGCCGTTGAACCATTATTTAGGGAAAAATCCGTTCCGATTCCTCAAGGAAGACATAATCTATTCAGGGAAGGAAAGATCGTGAATTATATAACAATGTTAGCGAGATCGGGAGTGAAACAACCATTTCGCGGCTTACTTATTGGGAATCCGTTCCGTTATGTAGGAACGATCCTTCTGTTTTTATTTTCACTCTCCGCCCCTGATTTGGCGAGAGGGGAGGCAAATTCGCTTCAGTATCCGGATTCCTCGATTTCCGGGGATTTGGTCCGATTGGAAAGCGTCCATCAAAGTCCGCGAATCTCGCCGGAGCCGAAATCGCTCCCGCAATCGACGAAAAATCCGCCGAAACAACTTGTCCGCAACGCCGGACCGGTGGTCGTCGTCGATCGGGAAACCTTGGACGCCGCGCCCGGTTCCATCCGGACCGTTGCCGGGACGAGTACGAGGAAATCCCGACCGACGTTCGAAGAGGACGACGCCGAAACCGAATTGAAACCGATGATGACCCGGAAGAACACTTCGAGTTCCCGGAGCATCGCCGCGCCGCCGAAATCCGACGAATCCCTCGAATCGTCCCCATTGAACAGGAACACGAAACGCGCTTCGGAAGGAGAGCCGATCGCTCCGATTCGTCCCAATGTATCCTCACGCGACAACTCGCTCGGTTCCGCCCCGGAAGTCGCAGCGTCAATTAAGCCGGTCGAAGACAGCCGAAACGACACTCATCACGATCGCCCCCATTTCCAAAGCGCGACATTTCTCGGTGTTCAGCCCGGAACCAGCAATGCGGATGTCGTCGTCGAAAAACTCGGCGCTCCCCAAAAAATGACCAAGGTCGGTTCGCGAACGGCCCATCTGTACTCGGTCGATGAACTGAATCATATCGAAATCCTCTTCGAGAACGACAAGGTTCACTCCGTCGAAGTTTCGTTTTCCGAACCGTATCCGGTCGACCAGGTTCGCGAATTACTTGCCGCGGAACTTCAAAAAGCGCGACCGGTTTCCTTCGCGGACGAACACGGCGACGTGATCGGTTTGATGTTTCCGGAAAAAGGGCTCACGCTGATCTACACGCCGTCGGAGGAGCCGGGGATTCCCTCGGCGATGGTCAAAAAGATCGCGATCCTCCCGATCACCGCCGATCCGTTCGTGATTCGGGCCAAGGGATATCTGGAAGACTCGCCGAGCGATTCGATGAACGATTTGAAAGCGGCGATTTTTTACGACCCCGACAATCCGGAATCGTATTGGCTCCTCGCCCAAGTCGAATTGGCCGGCGGCGACGGCGCAACGGCGATGGAACACATCCAGAAAGCGTTGGAACTCGACCAGACGATGCCGCAGTATCACATCACGCTCGCGAAAACCCTGATGGTGATGAACCGGATCGAAGACGCGAAAATGTACCTGAAAGAAATGCTCCCGCTTTGCGAAAAATACCAGCATCAAAAAGCGGTCGCTCTGTGTCTGCTCGGCGATCTGTACCGACAAGGCGCCGGTGTGAATTGCGAACAAGCATATTCCTACCACAAGGAAGCGCTCGATATCGCGATTCCGCTCCGGGAACATTCCAATCCGACGGTTCGCAGCACCGCCCGGGAAGTTTTGGTCAACGCCCAGCTCGGCGTCGTGAAGGACATCGCCCTTGGAAATTGGGACAATAAGTGGTCCGCGATCGAGAAATGGTTCGCCAGCGTTAAGGAAGTCCTCAAAGACCCGGAAGTCGTCTCGAAAAAGCGACTCATCCGGGAATACCTGTTCCGGGTCGCGCTTTGCGGGCTTTCGGCGCAGTCGGTGATTACCGAATCGTCGAGCATCGAACCGTACATCCAGGACGTTCTCACCGCGACCGAAGAACTGATCAACGTAAGCGACGATCCGATCAACCGGCGAAAAATTCAATGGGAATCCGGCTGTGCGCTTTTCGAAGCCGTTCAATCGTACCAACGCCGTAAACAGTATTCGGCGGCACTGAAGTACGGGGAGCCGACCGTGGACATGATTGAGCACGGGATCGAAGGCCGAACGAGCGAAGCGGACTATTACCTCCTTTCGCGGCTTTATTTCCGGCTCGGAGCGATTCACGCGATCGGCATGAAGAACCACCGTGCGGCGATCGTCTGGTTCGACCGAACATTGCCGATCTTCGACGACATCCTGCCCGGCCTCGGACCGGAGGAAACCGGTCGGGTCGGCGAAATGCTCGTGAGTATGGGCGTTTCGTACTGGGAGACGGATCAAAAATCGGAAGCGATCCGGCTTTCCGAACTCGGTTTGAAAAAGATCAAAGCGGCGGTGGACCACGGATATTTGGAAATGACCGCGTTGCTGATCCCCTATTCGAACCTGTCGACGATGTGGAGCAAACTTGACGAGCCGGACAAAGCGGACAAATATTACCAGTCCGCCGCGAAAATTCAACAAGCGATCGTCGAAAACAGTTCGTCGATCCGGAAATAATTGCCCCCCGCTGGGACCGCAGGCATCTTGCCTGCCAGTGGGCGGCCAGGCACCGTTTGCATGGTGTCCGACCGTTTCATACTGCGGGCTGGAAGCCCGCAGACCCAGGTGCAGACAAGATGCCTGCGGTCCCAGGAAAAATCTTGTTACAAAGGATTTCAATCCATGCTAACGCCGTTTCGTTTATCAGCCGGGGGACCGGCGTTCGTTTTTTTCGTCTTGCTTTCCACGTCGGTTCTTGCCCAGAATCCGGCGTTGCAGTCGATCGCCGAAGAACTCAAAATGTCGAAATCCCGGGCGAAAAGAAATCAATCTGCCGCGACGGCTCCCGCTTCGGCTCCTCCGAGTTTCGTTCCACGCCAGTTTGACGCCACTCCGCAGCTCCAGCCGCAGCCGAGCCGTCTTCACGATCCGTTTGAGCAAATGTCCGGCGGTTCCACTCCGGAAGTCGATCAGGGAATTCGGTACGAACCCGAAATCACGCACGCTCCCCACCAACAAGAGACGCCGTCGCAGCGTTTCAAGCGGGAACTTCAAGCGGACGCCCGGCTGTATGATATTTGTTTTACCGATGCGCAAAACGGATACGCGGTCGGGGATCGCGGAACGATCTGGAAGACCGTCGACGGCGGCCGCAACTGGACGCTCACCGAAACGCCCGTCGATTGCCCGTTGTACGGCGTCTCGTTTACCGACCCGATGCGTGGTGTCGCGGTCGGCGGTTTTCGTAAACCGTTCCTGAACAAGTGCGAAGGCGTCATTCTCAAAACGGACGACGGCGGCGAAAACTGGACGCGGATCCCGACGCCGTTCCTGCCGACTCTGCGACGTGTCAAGATGGAAAACCGTTCCTACGGTTGGGCCGCCGGGGATTCGACGGCAATGTCGCAGGGCGGCCTGTTTCAAACGAACGACGGCGGTCGCAGTTGGAGCCCGCTGCCCGGTTCCTCCAACGTCGGCTGGAACGATTTTCGTTTCCTGGACCCGCAAACCGGCGCCGGTCTCGCTTCGGACGGTTCGTTGAGGGTGCTGCAAGGAGCCGTGCGCGAATCGAATCATCTCCCGCTCGGATTGCGGCGTCCCGTCGCGTTGGATGTGTTTCTCAAATCAATTCCCGGGGCCGCCAACGGTTGGCTGGTCGGCGAAGGGGGACTCGTTCTCAATTCCTATGATCACGGCGAACAATGGCAAAACGCGGCGACACCTCTCCCCGGAAATGCCGCTTCACTGTTCGACTTCCAAACCGTGTTCGCGAGGGAAAACAACGTCTGGATCGCCGGTACGCCCGGCTCGATCGTTTTTTACTCCAAAGACGCGGGACGAACCTGGAACACTGCGACGACCGGTATCACGACGCCGATTCGGGAAATCCGGTTCTTTGACGCCACCCGCGGCTATGCCGTCGGCGATCTGGGAACGATCCTGGAAACCTTGGACGGCGGCGTCCATTGGACCGTCCAGCGGCTCGGCGGCTCGCGGCTCGCGATGCTCGGCGTTGCCATGAAAAGCGAGGAAATTCCGCTGGAAACAATCGTCCAGTACGGGGAAGAACTCGGATATCTTTGCGGCGTCGAAATCCTTTCGCAATCGGACGAAAATCCGATCGAAGCCGTTCACGAAGCGGTCGTTCGCTGCGGCGGAATCGGGGCGTCACAAAGTTGGGGATTCTCGCTTGATCCGGCGGAAACGAAAATGCCGATCGGCAAAGTCGTCCAGCGGATCGAAAGAGAAAACGGCGGCAAAGGGCTCCTGCGGTTTCGGCAAAATCTCGTGCGAAATCTCCGGATGTGGAAACCGAACGTCGTGTTGACGTCCGATTCCCGAAGCGGTGATACCGCGAGTCGGCAATTTCTCTCCCGGGAACTTTCCGAAGCCATCCGTGCGGCCGCCGACCCGAACATTTTTCCCGAACAGATTCACGAAGCCGGTTTGACGCCTTGGAAAACGGGAAAACTTTACCTCGTTTCCGGGGAATTTCAGGGCGAGATCAACCTTGACTCCACGGAATACGCGACAAGAATCGGGCGTTCTCTGGACGAGTTGACGTTCAAGGCCCGGGGATTGATTCAGCCGAACCCGACGCAATGGTCCGCCCGAACCGGCTTCCAACCGCTGTTGGACGACTTCGCGGGGACGCCGGGGATGAAAAACGACCTGTTCAGTGGTGTTGCGATTGCCCCGGGAACGGAAGCACGCCGCGTTCCGCTCGGGAACAACGCCGATCAAGCGGAAATGAACCGTCGTCGTGCACAACGGCGACACCAGATTCTCCAACTGTGCGACCAGGCGACGCAAAATTCGTCCCCCGATTCGAATCTCAATACGATCGCGATTCTCGGCGGTCTGCTCGGTGAAATGGAACCGGACCGCCTCCCGGAAATGCTGCTGGAAATCGCGTTGCGATTCCAATCGCAAAACCGCTGGAACGACACGGAATCGATTTTCGTTCAAATGGTCGAACAATTCCCGCAACACCCGTATTCGGTCGTCGCGCTTCAGTGGTTGATTCGATACGACTCGTCGGAAGAAATCCGTTGGTGGACGAAACGAAAACTCGGGCTCGACGAAATGAATCCGATCGATTCCGCCGATCAGCAGCGTCGCGAGATGATTCGGGTGGAATCCGCGAAGCAGTTTGCGCAACTCTTGAAAATGTACGGGCCGGAAGAATTCAGCGCCCTGCAAATCAAACCGAAAATATCCGTTGCGCAGATTCCCGCGACAAAATCGCAGGTTCCACCATACTTGGACGGCCTGTTCGACGAAGAACTCGATCGGAAGTTCTGGTTTGAAACGCCGATTGTTTCGTTCACGCCGAAATCGGTTTCGCAAAATCCGCAAACCGGCCCGATCGCGTTGGCTTCGGCTCGAACCGCGCTCGAATCGCAGGAAACTTCCGACTTGGGTACGCAAGCGATGTTCCGGTACGACGACGACAATCTCTACGTGGCGCTGCGGTGTCGAAAATCGAACGAATTCACGTATCCGCCGCCGGACGATTCGCCCCGGCCGCGAGACCCCGATTTGACGAACGAGGATCGCGTCGAAATTTTTCTGGACACCGACCGCGACGGCGTGACGTTTTTCAAGCTCACGGTCGATTACCGGGGTTGGGTCGCCGACGAATGCTGCGGGGACAAAAGCTGGAATCCGGCCTGGTACGTCGCCCGGGAAGAGGACGAACATTACTGGATGATCGAAGCGGCGATTCCGCTGGACCAGTTGACCGAATTCCCGCCGAGTTCCGAAACCGCGTGGGGAATTTCGCTGCGTCGAATCGTTCCCGGCGTCGGTCTGGAAATTTGCAACTCGGGAAATCGCGACCAAACCGGACAAAACGGCAAATCCTTCGGACTGCTCCAATTCGATTGAACGCCCGTCGTGCAACTCCACGGAAGAGAACGGAGAAGTGATTTACGTTTCGACGAAACGATATTCGAACTCTTCCAACGTCATCGCATCTCGAAGCCCCCTCCGTATCTGCTTACGATCCAGCGGCCGATCGGGCGATCCTCGGTAATGATGGAAACGGAACCCCTGCGACTTTGCTCCGCGGCCTGCGGTTGATTCCGTACCTCCTTTATTCAGACCGCAATATCTTCCCCTTCGCTTTTGGCGACGATGACGGCACAGCAGGAATCCCCGTAAACGTTGATTGCCGTGCGAAACATATCCAGCGGACGATCGACAGCCAGTACCAGTCCGATTCCCTCCGGAGGAAGTCCGACCGCGTTGAGAACGATGACGATCATCACCAGCGACGCCATCGGAATGCCCGCCGTGCCGATCCCGGTCAGCAGGACCAAAAGGACGGTCAGGAACTGTTGGAAGATCGTCAGGTCGATACCGTAAGCCTGGGCGACGAAGAGTACCACGACACATTCGTAAAGGGACGTGCCGTCCATGTTGACCGTTGCGCCGAGCGGCAACACGAATCCGGCCGTCTCTTCCGAAACGCCGTCTTTTTCGACGACGTCGCGTAGTGTCATCGGCAACGTCCCGTTGGAAGAGGCCGTCGAAAACGCCGTAAGAAGTACGGTACTCATGTTTCGCAGGTGTTTCCAGGGGTGACACCGTCCGACGAACCGAAGAATAAGCGACAGTGTAATGAACAGGTGAATCGACAGAGCCGCAAGAACCGTCAGGAAATGCAGTCCCAATCCTTGCCCGAGCCTGACAAAGCCGTCCGATTCCCCGCCGAACAGGGCGATGTTTTTCGCAATGATCCCGAATACGCCGAGTGGTGCCAACGTGAGAATGATGGAAGTCAATCTCATCATGACTGCGAAACCGCCGTCGAACAGGCGAACGAGCGTTTCGATTGACGTTCCGTCTTTTTCACCCATTTGCCCTTGATTCATCGTTTCATGTCGCAATCGGGCGAGAACAATTCCGAACAGGATTGCGAAAACGACGATCGGGAGAAGGTTACCGCCCGCCATATCGGCGAAAAGATTTTTCGGAACGATGTCCAAAAGCGTTCCCCGAAGCGGCTTCGCTTCGAGATTCATGGCGACGACATCGTTTTCGTGAGACACATCGACACCGATGCCGGGCCGGATCAGATTGACCAAGGCGAGTCCGGTCAGGATCGCAAGCAAGGAACTCAGCAGATAAATGGCGACCGTTTTGCCGCCGAGCCGGCCGAGTTTGCCGCCGGTTTTAATCCCGGAGATCGCTGACACCAACGAACAGAAGACCAGCGGAACGACGACCATATTCAACAGCCGCATGAACAGATCGCCGAGCCAGGAGACGTAACCGACCTGTTCCGGAAAACCATATCCGAACCCGCAACCGAACACGATCGCGAGAAGGATTTGCCAGTGGAGTGCGAGCCGGGGCATGGGGAAACTCGTTTGGACGTTCACTTGACGACATCGACCTGTTTCATCGCTTCGAGCGTTTCGGCGAAGAAAGATTGGTCAGCCAACAGTCGTTGTTTTGCACTGCCCCAGATAGACCGTAGCACGGTATGAGATTATGAGAAGCCCCCGGTCGAAGTCGGATCGACAATTTCAGAATTACGAACGATAACACCCCCGCCGAGTACGAGATTATCCCGATAACAGACGGCGATCTGGCCCGGGGCGACGCCGTGTTTGGGAGCGTCGAACCGGACACGGAATTCACCTTCTTTCGTGATAAACACTTCCGCGGGGCTCGGCTCGTTGCGGTATCGGATTTTGACCTGACAGCGAAACGAATCCCCCACGGTGCAGGGAACGAACCAATTCGCTTCTTCGGCGACGAGTTGTCGCACTTCGAGATCGTCCCGGCTGCCGATCACGACGTTTTTCGTGGCCGCGTCGATCCGGACAACGAAAACCCGCTCCCCGAACCCGACTTTCATTCCTTTACGCTGCCCGATCGTGAACTGTTCGTATCCGTCGTGTTGGCCGAGAATTTTTCCGTTTGTCGAGACAAAATGCCCCGCCGTGTCCAAGTTTGGATTTCGCGCCCGGATGAAATCGACATGCTTGTGCGGCTCGACGAAGCAAATTTCCTGCGAATCTTTCTTTTCGGAAACATGCAAACCGATCTTGCGGGCTCTTTCCCGGACCTCGGATTTCAAGAGTTCGCCGAGTGGGAAACGGAGCCGCTTCAGCGAATTCGGGGCGATTCCGTAAAGGAGATACGATTGGTCCTTGCTTAAATCCTCGGCCCGTTTCAAAGCGGGGGAACCGTCCGCGAACGAGCCGATTTGAACGTAATGTCCGGTCGCGAAAAAGTCGGCGCCGATCGAATCGGCGAATTCGAGCAGGCGTCCGAACTTGATTTTACGGTTGCACAGAGCGCAAGGGTTCGGTGTTCGCGCGGCGAGATAATCTTCACAAAACCGGTCGGTAATCTCCCGAAACGGCTCGGTAATATCGACGAAATGAAGCGGAATGCCCAGCGAATCGGCTGCTTTTTGGGCGTCGTCCGCTTCTTCGGGATGAATCTGGAGCGGATGCCGCATGTAAACCCCGACGACCGCATCCCCGCTTTCGAGCAGCATCGACGCGGCAACGCTGCTGTCAACTCCGCCGGACCTCGCGATGAGAGTGAGGGGCATGGGATAGAGGATAGAGGATAGAGGATAGAGGATAGAGGATTGGCGGTTGGAATCTATTTATCCATGGATACTTTATAGCGTAAGTGAGGGATTTTTCCATGTGGACTTCGTGATGTGCAGAAAATTGCGGGCTTGTCGGTTCGTTGGGCGAAATTCTTGAATCAAAATTTTTTGGTATTGACGGAATTTTCAAAATAGTTTACACTTCCACCCACTGCTGGAGGTTGCGACGATGAGCGAAGCGAATCCGGCGGTGATTAGCGAATGGATTCACTGAATGAGAAATGGACGTCTCCTCTTAGTTACGTAAGCGGGGTGAAATGTCGTATAGCGATTACGACCGGATCAAGGAGCAAATCAAGGACGCAATCGATATTGTGCAGTTGGTTTCCCGTTTCGTGCCGCTCAAGCGAGCCGGTCGAAATTACGTCGGTCGTTGCCCTTGGCACGACGATTCACGTCCCAGTCTCCAGGTGAATCCCGAGCGCCAATCGTACAGGTGTTGGGTCTGTAATGTCGGCGGAGACATCTTCTCGTTCATCATGCAGATGGAGAAGGTCGATTTCAAGGAAGCTCTTGAAATCCTCGCCGAAATGACCGGGATTTCCCTGGAAGACGTCAGACGACAAAACAGAGCGGGACGCGTAAGCGAGCGAAAAAGAAATCCGAGCGAGCAAAGCATAAGCGATCCGAACGCCCTGTTGGATGAAGCGGGCGAAGCAGAAGGCGAATCGGTCGCGGCCCCCCAACCGATCGATCGGCGGACCTTGTTCAACACGATGGATTGGGTCCGGAAGCAGTATCATGAAGCGCTGCTGACGCTGGACGAAGCGGAAAACGCACGAAAATATTTGCTGGAACGGGGGATCAACGAACAAAGCGTCCGTGATTTCCAGATCGGATATTCACCGTTGGACGGAAGCTGGCTGATGAACAAAGTCGGCGGCGTCCCACGCCGGATCGAATGCCTGGAGGCCGCCGGCGTGTTGGCCCGGTACAAAGACGAAGAGAGAAATACGGAACGAATTTACGACCGGTTTCGCGGACGATTGATGTTCCCGATCCGTGACACCCAGGATCGAACCGTCGCGTTCGGCGGTCGAATCCTGCCGAATTCGCCGTTGAAAAACCCTGCGAAATATGTCAATTCGCCGGAAACGCCGATTTTTTCCAAGTCGAAACAGCTTTACGGTTTGGACATCGCGCGATTGGCGATGCGAACGACGAAACGCGCCTTGATCATGGAAGGGTACACCGACACGATCATGGCACACCAATGCGGGATCGGTGATGCCGTCGCGATTTTGGGAACCGCGCTCGGACCGGACCATATTAAGACTCTGGAACGGTTTGTCGAGAAAATGGTACTCGTTCTCGACGGTGATACCGCCGGACAGAAGCGAGCCAATGAAGTCCTCGAACTGTTTGTCGCCCAAGGAGTCGATTTAACGATCGTGACGCTCCCCGCCGGAGCGGATCCTTGCGAGTTTTTGTTGGAGCAAGGGAAAGAACGATTTGAAGAACTGTTGCGGGAGCAGGGACTCGACGTTCTCGAACATGCGTTTCGGGCGACGACACGGGGGGTGAATATTGAAAAGGATATCGTCGGTTCCAGCCGGGCGCTCGACCAAATGATTGCGTTGATTGCCTCTGCTCCATTGAATTTGAGGAGTTCGAACGATCCGGTTCAACTGCGAATCGTGAAAACGATCGCAAGGTTGGCCGAGCAATTTCGCGTTCCGGAATCGGAGATTCGGAAGCGGCTGAAAGAACAGAAAGAACGCAAATCGCAAACGAAAAATTACGGTGGTGTCGCCGGGGAAGAGCTCGTCGAGGAAACCTCCTCCTGGAACCGGCCCGAACTGATCCCGGACGCCTTGGAGCGGGAAATGCTCGAACTGTGGTTTGCCGATCCGGCGACGTTCGAGACGCTCGACAATATGATACCGGACGAGTGGATCCAGTCGCCGCTCGCGCAAAAGGTTCAATCGCTCTGGCGTGGAATACAAGCGGAAGAGCGGGAATGTTCCTTTCACAAAATTTTGGTTCATTTCGACGATCCGGCGGTCAAAAGCCTTTTGGTCGAACTGGACGAATCAGCGGGCGACAAAGGGCTCGGCCCGGAAATGGACGAAGTCCGGAAGCAGCAGTTGATTACCGAAATCGTGCAAGGATTCACGCGTCGGGACATCAAACGCCGCAATCCGGGCGAGTTGAGCGACCTGAAAAACGAAACGCTCAGCAAGGAGGAAAAACGGACCAAGTTGCAGGAGATACTCGACAGGGCGAGGAATCGTTAGCGCCGGGGCTTGCCCCGGGCTGGGCTGTGCAGACGGTTTCACTTGGGGCGTTCGTCGGAAGCGACGTTTCCCCTCACAAACACGGGGCAAGCCCCGCCGCTAACGGAGCAACACTGATTGATCAAAAAATAAACCGACTACCGACTACTCACTACTTACTACTCATTTTTTCAACCCAGCACGTCAAAGGATTGACGTGGAAACAAGGAGTTTACTATGCCAAGGATGGACTTTTTCGAATGTGATTTCCAGGACCTCATTACCAAAGGAAAAAATCAGGGACATTTGACGCTTGACGAAATTGTCGAGCGGATGCCGGACGACGATTCGTTCGACACGATGCACCTGTCGGAGTTTATCGATTCGCTCGACCAGCAACATATCGAGCTGACCGACGACGAAATGTCCGACGAAGAACTCTTCAAACTCCAGGACGACGAACTGGATCCTCTTGCCGCCGAAGAAGAGGAACGCCCCGAAAAACCGGCTCCGAAACTGCCCGAAGAAGTGGAACGATGGAGCAGCGATCCGATCCGGCTTTATCTCAACCAAATGTCGAGTCTGGGCCTGCTCACCAAAGACGAGGAAATCGCCTGCTCGAAAAAAATCGAGTTGACCCGCCGCATGTTTCGCCGTAGTGTCATGGAAAGCCCGCTGGCTCTGCAAACGGCGTTCGGCGTCCTGACGAAAGTTTATCACGGCAAACTCCCGTTCGACCGGACCATGAAAATCTCGATCACCGAACGGCTCTCGAAAGAGCAAATTCTCAAGCGAATGCCGTCGAATCTAAAAACGCTCGCCGCTCTGCTCGAATCGACGACCTCGGACTTCGAATTATTGGTTCGCAAAAGCACGCCGGCCAAACTCAAACAACAGGCTCGAACCCGGTTTTTGCAGCGTCGCCGTAAAGCTCTGATTCTCGTCGAGGAAATGAGTCTGCGAACCCGCCGGGTGCACGCCCTGATGAAACAGCTCGAAAAGATGTCCGAACGGATGGACGCGATTCGCAATCTCCTTTCCAGTACGAAATCGAACATGCTGCCCGAACGCCGGATCATGCTCCGCGACGAGCTGCGGCAGTTGATCCTCACCGCCCAGGAAAGCCCACGGTCGCTCCGCAATCGGGTGCAACTGATGAAATCCCGTCTTGCCGCTTACGAACAGGCGAAGAGCGAACTTTCCCGGGGCAATCTGCGGCTCGTGGTGTCGGTCGCGAAAAAGTACCGTAATCGCGGCATGAGCTTTCTCGACCTGATCCAGGAAGGAAACACCGGCCTGATGCGGGCGGTCGACAAATTCGAATACCGTCGCGGTTACAAAGTATCGACCTACGCAACCTGGTGGATCCGTCAGGCGATTACCCGCGCGATCGCGGAACAGGCGAGAACGATCCGGATTCCGGTCCACATGATCGATGCGCTCACGAAACTCCGTGCGGCGTCACGCAATCTTTACCAGCGAACCGGCCGCGAGCCGAGCATCACGGAAATCGCCGAAGCCGCGGATCTGACCGTCGAGGAAGCCCGCCGGATCATGCAGATGGGCGCCAACCCGATCTCGCTGGAACATCCGGTCGGCGATATGGATGATACCTGTTTCGGCGAATTCGTGTCCGACAACAGCTTCGATCGTCCGGAAAAATCAGCGTCGAACGAAATGCTCCGCAACGAAATCGGCAAGGTCCTCAAAACGCTCACCCCTCGTGAACGCGAAATTCTCAAGCTCCGTTACGGTCTGGAAGGGGGCTATTCGTACACGCTCGAAGAGGTCGGACGCATTTTCCAGGTCACCCGGGAACGCGTCCGCCAGATCGAAGCCAAAGCGGTCCAGAAACTGCAAAACCCGCTCCGGTGCCGCCAGTTGGAAGGATTCCTCGATCCGGTCGAGGACGACGTGTTTTGAGGAATGGCGGGGCTGTCGTAATTTAGGTAAAGCAGGCAATGGATAAACAGGTTAAAACCGCCAAAACGCCGGTCCCCTCTCCCCGGTATTTCCGGGGAGAGGGGACCGGATTTTCAGATCGAAATCCTTCCCGGCTTACCACCTTTTGTCTGTCATTTTACCCATTTTACGTTAGCCCCTCTCAGGTCCAACGCCGCTGGCGACTGAGCGAATCCTTGTTGTCCAGGACACCGACGGCGATGTTGACGTCGTCGACCATCTGGAAATCGTACATGCCGACGCAAATTATGTCGGCACCGCCTTCGAACGCGAAACGAAATCCTTCGTTCGGATGAATCGCTCCGGCGGCCAGCGTTTTGAACGCGATCCAGGGGAGCGGCATCGTTTTCATAAACTCTTTCGTTTCTTCCGGTTCGCGGCAGAAAATGTTGTCGTGTTCGTTTTTCGGCTGCGCGGACCAGTAGTTCGTGTGGTGAAACGTCTTCATCCAGAAATCGGGCGTGATTCCACGCTCCATGACTTTCTGGACCGTAATCAGTCGATGCGCCCCCAGTCCGGCGGTGAGCCCTTCCTTGCGAACCTGCTCCAGGTGCGCTTCGAGGACGTCGAACTTCTCTCCGGCGACGAGTTCGTCGGTCTTTTCGCCGTTCACGTAACAGGCGCTCGCTCCCTGATCCATCGAGATTTTCGTTTCCTCCGGGCTGCGGCAGTCGGCGAAAAAGTGCATGTCCCCGCCGGCGTCCCAGTATCGCTTGATCATCGCGAAGTGAGAATAATGCGACAGAAACGCGTTGATCCCGCACGCCTCGGCCAATTGGAACGTCGCGAGAATCTTGTCCGGCGTGTGGTACGCGGTCACGAGGTCGGAAACGTAAATCAAATCGCGGGAATGCGCCCACCCGCCGAACAAATTGCCGCCGAGAATGATCCGGCTGATTCGCAACTTGCCCATTTTGACTTTCGGCGGTTTCTTTTTCAGGTCTTCGAGCTTGGCCCAGTTCGTCAGCGATCGGGTCGCTCCGGCGACGCCATCCACTTTCGTTTCTTCTTCCAAGCGGGCGGCGAGGATTTTTTCTTCACAACTGAGTAAAGAGGCTCCGGCCAAACCGGCTCCGCCCAGTACCGCGGCTTCGAGCAGTCGTCGCCGCTCCGGATCGCGCGGACAACCGCCGTTTTGATGATGATTATCGTTCATATTATAAAATATTAGCGGCGGGGGCTTGCCCCGCGTTTGTTAGGAAATCGTCATGCTAAAAAATTTCCCCGCATGAGTCGGCGTTTCACCCCACAAACGCGGGGCAAGCCCCG
>JAVBPO010000058.1:0-4000 GCA_031549565.1 Thermoguttaceae bacterium
GACGCCGGGCACGGACCGCGTGACGCTCCGCTGGACGGCGTCTGCGGGCGCGACCGGCTACGTCGTGGAGCAAAGAAGCGGCACGGCGTGGAGCCAGGTCTACACGGGCTCGAACGCAACCGCGACGATCACCGGCTTGACCCCGGAAACGGACTACGAATTCCGCGTGAGAGCGTTCGGCGACGGCGGCGAAAGCCCGTGGAGCACGGTGACGGCAAGGACGCGGGCGACTTCGATCGGCGGTGAGAAAATCATTATTAGGGCGAGAAAATCCGCTGTGGGCGTATTGAAGAACAAGATAAATATCATAGGTGGGTAATGCCGAAATTTGTTTGTACGTCAATTTTGGTCACGAAAGAGACGCCGTTTTTTATCGGGTATCTCGAAAAATTTATCGAGACGACCGACAACATCGTGAGCGTTCCGATGACCGCCGAAGATGTTGACACGATCAAAATGTCGCTTTCCCGTCGCGAACAGGTTTATCGCGGACTAGTGACCCGGGAATACGAAAACATTCCGGTCGAAGGATTTCAGGACGTTATCATCGATAAATCGGCGATCATCGAGCCGAGACGATTCCAAGACAGTTTTTATGAAGTGTTCGGCGAATCGCCCTTTGATGTGAATTTCAAATACATCCCGCCGATCGAGCCTTACATGTTTTTGGAGCCGGGTGTTTATGTCGTTCGGTTCGAGTTTGTCTCCACGCAGGGGCACGTCATGCCCTTTGAAGATTATATCACGGTCGAATGAACGAACTGGAAATAGCTGAAATCGAACACCTGAAGACCCTGCAAGAGGATACGGGCCTGAAGGCGATTTACAAAAGCGTGGAGGGGTGGAAGTTTCCGATTACCGTCACTCCGACCAAGGCCGCACCGGGCCGGATCGTCTTCGGCGATTATCCGCTTTACGACTCGCAGCGGGTGTTTATTTTGGACAAGCGGAAATTTTTCAAGAGAAATCGTGGCGTCAATCCGTCCGAAGGGGATAAAATATTCGTTCGTTTCGGTGTTGAAGACCGTGAATTCGTGGTCGATTCCGGAAACGGACATCCGACCTGGCTCGATTCCGGGAATTACGGCGTCATGATGAGAGTTTGTACGAAACAGTATCGAAAAAATGATTAAGGTTCATCTGGAGAACGAAAAAGAGGTCGTCGACGCTCTCTTGCGATCCAGTCGGACGGTACGTGAAGAAATTGAAAAGGCGGCGAAAAATGAAATATCGGATTTATTGAGGAATGCCGTCCGTTCGGAATCGCCGGTCCGGACCGGGCTTTTGCGTGACTCCATACAGCCAAAAGTCCATATCAGCCCGGGAGGAAGCGTATCGGTTTCGTTAAAGCCTCCCCAACATGAATTCAGTTACCAACAAGTCGAGTACAAGGATTATTCACAGCGGGGAGGCGGATCAACGGTTGTTCATGTTCAAGGCCATAAAGTTCGCCCGCACGTGCGAGTGATGAGATACCGCGTCCGAAAAAAAACAGTTCGCAAACTGGAAAAGCGAAACCCGGCGGTTCGGTACTTGCACCTGGTCGAACTCGGAACAAAAAGAGGTGTGGAGCCCAACCCGTTTCGTGAGCGAGCCATTCAAAAATCGCTGGAGCAGATCAAAACAATTTATCAGACGGTCATTCAAAGGTGTTTGAGATGAAATCGATTTTCGAGATTGCTTGCGATTCCTTGGTTAAGGAAAAAGGGCTTCCGAAATGCCAGCATGGCGGCGATATCGTTCTCGGTGCCGACTGGAACGGAACGCCTCGACTTTACGTGCATGAAGGAACAAGCGACATCGAAAACAGTCAGCTTTCGTCTCTGTATCAAACGACGCCGATCACGGTCCGCTGTCTGGCGGCGGACCGGAGGCAGGCGGTTCAAATCTGCGATTTCGCCGCCGACGTGATTTACAGAGCCTTTGAATCCCTGGAGCGAACCAAAGGGTCGGGAATCCTTTCTATCGTTCGCGAGCAGGCGGGAATCGGGATCGTTCCCGAACGCAAGGAACACGACGTATTTCGTACTTTTAGTATCATTCACAAATTTAACCGATAGAAAGGGATAACCATGCCTGAACCCGAAAATACCATTATTTCTCAAATCACGGACGAAGCCTATGAGGCACTCGTTGCAAAGGGTGTTCACGTTCTCCTGTTTCCTCTTGTCAAGGAAAGCACGGGGATCAAAGCGGACACCGCGAAAAACCTCCTCAAAGGCTGGCCGATCGGCAGCTTCACCGGGAGCGGTGAGACCGCCGATTCCGAAGAGTATCAGGATCAGTTGATCGGCGGCATTTACAAGACGTTTATCAGCGGAGGCCTCGATCCCGGCGATATCAATTTGAAAACTTATTTCAATCCCGACGTCGGCAAGCCGGACATTGCCCCGGTGAAACATTCGAGAACGATCACGCCGCAGTTCGTTCTCATGCTCGCCACGACCTGTGACGAACCGGAACAGCTTGAAGTGTGGTGGTCCGGCGGCGTCAACTACCTTGGCGGCGGCGGAATCAACGGCGATTACGGCAAGGTGATCGGTTCCGAATTGAAATTCAAGGTGAGCGGGGCCGTCAAAGTCGGCAAGACGAACAACGGAAAAATTCCCAAGTCGCTCTACGGTTAAACCTCGCAAACTGTTTTCGATTACTTTTTTATTTCAACAATCTGCATAAGGAAAATCATGGGAATTTTAACGAGAGAAATGGCGACACAGGCGGATCGTTTCAATATGGTCGAGGTCGATGTGACCGAATGGGGTCCGCTCGATCCGGAAACCGGACAGCCGCAAACGACGACGGTGTTCGTCCGCGAAATGACCGGTCGCGAAAAAGACAATTTCGAGGCCGGATTGATTTCGGTGAACGGTCGCAAGCAAAAAATGAACCTGGCCGACGTCCGGGCGCGACTGGCGATCCTTGTTTGCTGCGACGAAAACGGGAACCTGATCTTCAAGCCGGAAGATGTCGAGTGGCTGACGAAAAAGTCCGTGAGACCGCTTTCACGGATTTACAACGCCACTAAGGATTTGAACGACCTTTCGGACGAAGACGAAGAGGAACTGCTAAAAAACTCGCAAACGACGACGGTTGGAAGTTCTGGCATTATCTCTCGCTTGCTCTCGGAATCCCCGTCGAAGAATTAAAAGACCGAATCTCGGCCCGGGAATTAAAATCCTGGAAGCGGTTCGCCAAGGTTGTTGGTCCTTTCGGCCAACAGCGAGCCGACTACCATATTGCGCAAATCTGTCATGCGATCTACTCGGTCGCCGGGCAGATTGCGGGATGTGATGATAAAATCACACTGGAAGATTGTCTTTTGGTGTTCAAGTTAGTTTTCGAGCCGACCGAAGAGGATTTGCTCCAGCAGCAAAAAAACAGTTTGATGAATTTTTGCAATCGATTCAGGTGACACTATGGCGACCATCGCAAGTTTGGCAATCGAAGTTCAGGCGAAAATGCAATCCTACAACAAGGGGATTGCGTCGACTGTTTCCGAAACCCATCATTTGGCGAGCGAAGTTGAAACCGCCAGCCAGAAAATGGAGGTGATGGAAAAAGTGTCGCGTCGATCCTCGGTCCAGTTCGCGACGGGATTTATCCGTTCGTGTCGCGAATCCGTCGAGAACATCATTCATCTCGGAAGAGAAGTGGAAGCTACGACACGGAAAATCGCTTCCCTTACGGGAGAAGTCATCGACTTTGCCGCTCATTCCATGCCGGTCAGCGATGCCGCGAGGCTAGGGTTGATCGGTATTTCGCATGCGCTCGGAACCGTAATCAAATACGGATTGATGCTCGCCGCAATGGCCGTCGTCACGGCCTACTGGAAAGGAATGACGATACAGATGGCGTTGGCGGCGGTCACGGCGAATCACTTGGCAAACAGTATCGTTCTCTTGGCGGCAAAGGTTGCCTTGTTTACGGGGATACCTTTGTTGATCGCGATGGCGGCTTCGGCGGAAATGGCAAACCGCAAAATAGCCGCGCTCAACGGCAC
>JAVBPO010000048.1:0-40921 GCA_031549565.1 Thermoguttaceae bacterium
CACGACCACCGAAACGTCGTCGAACGAAAGAGCGCGTCGGATATAGTCCTCGGAAATCGGACCGCCCCCTTCGTTATAATCGAATGGGAGATTCGCGGGCGAGGCGCCCACGCTCCCTGCGACGCCAAGCAAGCGGTTAAATAGAATCTCCGCAACGACGACGAGCAGTTTCGCGTCCGGATTGACCCGGCGGTTGCCGGTGATGAGTCCGACGTCGTTTTTATCAAAGCCCCACTTTTCCGCGGCGACCTGGATTTCGCGGAATTTCTGCTCCGTCAATGCGATCAGCGGCGTCGTGTAATATGCTCTCGTTCCGGTGTGAAGCGCTTCGTAGAGTCCCGCTTCGGCGATGAGCGTTTTGCCCATCCCGGTCGGCGCGCAGACGAGAACGCCCTGCTCCGAAGAAAACCACGACAAAATCGCCTGTTCCTGGAACGGATACGGCTCGAACGGAAGCTGGTCCAGATACGCTAAAGCAAGTTCGTCGCGATCCACCGGATTTAATTATGAATTATGAATTACCGACGACTGACTACCGACTACTACTCTCCCATCCCGCTTCGACGGCGGCGAGGTTGTCGCGGCGGTTGTCGCTTTGGGGCGGAAATGTGTTGCGCACGAAATCTTCGAGCTTTTCCCGTCGGAACAACCGTAGTGCACTTGCGACGGCGGCGAGGAAAACCGTGTTGCTCACCTTGGGATTGCCGATTTGGTCGGCGATTTTCGCCGCGTCGATCGGATGAAGATTCGCCGTGATGCCTCGGGGAATCTCTTCGACCAGCGACCGATTGTAAAAAATATGCCCCTGCTCCGGAACCGTCGGTCCGAAGTGAATCAGCGACGGTTTGTTCATCGCGATCAGAACGTCGGGCCGGTCGACGATCGGGGAGCCGATCGGTTCTTTGCCGAGCACGACGGAGCAGTTCGCGACACCACCCCGCATTTCCGGGCCGTAAGACGGGAGCCAGGTCACTCCCAGCCCTTCGCTTGACGCCAGATTCGCGAATCCCAGTCCAAGCGAGAGGACCCCTTGCCCGCCGAAACCGGCACACTTGATCCGCAGGGGAAAGGTCGTATTGCCATAATCTTCGGGCGCCGACTGTGATACCGCTTCGTCGGAACCGAAAAGTCGGTCGATCCAATTTCCCGACGCCGTTTCGGGAATGACATCACGGTTCATCGGCGTCGCTTCGTCGATCGTGTCTTTGAGTATGCCCAGCGGGAAGACGCCGGTCACGACGTTTTCGATCCATTCGCACGAATCGACCGGCGAAAGATGCCAGTTCGTCGGACAGGCGGAAAGAATTTCCAGGAAAACGTACCCTTTTTTATCCGCTTGCGCCTGCAAGCCGCGTCGAATCAGCTTTCGGGTTTCCCGCACGTTTTTCGGTGTATTGACCGCCGAGCGGGCGACGAGGATCGGCGCGGAGAGCGTCGCGATCATCTCCGCCATTTTAATCGGCGGACCTTCGTTCTCCAAACGCCGTCCCTCCGGGCTGGTTGCCGTTTTCTGGCCGAGCAGCGAAGTCGGCGCGGTTTGCCCGCCGGTCATGCCGTAGATGTTATTGTTAACGAAAATCACGATCATGTTTTCTCCGCGGTTGGCCGCATGGATCGTGTGTGACGTTCCGATTGCCGCCAGGTCGCCGTCCCCCTGGTACGAAATCGTGATCGCGTCCTTTTCGAGCCGTGAAATCGCGGTCCCGACCGCCGGGGCGCGGCCGTGCGGCGCCGAAATCGCCGAGGTCGCCAGATAATAGTACGCGAAAACGGCGCAGCCGACCGGCGTAATAAGAATCGTCCGGTCCTGAATTCCGAGCTCGTCCATCGCTTCGGCGAGCAGTTTATGCACGACGCCATGTCCGCAGCCCGGGCAGTAATGCGTCGTCCCCTGCTCACCCGACTTGCGACTGAACGTGTCGAAAAAACTCAACGGCTTGATTAAATTATGCACGGGAATTAGGAGTCAGGAGGCAGGAGTCTCATTTCTTATTTCTTATTTCTTATTTCTCATTTGTCCACCATTTTCTCAAGTGGGCGTTTGAATCTTGTCCAGAGGGGTTCCAGCTCGGGGGAGATCGGTTTGATGAGAATGGCGGTGATACCGGCCAAGCGAGCGGCGATGATGTCGGCGAAAATCTGGTCGCCGACCATCGCGGTCGTTCGCGGGTCGAACTGCATTTGTCGCATCGCTTTACGGCAGCCGATCGCCAGCGGTTTGAAAGCCGGCGCGACAAACGGAAGTCCGACCGACTCGGCAAACGATCCGATCCGCCTTGCGGCGCCGTTGGACACCAAACACAAACCGATCCGGTTCGACTTCATTTCCTCCAGCCAAACGGCAACGTCCGAGGGAAGTTCCGAAGCTCCGTACTTCTTGAGCGTACTGTCGACGTCCAGCAGCAGCGAACGAAGGTTCCATTCCGCAAGCCGATCCGGCGTCAGTTGAACGACGCTTTCGAGTCGATAATGCGGACGAAGCAGTGGAGTCATGGCACGAAATCGGTTGGTATCACGACGATTTGGGGCACACACACGAAGAGCCGCAAATGAAACCCGGGTTCCATGTGCGGCTCTTACCTGATTCTGACGGTTCCGGCCGCGCCGGGGCCTGTAAATGAACGCTGTTCGAATTAACGTCCGAGAACCCAATGGGTGTACCCTTTGAGTGTCACGCCGTTGTCCGCAGCATGTTGCGAAACGGTCTTGGACGAATCCTTGACGAACGGCTGATCGAGCAGGCAGCTTTCGGCGATAAACGTCTTCATGCGGCCTTCGATGATCTTTTCAAGGATATTTTCCGGTTTGCCGGCGTTGTTCTGTTTGACTTCCTCGGCAACGATCGCGCGTTCTTTTTCAAGCATCGCCTGATCGAGGTTTTCTTTGCCGAGCACTTTTGGACGCATCGAAGCGATGTGCATACAGACGTCGCGGGCGATTTCCGGGTTGCTTCCTTCGTACTCGACCAGAACGCCGATTCCGTTGTTGTGGTGAACGTAGGTTCCGCAGGGTGCTTCGACGCGCGCCATCCGGGTGAGCCGGAAAACTTCGCGAATCTTGTTGACCAAATCGTCGTATTCTTCGCGGATCGTGGTCTTTTTGCCAGGGAACGGCTGGTCCAGAAGTTCGTCGGCACTTTTCGCGCCGGGACCTTCGGCCAATTGCCGGGCCATCCCATTGATCAGCGCGATAAATTCGTCCGTATTGGCGACCGGTGCGCTTTCGCACAGGAGTTCGACCATCGCGGAGACGCCGGACTTCGGATCGGTGTAGATCGCGATCCGGCCCGCTTCGGTTTCCCGATCGGTCCGTCCGTCCATCGTTTTTTTGCCCGATTTGCGGAGAATTTCGATGGCCAGTTCTTCGTTGCCGTTCGCTTCCTGGAGCGCTTTTTTACACTCCATCATCGGAAGACCCGTCTTATCTCGTAACGCCTTAACGGCGGCTGCTGTGATTTCCATTGTTATTTGATCCTTTCGTAAATACTATGTTAGCGTCGGGGCTTGCCCCGGGCTTACTTGCGTTCGACTCACATTTCGCTCCAGCCCGGGGCAAGCCCCGGCGCTAACGAAACGGCCTACTACCTATTCCATATTCGCTTTCATTTCGATTCCGGCTTCTTTTTTGCCTTCGATCACGGCGTCGGCGAGAAAGCTCATGATCAACTCGATCGAACGGATCGAGTCGTCGTTGCCCGGAATCGGCAAATCGATTTCGTCCGGATCGGAGTCGGTATCGATCAGCGCGACTGTGATGATTCCATGTTTATGGGCTTCCCGAACGGCGTTCTTTTCTTTTTTGGGATCGACGATGACCATGCACTCCGGGAACCGGTTCATGTGCCGGATGCCGTTGAGGTTGCGGTACATTTTGCTCCGTTCCCGCTTGACCTGCGACTGCATCTTCTTCGAGTATTGCGAATGGAGATCTTCGTCGGTGATTGCTTCAAGCTCTTCGAGTCTCTTG
Source organism: Thermoguttaceae bacterium (assembly GCA_031549565.1). Taxonomy (GTDB): domain Bacteria; phylum Planctomycetota; class Planctomycetia; order Pirellulales; family Thermoguttaceae; genus JAVBSX01. Next base: position 3,967 of record JAVBPO010000048.1, read on the forward strand.
AGCCGGTTGCGAATCGTGTAGTAGTTCGTGAGCGTCCCACCGAGCCAGCGGGTGCTGACGTACGGCATTCCGCAGCGTTCCGCTTCCCGAAGGACCGGCTCGGACGCTTGCCGTTTCGTTCCGACGAAGAGAATCAAGCTCCCTTGGGCGGCGACCTGCTTGAGATATTTTTTGGCTCGCAGAATTCCCTTGACGGTTTCGCGAACGTCGATGATGTGGATCAGTTTGCGGCGTCCGTAGACGTAAGGACGCATTTTCGGGTTCCAGTGAGCGGCGCGGTGTCCAAAATGAACGCCGGCCTCAATGAGATCCTGGATGTTAAGAGTTTTTTTACGTTCCGGAGCGGGTGTGGGAGCCGGGGTTTCGGACACATCCGGCTTGGTTTCCATATCGGTGGACATGAGTCTCTCTTTCCTTCCTCCGCAAGTCGTGCGGCACATTCCCATGGTTTCGCGGAATCAGATTCGACCGATCCGGAAGACGGAGAACGTTTGGCTTGCGAAAACAGCGGTCATAGTATAAAGTCGAGTCCACCGGACCGTTTCGGAAGAATCGACCAAAAACAAGACCGCAATGGTATACATTTTCGCCGATTCCGTCAAGCGGGGTGGATTCGCCCGGCAACAGCGACCGGGAATTGATTCGTTCGGGTTTTTCGGTACAATCCCGGGGGTGTAAGTTTATTGTCAGTTCAAACGGCGGCACCTAGGGTGCTCGGCTAAACGGTAATTCCACCCCAATTTCCATGTTCTGGTCGAAAACATTGATTCCTACGATGAAGGAAACTCCCGAAGGCGCGGAGATTCCGTCCCATGTTCTCATGCTCCGTGCGGGGCTCATTTCCCAAGTTATGGCCGGGGCTTATGCCTATCTGCCGCTCGGGCTCAAATCGCTCCATAAAGCGACGCAGATCGTTCGCGAGGAAATGAACGCCGCCGGCGCGGTCGAGCTGCTCATGTCGGCGATGTGCCCCATTTCGCTCTACGAACAGACGAATCGGGTCGAAGCGTTCGGCGATGTGCTCGTCAAAGCGGTCCTGCCCCGGGGCGGGAAAAAGGTGCCGATCGTCTTCTGCCCGACGCATGAGGAAACGATTACCGATCTGGTATCGCGGTACGTTTCGAGTTATCGCCAAATGCCGATCACGCTTTACCAGATTCAAACGAAATTCCGCAACGAAGAGCGGCCCCGCTTCGGTGTGCTGCGGACCAGCGAATTCATCATGAAGGACGCGTACAGCTTCGATACGTCGCTCGAATCGCTCAACGAGAGTTACGACAAGATGTACGCGGCGTACACGAAAATCTTCACTCGCTGCGGTCTGCCGTTTTTGCCGGTCGAAGCGGAGTCCGGTCCGATCGGCGGCGATGCGTCGCATGAGTTCATGATCCTTTCCCCCACCGGTGAGGACAAGGTCGTTCATTGTGTGTGCGGATACGCCGCGAACACGGAAAAAGCGGAAATCGGCCCGATCGGGCAAGTGCAAATCGATCCGGCCGAGATGAAACCGATTACGGAATTGGCAACCCCGGGCGCGCATACGGTCGAGCAAGTCTGCAAGTTCCTCAAAGCGAAGCCGGTCAAGCTGATCAAAACGCTCATTTACCTCGCCGACGGAAAGCCGGTCGCGGTTCTGGTGCGCGGCGATCATGAAGCGAACGAAAACAAAATTCGCCGGGAACTGAAAGCGTCGAAGCTGGAGCTTGCCGATCCGGAGACGATCGAGCGGGTTACTGGGGCGCCGGTCGGATTTGCCGGGCCGGTTGGACTCAAGGAAAACATTCCGGTTTGGGCGGACAACAGCGTTCGGAACATGAGCAACGTGATCACCGGCGCGAACAAGGACGAAGCCCATTTCGTCAACGTGAACCCGGGTCGCGATTTTACGATCGAAAAGGAACGATACGCCGATTTGCGCAACGCCGTCGAAGGGGATCCGTGTCCGCGCTGCAGCAAGAATCTGCAAGTAACCAACGCGATCGAAGTCGGTCACGTGTTCAAACTGGGAACGAAATACTCCGAAGCGCTGTCCGCGAAGTTTCTCGACAGCGACGAATCGCAAAAGACCGTGATCATGGGTTGTTACGGAATCGGCGTCAATCGGATCATCGCCGGGCTTTGCGAAACGTCTTACGACGATTCCGGGATCATTTGGCCGGTCAATCTCGCGCCGTACGAAGTCGTGATCTGTCCGATGAAAGTGTTCGACGAAAACATGATGCAACTCGCGACGAAACTGCACGACGAATTGACGGCAATGGGCGTCGACTGCATTTTGGACGACCGCGACCAGCGGCCCGGCGTAAAGTTCAAAGACGCCGACCTGATCGGTTTCCCGTTGCGAATCGTACTCGGCGAAAAAGGACTCGCCGAAGGAAAGGTCGAACTGAAATGGCGTTGGGACAAAGACCCCGCGATGTTCGACCTCGACGGAATCGCTTCGCACGTCGCGGCCCTCATCGCCGAAGAACGCCAAACGCAAGCCCGTTTCAAAGCCTCAAAAAAGTAAACACCTTCTCAAAAGAGCCGGGGGTGAAGCGCAGCGCAACCCCCGGGCAATCCAGCGCATGATCGAATTCATCGGCGAAGTCATTAGCGCTTTTTTGGAGTTTGCGCTCTGGAGTTGGCTGGGCGAATCGGGAAAGGTCTGGTTTTGCCGAACCATCGCGGCTCTCGTCGTCCTTGCCGCGACCGCCTATCTGGTGTTTTTCTTTCTCCACCGATGATCGGTTTCAGTACGATTGCGCCGCCGTACTCAAGTCTTGCGCCGACTTGTCGTTATTTCGACAATTTGCTCTAAAATACCGTTGTTGTGCGATTTAAAAGCTATACTTAGTCGTGGAGAATCGAGCACGCCCTCGCAATCGTTACAACCGCTTTCTTTCGCATGGACAATTCCCAGCCTCGATGGATGATGTCGATCCAGTGTTCGGCGAAAACCGACATCGGACTGCGTCGTGCCAACAATCAGGATTCCCATGCCGTGGTTCTTGCGGACACTCCGCGCGGTTGGATGGAGCGAGGGCATTTGTTGATCGTTGCGGACGGAATGGGAGCCCACGCCGCCGGGGAAGTCGCTTCTCAAACGGCCACGGAAACCATCGCGATGAGCTATTCCAAACGGGCGAAAGAGTCCCCGCCGCTCGCGCTGCAACAGTCCGTTTATGACGCCCATAACAGAATTCGGGAAAAAAGCGAAAAAGACGAGGCTTTTCGCGATATGGGAACAACTGTCGACGCCCTGCTGCTCCTGCCGCAAGGGGCCGTGGTCGCACATGTCGGCGACTCCCGGGTTTACCGCTGGAGAAACCAAACCATCGAGCAGTTGACGTTCGATCATTCGCTCGTCTGGGAAGTTTGTGTCGCGTTCAAACTTCCGTTCGATCAAGCACCGCCCGACATTCCGCGAAATCAGATCACACGTTCGCTCGGACCGACCGAAAAACTGAAAGTCGATCTTGAAGGTCCGTATTCGATCGAAGTAGGCGACATTTTCCTCGTGTGCAGCGACGGGTTAAGCGGGCAGGTCAGCGATCGGGAAATCGGACAAATCCTCCAAGTCATGCCGCCGGACGAAGCGTCGGAAACGCTCGTCAATCTCGCGAATTTACGCGGCGGACCGGACAACATTACGCTCATCGTCGCCAAAGCGGTCGAATTTGACGCTGCGGTCTCGGCGAAACCGGTTTTTCCCACCGCGGCCAAAATTTCGCTCCTTGCAACCGGCCTGATGCTCTTGGTAATGTCGTTCGGAGTTTTGTTCAATCATTCTTTTTTCGCCTTTCTCGGAGGGGGAGGGACACTCATCGGACTGATCGCATATTTCTGGAATGCGAGGGAATATTTGTTTTCCTCTTTTCCGCATCCTATCCCGGATGAATCTTACGGCGGAGGGCCGTATACATCTTACTCTTGTCCGCCCGGCGCGGAGTTCACCGAAAAGCTCGCTTCGATTCTGCAACAATTCCGCCAAGTCACGCAAGGAAATAAGTGGGATATCCCTTGGGACAAAGCGAATCAACGGGAGCAGGCGGCCCTGAGTGCGATCCGAACGAAAGATTTTGCAACCGCGATTCGGGAATACTGCTTGATGATCAATTTCCTCATGCGGGAACTCAAGAAACAGCACCCCAAAAAAAGAGCGGCAAAATAAAACGTCTTCCCCGCGCCATTCCTCCCATTTTAGCCGGTACTCCGCGCCTCCCTCGCGTAGGTGTACTACCTTGTCGCCCCCCGGAAATAGCTTATATTCAACAGCATTTGCCGGATCGGGTTGATCCTCTCCTTTCATGTCGAAGACCAAAGAACAGTATGCGGGCGCGACCGCTTTCGCGATCCTTGGGGCGTTATCTCTTTCCCACGCCTTCAACGACACGTTTCAGTCGTTGATTCTCGCATTGTATCCGCTGCTCAAGGAGACCTTCGGTCTGCATTATATGCAAATCGGTCTGATCACGTTGACATTCCAGTTTTCCTCCTCCGTGTTTCAGCCGATCGTGGGTTGGTTCACGGACAAACGACCGCAACCGTACTCGCTCCCGCTCGGAATGACTTCGACGATGATCGGCCTTTATCTGCTGTCGCAGGCGGACCGATATTGGCTCGTGCTTGTCGCCGTCGCGATTATCGGGTTCGGCTCGTCGATTTTCCATCCGGAAGCGTCGCGGTTGGCGTACATGGCGTCCGGCGGTCGGTTCGGGCTGGCACAGTCGCTCTTCCAGGTCGGCGGCAACTTCGGCAGCTCGCTCGGTCCGCTTTTGGCCGCTTTGGTCGTCGTCAAATACGGGCAGAAAAACGTCGTTTGGTTCTGCCTGATCGCGCTGCTGTCGATCGTGGTAATGTTTTACATCAGCGGCTGGTACAAGCGGAACATGCATCTGCTGCTCCAGCGAAAAAAAGGACGAGGCGAAAAACAAACCCGGCATGGGTTGTCCCCCGGCCGCGTCAAATTTGCCCTCGCGATTCTCTTGACGTTGATTTTCTCGAAATACGTGTACCTGGCGAGCATGTCGAGCTATTACATGTTCTTCATCATCGAGCGATTCGGCGTTTCCGATCACGACGCTCCGTATTATATGTTTGTTTATCAATTCGCCGTCGCGGCGGGAACGTTGATCGGCGGTCCGATCGGCGATCGGATCGGGCGGAAATATGTGATCTGGTTTTCCATCCTCGGCGTCGCGCCGTTTACGCTCCTTTTGCCGCACGTCGAAACCCTGACCTCGACCGTGATCCTGACCATACTGATCGGCGTGATCCTCGCGTCGGCATTTTCGGCGATTTTGATTTACGCCCAGGAATTGATGCCCGGCAAGGTTGGAATGATTGCCGGACTGTTTTTCGGTTTTGCGTTCGGGATCGCGGGAATCGCCTCCGCCGTGCTTGGCGTCCTGGCGGATCATTACGACATCTTCTACGTCTACTACCTGTGTTCGTTCATGCCGCTGTTCGGAATCGTCGCCGTGTTTTTACCGGATTTGAAAGAGAAAACCCGGCACTGGAAAAAATCGTCCCGTTAGCGGCGTGGGCTTGCCCCGTGTTTGTTGACTTCCCTTTTGAATAACACTTAAATATTTCATGTCGATTAAAAAAGTGGAGCTCGGCGGATATCAGGATCGGTTTTGGTATCCTCGTTTTTGGGACGGTATGACGCTCGGCGCTTGGCTTGCCACGCTCCGCCGCGGCGGATTTCGCGTTGCGCCCCGCCGCTGGGCCATGGCCGGGCTCATCACCGGGCTTGGCGTCATGAATTCGTCGCTCGCGCTGCTTGAAAAGCTCGTTTACGGCAAACGGATCGCGGACACGCCGCTTGCGGCTCCGCCGGTGTTTCTCATCGGGCACTGGCGCAGCGGAACGACGCTGCTGCACGAATATATGATTCACGATCCTGAATTCACGTTCGCGGACACTTACTCTTGCTTCACGCCGGCGCATTTTTTGGTCTCACGCGGCTTCCTGAAGCCGGCCGCTTCGATCCTGATGCCGAAAAAACGGCCCATGGACAATATGGCCGCCGGATTCGACCGCCCGCAGGAGGACGAGTTCGCTTTGTGTGCGCTCGGCGCCCCTTCGCCGTACATGCACCTGCTTTTCGCGAACGATCCGCCGAAATTCAAACGGTTTTTAACGCTCCGCAATATCGGCGAGAAAGAACGAACCGACTGGCTCGACACGCTCGATTTTTTCCTTCGCAGCCTTACGGTACAGAATCCGAAGCGAGTTATCCTCAAATCGCCGCCGCACACGGCGAGAATTCGTGCGATATTAAGCCGGTATCCCGACGCGAAATTCGTCCACATTCACCGGGATCCGTACAAACTGTTTCCATCGACGTACAATCTCTGGTTGAGGCTTGCCAAGGATGAAGGGCTCCAGATTCCGACCGGCCAGGGGCTCGAAGAGTACGTTTTAAGTACGTTCGAGGAAATGTACGAGGCGTTCGAGGCCGACATACCGCTGCTTCAAAGCGATCAATTCTGCGAAATTTCGTACAAGGAACTCACGTCCGCCCCGGCTCGAACGGTTCAAAAGATTTACGAGCGGCTCAACCTCGGCGATTTCGAGCGGGTCCGGGACAAAGTCGAGCAATTCGCCGATTCGCAGAAAGAGTACAAGAAGAACAAGTTCGAACTCGACCCTGCGATCGCCGACCAAATCCGACAGCGTTGGAGCGGATACATCGAAAAATACGGATACGGAAGCGGTGCCAAATAACGCTGTTAAGTTTCGAAACCTGGGACCGCAGGCTTCCAGCCTGCCAGTGGGCGGTTGGGCACCGTTTGCAGGGCGTCCGACCGCTACATGCCGCGGGCTGGAAGCCCGCAGACCCAGGTGCAGGCAAGATGCCTGCGGTCCCAGGAAATAAACCGGTTTTCCCCTCGCTTCCGTATGCGACGATATTCATAATAGAACAGCAATCAAAAATCGAGCGCAATTTCTTTTTCGTTTCTAATCTCAAACGTTTTCGCGATCGTTTTGTCCTGATTTTCCGCTCGATAAATTCCGGGAGGTAACGCCACCGAATAGTTGCCGTCGGCGTCGGCGCGGATATGGCGTTCGGAAAAACCTTTTCGCGGCATCAACTCGCCCGTTCCTTTCAGTTCGGAAACGTAGAGATAAGCGTCGGGAATCGGCTTTTGATCCGTCGGCGAAAGGATCCGGCCGGAAAGTTTCGTTCCTTGGATCAGTACGAAATCGAAGCGGGGCAGCGTTTCCGGATCGTCCGGGAGCACGACCCGCTCCATCCATTTTTTCGCGGCGACCAGCGGCTGATCGTATCCGTCGGGAAGAATGGTAACATCGGCCCTTTCATTGACGTCATAGGAAAAATTCCCATCGTGCCCCGTTGATTCGCCGACGGTCATCATGTCTCCCGTGAGAATCTCAAGCCGACACCACGGGACCGGAGTACCGTCTTCCAGCCGGACCGAACCGCGAACCGTCACACGCCGGGGCAACGTGATTTCCAGCGTTTTATTCGGCGATTCACTGTTCAGCACTTCATGATGATGTCCGTAATTCCCCGCTTTGCCGCTTTTCTCGAAACGCGGGTTGGCACCAACGGCGATAAAACTCGCCCATCCCGTTCCCGACCCGGGCGGAAACCAGTCGAAGACGGCGATTCCGGCGGCATCTGTTTTTTGTCCGAGAAGTGATGCCAAACCGTCCCATGGCATGGAAAAAGGCGACACCAAAATCCCTTCCAGCGGCTGACGGTCATAGTTTATGACCCGGACAGTGATCGGCTCCCCCTTTTTCAGCTTGAGAATAAACGGACCGTTTTCATGTTTCTCGTTTTTCCAGTTTTTATCGTTGGCCTTCTGGAGATAATCATACTGGTTTTCGATGAACGTGACCGCATCGTAACCCACTCCACGTTTCATGGCGAAAATCGAACCGATCGGAATCTCCGAAGAAGCGTCATAAACAAATCGTCCCTGCTTGTCGGTTTTCGTGCAGGCGATTCTCAAAGCGCCCCAATCGGTGCCGGAAACCGTTGCGCCTTCGACCGGTTGATCGTTGGCGTCAAGGACGGTTCCAGTGATGCGTCGCGCTTTTTGGAGCGTACAGCGAACATGGACCGGATCGGACAATCCAGATTTCTCATAAGGAAAGTCCGCACGGCCCAAAAGTCCTCGGTCCCGGTTGTACGCTTCAAAACGGCCCTGGTTATCGATGATTTTCACGGGGATTTTCGTTTTCACGCACCCATCGGAATCGGTCGTCCAACTTTTTTCGACCGGATGGTGCCAATCGGAATACCTCAATCCGACGAGCGTGTCGGGTACCGGCTTGCCTTCCGGATCCAGGGCCGTGAACACAAGCTCGACGAGTTCTTCCGGCGAGTCCGCTGTGGTGTCAGCGGTCGTGAAAAAATCCGACATGTCAGTTTTCGGTTCCTCCTGGGCCGTCAATCGTACGGTTCCCAGAATCAAAATCATCGTTCCAAGCAAGCCGGCGAACACGCACAGCATGAACCTTCGCGGCCGGGTTCGGAGCGGCAAACGGTCGTTTTGCAGAATCATTTCAATTCTCCTGTGTAAAAAGGTGGGACGGTCTCCCATATTGAGAGTCGCCGGGAGGGGGGACGGTTTTTTCAATCGGGCAAAGGAAAGCAACACGGACGCGTAATCTTCCGGCATTGACGCGATTTGCGAAGCGGCCTGATCGGCGAGATAATCCTGATCCAACCGTAACTGACGGCACAGAATCGCATAAAACGGCTGTATCCAAAACAGTGGCGTCAACAAGTTCAATAACAGCCAGCACCACAGATCGCGGTTGGAAATATGCGACATTTCATGAGCGAGGGCGAAGCGTCGCGAGGCGTTTGAAAGGTTGCATGGCATCACAATGACCGGTTTGAAGAAACCTCGAAGCGAAAGGCACACGAACGGGGTGTCGATCTTCGAGGAGACGAGCAATCGCACCCCTTTCGGAAGCCGGGCATCCGAAGCGGCTGTTGCGGTTTTGAGAATCCGTCGTAATCGCATGACGCCGATCGACCAAAACACGGCGCAGTAAAGCAGTGCGGCTCCGAAAACCAACGGGACAGCGACATTGAGGATTGACCACGGGCTTCGCGTCCGGGAGATGACAACGGGTTTTGGCGTCGTTTCCGCGTTCGTCGAAGGGCTCGGAATTTCTATCGCTCGTGCCGGAACGAAAATCTCCATCTGTGGTGCTATTACGCTTTCCGCAGGCAGCGGGATCGGCGTTGGAGTACTACTTTGTTGCGGCTCGATACTCTTGGGAACGGCGTCGTTTTGGGGCAGCAGTCCAAGGTTTGTTCGAGGAACGACCGGCAGAAAAACCAGCGCAACCGTAACTGCGATGGCGATCAATGTTCCCTGAAGCAATCGAATCCGCTCCACCGGTTGCACCAGAATTCGTTGGACCAGAAAGGCGATCCCGAGAAGAAAAAACGTGATCAGTTCGATCAAGAGAATCGTGTGGGTAAAATTGCTCATGTTTTCCTCTCCTTTGTTTGGAGTTTGGCTTTACGGGACTGTGCGATAATTTTTTCGAGTTTATCCAGATCCGCTTCGGTATGCTCTTCCGCTTTGAGCATACTGAGAACGAGTTGATCGAGCGCTCCGTCAAAAAGCTTGTGCAGGAATCGCGAGCTCGCCTGCTCCGAGGTATATTTCGGCGAATAATAGAGCGTACGATTTCTTTTCCGGACCTTGAGCAGTTTCTTATCGGCCATAATTCGGATGAGTGTTTGAATTGTCGTCAGGGCGAATTCTCCGTGGGGAGCCATCTTTTCATGGACTTCCCGAACCGAGGATTCCCCTTGTTCCCAAAAGACTTTCAGGACGTCCAATTCCCGATCCGAAGGGGCAATGATTTTCGTTTTCGACATTTTTCGAGTTCCTTTGCGAGGACAGATACTAAACTATTAACTTAGTTTACAAGAAGTCGAAAACTATGTCAATAGTTCTCGCGAAAAATTTTTATACGAGACTCGAACCTGTGAGCTCTGCCGTACTACGGGAGCGCAACATAACCACTACCCTCTCAACCCCGGCGGTTTCGTCCCGTTTTCCATTCGTTCCCGAATCGCGGACGACGAGATGTCGTCACAAAATTCCTCTTCCGGAACCTCTTCACAGAGCGTTCGCAGCATGTCCGGGATGAAGAGCGTCTGAAGTTTTTCGACTTCGCCGTCGAAAGGTCGCGCAAAGACGAGGAACCGACAGCCGCAGTGCGTGATCATGCGTAACACTTCCATCAGGATACTATGGTTGTTCGCATAATATTTGGGGTCGCCGATCCGTTTGAGCGTATCCGCCCCGACGAGAAACGTCGCGTTTCGGAAAAGACGCGATTTGTCGATGAACCGGACCGTTCGGGTCAACCAAACCGCTTGGCCGGAAAGCGTTTCGTCGATTTGTTGGAGGCGGTGTTCGATTTCCGTGTAGTCCAGCGGCGCCTTGTCGACGTTGCGCACGGAAATTTCCAAAGCAATCTTTCCGCAGAGCCGCTGCTGCGCCAATTCGATCATCCGCAGATGCCCCTGATGCATTGGGGCGAACGAGCCGGAGAAAATGTTCTGCATAAACTCCGCTTCCGGCGAGATCGGTCGCTCCGCCGAAATGAGCGGAGCGCCGACGTCCGCGATTTTTTTCGTGAAAACCGGCTTGCCTCCGATGAAAAGAACCGCAGCCGCGTCGCCGAGCAACAGTTCGATCCAAGGATCGTCCGCGATCGTCCGCTCGGAGGTGAAATGTTCCTCATCGACCAGCGGCAACGAAATATCGACCGGAATTTCCGCCGCTTCGGCCATGTATTTTAAAATGCAATCCGCAACGAGCCGCTCCTCTTCCTGCCTGGTTCTCGCCCCTTTTTTCAAAACGAGCGAAAAAACCGACGTCGAATTGTACGACTGCACCGCGATGTGAAACCGGTGTTCCCCCTTTTTCGGGCGGTCCGAGACGAGCGACGCCGTACAGCCGATCCCGAGGAGATGTTTGCACCACTCTTTCCGTCGATACGAAACCGGGCTCCCCTGTTCCGCCAGGCCGAAAAAATCGACTTCGCAGCCGGAGTCGGTGAACCGCCGACGGAAATTCGGTTCGCTGATTCGGACCGTCGCGTCGTTGATCGTCGGAATCGTATCGACCAAATCGAGTTTTTCCGCCGTCTCCTGGCCCCGCTTAAAGCAAGACATCGCCAAACACCGAGCGGTTTGGGCCGAACATGCCTGGATCGGCGTTTGCCCGAGAAACCGGGTCAACGATTCGATCGAATACGGAACATGCGCTTCGAGCATCGTTTTCGTAGCGCCGGGCTCGGTCAACAGGTCGCTGATCGCTTGGCTCCCCCCGCCGGTCGTCGCAAGAACGACTTGTTTTTTCGAATCGTGTAAACGTCGCACCAAGGCGACTCGTTCTTCCGGAGCCATTATGAATTACTCAAACTGTAAACGATAGGACGTAATCTTACTCATAAAGGCTGTAGACTGTAGGCGTTAGGCTGTAGTTTCCAAAGGAAGTTTTTTCTGAAATGAAACGTAGCCTACTCTATATGCTGCTCTGAATTACCATTGAATTCCTATCGTCTACAGCCTAAAGCCTAAAGCCTAAAGCCTTTCCTCAAACTGTTTACAGTTTGAGGAAAGTAATATGAAGTACGAATTACGGGAGGAGGAATACGAAACGCCAAACATGCCGCGCGTCGAAATTATACCCGAAATTGGCAAAAACCCAAAGGAGGTCAAAAATGAGACTTTTCTCGGTTTTCGTGCGGGAATCGAGGGAACGATTTCGTGCTTAAAACGTGCGTCTCGGCTGTCTCGGAGCTTTTTCAAGGGTTTTAAGGGCCCTGTTTCGGAAATACTGTGTCGTTCGGTGGGGAGTGCGGTTTTCTGTCACAACCTCTCGTCGATAGTGTCATTGTCGAAGGATGAGGCGAAAACATGAGTTAAAATCGGACGAAAATATTCAATGAGCGTGGACGGTCTGCGCCAAAACGGAGAGAGTCGAAATTTTTTCACATTTTTGAACGAATCGCGACCGTTTTTCATACAACACGCCGTTTTCGTCTCGTTTTTCTAACAATTTGTCGAATTATCAACAGAAACTAAATAACAACTTTTGTGCTACAGTCTCAAAAATTTTCTGAGATGAAACGTAACTCCAAGGCTTTGATTGAAAGTCAAATCGCAATTTGAAGTCGGTGGAACCGGAAGAGCCGTTTTGCGTTTTCCGTCGTTTGACGTAGGACTTCCTCAAGGGGACAGTCCCGCAATTCCGCGAGGCGTTTGGCGACGAATGCGACCATGAGCGGCTCGTTCTTGTCCAGCTTACCGCGGTACGGGTGCGGCGTCAAATACGGCGAATCGGTTTCCAAAAGCAATCGGTCCGCCGGAACGACTTTCGCGGCGTCCCAAAGCGGAGCGAACTTGCGATTCGTGTACGTCACCGCTCCGGAAAAGCTGATGTAAAACCCGTACTCGACGCATTTTTCCGCGACGCGGGCATCGGAACTGAACGAATGGATCACACCCCGCAATCGTCCGGCTTCCCGGGCCAGGATCGGGAGCAGATCGTCGTCGCATTCGCGGCTGTGGAGAAGAATCGGCAGGTCTTTCCGTTTCGCTAAATCGATGTGCCGCTCCAGGTAATCGAGCTGTATTTCAAACGGCGTACGGTCCCAATACCGGTCCAACCCGGTTTCGCCGACCGCGACGACTTTCGGCTCCCCGGCGAAGTGTTCGATCACCGCCCAATCGTCTTTTGCGGCGTCCTTGGCGGAGTTCGGGTGGATTCCGACAGCGGCGTACAGCAGATCGTGTTTTTGCGCCAAAGCGACGCACTGCCGCGTCGATTCCGCCGAGATCCCCGGTACGACAATCGCGTCCATCGGAAAACGGGCGTCCTGCTTCACAGGGTCCGGAAAGCAACCGGTCCGGCAGCGGTCGAGCAGCTCGCTCACATCGTCACCGAAATGCTCTAAATCCAAGTGGGCGTGGGTGTCGATCATAACCCGGGAGGCCCGGTAGCCTGCTGGAGCTTCCGCTCCGATAAGTAAGCCGCGAGATGGTCGCTGTCGCTTCCGATCTCGCTCACATCGAAAAAAAATTCACGGTCATTATCTGCCATTGTATAACGATTAGAGTTATAATCATTACTCAAGGTTTGTCAATGAAACTTCCCATTCCGGCCTGGGCGGGGTCCGTGATTTTTCATTTGATCGGATTGCTGCTCCTGCTCTTGTTCATTCGTCCCACCTCGGAAATTCGCGGGGCGCCGGGGGGGGAACGGACCGATCGCGTCGGGATCGTCCTCAACTCGGAATCGCATGACGGGACGGTGTACCGCAACGAGACGGAAACTTTTCAAAAGAGCGACTCGGCGGCCTCGTCGGGACCATTGACTGCGAACCCAACGGATTTCGATCCGGGCCAATTTCTACCGCAAATGCCGGACAACGTGATCGGGCCCTCTCTGACGCAAACCGACGGCGATTCCGGGCAAACGGGCCGCTTGGAGAATAAAATCGGCAGCGGCTCGGGCCGTGGTTCGGGCAGCGGCGGATCGGGGACCGGCTCCGCGGCAACGGTGAGCGTGTTCGGACTTGAGGGAACCGGGCATAAATTCGCGTTCGTGTTCGACCGTTCCGCCAGCATGAGCGAGCAGGGGAACAAACCGATCCGCGCGGCGAAAGCGGAGCTGATTCGGGCTTTGGAATCGCTCCAAAGCGTGCATCAGCTTTTGGTCGTCTTTTACAATGAAGAGCCGCGGATGTATCCCTCCGGCGAGCGGTCGGGCCGTTTGATCTTCGCGACGGACGACAACAAGGAAGAGGCGAAGCGGTTCGTCGGATCAATCGTTCCCGACGGGGCGACGAACCACGAAAAAGCGCTCGTCGTTGCAACGAAGTCCAACCCGGACGTGATCTTTCTCCTCACCGACGGCCAACCGAAAGACGACCTGAGCCAACGCCAGTTGGATAAGATATTAAAAGTGTCCGGCGGCATCCAGATCAACGTAATCCAGTTCGGTTTCGGCCCGGAACCGCGAAACCGTAACTACCTGAAACTTCTCGCCGCCCAAAACGCAGGGCTTTACCAGTATATCGACATCGGGACGTTTTGATTCGAAGGCGACATTTCCTCCACAAAACGCGCCCCAAGGCGATTTTTTCGGATATAATATCGTATTGAAGAATGTCATCCCTGAAAATGTGAGGGTTCCCATGTTCCGAAAAGCGATTTGTTTTCTCCTGCTGCTTGTCTTGACCGGTTCGGTTTCCGCGCAGCAGCTTATCGTGGTCCCGCGAGGGACGCTTCCCGGTCTGGACTACGACGGCGCTTGGGAACGCTTTTCCGACGGCGATTTCGACTTCGCGATGCGGAATTTCAACGCGATCCTCACACGCCGCACCCTCGGGGCGAATCCATGGATCGACTCGATTTGCTATTATACGATGATCGGCGAATGTCAATTCCAGGCGGGAAACTACCGGGAAGCGTTGGAAGCGTACGATCAGGCTCTTGGCGTTTATTTCGCTTATCCGGATTGGGCAACTTATTTGAGCGTCAGCACCGGCGTTTCTGCCGGTCAACGGCCCGGCGCGCCTTGGGGAATTTCGAACCGAACCAATCCGCTTGGGGTTTTTCCGAACACCTACCATATCCAGGTCGTCGCGAACCAGAACATCGTCGAAGTGGAAGGGCAGGTCGGCATCTCGCAGCAGGATATGCTCGTCCCGATCAATGCGCCGGAGATTTTCAGTTGTCTGGCCCGGATGATCCGACATCGCGCGGAAATCCTCGGCCCGATGTCGAAATTCGATCGCCGTAACGACGATTTGGTCGACATACTGTCCGGTCGGCCCGGTTTGGCGAATCATTGGACCGGAACCTGGGTCGACGTGCTTTATGGACTCGCTCTGGCCGCTGCGGGAAAAGACGAGGATGCGTATCCCGTGTTGGAAAAAGCGTGCGTGATGCTCGGACAGTTGGACCACCCGCTGACCGCGACCGCGTTGTGCGAAATGGGACGCATCAAACTCCGCGCCGGCAAAAAAATCGAAGCCGCGGCCCTGTTTTACGAAGCGGGGATTTCCGCCTACTTTTTCGGCGATCCGATTACGTTGGAAGAAAGTTTCCGGTACAGCGCGATTTGCCAACGGCTCATCGACCGAACCAAGCCGTGCGGTTTTCTCGCGCCCGCTTTGGCTCACTCGATGGATTTCCTCAGCAAACGAAGAAAAAACGCGTGCGCCAATATTTTCGTTCTCGTTTCCCTGCTGGAAGAAGTCGCCGACGAATCGTTGACGTTCGGAAATCTGGTACTTGCGCAAAAAAATCTGACGGACGCGCAAGGTTTGATGAAAGTACGGGCTTTGAAGGAAGGACGGTACGGCGGACGCTGGAATTATCTCAAAGCCCGAGCCGCGTACCTGTCGGGACGCCCCGGCGATCTTGCCGACGGCAACAAGTACCTTGTGACGGCGATGGGGTACATGAATAAATGTTCACTCTGGGTTTCCCACATCAAGCACCTTGCGCTGTTACACTCCACGGGCCGGATTTCCACGACCGGACCGATCACGATGCGAAAAGCGTTGGAGCTTTACGATTATCTGCTTCGGGAGCCGACCGCGGAGGATTGGATCATCCAGCCGATGGATTCGCTCGCCGTCCAGGACGCGCTTCCGTTGACGCCGTCGGGAGACGATATTTACGAACTCTGGTTTGACGCCGCCGTGAATCTTTCGTACACGGAACAGGCGTTCGAGATTTCCGAACGGATACGCCGCAAACGGTTTTACTCCCAGGTTCCGTTCGGGAGCCGCATGATTTCGCTCCGGGCGATTTTCGAGTCCCCGCCGTCGCTGCTTCCGCGACGTAATTTGCTGGATCGACAGGAACTCGTTCTCGCGTTTCCGGAATTCGCCAAACTCTCGCAAAAGGCGAAAACGCTGCACATGAAACTTCAATCGCTCCCTTCGGTTCCGCAAAACGAGGAACAATCGAAGCAGTTGGCGTCGCTGTACAACGAGTTGGAGAAAACGAGCGTGCTTCAGGAAATCCAGCTTCGCTCCATTGCGCTGTCCCGGACGCGGTCGCCGATCGTTTTTCCGACGCTGTATTCGCTCAAGGAAATCCAGGAACAACTCGCCGAGGGAACGTCGATGCTCGTCTTCTTCGCGGCCCGGGGACGTCTGTACGGCTTCATGATCAATCGCAACGATTACGAAATGTGGCCGATTGCCGCGAAAGTCGATGCGCTGCGCAAACCGATTTCCGAGTACCTCGTTGCGCTCGGCAATACCGGCGCCGCGAAGGAAATTCCGGCCAAGGATTTACGGGAAGACGTCAAACGAACCTCCGGGGAAGAGAAGAAACTCGAATGGAAAAAACGGGGCAACGATCTGTTCAAAATTCTTCTGCAATCGTCGAAAGAGCCGAACTTTACCGAACTGGTCGTCGTTCCGGACAACATCCTCTGGTACGTTCCGTTCGAGTCGCTTTGCGTGATCGATACGGACGGAAAACTGCGGCCGTTCATCGCGGTCAACGACGGAAAATGGTCGCTCCGCTATGCTCCGACGGCTGCGCTCGGACTCCCGAATCGGGAAGGACACGGCGTCGAAGTCGAAACGGTCGTCGTTGCGGGAAAGCTCTTCTCCAAAGACGACCCGAAAAAAGCGCTGACTCAAGCGAACGAAATGAGCGAGGTAATCACCAACCTCACCATTCTTCCCAGCGCCAAGGTCCCGAACAAAGAAACACTTTTTTCGACCCAACTGAAACGATTGGTCGTGTTCAGCGACATTCCTTTGGCCAAAAACGGACCGCTTGCCTGGAACCCCTTCGGGACGGAAACGAAACAATCCGGAATCGGAATCGCTTCCTGGCTCGAACTCCCCTGGGGCGGCCCGAAATTGGTCGTTTTGCCCGGTTTTCACACCCATGCGGAAAACGCGATCAAAAACGGCAACGGGAGCGAAATTTTCTACTCCGTATTAGCGATGCAGGCGAACGGTGCCCACACGATTTTGCTTTCCCGCTGGAATCCGGGGGGAACGACTTCGTATGATCTGGTCGAAGATTTTCTCAAGAATTACGAGAAGGAGCCCGCCCCGAAAGCGTGGAAGGACGCTGTGATGACCGTCGCGAACCGGTCCGTCAAGTTCGACGAAGAACCGCGAATCAAGGCGGGATCCGGCGAAGAGCCGCTCAAGGCGAACCACCCGTTTTTCTGGAGCGGATTCCTGCTGGTCGACCGGGGCGAACTTCCCCCGAGCGAGGAAGAAACCGAACCGGAAAAAGAGGTCAGTTACGAAGAGCTGAAAAAGGAGTTCGGTGACTCCACAACGGAAGAGCCCGCCCCCAAAGAACCGGAACGGGACAATGCGCAAACGCCGCCCAAAAAAGAATCCACCCGCAAAAAACGATAACCCCGCCCCCTCTCTGTTTAGCCCGCGGACCGCAGGTCCCGGCGAAAATGATTTATGCGACAGTGTGCCGACACCGACAAAGCGCTGGCCCGATTGAAAAAGATCGAAGGCCAGATTCGTGGTATCATCAATATGGTTCACGATACCGAAAAAGACGTCCCTTGCGACGAGATTCTGATCCAGATCGGCGCGGTCAAATCGGCGCTGCACAAAGTCGGCAAAATCATCCTCGAAGGACATTTGCGGCATTGCGTCGTCGACGGTATCAAAGCGGGCGACGAAGAGGAGACAATGAAAAAACTCTCCGTCGCGCTGGAACAGTTTTCACGGTTCCAGTGAGATCACCTCTATTCCGATTTGACTTCCCGGGAAGGGCGAAACGGAATCCGACGGTCCGCGTCGAGGTGGAAATCGTATTCGATCTCCTTTTCGTCGCCGTTGACCTTGAGAAGGTGGGATTTGGTTATCATCGCCTTGTTCGGCACCGTTTCGGCGGAAACGCCGTAATCCCGCCGCACGGCTGGAATCACGCATTCGTATTCCCCGTGCGACTCTTCCGTTCCGGCGAAATCCTCAAGGTCCGCTGTGTTGTAGTAATAGGTAACTCCGTCCGGTTTGACGCCGATCAACGCCTGAGGATCGTACGACGCCGGGGGATTCGGATCGATTTCCTTGACCTGGACGTAAAAATCCTTGGCGAGCGAATCCCCTTGGTCGTACACTTTGCCGTGAAGTCGGATCCCTTTTTTCAGGACGAAATCAAGCCGTTTCACCTCCGACCCGTCGCCGACGTCGAACCCGAACACCGACGGGGTCACGCCGAGTTTGCTGCGAACCGAAATGTTCAAGAGCGTATGGGGTTTTTGCACGAGCACGAATTCGCCGTGATCGTTCGCCAATGGTGATGCGCAACCTCCGTTGTGATACCGCAAGAAGATTTCCGCGTTCGGAACCGGTGTTCCGTCTGCAAGTTTGACGCTTCCCTGAACTATCGCCGCAGGGGGTAATACCACGGTCGGCGATTGACCGTTCCGGGTCATTTTCTCCCATGTCGTGTAGATATCGCTGAATCGCGGCAACGTTTCCGCATAGGACGGGCCGACGGTGAAACTTGTGTCTTCCAGGAAATCTTTGGGAATGGTATCCATCGTCGCATAACCTTCCGCGTCGGTGTCGGCACTGAAATCTTTCATTCCCGACGTATTGAAAAGGTTACGTTGATCGTTCAGGGGTTTAAAATCGTCCGGCTTTTTCGGATTGGCGATGATCCAGGTTTGTACGTTCACGCCGGGAATCGGCTCGCCCGCTTCGTCGACGACCCGGATTTTCACCGGCTCGACGGGCCGAAGTTTCAAGTGGAACGGGCCGTTGCTGATCAGATTTTTGGGCGTAGCACCATAGTTGGAGAAAAACGGATACTCTTTCGTCGGAACGAAATCGAGCCCTTTTCCTTTTTCATAAGCGCAGACGACTTGCATCGAAATCTGTTCGTTGTCCGGGTAGAGGAATTCAAATTCCCCCTTGTCATTGGTCCGTACGATTTCCGATATGACCGTTTGAAAATTCCCGACGACCGTTGCGCCCACCGCCGGTTTCCCGTCGGTATCGACGACGGTCCCCGTGATTCGTCGGGCTTTATGCAGTTTGAACGGCTCGGCTTCATTTCCCCGTCGGCGGCCATCCATGCCGATCAAACCGCGGTCGTGGTCCGTAGCGATAAATTCTTCCCATTTCATCGGATTAGGGAAGCTGAACTCCCCTTTTTCGTTCGTGAATGTTTCCTCGCCGGATTGGACGGCTTGGACTTTGACGCCGGGCGCCGGGTTGCCGTCTTCGTCGACGACGGTCCCGTGGTAAGCGGTGTCATCCTCGGTCGCGACCGGTTTTTGTTCCGGCGACTCCGGATTTTCCCGGGCGACCAGTTCGATTCGAAGCGTTCCGACGAGGAACAGCAGCCCCAGCAGGGCGAAGAGCAGCGTTTTTTTCATGAGTGTTTCCTTTTCCTGAGTTTCGGCCCGAATCAGACGATCGACCCTTTCGAGCGTGTTGAAGCGAGAAAACGTATTGAGATTCAAAGCGAGCGATTCGGTCCCCTGATGGATCGAGAGAAACGTTTCCGCCAAAAGCGTCGAACCGGTTCGGTCCGACCGCAGGTACGCAAATTCGTCGCAGGCCCATTCGGCAGCGGTTTCGTACCGGACCAGCGCCCGCCGGGCAAGCGGATGGAACCACATCACCGCCGCGAGAATTCTCGCCAGCGGCGTCAGGATCGCATCCCGATGGAGATGATGCCCCAGTTCGTGTCGGAAAACCCCTTCGAGCAGTTCTTCCGGTAGTTCTTCGCAAACCGTCTGTGGCACCAGGAGGTATAAACGAACCCCCGAACGAACCAACGCCGGCCCGAGCGACTCGGTTGCAAGAAGCGGAATCGTCAACGGCGAAACACCGTGCGCAAGCGTAACCCGCCGCCAAAGCTCCGCGGCATGCTCCGGGATCACAAGTCCGAGACGAACCTGTTCCATCAAATACCGCCGCAGTTTCAGTCGACGTTTTACAGAGCGAACCGCCAAAACCACGACACCACACGACCACACGGCCAAAAGCAACGGAACCAACATCGCGGTGTCCAATCGCAACGGCGGCCTTGCTTGTACGGCTGGTGCCATTTGAACGGTTTTCTGTGACGCCGCGATCTCATTGTTGGCATCGAACGGCACCCACTCCGTATTTCCCGCAACCTGCCGGCTGACTTCTGCCCCCCCTGTCTTCTGTCCTCTGTCCTCCGTCCTCTGTCCCCTCACTTCCACCCTCACCGGCAAACACATCACCAGCATCGGCACAACCAGCACGCCGAGCCAGGCAACCCGATGCACCACCGCCGCACAGGGCCGAAACGCTCGCAAAATCAGAGCGACGAAAACGTACAACACCGCCAAAGCAATCGCGGCATACAGCAGATGAAACAATAAAGTCGTCATAATAATGTACTCCAAATCTCCTGACTACTATATCCTATCTTCTGACTCCTGACTCCTGACTCCTATCCTCTTACTCTTCTGTCTTTTCAAGATCGTTTCCAAAGCGTCGATCTCTTCGGGCGTCAACGTGCGTTTATCGGACAGGTGCATCATCAGCGGGGCGAGGTCGTTTCCCGCCAGGTTTTCGATCAGGTCGAAGTACACGCCGCGGGTCTGTTCTTTTTCGACGAGACTTTCGTACACGGCCGGAAAATTTCCTTCGCGCCGGAGTAGATTTTTCGCGACCATCCGATTGAGCCGCGTCTGGATCGTCTGCAGCGCCGGAACGCCGGTCCCAGCCGTATGAATTTCGTGAACCCGGGAAAGTGTCAGCGGACCATGCTGCCAGAAGATTTGCAGAAGCTCCGCTTCACCGGGAGTCAATTTCGTGATTTTGGGTTTGGTCGTCATGATTTTTCTCTAATTAAGACCGAGTCTTAAATTATTTTAAGACACCGTCTTAATTTTGTCAAGAGAAAATTGGGGAATTACAAAAAAAAGAACATTTTTCCAAGCATCTTGGCTGGTTTACATGCGGACCAGACTTTCCGCTCAGCTCAAGGCCGTCGTTTCCGGGAAACCGAACATCAAGTTGAAATTCTGGACGGCGGCTCCGGAAGCGCCCTTGACGAGATTGTCAAGCACGGAAATAAGGATTATGCGTCCTTCGACGACCCGGGCGGCGATGTGTGTCCGGTTCGTTCCGGAAACATCTTTCGTTCCCGGCAACGCGCTGACGATCTGGACAAACGGTTCGTTCTCGTAAAAATCCCGGAGAACCGTTTCCACGGCTTCCCACGTAATCTCCGGATCGGTCGGAACGCAATACGCCGTCGTTAAAATGCCGCGATCCATCGGAACCAAGTGCGGTGTGAAAATCACTTTCGCCGTTTTGCCGGTGGATCGCGAAATAATCTGTTCGATCTCCGGCCAATGCCGATGCGTTCCGACGCCGTAAGCGGAGAAATTCTCGTTGCATTCCGGGAAGTGGAAATTCAGCTTCGGCTTGCGACCGCCGCCGGAAACGCCGCTTTTCGAGTCGAAAATGATCCCCGTCGGCTCGATCACCCCTTTCTGAATCAACGGAACAACCGGAAGAATCGCCGAGGTCGGATAGCAGCCGGGATTGGCGATCAAGTGCGCGTTGACCAACTGCGGACGGAACAATTCCGGGAGTCCGTAAGGGACTTTGCCGAGCCGTGTCGAGTCCGGATGGTCTTCGGCGTACCATTTTTTGAAGATTTCCGGGGAATCGAGCCGGTAATCGGCGCTGAAATCGATCACTTTGCAGCCGTGTTCGAGCAGCGAGGCGGACATTTTCGCGCTCGCGGCGTGCGGCAAGCAACTGAACACACATTCCGCTCGGCTCGCGATTTCCTTGGGCGAAAGGTTTTCCAGCGGCAAATCGAGCCGACCGGTCAGCGACGGATGAACCTCATAGACGGGCCGGTCTTCTTCCCGGGACGTCAACGCGACGATTTCCACACCGGGATGCCGAAGAAGCAGCTTGATCAATTCCAAAGCCGTATAGCCCGTTGCCCCGAGAATTGCGATTGATGTCATTGTAGGATTCGTTGAGTTGGAGAAAATCGAGACACGCTCACATTCTATACCGTAGCACGGTATGGCGATAGCCTTCGGCAGAAGTGTTCCGCAGCCTCGTTGGGCTGCTGCCGACCTGCAATTCAAGCGTATTCTTAAATGTTGATTCAATCAGTGTGGAATTTGAAAACGTCAGCTTATTGACGTGTTGGAGTATATCACGGTTTCGGCTTTTCACAAGAATAGATCGCTGCGCGGCCCCACACCGTCTTCAAGTTTCACGGGGGATTGAGATTTTTTTCCAAACAAATTAGATTTTCCATTGGAGAGGAATCAGGCGCATCTGGTTTGCGTCATTTTCCTCTACCCCTTTCTTTTGCTCCATTTTCGTGTTTGAATGGGACAGTTTGACGATGGGAAAACGGTTGCCCGACGTCGTTGATTTGTTTTTTACTCTTTTCAAGCTTGTGGACTTGACTTCGCCCCTTACCGTACCGCATCGTGTTCCGACTTCACCGCAAGAGCGGGAGCGGATCAAAGCGCGTTTGCAGCAAGAAGTTGCACGGCTTGGGCGGTCGTTTACGATTAACAGACATTCCCTGGAATCCTTGGCCGAAACTCTTTTGGGAGAACTCGAATGCTCCGAAGAATTCGTGCCCTGGACGATGGTCCTGCTCGGCAGCGAATTCTGGAAAGAACGGATCACCGCCGTTCCGTATGCCCGGCGTATGCTTCTGCTGCCGCATTGCATGAGAAACTCCGTGTCGTGCCCCGCCCCGTACGACGCCGAAGGATTGCATTGCCGAAGTTGCGGACAGTGCGAACTGACCGACCTGAAAACGTATGCCGAATCGCTCGGCTATACCGTCCTGATCGCCGAAGGAACTCCGGTTGTGATGCAATCGATCCTCAGCGGAAAAACCGACGCGATTCTCGGGGTCGGCTGCATGAAATCGCTGGAACGGGCGTTCGACAAACTCCAATTAGCCGGCATCCCCGCGGCAGCGGTTCCCTTGTTGGACGCCGATTGCATGGATTCGCACGTCGATGTTTCCTGGGTCCGGGAGATGATCGATATTCCGTACATTCCCCCGGCTTCACTCCCGGTCGAAGAGTCTCAGGAACTTTCGTCCGCTCCGACTTGGCTGCATCTTTTGCGTCAAGCGGCGTCGTTGGCCGAGGAATTCCTTCCGAAAAACGTTTCACAATCCGAATCTTCCAGCCCTCTGGAACGCACGGAACCGGTCGCCCGGGAATTTCTCGACAGCGGCGGAAAATACTACCGCCCATTCATCACGCTTGCGGCGTTCGATGCGTTGACCGGTTCCCGGGGATTGCGCGGCGACGGAGTTTCGGCGGTCGCGGATTTTCCCTCGATTGTCAAACGTACGGCTTTGGCGATCGAGGTGTTCCATAAAGCGTCGCTGATCCACGACGACATTGAAGACGATGATTCGTTCCGATATGGACACCCGACGCTGCATCGGCAATACGGTGTACCGGCAGCGATCAATCTCGGCGACTATCTCGTCGGGCTGGGGTATCGGCTCATGACGGAACACTCGCCCGAATTGGGCCGGGAATCCGCGATTGTTCGCTTGGACATTCTCGCGAAAATGAGCGAAGCGCACACGAAGCTTTGCGAAGGGCAGGGAGCGGAATTGTTTTGGCGTATCGGACGCGATCGGTCTCTGACTCCGACCGATGCGTTGAAGATTTACGGGCTGAAAACCTCCCCCGCGTTCGAGGCGGCTCTTTATGCCGGAATTCGGTGGGGCGTCTTTTTACGCGAGGAAAAGCCGAAGACGGACGAACAATTTTTGAGCGAAATCGCCGAACCGATCTCCCTGTTCTCGCGGTATTTGGGAATCGCGTTCCAGATCAAAAACGACTTGGACGATTGGACTCCCGATACGAACAACAAACAGATCGCGGCCCAGGATGTGTTACGGGGCCGTCCGACGATCCTCGGGGCGTTCGCTCTCGAATCGCTCGGAGGAAAGGACCGTGAATTCCTTCAGGAAAATCTGGGGGCGTCACAATCCGATGATTCCACGCCGCGAAACGACGCGGACATCCTTGAGCGAACCCGTGAATTGTACGAAACCGCCGGCATTTTCGACAAAGCCCGGCTCCTGATCGACAAGTACGGTCAAAGAGCGGAAGAGATCACCGACAAAATCCAACATCCCCCGCTTCGGGAGCTGCTCCGACATTTGTTCGAGCCGTTGGGGTGTTGAGAGGTGAGAGTTCGCCTTCGAATCAGAGCCGCGCACGAAGTAAGCGGTGTTCGAGTCGATCGCTCCGAAACGTTTTTCATTGTGCAAACCACGATGCCGCTGGCTTCGTGCGCGGCTCTGATTATTTCTCCAACAGAACGACACGATCATGAATTCTCGACGCGATTTTCTCCAGTTGTCCGCTGCGTTTTTCGGTTCGGCCGCGGTGATTCCCGTTGCTCCCCATTTAGCGGCGTCTGAAAAGGCGGACTCCGACTTTACGCTCTGGCAGCTTCCTCTGCAGGAAAATCCCTCTCAGGGAAATTCCTACGTCTTCCGCATGAATAGCGGGAAAATCGTCGTGATGGACGGCGGTGTGCCGCAGGAAGCCGGATATTTGCGAGGTTTTCTCGGCGCCCTGGGCAACGAAGTCGATACCTGGTTCCTTTCCCATCCGCATTCCGACCATATCGGGGCACTGAACGAAATTCTCAAAGATCCGAAAGGAATCACAATCAATAATATTTACCACTCGGAATTTTCGAAAGACTTCTACGACAAAGTCGAGCCGGGCTGTCGTGATTTGACCGCCGATTTTTACGACCGTTTGAAAAAGACGCAAGCCCATGTCGTCGACGTCGCGCAGCCGGGACTGGTCGTCGAAATCGATAACACGAAATTCAAAGTCCTCGACGTCAAGGACGAGAGCGTTACGAGCAACCCCTACAACAACTCCTGCATGATTCTTCGGTGTTCGGACGCGGCCCGATCCCTTGTTTTCTTGGGCGATGCGGGGATCGAACAGGGCGACCGCCTGCTCGCCGGACCGTACCGAAACGATCTGGATTGCGATTTTTTACAACTGGCGCATCACGGGCAAAGAGGTGTACGAAAAGACTTTTACCGTAAGATCAAATTCGGAGCGTGTCTTTGGCCGACGCCGCTCTGGTTGTATCGCAATGACGCCGGAAATGGGTATAATACGCATACGTGGGAAACGGTCGAAATCCGCGAATTGATGGAACAGCTCGGTATTAAAAAGCATTTCCTGGCATTCCAGGGACTTTGCGTCGTGGAGGGATGATACCGAAGACGCTTCGCTCGGATCGATCGATCCGTTTTCGTACTCGATCCTCCGCAATGAACATCACCCGAACCTTTACCGACGAGAATGACATCATGATCACGAAATTAACGATTTGCCGCACGGCTTTGCTGACGGTCTTTTTGATCGGAACGACCTCGCAATCCCTTTGGGCGCAAGAAACTTACGACAAAAACGCGACGGCCGAATCGCTTGGCCTCAAGCCGTACGATCTGCCCGAGGATTTTTATCCCGTTTATCCCTGGGACTGGTTTCCCGCGGAACACAAACCTTACGAAACGCTTGACACCAGCTTGCCCGGCGTCGCGGAGTGTGAGTTCAACTTCGCCGGATTTCTCAAGCCGAAAGACCTGTACCGCTGCGACGAACTCGGACTCAAAGCGATGGTCATGGTCGAAGGCGCCAACTGGGGCAGCATGACGGACGAGGAAATCGACCGAAAAATCAAGGAAACCGTCGAGCAATCGAAAGGACACCCCTGTGTGATCGGTTATTACCTGGTCGACGAGCCCGGTGCCAAGCTGTTCCCGGCGCTGGGCAAAGCGGTCGCGGCGGTCAAGAAGTACGATCCGGGCAAAATCGCGTACATCAATCTCTTCCCGAGATACGCGACGACCGACTCCGTCGAGAACCCCAATTCCCAGCTCCAGACCAAATCGTTCACCGAATATCTGGAACGGTACGTCCAGGAAGTCAAGCCGCAGTTCATCAGTTACGATAATTACATGGTCGAGTATTCCGACGACATGCAGGATCCGTCGAAGGCGGCCGTTTACTACGCCGACCTTCTTCAGATTCGCCAAGTCGCCGAAAAGTACGATTTGCCGTTTTGGAACATCGTCAGTTGCAATCGCATCCAGGGAGTGACGCCGCCGCCGTCCCCGGCCCGGTTCGCGTTCCAGGCCTATACGACCTTGGCGGCCGGGGGACGCGGCATCGGCTGGTTCATCTACTACCATCGCCCCGATTTCTCGTATTCGCCGATCGATCCGCAGGGCCGCAAGACGGTGTCATGGCAGTATTTGCAGGCGATCAACAAGCAGATCCGGACGCTCGGCCCGATCATGAATCGTATGGAATCGACGGGCGTTTATTTCACGTCGCCGACCCCGGTGCCGGACCTGCCCGCCTTGCCGGGCCGGCTGATTAAAAACGTCGAGGTCACGGCGTCACCCCGAGGCAACATCAAGACGGTACCGCCGATGATGGTCGGCGAGTTCAAGGGAAAAGACGGGCTCGATTACGTCATGCTGGTCAACTTGAGCCTGGAGCATTCGGCGCGATTCCATCTGGAAACGGTGAAAGAGTACAAAAACATCGAATGGATCTCCCCGCTCGACGGACTCCCGACGCCGCTGATCACCGACGACTCCGGCGAATGGGTTTTACCGGGGCACGGAATTTTGTTGCAAATGAAGCCTTGACGAGGCGAAAAAATGGAGCACAGGCTTCCGACCCGTG
This sequence comes from Thermoguttaceae bacterium, assembly GCA_031549565.1. GTDB lineage: Bacteria > Planctomycetota > Planctomycetia > Pirellulales > Thermoguttaceae > JAVBSX01. The sequence continues at coordinate 30,726 of JAVBPO010000048.1, forward strand.
CTCCAACAAATTACTTCGGCCCCCATGCGAATCGACCCTGACACAAGGCGCGTCCCGGGTCCTCAAACGGGCGGACGAGCTGACCCAACCGCAAGGAATTGATCGGCCCAGTGCATATCAATTCCTTCTTTTTGGCGTCGACGGAGATCACCGGACAGCTTCTCTTCAAAAATAATTTCTGAAGTCGATGTAGCGGAAAAATATTTTTCAGTCACTGGAAAATCCAGGACCATTCGCCATCGGCTGCGGAACTTGGGGTAACGTTGCCTCAAATGGATACTGCCCCCAACAGCAAGAGAGTGATTGGTCTCTGATTTTCATACTGTCGGCGAAATGTCTCTCGACTTGCGATTGGGATTCGTGTAAAATCGCTTGCGACTTATCGGACGGTCTCGCCTGTCGACGTATTTTCACGAATTCGCACGGCTTCCGGTCTCGCTTCTCGGACACTTTTCTGAAGCCTGACGCCTGGAGTCTGAAGCCTGATTATGGCCCAGGAATTGATTTACACTTCCGCTCCTCGCGGACTTTTGCCCGGCAGCAGCGGTTTTTGTACCGTCGCTCGCACCGTCGGTATGTCGCCGGTGCTCGTCGGTCTCCTGGAATCGCGGAGCGGATACCGACATCTTTTCCCGCCGCAAAGTGAAAAAGCGTCCCTCAATCCGGTCAACTGGTCCCACGGAACGGTTCGGTCCGGTCAAACGCAACTTCATATCCTCTCACGCATTGCCGACGCGGGGCTCGATTACACGAAACGCTCCAACGTGATCGCGCATCATCTCGTCTTGGGACCGAACGAGCTGAGCCCTTGCGGACCGGCCGCGCTGCTTGCCGAGCCGGATCTGATGCGAACGCAGTGGGAGCTTTCTCCGACGGAGTTTCCCACAGGGCATCCGATTCCCAATCCGCCGACCCGGTCGTTGAAATGCGTTCACTGGGAACAAATCCGCGGCGACGCCGGGTGGGGCGGGGTGCTCGCCGAAAGCGTTCTCCAATCCCGGTCCGCCTGTATTTTATTCGAACCGGGAACCGATCTGCTCCCCCTGTTTGCCGAATCGATCGCGCTGCTCCCGGAATCGCTCCGCTGGAAAGTTTCGTTCAGCACCTACCTACGGGAAACGCCGACCGGCGGGACGTTTCTCTGGAAAGGGTTGCTTGCCGGAACCCCGGAAGCGGAGCAAGCGAAATCGAATAAGGGGAATTTGTTGATCGACTTGACCGCAATCGGTCTTGAAAGTCCCCCGAACGAATCGTCGTTCGTGAAGATCGCGAGAACCGGCGTCGCGGTCCCGCCGCAAAAGGAGAAGCCCCGGGAAGCGGTTCCTCCTCCGCCGATTTCCCCGGTTCCGTCGCGTTCCGAACAGGTCGAAGTTCCCGCGATACAGGGCGATACTTACGAGATCATCGACACCCCGCTCAGAAAGCGGAAACGGCCTCACGTCGGACCGTGGAGTTCGCGTTACGACTCCCAAGCGGTTTCCGTGGAAAAAGAACGTAAAGCCCGACGCATCTTTTTCACGATCATCGGCTTGACTTCGCTGGTGATCCTCGTCTTGTTGACGCTGCTTTGCGACGAACTGTTCAATTCCGGGCAAATGCGCAAAGGGGTGTCGCAGTCGTTCGGCTCGCTCTTTCGTTCCACGGCGAAAACGCCCGATCCCGACCAACCTCCGCCGGTCAAGCCGGATGAACCGCCCGCGGAGCCGCCGAAAAACGAGGAGCCGGAATCCGAAGCTGAGCAAACCGACGTTCCCGCTGCCGAACCGGTCCCGGAACCGGAGCCGCAACCGACGGAAGAGGAACTGGAAGCCCAACGACTTCAGGAAGAAGAAGCCCGAAAAAAGGAAGAGGAAGAACAAGCGGAAAAACTGCGGCGTCAAAAAGAAGCCGAGGAGCAGCGGGAAAAGCAAAAAGAGGATATGCGTCAAGCGTTCGCGGCGATTCCGGAGTTGTTTCCGTTGGCCGAGCCGAAAATCAAAGCGTTCGGCGGGATCGAATTGCCGCATACGATCCTGAAGGAATTTTCGCCGCTTTTTCCGTACAAGGATTACCTCCAGATGCAATGGATGCCGCTCATCGCGCCGAAAGGATGGCGGTATCACCTGGAAAAAGTCCCGCAGGTGTTCCTCGACGATCCCCACGCCCAATGGAATCTGATCGCGCATTTACAGGAAGGGGAAGCGGAATCGACTCCGCGTGCGCAAAAATCGCTGACGCTCGCGACTCTTTCGCTCGGAGAGAACGGACTGGACATCGAATGGAAATCGCAAACGGCCGGACTCGATTCGAACTTGGAGATCGTCAACAAATTGCCGTTTTCTTATCTGCGAATGTCGTTCGGACCGAACGCGGCAACCGAAGGCGGGCCCGGCAAGGAACGAAAAACGCTCCCGATTCCGAAACGGTTCGACGCGAAAAACGACGTCGCGACGATCGATTTTTTGGAAAGCACGTGGTTCAAGGACGTCGCTCTTTGGAGTCCGTCGACGAATAAACCGTTTGTCTTTTCCGAGAAAGGGGAAATCAACCGGCCCGCCAATCCGACGGAAAAGTTCGAAAACGTGTTCGGCAAAGACCGGTTTCGCGTCGGGCTGGAGCAAATCGACTTGGCCGACGCACTGTCGCTGGAAGTGTTCGTAACGCCGGACCTTGGGAAAAACATGACCGCGATCGTCGAAGAAACGGATTCGCCTCGCAAGAAAACGGTTTCCGTAACGGTCGATTCGGTCGGGGAAAAGAAAACGACGGTCGTGATCCCCATCGCGGTCGAAGTGTTCCCGGATCGGATCGAATTCCGCGACGTGTCCCAGGATCTTCAGTCGGAAGCGATCAAGTCGCGAACGGCTTTGACGAAAACGATCAAGGAGAAAAACGAAGCGCTCGCCGGCGCCAAACTGGAAACGTTCCAAACATCGAACACCGGCGAAAAGGTCGGCGAGAAAGAAGCGCAAAACGCGTTCGATCTGTATAAACGCTCGCTCCAAAGGGAGATCGATGAAGCGAAACGGAAGCAAACGCAGGCGAACGAACAATTCGTTGCGATCCCCCTCGCGCGAAAGCAGCTTTTCGGCGTCGAGATGCGAATTCGATATTCCGTTTATCTGCAAGGAGGTGACTCCACGGAAAAAATGCTGATCCTGACAACCTCCGGCGGAGAACCGCCGCGATAGGCGTCAACACAGGGGGGCCCCCTGGGACCGCAGGCATCTTGCCTGCACTTGGGTCTGCGGGCTTCCAGCCCGCAGTGTAACGGAAGGTCGCCCTGCAAACGGTGTCCGATCGCCCACTGGCAGGCTGGAAGCCTGCGGTCCCAGGAAACACTCCGGAAAATCGTGCAGTGTCTTGGAAAACGGGTTTGTTTTTGCTACACTGAGTCTGTCAGTCGAAACGGTTTTGGTTATCCCCCTTTCCCCCCCTCAACGATGCGACGAATCATTCTTCATATTGTGCTGTTCACGGTTTGCGTTCCGTTCGCTTCTGCCCAGGATTCCGCGGAAATCGCGAAGAAAATCGCGCCGCTGGTCAACGAGACCACGGTCGTCGTCGGATACGTCAACTTAAAAGACGTCGATCTGGCGAAAATCTCCTTCCGTGCCGTCGATTATCTCGACATGATCATGAAAGATTTGAATTTCGACGAACAATCGTTCCAAGCGACCCGGAACGAAGCGATCAAAATTCTCGAAGACAAAACGGAAATCATTCGCGAGCCGCTCGAAAAATTCAAAAACGAGGCGGGAATCGAAGAAGCGTATCTCGTGATCACGCTTTCGGAAAAAGTTTTCCCGATGCTCTTCGTTTTTCCGGTCCAAGGGAAAACGAACGATCAAAAAGAGAAAATCCGCGAATACCTCGCCGAGTTTGAAGACGAATACGATTTGAAGATCTACTCCAAAGGGGATTTTATCGTCGCCGGATTTGCGACTCCCGCTTATCTTTACGAAGAAGATCAAGATCAAACAAATTTGCTCAAAAAACAGATCGACGAATTCCAACCGGCTCCGCTCCCGCTTTTGACGGAAGCTTTAGCGCTTCGGGAAGGCGATCCGGCCCGGGTCGCGATGCTTGTTCCGAAAAATCTTCTGAAGCTGATTAAAAACCTTGTCGACACGGCCGGCGGCGAATTCGGCGACATTCCGATGGAAGCGTTCAATTCCATCACGACGTTCACGTCGAAAGTGCTCTACGGCGTGTACGGGATCAATCCGATGAAACCGGAAGCCCAGATGATTTTCAAAGCCAAAAGCGCGTCCGCCGCCAAGGACATTCTTCGGACCATGGAAGGATCGCTCATCTACGCCGGGACGAGCTTCAATCTCGCCCTCGGGATGATCGGCGACGATCGGATGCGGGAAGCGTTTCCGCTTTTCGTCGAACTGTACAAAGCGTACGCACGCTCCATGTTTCCGGAGCAACGGGGGGACTTGCTCGTCTGGTCGTGCGACCTTTCCCCGGAAGGGCTTAAAAAAGGCGTAGGCCCATCCATGACGGTTGCTGCTCCCATCGGCATCGCGCTTTTACTCCCGGCGGTCCAAGCGGCCCGGGAAGCGGCAAGGCGTATGCAGTGTACGAACAACGAGAAACAGATAATGCTCGCGATGCACAATTATCACGATGCCCGCAAAGAGCTTCCGCCGATCTTCACCGTCGATAAGGACGGGAATCTCCTGCACAGTTGGCGTGTTCTCCTTTTACCGTACATCGAACAGGGTGAACTCTACGAGCAGATTCGACTCGACGAGCCGTGGGACAGCGAGTACAATAAACAATTTCACGAACGGTGTCCCTCCGTTTACCAATGTCCTTCCAGCCGTCATGACTCCGGTTTGTGCGATTATTCCGTGATCATGGGGGAAGAGACCGCGTTTTTCGACGAGCACGCAAAAAGTTTTGGTGATATCACTGACGGACTGAGCAACACGATCTGCATCGTCGAGCGGGCTGAGCCGATCAACTGGATGGACCCGCTCAACGAAATCACGTTCGAGGAAGCGCTCGAAGGAATCAACGAGGAGGACGGTAAAGTCGGCAGCCGACACACTCGTGGTATCAACGTCGGCATGTTCGACGGATCGGTCCAGTTCATCAGCAACACGATCGACGAAAACGTTTGGAAAGCCCTCCTGACCATCGCCGGCGGCGAAGCGGCGGAGCTATAACGAAATAAGAAATAAGAAATTATTAACAAGAGAACCGTAAGTGAGTGAAAAAGAAACAGATTGCGTCCGCCTTATTTTTTATTTCTTATTTCTTATTTAATTATTTATCTCTCTCCATATATATCCCCCCACTCCCCATGAAAACCACATCAACATTCCTCCTCTTCCTTTCTCTTTGTTCTTCGGCGTTTGCGGCTTCGGGGAAGGAAATCGTGTCGCAAATTGCGCCGCTGGTCAATGACCGGACGGCGTTCGTCGCTTATGCCGACCTGTCTCGGATCGATTTTCATGCCGTATGCGAAAACGCGGTTGCGGAAGTGGAACCGTTTCTCACCTCCCTTGCGATGGACGACCGATCCGTCAAGGGCGTCGGCAAAGAAGCGAAAAAACTGATCCTCAAAGGGGAAAAGTCGGTCCAGGAATACATCGACGTCCTCACGATAAAATGCGGTGTGACCGATTTCTATCTCCTCGGTCAGTCGGCGGAGAAAAAAGCCGATTCAAGAAATCGGGATCCCGATTTGATGTTTGCCGCGATCCCCATTAAAAATCGTACGAAAGAGCAGCAAGAGGCGTTGCGTAAACTCAGCGAGGAAACCGAAACGCAGGAAATCGAAGGATTCCAAGTGATCGTGCTGAGAGATTTCCTCCACACCGTCCCACCGGATCGGCTCAAAGTCATTCGCGGCGAACCGGGCGCGGAACAGACTCGACGGCTTGAAAACGCGTTCCATCTCACGAAGGATGCGGATATTCGCGCCGTCGTTCTCGCCACGGAAGACATGACCGACGAAGTCTCGTTCAGCACCCGTAAAACCAAAAGCGAGACGGAACGTCAGTTCAACGATCTGCTCTTTTCGATGTCGTCCAAAATTCAATGGGTGGCTTTGGCTTGTGATCTGAAGAAGATGGAATTGAACGTGATCTTCGAAGCGGGAACGGAAGCCGAAGCCGCGAACATTGAAAAGGATTACATGAAAGCCGTTGAACTCGGTTGCGAAGCGGCTCGAGCGGAAATGGAGAAAGACAAAGACACCGCGTTCATGGCTCCCTTGGTCGTCGAATTCGCGAAGGGCTTTTTCAAAGCAAATCAGCCGAAGCATGAGGAAAGCCGTTTCGTCCTGAAGTACGAAAACAAACCGCTCTTTTCCGCGGTGCTCGGCGGATACATCGGCGCGGCCTATTTCATGCTGCCGCCGCTGTTGGAAGACGAATAAATCGTATTTTTGTTTTTTTACGGCCCGGGGCAGGCCCCGGGGCTAACGGAACTTTCACCCTTTTGAAAAATGACTGATAAATATCTCGTGACCGGCGGTGCCGGATTCATCGGCTCCAATTTAGCCCGTTACATTCTCGACAAGGGACACGACGTCGTCGTTCTCGACAATTTCGCGACCGGCAAGCGGGAAAATCTCGAAGAAATCAAAGACCGGATCACGCTGATCGAAGGGGACATTCGCGACCGCAAGGCCGTGGACCAAGCGGTCGCCGGATGCAAGGCGATCTTCCACGAAGGGGCGCTCGGCTCCGTTCCGCGAAGCGTCGACGATCCACTCACGTCGCATGACGTCAACGTCAACGGTACGATCACGGTCCTGGAATCGGCCCGGGCGTTAGGCGTCAAGCGGGTCGTGTTCGCCGCGTCGAGTTCCGCTTACGGCGACCAACCGACTTCGCCGAAACACGAAGGAATGGTGCCGTCCCCGATCAGTCCGTACGCGGCGAGCAAAATCTGCTGTGAAGCGTATTTGCAGGCATATGCCGCCGTGTACAAAATGGAAACCGTTGCGCTACGATATTTTAACGTCTTCGGTCCGAGGCAGGATCCGTTCGGGGCGTACGCGGCCGTGATACCGGCGTTCGTGAGCCAACTGCTCAAGAAAGAAAGCCCGATCGTGTACGGCGACGGCGAGCAGTCCCGAGATTTCTGTTACATCGAAAACGTCTGTGACGCCAACTGGCTCGCCGCGCACGCCCCGGCGGAAAACTGCGACGGCTCCGCGATGAACATCGCCTGTAACGCCGCGGTGACGCTTAACCAGATTCTCGACAAACTCAACACGCTGATGAAAACCGACGTCAAAGCGGTCTACCAGCCCGTCCGCGCCGGCGACGTGAAGCATTCGCTCGCCGATATCACGCTGGCAAAAAAGAAAATCGGATACCAACCCGCCGTCTTCTTCGACGAAGGACTCGAACGGTCGATCGAGTGGTATACGAAAAATTTGTAATGACGTCCATTCCCGAATGATCATGATTTCCACTGAGGAACTCCTTGCAAAACTCCGCCTTCACAAAGACCGGTTGGTCAGTGAATACGGCGTCACGAAGATCGGCCTTTTCGGTTCGTTCGCCCGGGGGGAAGCCGCCGAAGACAGCGACGTCGATATTGCCGTGGAAACGGACTCGCACGATCCGTTTCTCCTGATTGATCTCCAGGAGGAAATGGAAAGGATTCTTTCCCGAAAAGTGGATCTCGTGTCGCTGAAGAATAATTTTCGACCGTTATTTCGCCGACGATTGGAAAGGGATTGGATCAATGTGTGAATTCGATCGGGAAATCGTACTTGACCTCCTCCAACGGATCGACGAAACTCTCGATACGATTACGCGTCGTTTCCAAACCGTACCGAATTCGGAGTTTTTCAATGCGACGGAAGAAGGCCGGGAAAGAAGGGACGGCTTGTGCATGCTCTATGAAGCCGTGGGAGAGTGTCTCAAAAAGATCGACAAACTCACTTCGGGTCGTTTATTGACGCAATATCCGAAAATCTCCTGGAAAGGCGTCATGCGACTTCGGGACGTCATTGCGCATCATTATTTCGAAATCAACACGGAAATGCTTTTTACCGTGAGTCGGGAACATCTTCCCGATCTTTCGGCGGCCGTTAAAAAAATCATCGTCGACTTAACATCATACGATCAACCATGAAATTACTGTTCACGCTTTTTCTTGTCTTGTTGAATGCCGACACCACGCTTCCCGCCGCGGACTTCGATTATCCGCAGCCGGAGAAGTCCAACCAAACGGATTCCTATTTCGGGACCGACGTCGCCGATCCGTACCGCTGGATGGAGAACGAGTCCGATCCGCGTTTGGCCGGGTGGATTGAAAAAGAGAACCAAATCACGCAAGCGTACCTGGAAAAGATTCCGTTTCGCGAATCGCTGAAAAAACGTTTGACCGAGTTGGTCGATTATCCGAAGTATTCGATTCCGTGGACGAAACAGGGAAAACGATTCTACTTCAAAAACAGCGGCTTGCAAAACCAGTCCGTGCTTTACGTCGTCGACGCACCGGGTAAGCAGCCGCGAATCCTGCTCGATCCGAACACGCTTTCCGAAGACGGGACCGTCAGTTTGCAGACGACGAGCGTTTCCCGTGACGGAAAATACCTCGCCTACGCTTTGGCCCGGAGCGGGTCCGATTGGAACGAAATTTACGTCATGACGATCGAGGACGCCAAGACGAACTCCGACGTACTGAAATGGATCAAGTTCTCCCCGATCGCCTGGGAAGAAGACGGATTCTATTACAGCCGCTATGACGCCCCGCCGAAGGGGAAAGAACTGTCGGCGAAAAACGAATTTCATAAAGTCTATTACCACAAGCTCGGGACGCCGCAAGAGGACGACCGGCTCGTTTACGAAGATCGCGAACATCCGCAGCGCACCCATCGCGCTTACACGGATCGGGAAGAAAAGTATCTCTTCCTGGCGTCAAGCGATTCGACGTATGGCAATTCGCTCGCACTGAAGGATTTATGCAAGGAAAACGCTCCGTTTCAAACGATCGTCGATACGTTCGACTCGGAATTGGGGTTCGTGGCCGTGGTCGGCGATAAAATCCTGCTCCAGACGGACCGTGACGCCCCGAACCAACGGCTCGTCGCGATCGATCCGAACCGCCCGACGCCGGAGCACTGGACCGATGTGATACCGCAATCCGATGCGCTCCTGCTCGGCGTTTGGCCCCTCGGCGGAAAGCTGATCGTCGTTTACCTCAAAGACGCCGCCCATGACGCTTACATCTACGACGAAAACGGAAAACGGGAGCGAAAAATCGAACTGCCGACCCTCGGCGTGTGCGGGTTCTCCGGCGAACAGGATCAGGACGTCTATTTTCAAAGTTTCACGTCGTTCACCTACCCGACCGTGATTTACCAGTGCGACATGAAGACCGGCGAAACGACCGAGTTGTTCCCCTCGGAAGCGAAATTCGATCCGGCCGGATTCGAAACGAAACGAATCTGGTACACGAATAATTCCGGGCAAAAGGCCCCGATTTTCGTCGTCCATAAAAAAGGGCTCACGCTCGACGGGAACAATCCGACGCTCTTGTACGGATACGGCGGCTTCAACATCAACATGACGCCGTCGTTCTCCGCGTTGCGGCTTCCGTTCATGGAATCGGGGGGCGTGTACGCCGTCGCGATCCTCCGGGGCGGCGGGGAGTACGGGGAAACGTGGTATAAATCCGGTACGCTGGAGCAAAAGAAAAACGTACTCGACGACTTCGCGGCTGCCGCGGAAGAGTTGATCGAAGAAAAATATACCAAGCCGCAGAAGCTCGCGATCCAGGGCGGGTCCAACGGCGGGCTGCTGGTGGGCGCCGCCCTGACCCAGCGTCCCGAGCTGTACTCGGCGGTCGCCTGCTCGGCCCCGCTGCTGGACATGGTCCGCTACGAGCGCTTCTCGCTGGGCCGCACCTGGAACGACGAGTACGGCACCGCGGACGACGCCGACGAGCTGGGCTGGCTGCTGACCGGGATGCTCGAGCTGTGCGAGTACGCGCCGGTGGAGATCGACGCGTCCGGCGGCCTGTCGGCGATCGCGGACCTGCGCGGCGCGCTCGAGCCGCTCGCCGCCGAGCTCCGCGAGCGCTCCTCCCGCCACGCCCGCCGCCACCGGCTGCCGCCGGCTACCCCCCCCCCGGCCCGCGCCACCACGATCGAGGCGCTGCCGACTCCCGAGACCGACGCCGCACCCAGCGTGCACACCGAAGCCCTGCCCGCGCACGGCCTCGACCCCGAGGAC
>JAVBPO010000191.1:0-23927 GCA_031549565.1 Thermoguttaceae bacterium
TGGGACCGCAGGCATCTTGCCTGCACCTGGGTCTATGGGCTTCCAGCCCGTAGCGAACCCTCGGCAGGCTGGAAGCCTACCGACCCAGATGCAGGCTGGAAGCCTGCGGTCCCAGGAAAAGCTCCGAAAAATTTGCGCGCACACGTGTTGACTTTGCCGTTTCACGCAACTTGACCGTGAAAAATGGAAAGAGTAAAATGATTTCGACGTATTGAGCTGTTTCATTTTTCCATTTTGTATCATGAATCTTAATCTTAAAGACAAGGTCGTTCTCGTTACCGGCGGATCGACGGGGCTCGGTCAGGCGATTTCCACGATTCTCGCCGAGGAAGGCGCCCGAGTCGCGATCAATTACATCGTTCAACCGGAAGCGGCGGCAATGCTTGCCGCCAATTTGAAATCCCAATTCGGCGTCGAAACGCTCGCCGTTTACGCCGATGTTTCGAAAGAAGACGACGTCCAAAAAATGTTCGCGGAAATCGAAACGAAACTCGGACCGGTTTACGCTGCGGTCAACAACGCAGCCTACTGCGCCAACCCGGAATGCGTCGAGTTAACACTCGACGAATTTCAAAAATGCGTCGCCGTGAATCTGCAAGGAATGTTTCTCATCTGCCGCGAAACGGTCAAACGCCTGATCAAGCAAGGCGCGCCGGGCAAGATCGTCAACATCTCCTCGCAAGCGGCCTACCGTGGTTCCACCAACGGCAAAACCGCTTACGACATGACCAAAGCCGGCATGTGCGGTTTTACCCGCTCCCTGGCGATCGAGGTCGGTAAATACGGTATCAACGTGAACGCCGTTTTGCCGGGCCTGATGTACACGGATATCATCGCCAAGCAAATCGACACGGATCCGGAAAAGTACAATAAACGTTCGCTTCTGCAACGTATTGCCAAACCGGAGGAAATCGCGCAGGTCGCCGTATTCCTTTGCAGCGACCGCGCCAGCTACATGACCGGCGCCTCCGTCGACGTCAGCGGCGGAATGGCACTACATTGATAATTATGAATTATGAATTATGAATTTATAATTAAGGTTCCCTTCCACCCTTTGACCCTTCCACCCTTTGACCTTTCATGAAAAAAAACAATCCTATTTCACGACGTAACATGTTGACGGCTGCGGCGGCTGGTGTCGCGGCGACGGTCGGTGCGACTTCCGCTTTGGCTCAACAGCAGCGACGAATCATTCAGGAACGTCGTTTGGCCCGGCCCGCTTTGAATTTCAACAACGCTTCCTTCTACGACAAAGACGGCAAATTCGACGTCGAAAAAGGCAAAGACGCGATTATGACGCTTTGCCGGTATCACGGGTATCCCGTTTATCCGAAATTCCGCGAACAACTCTGGGTCTCCGATTACGGGCTCGGGAAATTCACGGAACTCGGACTCGCTTGCGTCACGTTCGTCAATCACGTCGCCGGAGAAGCGAGCTATATGATGCTCGACATTTTTCTCCTCCCGAACCAGATGCTGCCGGAACACTGGCACATCAAACCGGAAGGAAAGCCGGACGTCGCCCAAAAAGACGAAGGCTGGCTCGTCCGCTGGGGAAAATCGTACATCGTCGGTGAAGGAGAAGCGAACCTGCCGCCGGAAGTCGTGGTTCCCAAGTTCCACATGAACGGAACCGTGACCGTGGAGCATTGCATCGAAGCGAATCCGGGCGATTTCACTCCGCTCGGGAAAATCGGAACGCGACACTGGCAGTTTGCCGGAAAACTCGGCGCGATCATCACCGAAGTCGCCAACGCCCACGACGGCCCCTCGGTCCGACACTCCGACCCGGTGTGCAATGAATCGTTTTTGAAAGGATAGGATGGACAAGTGATAGGTGATAAGTAAAAAGTGAGAGGATGATCGGTGCGTTACCACCTATCACCTTTTACTTGTCACTTCAATATTGCCATGCTTGACCAACTGATGCTCGGATACCAGTGGGGGAGTCGGTTCGCGTTTTCGGAACCGCCGTCGATCCCGCTCGGCTCGTCCGGGACGATGCTCAGTCGCAACGTCGGAACGTCGTTGGAGTTCATGGAGCATCGTGAGTATATGCCCGGCGACGATCTGCGGCGGATCGATTGGAACGCCTATGCGAGAAACGACCGGCTTTCCGTTAAACTCTATCGAGAAGAAGTCAATCCGCACGTCGAATTGCTGCTGGACGTTTCCCGGTCCATGGATCTTCCGGAAACGCAAAAAGGGGCCGCGACGTTTGCCTTAGCCGGTTTTTTCGCGTCGGCAACCGCCGAATCCCGATTTTCGTTCAATGTCTTTTTGACCGATCACGGCTGCCGTAAGCTGGGACGCTCGCACTTGGTCCCGACGGAATGGGATCCGTTTGCTCTGGAAGCGGCAAATTCCCCGGCGGACGCGATCCGCATCGATCCGCCGAACTGGCGCAAGCGGGGCATCCGGGTTTTCGTGAGCGATTTGATGTTTCTGGCCGATCCCGACCTGCTCGTTTCGCAGCTTACCCAAGGGGCCGCCGTAACGATTATCGTGCAGCTTCTCGCCCGGGAAGACGCCGAACCGTCGGATTCGGGCAACCTGAAACTCGTGGAAGGCGAAACGAATCAATGGCTCGAATCGTACATCGACACCGCGGCGAAGCATCGGTACTTGAAGAATCTCGCGCGTCATCAAGAGAATTACAACCTCGCTTGTCGACGACACGGAGCGATTTTCACGACCCTCATTGCCGAACGGTTCCAAGACGAACACCGCATCGACGAACTCCTGCAACGGGAGCTGATGCGGCAACGGTAAACCTCACGTCCGTTCGCGACTTTTTCCGTGAAACTTGAAGACCGGTCTGGCAAGAAAAGTGAAAAAATCCCCGATGAGAAAATTATGCCGGAAAACTAACGAGGTTGGATCGACCGGAATAATTCGTGCAATTTTTCTTCGACCCGGCGGTGCAGTTCGTCGGGGGGAGTCTCTTTCGCGATTTCGTACGGAATCAATTCGCCGTAAACGACTTTCAAACGGCCCGGACCGGGAAAACGGAGAAAACGCGGCCAGGTTTCGTACGCCCCGGAAATCGCGACGGGCAAAATCGACGCTTTCCCCCGGATCGCCAAGGTGAGAAATCCATCCTTCAGCGGCGCGATCTTGCCGTCCCGGCTTCGTGTTCCTTCGGGAAACATGAGGACCATCTCACCGTTTTTCAAACGTCGGATCGTTTCCTTGATCCCCTCGAACCCGATCCCCTGGTTGTCCAACGGAATCGCGTCCAGCGAATCGATCAGCCAAGCGAACGGTTTGAATTTGAAAAGCGTTTTACGCGCCAGATAGTTGATCCGCCTCGAAATTCCCGCCCCGATCAGCGGCGGATCGTAGTGTGACTGGTGGTTGGCTACGATCAGAACGCCCCCCTGTTTCGGAATGTTCGACTGACCGAAATAACGGGCGCCGTAGAAAATCATGAAATACAGAAGCACCGGAATACGGCAAAACGCATACCAGAAACGTCGGCGAAACGAAATCGTACGGGTCGAGGAAGAGGAGGACATCGGGCAGCTTGTTTTCAAAACGCGATTTTCGCACGACTCTGTTTGTCTTGCCAACGGTGAATCGCGTTTTGGACCATTTCGACGCTGATCGGCTTGGTAATGTAGTCGTCCATTCCGGATTCGAGGCACTTTTCCCGATCGCCGCTCATCGCGTGGGCGGTCATCGCGATCACCGGGATTTTCGTATTACGAACCCCCGAGGTCGGCGTTCGGAGCATTCGGGTGCATTGATACCCGTCCATTTCCGGCATTTGGCAGTCCATGAACACGAGGTCGAAATCGCGGGTTCGCAGCGCTTCGAGCGCTTTACAGCCGTTGTCTTCCGTGTGGACTTTGTGCCCCATCGAGGTGAGCATGGCCGTTGCGACCATGACGTTGATCTTCACGTCTTCGACGAGCAAGATGTTCAACGCCTTCTTTTGCGGTTGCGGTTTCTTTTCCTCGGGCTTTTCTGACGCGGCGGTGAAGATTCCCGATTCCTGTTCACGACGCCGGATTTCCGGCAGCAAAAGACCAAGTACATTCGATGAGCGGATTGGTTTGGTGAGAAAGCCGAGCGTTCCGGGGAGGACAAACGTGTCCGGATCGACCGAATTCCCCAAAGCGAAAAGCGGCGTCAAATGGATTCCACGGTGGTTGGGGACGCTTAAAAATTTCTCCAGCGCCTTTTCCACTTTCGGGCGGTCGAATTCAATGTCGAAAACGGCCCAATCGATCGGTTGACCTTCCTCGGCATGAGAGCGAAGCAATTCGACCAGATCGACGGTACGGTTCACCTCGAAAACTTCGGCTCCCCAGCTTTCCAGGATGAGCCCCAGCGACTTACGGGTCGGCGCATGTTCATCGTAAACGGCGACTTTCCAATTTTCCAACGGTCGAAACGGTCCGGCGGTTTCCAGGACTTCCGGCGTTTCCAGCACGGCAGTCATCGTAAACGTCGAACCGGCGCCCGGAGTACTCACGGCGGAAATTTCCCCATGCATGATCTCGACCAACTTCTTGCAGATCGACAATCCGAGCCCGGTTCCGCCGTAACGCCGCGTCGTCGACGTGTCCAGTTGCGAAAACGGGTTGAACAGCGAATGAAGTTTACCTTGGGGAATTCCGATTCCGGTATCCTGGACGGCACATTGAATTTTGCACTTGTTTTGGTCCTGTTCGAGCAAATCGACCCGAACTTGAATCTCTCCCAACGTCGTAAACTTCACCGCGTTGCTGAGCAGATTGACGAGCACCTGCCGCAAGCGGACGCTGTCACCGATCAAAAGGGACGGAATTTTCGGGTCGATCGAAAGTGTCAACTTCAACCCTTTGCCGTGAACTTGCAGGGCGAGGGAATCGCAAACGTCCTCGAAAACTTTTCGCGGCTCGAACTCGATGTTTTCGAGGATCATTTTGCCCGCTTCGATTTTGGAGAAGTCCAGAATATCGTTAATGACGGACAGGAGCGAGTTGGCGCTTTGCCGGATCGTCTCGACGTACTGTCGCTGGAGAGCGTTGAGCGGCGTTTCGGTCAAGAGATTCGTCAATCCGATGACGCCGTTCATCGGCGTGCGGATTTCATGGCTCATATTCGCGAGAAACTCGCTCTTGGCGCGGCTGGCCGACTCCGCCGCCTCCAGACGCCGCCGTTCGGTAATGTCCGAGACGAAACCTTCGGAGATGCTGAAATTCGGGTTGTCCTGACTCACCTCAATGACGCGGGAACGTTCCCAGACCCAACGGATGCTCCCGTCTTTATGGACGAAGCGGTACGTCGACTCCAGCGGCATTCCGACGAAAAGCGTTTCGTTGTTATCCGCCAAAAGCGCAGCCCGATCATCCGGATGAACCAAGTCGAAAAACGTCATCCGTTTGTTTTCGATCAAATCGTCCGGCTCGTATCCGGTAATGTCGGTCAGCCCTTCGCTCACGAATTCCATGGTGAATTCGGGGGAATTGTTTCGACAGCGAAACGCCATACCGGGCAGGTTGGAAATCAAGGTTTCCATCCGACGTTGGCTTTCACGGCGACGGGTCGCTTCCAACGCGATGACGCAGAAGTCGGCCATGGAACCGCCGAACGCTTGTTCTTCCACAGTCCAAAACCGCGGCTCCCCGGAATGTTCGACGCACACGACGCCGGCCAGTTCGCCGCCGATCCGGATCGGACTGTCCAAAAGGGCGCGGATTCCGCCGAACGCGTACCCTTCCCGCATCCCGGGCAAAATCGTATCGGTTTCCGTATCGGGAATCGCGATATTGCGCTCTTTTTGAAGCAGTTCGATATACTCCGGATAGCTGTAAGCGGCAAACGACGGGTCAATGGAAAACTCGCCGGTCGCGGAGGTGTACATCGCTTTGTTGACCAGATCGTTTTCCGTCAAAAGCCAGATTCCGCACCGGGCCGTTTCGAGGGTTTCGCAAGCGACTTTCGCGATCACTTTCGCCGCTTCCCGGAAGTCGCCGCTGGCGATCGCGGGACTTTTGTTGAGGCTGACCAGCGCAAGACTCTGCTTCTTCAGGTGAAGCTCGCGTCGTTGAATTTCTTCGATCGTTTCACCGGCATTTTCATCTTCGAGAAGCCGGACCAGCAGGGCCGGGGCGTCGTTCCATTGCGTCGGTAAAACGACGACTTCTCCGAACCAATCTTGGGAATTCAGGGGAAAACGGATCGAGCCGTCGGATTCGGACTGGGAAAGCTCAAGCAGAGCATCGCGATGAAGCGACAGAAGGTCCGTCATTCTTTTCCACTTTTCCGTTTCGCCGACCGTACAATAGGACCGTTCGAAAGCCGGATTCGCCCAGAGAAAATCGAACCGCTCCGGCTCGACGACGAACAACGGCTCCCTGAGTTCCTGCAAAAGAGCTTTTGCGACCGATATTCCCACGATGAAACGCTCCCCAAAAACGATGTTTTTCGGCTTCCAATCGGGCTCTCAGGTACGAACAACGGACGAAGAGACACCCTCTCCGGCCTCAATTATAACTACTGTTGTTGGCAAATCCAGAGGTTATTACACTGAATTCGTGAAGAATGCGAACCTTCACCCCTTTTCGTCCATTTCGGTTTCGGCGGAATGATCGTCGAAGAGTTTTTGGTTGCGTTTGCGGAATTTCATGGGTGAAAACCCGGATTTTTGCCGGAACATCGACACGAAGTATTCCAGCGATCTGTATCCCGACTTGCGAGCGACCTCATTGATTGAAAGATTCGTGTGAATCAGAAGATACTCCGCGTGATTGAGACACACTCTCGTAATCTCGTCCTTGGGCGAGCGGCCGATATGTTTTTGAAATTGCCGGATCAATGTGCTTTTGGACAAATTGACCTCTTTGACGACGTCACTGACGAGAATACCTTGGGTCGCGTTTTCCCGGATAAAGTGGATCGCCGCAGCGACGTCCGGATCGTCGACCGCGACAACGTCGGTAGAACGCCGTTGGACGACGTAAAGCGGTGGAATCGCGATCGGATGAGGGGGGGTTTTCTTCCCGGCCATTTTCCAATCCAGCAGCCGTGCCGCCTCGTAGCCGAGCATGTTCGCGTTTTGATCCAAACTGGACAGTTGCGGGGTCATGAGTTGACACAAGTGCGTGTCATTATCGATTCCCAAAATCGCGATTTCATCCGGAACCGACAAGTGGATTTGCTGACACGCCTGAAGCACCCGAACCGCGTGGGTATCGCAAGCGGCAATGACACCGGTCTGGCGGGGCAAGGTTTTGAGCCAGGAAACCAGGGCGTTTTCGTCTGCGCGGGTCCATTCCGACGTTAACGCCGCCTCTGCGCCGCCTCCGTTTCCCGGCTCGCTGAGGTAGTACGCCTGGAATTTCTTCCTGAGCGATTCCGCCTGAAACAGTTCCCGACGACGCGAAATCCAGTGATTTTTACCGAATGAAAAGAACGCGAGGCTTTTGAAACCGCGTTCCAGAAAATGATCGACACAAAGTTCCAGCACTTTCGGTTCATCGGAAGCGATTTCGACGGGAATATCCTTTCCATCGCCGAGAAGTTCGACGACCGGACATGCGATTTTTTTCTTCAGAAAGCGGCGAAGTTCCGCGTTTGCCGAGCGGAAAATAATACCGTCTCCGTCCCAGCCGTCTCCCAAAACGGTCGAAAAAGAACAATGTCCTCGATCATCCAACCGGATCGTCCAATGATCTCGTTCGCGGACATATTGCGCAATTCCGCCGGCAATATTCCGATCGTAGGCTTGCAACGATTCGACGATCACGAGGACCCGCTTTTTGCTGCTCATCGTACCTCTCGAGCTTTTCATCATGAAAAGAAAGATGGACCATACAATAACCCGTCAAAATAGGGTTCGCCCATGAAGCCGGCACCCCGCGGTTTCGGAGCAGCCTGTCAACCAATAAGGGCGAAACAATCAAAATTGTGACGGTGTGAAATTTAAAACCGTATCCCTAGGGTGAATACAGTTAGTAAAAGTTCCCGGATTGTCGCAAAATAGAAAAAATTTCCCCTCCACGACAACTTCGCGCGATATGGCCCTCTATTAAGAAAATGGAATTCGCCGAATGCTTCGTGAGTTTTTTCACGAACGCCGATTTTTTAACGGATCGAATATCATTCGAAATCCGCATTCAAAAAGTATCTGCAACGAAAACACGTCCTTAAATCAATATCGTAATGAAAAGATTGTACCACACGAATTTTAGTTGAAAACCGTAAAAAAAGATTGAGACAAAATCGAAGCCGCCTAAAACCAAATGATTTTCCGGGAAATTTTACTGCCTTGCTCTTTGATTCGATAAATATTTATTTATCAAAAGATTCAAACGAAAAAGATTCCGTTTTGCATGGCACCATCGCAGCACGCGCAACCGAAAGAACCGACCGATCGATCGGTCTTTCAGCCCCGCCCTACCCGACGATTGACTCACGGTGAAAACCGATTTATACTCTCTCGGTTACCAACATCGAAGCATCTCGTTTCCCCAGCCGGGCAGAATTTTCGCGGGGCATGCCCCGAACGCGACTCCATGAAGCAGACAGTTCTCCATACCACGACGGTTTCCGGCGTCATCTTTTTGTATTACCTCGCGATTGCCGCTGCGATTGCGTCCGGCGTTTTCTGCCTCTTGTTCCTCGGATTGCTGTTGGGAAATTATTACGCCCCCTACAGCCCGGAGAAGCTCGACAAAATGATCGCCGAAAGCGGCGAAACCGGCGCCTACACCGGCCAAGCCGCCGGTGCCGCCCCAACGGCAGCCGACGAAAATTCCGAACAGCGACCGAATATCGATCCGTCGCAGCTCGCTGCGCCGCCCGTTTTGACCGACGAACCGAAAAGTCCATTCAATCTGCTTCCCTCCGATTACAAAGAATTGCTGGATTTGCGACATCGGTTGGCTTCGGATACGGGAAACACCGCAATTCGGGAGAGAATCCGGGTTTTGGACCAGCAGTTACGGGTCGAATACTTTCGCCGCAAGGAAATCGCGGCCGCCGGAGCACCGTTTCTTCTGGTCGCGGCCTGTTTATTGGTTCTTTCCGCCCGAATCGCCGCCGTGCTCAACCGGAAACTGCCGGTTCCCGGTCAAAAAACCGACGCCCAACAACGAACCGAAGATTCGCTCTTCGCCAAACTCGGGATGTCCGGCGTTTTTCTCGTCGGAGCGGTTTGCCTTGGTATTTCGCTCGGCCTCTTCTTCTCTGAACGGCCCGAACTGGAGCGATTTCTTCTCGCGAAATGGGATGAAGAGAGAGGGCAGAGGACAGAGGACAGAGGACAGGGGGAAGAGGGCAGACGGCAGACGGCAGGCGACAGCGGGGAGCACGAGCCGGTTGCGAATACCGTTGGAAGCGGTTGGGAATTGACGACGACGAATTGGCCGACGTTTCGAGGGCCGGACGGGAGTGGGATCAGTCCGGTGAAGAACCTTCCCGTCAATTGGAATGTCGAAACCGGCGAAAACATCCGTTGGAAAACCGAAATCTCACTCCCAGGGCACAATTCGCCGATTCTGTGGGAAGATCGCGTCTTCCTCACCGGAGCGGACGAGAATCAACGGAAAGTTTACTGTTTTGAGAGTGAAAACGGAAAGCTGCTTTGGGAATACACGCTCGAAGAAATCGCCAAAGGTGGAAAGCCGCTGCAAATGGGAGCCAACCTGAGCGACGAAACCGGATACGCCGCCCCGACCGCAGCAACGGACGGCGAACGGGTTTATGCGATTTTCGCGAATCTCGACTTGATTGCTTTGGATTTCGACGGCAAGCCTGTTTGGAGCAAAAACCTCGGCATCCCGGACAACCATTACGGTTATGCCGCGTCGCTTGCGTTTTACAAAGACCGGCTTCTTGTTCAATATGACCAGGGGGACGGGAAAAAAGCGAACGAATCGAAACTCTTCGCGTTCAAAGGGAGTGACGGTTCGGTCGTTTGGGAAGCACCCCGTACGATCATGACTTCCTGGCCGTCGCCGGTTCTGCGGAAAATCGGCGACTCCTTTCAGCTTCTCACGGGGGCGGACCCGTTCATGATCTCGTACGATCCGGAAACCGGCAAGGAGCTTTGGCGATGCAAAGCGTACAGCGGCGGCGATACCGCGGCTTCGCCGACCGGGTTCGGAACGACGGTTTTCGCGGCCAACGCGATGCCCGGTATCACGGCGATCGACGCAACCGGTTCGGGGGATGTAACGGAAACGAAAAAGCTCTGGACCATTCGAAGTTGCAATCCCGACGCTTGTAGTCCCATTGCGACCGAAAGATTTCTCTACTCGCTCGGACAGGGCCCGTATTTGCAGTGCATCGACATCGCCCAAGGGGAGATGATTTGGGAACTCGAGACCGACGATTTTGCGACCTATTATTCGTCGCCGAGTTTGGCGGACGGGAAGATTTATCTTTTCGACAAAAATACCGACGGAGCGAAAGCGTACGTGATCGACCCGGAAAAAGCGGTTCTGGACGATTCGGGAACCGCTTTGGAAAGCGGACGGGAAAAGGAAATGATCCTCGCGACCAATCCGATGGTCGATCCGATTTACGCCAGCCCCGCCTTCGCCGACGGACGGATTTATATCCGAAGCGAAAAAGCGGTTTATTGCATTGAGCAGTCCCAGTGACGAGCTTTCCTGGGACCGCAGGCTTCCAGCCTACCGAGGGTTCGCTACGGGCTGGAAGCCCATAGACCCAGGTGCAGGCAAGATGCCTGCGGTCCCAGGTTGCCAATTCTCACATGGAAATTTGCGCACCCGTACCGATCGGTCGGCTTGCCGTCGTTTTTCGTCGTGCTACAATTCCGCTCATTCGGATCAACATTTTTGCACATTTCGGATGGACATCCCCATGAATATTTGCGTTTATTGTGCATCGAGCGAAAGGGTCGCGCCGGTCTATTTCGACGCCACCGAACGACTGGCGAAAGAATTCGTACAGGCCGGGATAACCGTCGTCTACGGTGGGGGAGCAACCGGCTTGATGGGACGGCTTGCCGACGCGGTTTTGGCCGAAGGGGGGAAAGTCAAAGGTGTCATCCCCCGGTTCATGGATAAAATCGAGTGGACGCATCCCGGTATCACGGAAGTGATTCTTACCGAAACAATGCAGGAACGGAAAACAAGATTCCTCGAAGGGGTCGACGCCCTGGTTGCACTTCCCGGCGGAACCGGGACGTTAGAAGAACTTCTCGAAGTGATTACGCTGAAGCGGTTGGGGTTGTTGACGCTCCCGATCGTGATTGTCAATACGAACCGTTATTACGAACCGCTACGAGAAATGTTCGACAAGGCGATCCGGGAAAATTTCATGCGGGAAAAGCATCGGGAAATGTGGTCGTTCGTCGACGAACCGGAACAGGTTCTCTCCGCGATTCAAACCGCCGCTCAATGGGACAAGGACGCGATCCAGTTTGCCGTACCGCGGTAGGGTAAGTGATAAACGGGAGCGTTTGCCTTTTGGGGGCAAGATTCGCCAAGAGCGGGAATCCGTCTTTTCCGCCCCTTCAGGGCGGGAAGGCTGTTTGTCCGAACGAATCTCGCCCCTCAACAGCGGTTCAAGAACTACGGCGTCATTGCGCGGACCGTGTTTTTGAAGGGTTGGCCCGGCAAGTAAACTTTCGGACGAACGACGATTCCGTTGGGATAGACGAGAGTCGGCGGCCCGACGACCGGTTCACCCGGTTGGCCGGGGTCTTTCGATTTTGATTTGAAAAATCGGCGTCCCTTGGAGCTGGATCCGCAATCGTCGCAAAACCCCTGCGACGGCTGTTTCGGCGGACCGAAATACTGTTTCTGCGTAATCATCGGAGGCGCGTACATCGGATTCGGGTATTGCGGCATCGGCCCGTAAGGGGACCAGCCCTGCGGATAGCCGTTTTCTGCTCCCGGAGCTTGCGGGGGATACTGTTCGGTTGGGGGAAACTGTCCGGCCTGCGGTTGCTGCGGCTCCGCCGGACGGTACACCGTCAACGGAATCGGATTCGGGAACGTCGGCGGAGGAAAATAATAGATCGTTTGAGCGACCATTCCGGGTATCTGCTGCGGGGCTTCGGCGGGGCTCGGAAGCGGAATCACCTTCGGCGGCTGGACCTGCGGAGGAGCCGCTTGAGCCGTCTGATCGGCAACCGGCATGATCACGATCCGGTATTGCTCTTGTACGGCCGGCCCGAAAGCGGGAACACGGAGTTCGTCCTCATATTGACGATAAATGAGCCGGGTATCCTGGTTTTCCCGAACCGGTTTCAGTTCCTGCTTCTTCTCCGGATAAACGAAATCCGGGGTCGAACCCGATTGGAATGCATTGTTGATCACGGGAGGAAGGTATTGGGCACGGACCGTTCCCGTTGCGACAACGAGAATACCGATCGCGACGACCGTCAGACCGGAAAGACCAAAAAGGGTTTTCATATCAGGACTCCGTTTCCAATTCGCTGAAAAAGAGATATTATCTGTTAAGTGACAGAGAAGAAGTAATAGGTGAAAAGTGATAACTTGCCTTATCACTTCAAAAAACGCACCTTCCCCGCGAGTATAGATACCATACGAATAGGCGCCGGGCGTTTGAATTATTCGAAAGACCCGGGATTTTTCCATTTCCTTACCGATAAAAGACTGATTATCGTGAAAAACCTCCTCTCGCCCGAAGATTCTCTTTTGCTCGTGATCGACGTCCAGGAGCGTTTGGTCCCCGCGATGGAGCAGGGTGAAAAGATCGTCAAAAACGTCCGCCTGCTGCTCGAAGGGGCGGATTTGTTTCAGGTTCCGGTGTTCGTTTCCGAGCAATACCCGCAAGGTTTGGGCGCGACGATCCCGGCCGTTGCCGAACTTTTGCCCTCGGATCGGCAATATTGCTCGAAAAAATCGTTCAGTTGCTGCGACGAATCCGGGTTTCTCGAACGGATCGTCGCGGCGAAAAACCGTCCGAATATCGTGGTTTGCGGCATGGAAACTCACGTTTGCGTCATGCAAACGGCCCTGGATCTGCTCGCGCTCGGGAAAAACGTCGCGGTCGTCGCCGACGCGGTCGGGAGCCGGTTTCGTCTCGACCACAAGATCGGTTTGCGGCGTATGGAGCAAGCGGACGCCGTCCTTTGCACGACGGAAATGATCCTTTTCGAATGGTGCAAAACCGCGGAAAACCCGGTCTTCAAGGAACTCAGCCGTTTGGTCAAATCCCGTTAGTCGCTCATGCTCCAAAAGATCTCCGTTTACTGTACCCAATGTGGGGGGGAAATCCACGCCGTTGCCAAACAGCTCGGTCGGGAAGTTCTCTGCCCGCATTGCCGTAAGGTCACGATTCTCGCCGAAGCACAACCGGTCCCCGAAGAAGAAGTGGTATCAATCGTCGAGGAAATCACGGCGGAAGAGTTGGAGTCGAGCCGTATCATGCCCCGTAAACTCTTTACGGTGGAAGAAGTCGACATGACGCCCATGGTCGACGTGACGTTTTTGCTGTTGATTTTCTTTATGGTCACGGCCGCGTTTGCGTTGCAGCGATCGTTGGAAATTCCGCCGCCGAACAGTAATTCTCCCACGGCGGAGCAGATGCTCCAAGACGATCAGGACAGTAATTCGGTCATTGTTCGAATCATGAGCAACAATGCCGTTTGGGTCGAAGATCGCGAGATTCCTTCACGGCAGGAGCTTTTAGCGGTTCTCCGGGACATGACGAACCCGCGCGGCCCGACGCCGCCGGTTACGACCATGCTCGTCAAGGCCGACGGAAAAGCGCGACACGAAACCGTTGTCATGGTTCTCGACGCCGGCAACGCCGTTTCCATGAAAAATATTCAACTCCAAACGGAAGATCAGGAATAGAATCGAAGGATTTTTATTTTCCACACGGAGGCACAGAGGCACGGAGAGGACTTGAATTCAAATTCTCTGTGAACTCTGAGCTCTCTGTGGTTATAAAAAAATAATGAAGACGTTTGGGTATAATATTTTTGAGCGACAGCCTTCGTGCGAAAACCACTCCAAGCGGGCGAGGCGCCCACACTCCTAAGTTATGAATTGTCAGCCCCGAGATTTGATCTGTGAAAGCGACGTTGTCGTCGAAAATGTTCAGGTCGCTCAGAATACTTATCGACTCCGGCTTTCCACCCCACGACTTGCCGCGTTGGTCAAACCGGGACAGTTCGTGATGTTGCGGCTTCCGAACCGCTCCGATCCGCTGCTGGGGCGGCCGCTCGCCGTTTACCGGACCACGCCGGACGGGTTTCTGGAGGTCGTTTATCTGGTCGTCGGCAAAATGACCGCCCGGCTCACGCAGGTCAAGGCCGGCGATACGCTCGAAATCTGGGGCCCGCTCGGTCATGGATTCGAAACGACCGGATGCGAGCGGATCGTCATGGTCGCCGGCGGAATCGGTCAAACGCCGTTTTTGATGCTCGCGAAACAATTTATCGAACAACACGGCCCCGGAACCGCGACGCTTCTGTTCGGGGCGCGGGGCAAAGACCGGATTTGCTGCGTCGACGATTTTCGCGAAGTCGGTACAAATGTCGTTCTTGCGACCGACGACGGCTCCGAAGGACATCACGGTCCGGTTACGGAGGTTATTCCGACAATAATTTCCGAAATTCGCTCCAATTACAACGATTGTCTTCGCCGTGAATCTTCAGCGGAATGGTATAATAAACTGAAAGTGATTTGTTGCGGTCCGCATCCGATGCTCCGAAGCGCGTTTGACGAATGCCGAAAACTCGGTGTTCCCTGCGAGGTGTCGCTGGAATCACCGATGGCGTGCGGGCTCGGAATTTGTTTTAGTTGCGTCGTGGAACTTCGGAAAGACGATGCGACTTATGAATACGTCCGGACCTGTTTCGACGGCCCCGTATTCGACGCCTATCGATTAAAATGGTAAAAGGGGGGAAGGGAAGAAGGGTTAAAGGGTTGAAGGGGAGAAGGGTTGAAGGATGGAATGTAGGAAGCATTTTACCCTCATACCCTCTATCCTTATTCCCTTCCACCCTTATACCCTTCCACCCTTAATCCCTTCTCTCTCATGTCGCTCATTGAAGGTTTTTGGATCAAGAATTTCGGGCCGCTACGTAATGTCGCGCTTGGGACGTCTTACCTGCAGACGATGGTCGTCGAAGAGGATGAGTACGGACCGACCGATTTCAGCCTGGGTCCGATTTCGCTGATCATCGGCAAGAGCGACGTCGGAAAAACATCCGTGATGGACGCCTTCCATTTCCTTGCCGACGCACTGGCCGTCGGGCTGGAAGACGCCTGTATCAAGCGAGGCGGTTATGACGCGATCCTCAGCCAAGGGGCGACCGGCCCGATTTGCATCGGCGTCAACTACCGAATCGAAGGACAACCGCTTCCGCTGACCTATGCGATTAATATCGGGGTTACGAAACAAAACACACCGCGAGTGATTTCGGAAGCACTGGTTTACCGTTCAACCGAACCGGGAATCACGACCAATCCGATCCTTTTGCTTCAGAATGAACCTCGAGTTGTCAAGCATGTCGTCGCCCGGGAAGGTGCGGATTCCCTGATGATCGGCAAAGCGCGGCAAACGGATTACCGACATTTGGCGTTGCCGGTTCTCGGACGAATGCCGGAGCAGTATCCGGATGTTTATGAGCTACGTGAACATTTGGAAAATTGGTACTTAAGCTGCTATACTCCGCACGATGCGCTCGGTCTTTCGCCTGTTTTACCGCAAAGGCACATCTATCGGCGCGGCGACTCTTTGGTCAACTCGGTCCGAGAGATGGATTCAAAGCTGAAGGACCGATTTCCCCAGTTTTTGGATCAGATCGCGCAAAAGCTTCCCGGAATCGAGACGATTACGCATGAAAGGACTGAGTCGGGCAGACTTCTTCTCTATTTCAAAGCAGATAACTGTCCCGTTCCTTTCTCCGCCCAGCGAATTTCGGACGGGCTTTTACGGCTTTTCGCGCATTTGATGATCCTGGAAGACCCGCAGCCGTTTCCCTTTATCGGGGTGGAAGAACCGGAAAACGGACTTGACCAGTCCTTCCTGAATCTTTTTATCGAATCGCTTGTCGAGCACGTTCTGAAAGAGCAGCGAACACAATTTCTTATCACGACGCATTCGCCGACATTGATCGACCGCGTCCGCCCGGAATTCGTCTGGATTCTGGAAAAAATCGACGGCGATACGCGAGTGCGTCGGGCCAACGACGACCCGGTCATTCGTAACGCGATCTGCAACGACCAATCGATTGCGGAAGATTGGTTCAGTCGCGGCAACTTCCTTTGAGAGATTTTCCCGTTAGCGGCGTGGGCTTGCCCCGCGAATTGTTAGCCCCGTCGCCTGCGACGGGCTGCACACGGATGAATTTCTATGCGGTTCGCAGGCGAACCGGCTAACGGATCTATCATTTTCCCAACCAATTCGCGAACACTTGGGAGAATTTTGCTGGTCGTGTCCGCCGTATTTTCAAGAGGAAATCAACCATGAAAAAGAAAATTATTTTTCTGAGTTTGATCGCGATTGCTTTGGGACTTGTTGTGTGCGTTTCGACCTTCGCGGCGGACTCAAGCCGTGCACCGCGAAGAACGTACAACGAACAAGCCAACGGGACCACGCAATCGTCCGTCAACCATTATCGTCCAAGACATCATCGGTGTCCGTACCCGTACTATCCGTACACATACGGGTACATCCTTCCGCCCGCTCCGACTCCGGCGCAGGCGTGGAGACCGCCGGGTTGGACGCCGACCGGGACGACCAGCTCGTATTTCATCGGCCCGATCTATTATCCCAGACCCTGTCCCTATCCGTATATCATTGGAACGCCGCAGGGAAGTTCACGCAGTTCGATCGGGGAGTAAAACGTCTACATGATCAGCCGTTCAAGCGTCCGGAGTATCCCGGCGCCGGCTTCGGTTTCTTCACAGATGATTTGGTTCGCTCCGCTTTGCGACAGGGGGCGGACGTTCGCCAGGTAATGACACCGCACAACGATCCGACAGTCGTCGTTGAGCATCCGAATCGCTTGCACCACGTCGATCGCCGTCTGGTCGTCCGGCAGCGCGACGACGACCAGACGGCAATGATCCATCATCGCCAACGAAAGCACTTCCGTGTCCGTCGCATCTCCGGCGACCGTTCGGAATCCCTGTTGCGCGAAAGAGTGAATGTTGACCGGGTTCATGTCGAGCAAACAGACGTCGTATCCGGAAAGTTCCAAAAATGAAACGCTCCGCCCGCCGATCGGACCGACGCCGATCACGACGGCCCGATTCCAGGCGTGCTCCTCGGAATGCTGCGATGCGGAATCTTTCTTCGGCTCGTCGACCAGGTGAACATGTGTCCACCGCAGCGCGACCCGGAGGAAAAACGGTGTCAAGATAATACTCGTCAAAGCGATGAACAGCATACGCTGATAGGTTTCGTGATCGATCAGGCCGAACGAGACTCCCTGCGACATGAGGATAAAGGAAAGCTCCCCGAGTTGCGACAATCCGAGTCCCATCGCCAGGGAAGTCGTCCAGTTCAGCTTCAAAGCCCGGAAAGCGACCGCTGCGGCGAGTGTTTTCAAAGCGAGTACGGCCAAAAGGGAGGAAACGGTTTGGACCGGCGTGCTGAAGAGAATATGATAATCGAACAACGCGCCGAGCGAAACGAAAAAGATTGCCGAAAACGTTTCACGAAACGGAACCGTGATCGCCGTGATCTGGTGCGTGAGCCGGTTTTCGCTGAGAATCACCCCTGCCGCGAGCGCCCCGAGCGCAGCGGAAAGCTCCAGGTAAACCGCGACCAAACTGACGCTCAAAACGAGCGTCAACGTAAAGAGCACCATTAATTCGACGCTTTTCAGTTCGGTCATGACGCCAAGAATCCAGCGGCTGAAGATGTACCGGGTCAAAAGCACGAACGAAACGAACACGACCGATTTGAGCAGGAGCAACACGATCGTTTTGACGGTTTCGACCGAATCGGCGCCGACCGCTCCGAGCAGCGGAACGAGCAGAAGCAGCGGAACGACGGCGACATCTTGA
Organism: Thermoguttaceae bacterium; assembly: GCA_031549565.1. Lineage (GTDB taxonomy): Bacteria > Planctomycetota > Planctomycetia > Pirellulales > Thermoguttaceae > JAVBSX01. The sequence continues at coordinate 17,961 of JAVBPO010000191.1, forward strand.
AAGAGGAGAATCGCGACCGCTCTTAACCCGTGCGGAGCGTTCGCTTGGCCGCATTCTTCGAGCGATTTGAAAACGAGAACTGTCGAACTGAGTGCCGCCGCGGAACCGATCAGGATTCCGACTTTCCAATCGTATCCGCACAGGAGAAAGAGAACCGTGATCACCAGCGGAATACTGAACATCTGAATCGTCCCGCCGATCAGGAAGTACCGCCAGATTTTCAACAATTCCGAAGGGGAAAAGTTGATCCCGATCGAAAAAAGCAGCAAAATCGCGCCGAGGTGGGCAAGCTGGTCGATGATCCGATACTGGATGATCGTTGATTTTTCTTTCGTTTCTTGATCGGGCTCAGAAAGCGGTTGATGGGAATGAGCGGGCGTTTCCGCTTTTTCAGGATGCGGAGCGTTCGAATCCGTTACCGCATTTTCGGACGTTTTTTCGCCGGAGACGCCCGGATCAAGGGACGCAAGCGGCGTTTCATCGATCAATTCGGTCAGGGAAGCATGATCCTTGTCGACCGATTCGGTATTCGTGAGCAGACCCAAGACGTTCTGTCCGACGATCGCTCCGGCAACGAGATACCCGATCACCATCGGCAGATGAAGCCGTTTACACACAATTCCGGCCAGAAAACCCGCAGTTAAAATGATCAGCAACTTGCTCATCAAGTCGGCAATGATCGTTGATTCCTGCATGGGGCGAGTACCTCTCGAAAAAAGAAAAACCGTGTCTACGCATCATACAACACGGTTTTCGTTCCACAAGGCGGAAGCTCCGGACGCCGACCGGGGCTCCCGGGTTATTTCGTTTGCGGCATTGGTCTTCGCGTCCCGATCTCGATTCGTCGTAAAAAGACGTCGAGTACGAATAAACACGCCGCGAAAGTAAGAAGATACGGCCAAAGCGGAATCACTTTCCACGCGGTACGCGTCGGGTCCGGTTCGAAAACCGATTCCGGTTTCGCGTCGTATTCCCCGCCGGTAGAGTCCGCGAGTCGTCGAAGCAGATCCTCGTTGACCGGCTTGAGTCGCAGCTCGTCCGGATAGCCGACCATCACCCCCCGGGACTGTGAGGTAATCGGCTTTTCGCCGCCGAAGAGCGAGATCTGCGTCTGGTATCCGCCCCGTTTGGAAACCGGGTACGTCGCTTCGTACCGCCCCGGCGCGGTTTGCCTGAGGTCGGTTTCCTCCTTCGCCAAGTCCGGTCCGATCACGGTCACTTTACCGGCTCCGCGATTGACGAACTGGTCCGAATCGTCCGCGGCGTCAAGCACGACATTCACTCGCCCGGCGGTCCGTTGCAGCTCGATCATCGTTCCGCGCGATTGAGAGGTTCGCATCGTATGCCGCGACACCTGCGCCCAGAACGTCCCGAACCCTTCCCAGGTCGTCCACTCCGCCGCCCAGCGATTCTTCGCGTCGGACGTAAACGCCGCCGAAACGCCGAGTCCGTAACGCCACCACGTCAGGAGCGGTTCGCCGGTTTCCGTTGCGAGAATGAATTGGCTCGTCGGTTTCGGTTTGGTCACGACGAATCCCAAAAGCGGCGGCGCCGAATCGAGCGGCACTCCGGCGAGCACTTCCGTCGGGGTAACCGTTACGGGCACGAACGGTTCTTCGTGAATCGACGATTTCGCGGCGATCATCGTTTCCCGGGTGAAAATCTGCGGAATCGCCTGCGGATCGTCGCAAGTGTAATGCCGCCCGCCGCCGTTTTGTGCGATCGTTTTCAAAAGCTCGTTGTCCGCGTCGCCGACTCCGATCGTCGAGACCGTAATCTGGGCGTTGACCATCTGCCTCGTGATACCTTCGTAATCTCCCGGGGCGCTGAATCCGTCGGTCAACAGGATCACGTGCTTGAGTTTCGCGGTGACCTTCATCAACTGCTCATAAGCGTCGACCAGGCCGGGATAGATATTCGTTCCCCCCGCCGCTTCGATCGTGCTGATCGCCGAGTTGACGCTTGATACGGACGAAACATTTTGAATCGGAACGGTCAAATCAGTCGCATGGTCGAACGTGACGACGGAAACGTAGTCCCGCGGCGTGAGCAGTTCGACGGCGCTTTTCGCGGCGTCTTTGGCCATTTCCATCTTTTCGCCCCCCATCGAACCGGAGTGGTCGATCACCAGACACATTGCCAGGGACGGTTTTTCTTTTTCCTTCTCGAAACTGCATGAAACCGGCAACACCTCTTCCAGCGGCGTTTTGGAATAACCGCCCAAGCCGAACGAGTTTTCCCCGCCGAGCATCAGCAAACCGCCGCCAAGATCGCTCACGTAGGTTCGCAGCAGTTCCATCTGTCGGATCGAGAACGCCGTTGCCGGGACGTTGGAGAGAATGATCGTTTCGAAATTCTCCAGTTCGTCCAAGGAGCGCGGCAAACCTTCGGCGGGCCGGACTTCGACTTCGATTTCCTGTTCCCGAAGCGCACTGATGAAATCGCGAACCACGTTCGGGTCGCTTTCGATGAGAAGCATTCGCGGCTTTCCGCCGACGAAAACCAGCCCGGCGGCCGTGTTGTTGTCGAGAATCGTATCGTCCGACGATTCGACGGTCGCCGAGAATTCCTGCTGTCGCTGATCCTCGACGCTCTGCTGAAAGCGAAAGACGTTTTCGCCGACGACCAACGGTTGCTTTTCCTCGACGATTTTGTAGCCGCCGCGATAGACCGTAATCGTCCCTTCCGTTGAACGGTTGCTTTGAACGACGACTTCGAGCGTAAACGGTTCCCCTTGCCGGACTTGCGGCGTCATACGAATTTCGGCAAGCTGCACTTCCGGCTTTTCCGGGGCCGGGAGCGGAACCGTGGAAATCGGAACGCCGCTCTGAATTGCAGCAGTGAGCGAATCGCCGACCGTTTCGTTTCCGTCGGACAGGAGGACCAGTTGCGGGACCTTGTCCGGCGGAATTTTCGCAAGAGCCGGAACGATTGCCGCCGCGATATTCGTTTCTTCAGAAGGGGGAAAGGGGGAAAAGGGGAAAAGGGAGAAAGGGGATTTCGATTGCGCCGCGACTTCGGCGACTCGATCCAGATATTCGTTCGCGACTTCCTTCGCTTTTTCGTCGATGCTTCGACTTTCATCGACGAGGAAGACGACCATTTTTTCATGCGTCGGCTTGAGCAGAGCCAGTCCTGCGAGGGAAAGCACGATCAACGCGACGATCACGGACCGCACGAACAAGGAAAAGAGCCGCTGCGTTCGCGAAAAATCGACCAAACTCCGCCGATACGCCCAAACGAGCCCGCCCAAAAGCAGAAGCCCGAACAGATAATAAGGATGGGCCAATTCGAGCGACATAACCCGCTTTGGGAGGAGGGAGAAAATTTTTCTCGTAAATTTCAACAACGTCCGCTCCATTGTATCCGTCCTTTTCGGAACTCTCAAGAGAGTCGAAAAATGAAACAAGAGAAAAATAGTTAGCCCCGTCGCCTGCGACGGGCAGTGTACAAACCGTTCAAAGCGGTTCGCAGGCGAACCGGCTAACTTGGCGCGAATTTTGCGTATAATTCCTCCTAACCGCCGTTTTGGCAGATTTGAAAAGGAGAAACAATCCCATGAATTTCGCATTCGATAAACTTACGACCAAATCTCAGGAATCACTTTCCGGCGCACAAGGGATCGCCGTGCGGCAAGGGAACCCGGAAATCGGGACGATCCACCTGCTCTCCGCGCTCGTCGATGAAAAAGACGGGAACATCGCGCCGATTCTCGCCGCCGTCGGGACGAATACGCCGATGCTGCGGCAAATGATCGACGCGGAAATTGCGCATCTCCCGAAAGTCCACGGCGGCGGAGCCCCGCAAACCAGCGGCGAACTGCAAAAAGTGCTCCACGCGTCCGCCGACGAAGCGGAACAGATGAAAGACGAATTCATTTCGACCGAACATCTGCTCCTTGCGCTCGAAAACACGCCGTCCAAAGCGAAAAATGTTCTCAAACTCGTTTCGATTGACCGCAATGCGTTGCTTCAGGGAATCCAGAAAATTCGCGGCTCCGCTCGGATTACCGATTCTGATCCGGAGTCGAAATTACAAGCGCTCTCCAAGTACGGAATCGATCTGGTCGAGCGAGCTCAGAAGGGAAAACTCGACCCGGTGATCGGTCGCGACTCCGAGATTCGCCGCGTGATTCAGGTTTTGTCCCGACGCCGCAAGAATAATCCCGTGCTCATCGGCGAACCCGGCGTCGGCAAAACCGCGATCGCCGAGGGACTCGCCCTGAGAATCGTGGACGGAGACGTTCCCGAGTCGCTCAAAAATAAGAAAGTAATCGCTCTGGATATGGGCGCACTCGTTGCCGGAACGAAGTTTCGCGGCGAATTTGAGGAGCGACTTAAATCGGTGCTCCGTGAAATCGAAGAAGCGGCGGGTGAAATCATTTTGTTCATCGACGAACTGCACACCGTGATCGGAGCCGGAAAAGCGGAAGGGGGTTCCGACGCTGCGAACCTGCTCAAACCGGCTTTGGCTCGCGGGGATTTGCGCTGTATCGGAGCGACGACGCTGGACGAATACCGCAAGTACATCGAAAAAGACGCGGCTCTGGAGCGGCGTTTCCAACCGGTCTACGTCGGCGAACCGACCGTTGAGGACACGATCGCGATTTTACGCGGACTCAAAGCCCGGTATGAAACGCATCACAAAGGGGTCAAAATCAAAGACTCCGCGCTCGTTGCCGCGGCGGAATTGTCGCACAGATACATCGCCGACCGCTTTTTGCCGGATAAGGCGATCGACCTGATGGACGAAGCGATGAGCCGACTCGCGATGGAACTGGAAAGTGTTCCGACGGAAATCGACCAGGTCCAGCGGCGACTGGTGCAACTGGAGCTCGCGGCCCGACAGCTTGCCGACGAGACCGAACCGCACGCCAAGGAGCGGCTCAAGGAAATCGAAAAGGAAATGGAACGGCTTAAAAAGGAGCTGTTCGAGCTTCGCGGTCAATGGGAAAAGGAAAAAAGCGGACTCGGCGACGTCCACGCGATCCAAAACAAGCTTCAAGCGACGGAGCTGGAATTCAAACAGCTTGAAACGCGAATCAAAGAGGAACAATCCCGGGGCCGACCCGTTTCGGAATCGGATTACCAGAAGCTGTTCGAGTTGGATTCCGCACGAAAAAAGCTGTCCGAGCAGTTGGATCAAATGGACCTCGGCAGCGACGTTAATGGAACGGAAAAAGAAGAAAAAGTTCACAAGCGTCTTCTCCGCCAAGTCGTCGGCCCCGACGAAATCGCGGAAGTCGTGAGCAGTTGGACCGGGATTCCCGTACAGCGTATGATGGAAACGGAACGTGCCAAGCTGTTGATCCTCGAAGAGCGGCTCCACTTACGGATTGTCGGACAGGACGAAGCGGTCGACGCCGTTTCCAACGCGATCCGTCGCAGTCGGTCGGGCCTTCAGGATCCGAACCGCCCGATCGGCTCGTTTCTGTTCCTCGGTCCGACCGGGGTTGGAAAGACGGAACTGTGCAAAGCGCTCGCTTCGGCAATGTTCGACGACGAAAACGCGATGATCCGGCTCGATATGTCGGAATTCATGGAGAAGCATACCGTGAGCCGTTTGATCGGCGCCCCTCCGGGCTACATCGGATACGACGAAGGTGGGCAGTTGACCGAAGCGGTCCGGCGCAGGCCGTATTCCGTGGTGTTATTCGATGAAGTCGAGAAAGCGCACCGAGACGTGTTCAACCTCCTTTTGCAGGTCCTCGACGACGGGCGGCTTTCCGATAATCAGGGGCACACGGTCGATTTTACGAACACGATTATCGTCATGACCTCGAACATCGGTTCGCAGGTGATTCAGGAGATTGCCCGGGAACACGGGACGGAGGAAGAATTACGTAGCGCGGTCGACGAACTGCTCCACGCGCACTTCCTGCCGGAATTTTTGAACCGGATCGATGATCCCGTTTTGTTCCATTCGCTCACGAAAGAGCAGATCGGCAAAATCGTGCCCTTGCAGATC
>JAVBPO010000192.1:0-5924 GCA_031549565.1 Thermoguttaceae bacterium
CGCCAGTTCGTCGACCGACAGCTTGGCTTTTTCGCGCAGCATCTTGAGCCGTTCGGCGAACCGGCCGGTGTAAGAAGTAGTATCGATTTCCTTGCGGGGACGTGCTGCTGCCATGATCGGTTTTTTCGGCATAAGTGGAACAGTGGTTGGACATGAACGGCTTCCTAGTATAGGTTATGATTCGTGCGGGTGTGGAGAAAAATATTATCCTTCGATTCTTTCAATCAATCGTTGCGCCTCGTCGGCGAAGCAACCGGCACACGCTTTCGGAGAACGCGGTAGACGGCAAGTGTCGCAAACGAGATCCGCCAGTTTTTCGCACATTTCCAGCAACTCCGGAGATTTGACGATGAGGCGGGCGTTGGCCATTTCTGTTTCCGGAGTATTCCCACCGAAAGGATTCGAGGCGACGTGCGAGTCGTCCTGCCCCTCGACTTCCCAGTAGAACGGATCGGCACTATTGATACAGTGTTCCAGACTCCACGGTCCCGGTGTATGTTTACTCATCGTTCAGTCTCCGAATTCCTTGGGTTTCTTTTCCGGAACGAAATCGCCGGTTGGGTCGTCTTTGATCTTTTGCGGCGTCGTGTAGTCGGGGGCGTTGTCATACGACTTTCGCATAAGATAACGACATTTATTGCAACCCATTTCTTTCACGTCCTTTCGGCAAAACCAGCCAAACACGAAACCGATTCCCATTACGCCAACAATCCATAAAAACATCACAATATCTCCGGTCATGATCATTCGCGTGCAGTTTTCTCGGACGGTACGCAAGGCCGATCGATCTTAGACCAAAGGTAAGATATTTTCTCCTTTTTTCCGCGTTCGATCATTCCATTAAGGTGTACTCCTCCATCTATGCAAAACCGCACCAATACAAGCACGCCGTCGATTTCAATGATTTTCACAACTTCCGGGTCTGTTCCTTTATCTTTGTCATAAAGGTACATAACCCAGTAATATCCACGTTCTTTCGGTGTTTCTTTGGTCCACATGGAAGTACCGTTGTAATCCCCGCAGGCTCGCGGACCTCGGGGCAAAAGGTCACGCGAAGCCCTCGGGAGAGAAGGGGCTATTGTTTGACAAACTTGCCACCGACAAGCATGTACTCGGTGTCGGCTTTGATATTCTTCCCGACAATGCCGCACTTGGCATACAGGATCGCCCCATCTTTATCGCGCTCGACCAGAAAAATGACACTACCAGGTTTGCTCGCTTTTGCACGGCATCGATAACCTGTCCCGACAGCAACAGAATTTTCTCCGCTGGCAGAGACTTCGGAATTCGCTCCCGAAACAAACGCCGAGGACCAGTTGCCGGAATTCGACGCCGAGGACCAGTTGCCGGAGTTCGGCGCCGAGGACCAGTTGCCGGAGTTCGACGCCGAGGACCAGTCGCCGGAGTTCGACGCCGAGGACCAGTCGCCGGAGTTCGACGCCGAGGACCGGTTGCCGGAGTTCGACGCCGAGGACCAGTTGCCGGAGTTCGACGCCGAGGACCGGTTGCCGGAGTTCGACGCCGAGGACCAGTCGCCGGAGTTCGACGCCGAGGACCGGTTGCCGGAGTTCGACGCCGAGGACCAGTCGCCGGAGTTCGACGCCGAGGACCAGTCGCCGGAGTTCGACGCCGAGGACCGGTTGCCGGAGTTCGACGCCGAGGACCAGTCGCCGGAGTTCGACGCCGAGGACCGGTTGCCGGAGTTCGATTTTTTATCGGTCACCTGCGATTCCACGTATGCGACGGACGCCAGGCTCATTTCATGAAGCGTCAATTCCTTGACGATCTTGATTTTCGACGCTACTGATTTGTCGTTGCCATGTTTCATCTCGCCGGACAACTCGACCATGCAAAACCGCGACGTATTCGGCTGGTAGTAGCCAAAAACGTCGAGTGGATATCGACAGGCATGATACCCCTCTTCGCACAGTTCGATCTTGCCGGGATGTTCGTACTCTTTTCCGATTTCGTATTGGTATCCGCTGCAACAGAGGTTTTTGTCGAAGCCTTTGTAGGCGATAATAGTATCAGTGGACTTGGGTTCAGGCATGGCGTTACCTTGTGAGTCGTTTGCGTTACCTTGTTCGTGCAATAAAAAACCCGCCCTCCCCGCTCAACTGGTAACGCTGGGCGAGCGGAAGAGGACGGGCGAAAACCTATCGGTGTTTTTTGGACTCCGTACGTTCAGCGTTACAGAGTTAAGTATATTTACCAAACGGTAAATTGTCAAGTGGTATTTTACCGATTGGTAAATTTTCTTGAAAATATTTTCGTTTACTCTTCGGGAATCAGAGAAGATATTTTCACGCCGAGCGCTTTGGCAACTTCGACGATCTGTTCGTTGACGGGACAGCGGTCCGTCGACTCCCAGCGATAAAGAGTTGTTTGCGGTATTCCGGTTTTCTCGGACAGTTCTTCGATTGTCATTTTCTTCTTCTCTCGCACAGCCTTCAATTTGACCGCGAATCGACCGGCAAAGGTAGATTGATCGACTTCTTTGCGCTGTCTGGGCGTCATCATTGGATTTTTCGACATAAGTGGAACTGTGGGTGAACATGAACGGCTTCCTAGTATAGGTTAAAAAATGACGGTGTGCGGTTTGGTGAGTAATTTCCCCGGCGGAATCGACGGAAAGGATGGTGAAACGCCGACCCGCCGGGGTCGGGGGTTTTACGCCGCACCTCGCTTCATATTCTTAATGACCCGCTCGACGTCGGCGTTGTCGAACAGGCCGAGACACGCTTGGATAAAACGCTTCATCGTTTCCTCAATACACTTCTCCGGAGCGATGTCGCAATAATCGCTGATCTGACGTCCGAGCATGTGGATCGAGGCAATGATCGAAACTGCTTTTTCGTTCGCCCGCAGGATCGGGTCGGCAATCGGCTCCGGTTCCTCTTCCGGTTCTTCGTAAATCGCCGGTCGGGTCGGCGTCGGCGTCGGGCCGGGGCTGTTGAAAGGGTCGACCTTGAGCGTGGTGATGGACTTTTCTTTCAACTCCTTCGCCGCTTTTGCAACGGTTTTCTTTCCAGCCTCGATTTCCTTGATCGTCTCCTCGTCGGCTTCTTTAAGCAGCTTCTTCGCCGTGCTGACCGAGCGTGGCGATACACCGACTTGTTTCGCGGCCTTCTCTTGAGAAGTCCGCAAATTTGCGGACTTATTTTCCGGTCGATACGGCGGCATATCGGCGACCTTTGCCGCAATCATTGCCCGTTGCGAATCGGTTAAATGCCGTCGATGCAGGTTCTTCGCCATCACGAACATAACCGGATCGTCGCCGTTGAATTCGACGGTCGGCGGTTCGATCCCGAGCATCATGCACGCCAGAACGCGGTTTCGACCGTCAAGGACCTTTCCTTCGTACATCGTGACTTTTTCAATCACGCCGTTCTTCTCAATGTCGGCACGGAGTGATTCGAGTTCCTCCTCACCACACGGCGGGAACAGTACGCAAAGTTCGTGGAATTGGTAGTCTTTCATGGTTGCGTTTCCGGGCCTCGGATGATGTCGGCTATTTGGAGTTCTTCGAGCATGGCATTCAGATCATCTAATCAGGTGTTTTCCGTTTTTAATCCACAAATCTATTTCCGATTGCTTCCACACGATACGCTTGCCGTCTTGGCTTGGCTCCGGAAGTCTCTGCGGACACCCCTTCGATCCTTCACTCTCCTTGATCATTTTGCGAATCGTCGAATACCCCCTGCCGCCAAGAGCCGCCATGACGTATTCGATGCCAACGTACCCTTTGGCGATGCTTTGTTTTCCTTTGCTCATCTCTTCTCCTTCCACTCTTTGGTATATTATCCGCCCCGGCCGGGGTTCTTTCGGACGCCCACAATGGGCTCCGGGGCGGGTGGTTCAAATTGATAACCCGGCCGGCGTCCGGGAAAACAAAAAACCCCGTCCACTCCGCTAAGCCGTGACGCTAAACGCGGGAGTGGTACGGGGCGTACCTATCGGTTTTCGGAATGCAGGAGCGTTCAGCGTCACTGATTCCATTCTAAGAAACTTGCGATAGATTGTCAATAGCCTATCGCAAGTTTCTTGCAAATTATTTATTTTTCTGGAAAGAGCATTCGCACACTCTTCAGTTTTAAGTGTTCGGCTATAAGCGGAAGCTGCTCGACTTTCGGGAACGAGTGTGAATTCTCCCAGTGATAAACCGTTCGGTCTATTACTCCAACCCGCTCCGCAACCTCTTGCACCGTCAGCCCGGCTTTCTCGCGGAGTTCGCGGAGCCGGATCGCAAACCGTCCGGAGTACGTGGAGGGATCGGGAGCCTTTCGCGCAGGGGTCATCATTGGTTTTTTCGGCATAAGTGGAATAGTTGGTGAACATGAACGACTCCTTAGTATAGGCTAAAATAGGTGGAGCGTGAGAAAAATTATTTACGATGCGTTTCCTTTCTCTCGCCCTCCAGTTCCGCACGGAGAACCAACATGTCCTTGGGAGCGTCGACTCCGATCGATGCTTTTCCGTCAGAGCAGCGGACCACGGTGATCGTGATGCCGTTTCCGATTTGTATTTGTTGACCTTCTCGGCGGGACAAAACCAGCATTGGGATTCCTTTCGTTTTCTCTCAAGTTTTTTCCGGCGAATTCCGATCCATTGGATACGGTGGAATAGGAAGCCGCCGTTTCAAAAAATGCAAAAAAAGACCCCGAACGCAAAGAAGTTTGGTGTCACGCTCGCCGCTCTCGTTCGGGGATCGGGCTTACGCCCTAATTCGGTTTTTTCTCGTAGCGAACGGACGTGACGGGACTCAATTTAGTGCGCGTTTTGCGCACTGTCAACCGGGGAGTGCGCAAAACGCACACTTTTTTTGAAAAAATTTTTACTTCGTCGGCATAAGATCGCGAATCGCCACTTTGAAGCACTTCGCAAGCATTGGAATATAGTCGATGCTTATGTCGCGCTCTCCTGCCTCCCAGCCGTAATAGGTCCGCACGGATATTCCCATCTGTTCGGCAACTTCCTTGGCTGTAAGACCGCACGCCTCCCTTAGCGTGCGGACGCGCAAAGCAAACCGTCCGGAGTATGTATTCAGATCCGGGTCTCGTCGGATGGACATGGGCTATTGTGAAAAGGGGAATATATTCGAAATGTGACACTGCATCACCTCACGTATCGTCAAAGGGAGAATGAGGACTGAAGGAATTTACGTCGTTCGTTCGTAAAGCAACTGGGGAAGCCTTTTCAAGCTGAACAGATAGATTCTATCGATCGCGGTACATCTCGACGGAGACTTTCTCCCAGTTCTCACGATCTCCCCGAAGTTGTTGACTGCGAAGCGACATCGGTCATCTTCCTTGTGCGCGACCAATTTTGTTTTGCCGTCGCAAATCTCATAGTACAGCAACTCCCCGCGTTGGACTCTTCGATTAAGAGCTGCGGCTTTCCGCTCCATTTGCGGGAACGACGGGACCGGCTTCGGTTTCTTCTTGGCGGGTTTCTTCAGGGTTTTCTTTGAGGATTTCTTGGAGGGGGATTTTTTCATGGATATAAATGGGTTGTGCGCGTACCTTGAGCGCAGAGAGATGGTGGGGTAATCGTCGAGCAGCCGTGCTCTAAGAAACGAACGTCCTGTTCGTTGGGAGTTTTCCTGGATTTCCGGAGGGTTGGTTATTCGGAAAGCGGCTAATCATCTTTCACTGCAAGCATGCGCTGGACGTCTCGAAACGAAGCTCTTCCGCCGCAAGATATCGGACTGATATGCGACTGGATAAAGCCGAGCGTGTAAAAAGCCTGCCTTTTCGTGAGTCCACTCTTGCAAAGTATCTGCCAAATCTCACTTTGAGCTTTGTTGACTCGATCCAAAATCGCCTGCTGTTCGGCCTCCGTGTAAGGGGATGGAATCCGCCACTCGTGGAACGGCTTGGTTTCACTCACCATCCACCTCCCGCCGCATCCAGATTCCGACGTTG
>JAVBPO010000165.1:0-4173 GCA_031549565.1 Thermoguttaceae bacterium
AGACCACAATTTTCTGCAAAGTGAATAAAATTTTTCTCGTTTGGAACTCACTGCTGCTCTCCTTTTTTAGAAATCTGATCGAGTCTGGTCCAAGGGAGGACTTTTTTCGTTGGTTTCTGTTAGTGTTTGTGATTAAATGAGATAATCGTAAGTACGTGAATAACTCGGAGAATCGCTAATACTATTAGTCCGCGAAAAATCGAAAAACTCGATCCCCTCCATACAATCGATACAATCGGCGATTGCTGCAAAAAATCTCGACTCTTTTTTGATGCAAAATGTTAAAATTGCGTAATTATTCCGCTTGTCGCGGATATACCGGGCCATGTACGACCGAAAGATGTCCTTTTATCAGAAGACGGTTAAAATGCGTTGACTTTTCCGTTAAAAAAGAGTTTACGGAAAGAGTGGTTTGGAAGACATTTCCGGTACATCGCCACGACTGAAGCGATAAAGATTCGAACTGTACCGGAATATGGAAAGATGGGTAAAATATGATCTACCGACCAATCCCAACCCATTCGAAATAATCGTCCGGAACGACGATTACGACCTCTTTCGGGTCGATGTCGGCCACTTTTTCTAGGCGATTATTCCGAAATTCGTAGACTTGCGACTCGTTTTCGCTGCGATAAAACCAATTTTCCAAGAACCCTTTTTTCAGGGCCAGATAGCCCTGCGTCGTCTTTTGGTAGAAGAACGGATATTCTTCGCCGCGACCGGGAATCTTCTCCAGCAATTCGACCGCTTCGATTCCGGTTTCTTCCGCATGGTCGTTCCAACTGGAAATCACGATCATTTCCGGCTTGCGTTTGACCGCGGCGAGCCATTCCCGCTGATACCTTTGGCCGTTTTCCCGGGAAACGGGGGGCATTGTTGTTCCCAGATCGTTATGACTCCGTGAAAAACCTGGCGTGATCCCGTACACTTCCGAAGGTTCGTACTGAATGTCGAAAACCCAGCCGTACATACCCGTTCGATCGAGCTCGAATTTTTGACGAACCGACAGTCCTTCGGAAGTGTGTCCCCCGGCGGGCCGCATCGTGAAGCGTCCAAGTTTGTCCTGGTATCCGTAGTTTTCAGGAATATTGAAGTTGACGAACAGCGGTTTTCCTTTCCACTGAAAGGTTTCATTCGGGTATTTTTTCGCATAATCGGCAAAAATATCGAGTTCGACCTGCATACCTTCGGCGCTGCCGTCGATGAGCGGGCGTCCTCCGGCGAAGCAGATTTTCGGGGCTTTGTCCCCCAATTCGGCCGCGACGGCAAAGCAGGCCTCGATATGGGCCGCGATGTTTCCGGCGTCGTTCCAATGCGAATTGGTATCGTCCAAGAGAATATAATCGATTCCGATCCGGCGAAAGTATTGAAAATCGTCTTTGAGTTTTTCCGGATCGTCGGCAGCGTAATACCCGTGTTGGATCGGCTTGACCCGGGTTTCTTTGACCCAATGGTGTTCGTAAAAACGAGGATCGCGCTCCTGCGAATCCCACCAAACGGTGTACCAAAGCCCGACCTTGGCCTCGAAATAGTTTTCCGACTTCTCGGCGCTTTGAGAGAGGCCGGACGAAAAGAGGAGCGTAATAAACAGAATAATCGAACGGAGTAGAATCGTTTTGACCATGCCCATAATAGTTGTATTTTCGAGAGTAAAATAGAGACGGTACACTTATCCCCCGCCACCCATTATTGTTCCGATTGTCCTGATAATCAAGAGAACGGAAACGCCCAGCAGCGCCGCGAGGATCAGCAGATGAATCACCAACGTGCGGGCGATTCGGTAATAGCGGTGAAGAACCTCTTGCAGTTTCGTTTCGTTGGGCTCGACCGTCAGGTTCGTGATTGCCGTTTGGAGAGTCCAGAGCGTCCAAAGCGGTCGGATCATGATCGCGATCGACCCCAACGACGCGAGAACCAGAAAAAACGCCGTTCCGGGCGAAAACCGGGAATAGAGCAGGAAGACGCTGCCCAAAAGCCCCAGCGAAATCGCGGCCGCGCCGAGCGATGCGATGATCGCGAGGAACATGATCCACGGCCCGGACCGTACCGCTTCCCGAATCAGTGGCGAAGAGAGGGGCGGCGCTGTGTCGGAAGTCTTCTCCGCAGGGGGGGACGCGTCCGTTTTACCCGGATCGGTCGCCGATTCTTGTTTTGGCTTTTCTTTCGGGTTGAAAAATTCCGCGAAATCCTGGGTATACCGAACCGTGTCGGCCATTTCCCCCTGTTTCCAAACAAGCCCGTCCGGTTTCAGTGTTCCCTGCCGAATCAGCAGCCCGATTTCCGAGCGGCTGTGCGGACCGAACCCGGCGCGACCGTCGAGGCTGTAATACCAAATCAGCGGCTCTTCCACCTCGGGCGTTATCGGAAGAAAATCCCCCATTCCTTTCGGCTTCGACGGGGCATTTGCCGGACCGTCGGCGAGGTTTCCGTTCCAGGATCCCTGCTCCCCCCGCTGGAACAACGCACCGAATTCCGACGCCCGAACCCAGGTCTTTCCGTCGGCGGAAACTTCGGACGCGCGAGAAATCTTTCCCTGCCGAACGAGCTCCTGAACCTTTGCCTCCTCCAAAGGACCGACCGATTTTCCGCGGATTCGAACGTACATGATGTCTCGTTAACTGATTCTTCCCCTGACAAACGCGGGGCAAGCCCCGCCGCTAGCGGGTGATTCGCAATCCTTTATCGTCGATTTCGTAGGAGAGAATCTCGTCCGAACAAGAGCTGTTTCGATGCTTCGAGATATACATCGCCCGGGAAAACTTGTTGCCGGTCCGAATTTTGCCCATGTAAATAATCGTATTCGCTCCGGCAAGCAGGTCTCCTTCGTCGAGCGGTTTCTCGATCATCGCGTCGAGCGAAGTTTCCGGCGACGTGTAAAGGACCAGGCAGCCGATTTCCTTTTCGTTGTACAGATGCTTGCGAATCGCTTCTTCATGAGTCCGGAAATACTGCCGAAACAGATCTCGCGCGACCCACTCGGGATCTTTGCGGATGATCTGGTGGTAAACGTATTCGAACAGCTCAAACTGGATTGATTCTCCCTGCCGTTCGATCGGGTCGATTCCGTCGACGACGAACCGCCGGGTCCCGCGAATGAAGTGTGTGAAAAAAAATGCGATCGTCGCGTCCAAGTGTTTCGAGAGTTCTGCCTGCCAATCGTGCCAATCGTCGAACGACAGATCCCGCTTGTTCACCCGCTTGCCGCGATAGGCGAGCGCCCGGAAATAATCGCCGCAAAAACGGTCCGGATCGAAAAACGTGTCCGGATCGAACCGGCGTTCCGATTCTTCGTTTTGGAGCGTCCAATCGCAAATGCGCTTCGCGTAGTCGGCATGCCCCTGTGAATCGGCGCGGGTAAGCATATCGAAAAAGACGCCGCGCCGCCCTTCTTGAGCGAGTCCCGCTTGGGCAAACTGGATGCCAAGTTGCGTTTTACCGATACCGGAAGAGCCGACGACCACGGTCATGGTCCCCGGCACAAGCCCACCGCCGAGTTTTTCATCCAACCCGGTCACACCTGTCGAAAGACGCATGTGAAACTAATGATGTATTAAGAATGATGAATTTGCCTGACTTAACGGTCTACGGTCGCAGCTTGGACGGCGTGGTTGGAAGAACCCCGCACCGGAATGATTTTGTCCAAAGTAAAAACGGACGCGACTCCCATCAAGAAAGCGATCAACAGGAGAAACCATTGCTTGTGGGTAAGCCCGGTCTGTTGGGTCGATTCACTCATTATTTTCCTCTCTCGGGTTACAGGAACGGCGGCGATCTCACTCTCCGCGAGAAAATTCGTCGGCGTAGTACATTGCATTTTACCCGAAAACTTGAGCCAATCCAGACGGAATATTCAAAAATTTTGGAAAAAAACCGTTGACCGTGGAGAAGAATTTTCGTTTCGAATCAGAGCCGCGCACGCAGTAAGCGGTATTGCGGCTCACAATGTTGTCGGACTGAAAAGTTGGTCCCCTCTCCCCGGGATACCGGGGAGAGGGGACCGGCGGCTTGGCTGTTTCAATTTGTTTATTCCTGCATTGGACGGAAGCGGCTCCGCCGCGAGTCGGCTTTGGACGGGAATAGGTTGGTCATCCCGCACACTTCTTTGCTTTCATGCTCTTCGTGACGTATCCTTCATGAGTCAAGCCCGGTCACGTGGACCAAGGGCGCTTCCCC
>JAVBPO010000028.1:0-10777 GCA_031549565.1 Thermoguttaceae bacterium
GGGGAAGCGCCCTTGGTCCACGTGACCGGGCTTGACTCATGAAGGATACGTCACGAAGAGCATGAAAGCAAAGAAGTGTGCGGGATGACCAACCTATTCCCGTCCAAAGCCGACTCGCGGCGGAGCCGCTTCCGTCCAATACCGGGGGCGAGGGGACCATTTTTTTTGCGGAAAAATTTTTTTCGACTTGACATTGCGGAAATGATTGGATATACTGATCTATACAACTAGTTCACTAGTCATGCAAATCACGAAATCATGTTAATCAAAATTGATACAACTTCGCAACAGCCGATTTACGAGCAGATCGTGCAACAGATTCAGTTCGTGATCGCTTCCGGCGCCGTTCGGGAAAACGAGTTGATCCCTTCGGTTCGGGAACTGTCCAAATCGTTGGCGATCAACCCGAACACGATCGGCAAGTCGTTCAAAGTGCTCCAGGACGAAGGAATCGTGATCCTGCGTCGCGGAATGGGGCTCGTCGTCGCCGAAGGAGCGAAAGAGCGCTGCGAAAAACAGCGGATCGAAATTTTCGAAAAAAAAATCGCCCAAGCCCTCACCGAAGCCGCCCAAAGCGGATTACCCCGGATTGAAATCGAGCGAATCATTCGTGAGAGGACAGAGGACAGAAGACAGAGAACAGGAATTTGAACTTCTTGTGCTTGTCGTTATGTTGTCAGCCTCTCCACCTGCCCTCTATCCTCTATCCTCTATCCTCTCGCTTCTTCCCATGCTTACCCTCGAACATCTCACCAAAAAATTCGGTCACAACGTCGCTTTGGACGACGTTTCGTTGGATGTGACACCGGGAACGGTCTTTGCCCTGCTCGGGGAAAACGGAGCGGGAAAGACGACCGCGATCAAGATCATGCTCGGACTGCTGGAGCCGGACTCGGGCCGTTCGACCGTGCTCGGACTCGATTCCCGCAAAGACGATCTGGAAATCCGGCGGAAAGTCGGTTACGTTCCGGAGCAGCCGGCGCTGTACGATTGGATGAGCGTCGAAGAGATCGGGCGGTTCATCGCGGCATTTTATCCGGAGTCGTTTTGGCCGGAATACAAACGGCTCGCCGAGTCGCACCGGCTTCCGCTGGACACGAAAATCAAATCGCTTTCCAAAGGACAGCGGGCGAAGGTGTCGCTTTGCCTCGCTTTGGCGCACAATCCGGAGCTTTTGATTCTCGACGAACCGACGTCGGGCTTGGACGCGATGGTTCGCCGCGAATTTCTCGAAAGCATGGTCGATCGGGCCGCGACCGGAAAGACGGTCTTTCTCTCGTCGCACCAGATCGGCGAAGTCGAGCGGGTCGCCGACACCGTCGCGATTCTCAAAAAGAGTAAACTTCTCCTGGTCGAACCGCTGGAACAGCTCAAGAGCACGTCGCATCTCCTTTCGGTCACATTTAGGGACGACGTTCCGGCGGATTATCCGTTCCCGCTTGACACCATCGTCGGGAAACGAACCGACAACCGCCAAACTCGCGTTCTCGGCCGCAATCTGCAACCGAACGCCGAACAAACACTCAAATCCGACCCCGGGATCGCGCACGTCGAAATCGAACAACCGACCCTCGAAGAAATTTTTGTCGCGTATATGAGTAGCCAGTAGGCAAGTTTATGAATAACGTGTCGCTCATGTCATGCTGAGGTACTCCGAAGCATCTGGCTTCAAGCCGTGTCCGTTTTACAAAGCGTGTGGCCCGATCCGCCAGATTCTTCACTCCGTGAGTACACTGCGCTCAGGATGACAAAACTTGCCCGTCAATTTCTGCCGAAATCCTAATTATTAATTCACATTTCATCCCATGTTTCGTTCATTATTTTGGAAAGAATACCGCCAGCAGCGTGATGTGGTGTTCGCCGTGATACTGCTTTGCGGGGTGGTGGAACTGGTCTGGTACATGGCGCAGTCGTCGATGAATCAGTATCGCGTCGACACCCCGTTTTTCGCGATCGGGATGTTCATTACCGCCCTGTTCGCGGCGTCGTCGACGGCGATCGTGTTCAGCAACGAACACGACGAAAAGACGTTCGGGATACTGCGGAACCAGCCGATCACCGGCGCGCTCGTCGCGGAAACGAAAATGCTGTGGTGTCTTTTCGCAACCGTTTTGGTCGGCTTGGGAACGTTGGTTGTTTCCGGTTTGATGAACCTGATTTTCTTCAACGCCGACAACTCCGACGCCACGCTCGTGTTCGGCGTGCTGGGAATCGGCGTGTTCGAAGCGTTTTTCTGGGGTCTGTTCTGGTCGACGCGAAGAAAAAAACAGATCGAAGCGCTTTTGGCGACATTCTTCTGCGTTGCGTTTGGCAGCTATCTTTCGGCTTATTTTTATGCGTTGTTTTTCAATCCGTACCATCCGGAAGTCCCCGGCATCTACGCCGAAGCGATCCCGTTGCGGCTGTTGATTCTGGTTCCCGTTGCGATTTTCGGCGTTCGCGGCGCGTTCGGCTGGCTTCGCAAAATTGAACCGGAAACATTACCCCGTGAAACCGTCAAGAGGCGAAACGGGCCCGGCTTCCTCGGTCGCTCTCCGTTCGGTTCGCTCTGTTGGATCACGATCCAACAATCGAAACGCCTGCTCCTGTATACGGTCGTCCTTCAAGGCGTCATTGCCGGCTTTTTTTTACCGGAAGTCCTTTCCGACTATTTCTCCCCCATAGGAACCGCCCGCCGAGGCGACACCGCTGATCAATCCCTGTATATGTTTATGTACACATTGGGGTTCGCGTCCGCTCTCGTCTTTTGCGGAAGCGTTTTTTGGAGCGATCAAAAAAGCGGCGGCACGAAACTGCTGATCCACGGCGGCGTCTCGCCGATGAAAATCTGGTGGAGCCGGATCCTCGTCTTCGGAGCGGCCTACCTGATTCCCGCGACGATTTTACTTCTGCCGCTGGTGGTGCTCTCCAACTGGAATTGGTACACCCGTGACAACAACGTGTTCACATACGAAGAATGCCTGCAAAAAACCAGATTCATCGGCCTGATGTTGGTGGTGCTTTACGTATCCATGTTCTGCATCGGGCAGCTTTTTTCACTGGCGATCCGACGGGGTGTCATTGCCATATTCTGTACCGTCGGCGTGTTTTTCGCTTTCGTTTTCGGCTGGGTTCTGTTCAATGGCATTTTCGAGTGTTCGCCGTTTTGGACGACGATTCCGTGGCTCCTTTCGCTTTTGATCGCGTCGCGGCTTCACGTGAACGATTGGGCGAAGAATCGCAATTCGCTCCGGGCGTGGCGTCTTCCGCTGATCGTGATCGCCGTACCACTCCTTTGCAGTCTGATCGCGTTTCCGTTCGTTCGGGTCTATTCCGTTCCGATTCTCGATTACGGTTACAAGATGGATCCCGCCGTGATCAACGAGCCGCTCAATCCGCGAAAGTCGATTTGGGAACAAATGCCCAGCGATCTGAGAGAGTTTCACAACGTCCGCTACGCGCTGCCGCGTATTCCGAACGGAGCCTCGCTCGAATTGCTCCAACAGAGGATCAAGGATCTGTCGAGGCCGAACCCGAACCGCATTACAGAAACGAATATCATCAGAGATTCTTACGAATTCGACTACAGGAGAATCAAAGCCGGAATGGGTGAGGCGATTCAGGAGGAAGGAAGGCCTATCCAATTTGAGCGTACTATTTGGGCGTTCACTCCGTGGGAAAAATCCCGGGCTTTGCGGCTGCTTAACAACGAATTTCAGTACGTCATGAAGATGGTCGAAGAAGTCGATCAAGCCGTATTTGAAAATAAAAACGTCTCCCTATGGCGGCGTGATACGGAATTGGATCGCGAGATATTGACGGATTACGATTTACACAATCCCTGGCTGACGCAGTTCGATCGAATCAGCGCGATCCGACCGTTGCGAAGATTCGACTTTTTTCCCGGCCTGTTGTTCGGTTCGGAAAACCAACGCCGCATGGACCTTCTCGCCGCGGGCTTGCTCGCGTGGAGATTGGAGCACGGCTCCTACCCGGATTCGCTGGAGAAGCTCAAAGGAACGTATCTGGACGAAATTCCGAAGGTTCCGTACTACGATGTTCCGTATGAATACCGTGTCCAACCGAACGGGAAAGCCTATCTGGTCCTTCCGGAACATCCGAACTCGTCCAAACCGCTCCTGTTTCGGGCATGTGGCGTTATCCTGTTGGGAGAACAGGGCGCGATTCAATATTATTGAATATTACTGGAGCACAGGCTTCCAGCCTGTGTCGGGTGCGTTTGCCGTTGAGGGGCGAGATTCGTTCGGACAAACGGCCTCTCCCGCCTGTGTCACGAGCAGGATGCCCGTGCTTCAATAAATGCAATATGTCTTCTTACTTGTTTTCATACTTTCGGAAAGCGTCCGACAGCGAAGTGGAATCGGGCGCGGGTGGACCGGAGGGGCGTAATTTGCCCGATTTATTACGGCGACCAGTGGAATAGCTACTGGAAAACTGCACATTGCCCCACGGAAAATTTGCTCGCACCCATTCTGAAGGGCCGATTCAATTTCCCCTTTGCGCGGCTTGAAACCGGCGCGTTCCTCGCTAAAATGGGGCGTTTTCCGTTTGCCCCGTTTTTCCGTCAACCATCATGGCCCAAGAACTTCCGAAGCAGTACGAACCGAAATCGGCGCAGCAGCGACTTTCCCGATTCTGGGACGAAAAGAAATATTTTCACAGCGAGCCGAATCCGGAGAAAAAGCCGTACACGATCGTCATTCCGCCGCCGAACGTGACCGGGGCGCTGCATTTGGGACACGCCCTGAACAACACGCTCCAGGACATCATGATCCGCATGAAACGGATGCAAGGGTTCGAAGCCCTCTGGGTCCCCGGAGTCGATCACGCCGGAATCGCGACCCAAGCGGTCGTCGAACGGCAACTGCTCGAAGAAGAAAAGAAAACGCGACACGATATCGGCCGCGAAGCGCTCGTCGAACGGATCTGGAACTGGAAAGAACAGTACCAAAAACGAATCATCTCGCAGCTTAAAGAGATGGGTTGCTCCTGCGATTGGGAGCGGACCCGGTTTACGTTGGACGAAATGTGCGCCAAAGCGGTCCGGCATTTCTTTTTCCACCTGTTTCGCGACAAGCTGATTTACCGCGGCAAGCGGCTGGTCAACTGGGACACGTTCCTCCAAACGGCCGTCAGCGACGACGAAGTATTTTACGAAACGGTCGACGGCAAATTTTGGTATATCCGGTATCCCGTGATCGATCCGGACATCGGCGAACCGACCCATTTAACCGTTGCGACGACCCGGCCAGAAACGATGCTCGGCGATACCGCAATCGCGGTCCATCCGGACCCGGAAGCCTATTTGAAGAAAACGGCGGACCAGCTTTTCGAGCAAATGGAATCCGCCTCCGAAAAAGACAAGCCCGCGATCAAGGAGCAGTACATGGAGGTGATGTCGCGGCAAATGTCCGTGATGATGGACCACCTCAAGCAATTCGTCGCCATGGCCAAGGCGGGCCGGAAAATCCGCTTGCCGCTTTTGAACCGCGAAATCCCGATCGTGCTCGACGAATGGGCCAAGCCGGACAAAGGAACCGGTTGTGTGAAGATCACTCCGGCCCACGATCCGAACGACTACGAGGTCGCGCTGCGTTGCGAACTGCCGATGATCAATATCCTCAATCGCGACGGGACGCTCAACGAAAACGCCGGCCCCTATGCCGGTAAAACGATCAAAGACGCCCGCAAAACGGTTTTGGAAGATTTGGAACGCGAAAAATTGATCGTCCAAATCGAGGACCGTAAAATCGATCTCGCCCACAGCGACCGGTCCAAAACGCCGATCGAACCGCTTCTAAACGATCAGTGGTTCGTGAAGATGGACCGGCTGGCCCAATCGGCGATGGACTCCGTAGAGAGAGGACAGAGGACAGAGGACAGAGAACAGGAATTGAGTGAAGAGTCGACACCGGAATCAGAACCGCGAAGCGGTGCAGCCCTGTCCACTGTCCACTGTCCTCTGTCTACTAAGATAAGAATCCTCCCTCACCGTTACACCAAAGGCTACATTGATTGGCTCAGCGAGAAGCGGGATTGGCCGATTGGGCGGCAGCTTTGGTGGGGGCATCGGATTCCGATTTGGTACTGCGACGGAGCCGCGAAGGAATCGGATCTGCAAAAGGCGTTCGCGGGCCGCAAAGACGTGATCTGGCAGTGGGATGACGCCAAATCGCAGTGGTGGATCTGCTCCGAAGAAGAAGACCTCAAGCCGGACGCCGTGCCCGGGTTCACGCTCGTGCAGGAAGAAGACGTGCTTGATACGTGGTTCAGCAGCGCCTTATGGCCGCACTCGACGCTCGGCTGGCCGGACGCGATGCCGGAATTGGCGTACTACTATCCGACCAGCGTGCTCATTACCAGCCGTGATATCATCACGCTCTGGGTTGCACGGATGGTGCTGGCCGGGATTTACAACACGGGCAAGAAGCCGTTTTCCGAAGTGTACATCCATCCGAAGATTCTGGACAAATACGGCGAAGGGATGTCCAAGTCGAAAGGAAACGGAATCGATCCGCTGTCCGTAATGGACAAGTTCGGCGCCGATGCGTTACGGTTCGCTTTAGCATACCTGACGACCGAATCGCAAGATGTGTGCCTGCCGCTCGATTTCGAATGTCCCCACTGCGGCGAAGTCGTGGAGCAGACGAAAAAGAATCGCGTGTTGCCGAAGATTCCTTGCCCGAAATGCAAAAAAGAATTCGGTACGCAATGGGCGAAAACCGACGAAGACAAAGCCCTCCCACAAGGCGCGGTCGTCGGCGAACGGTTCGAAGTCGCACGGAATTTCTGCAACAAGCTGTGGAACGCGGCGAGGTTCGTGATGATGAGTTTAGAGGAGAGTCGGCAGACGGCAGACGGCAGACGACTGATGCCCGATACTCATTGCGATATTGAAGCAGAATCTTCTTCTCCCTGCCGCCTGCCGTCTGCCGTCTTACTCGAAGACCAATGGATTCTCTCCCGACTTTCGACGGTTACGGAACACGTGACCGAATGTCTGGAAACCTATCGTTTTGCCGAGGCAGCGAGGACTCTGTACGATTTCGCTTGGGATGATTTTTGTTCGTTCTACGTGGAAATGGTCAAATCCCGATTAAACAACGAAACTCAACGGGATCATGCCCGATTCATGTTGCTTCTCGTTCTGCAGACGTTGATAAAACTTTTGCACCCGATCATTCCGTTCGTGACCGAAGAAATTTGGCAACACCTTCGCGAGTTTCATCCTGATATGGCGGAGAGCATCGTGATAGCACCATGGCCGAAAGGTTCCGCAAAAGCCGTGGATCCGGCCGTCGAAAAACAATTCACCGTGTTCCAGGAGTTGCTCCGTGCCGTTCGAGACGTTCGCGCCAAACAAAACGTGCCGCCGAAGACGGAGGTGTCGTTTGCCGTGAAGTGCGACGACGCCACCGCGACCTTGCTCAAACCGATGGAGCCGTATTTCCTGTCGATGGCGAAAGCGAAAGCGGTCGCTTGGGGCCCGAAAACGGAAGCTCCGCCGCTGGCCGCGACGGTGCCGCTGACCGGGATGGACGTTTACATCGACCTGACCGGCTTGATCGACGTCGAAGCGGAGCGGAAGAAACTCGACAAGGAAATCGCGAATCTCACGAAATTCATCCAATCGAAAGAGCTCAAACTGTCCAACGAAGCGTTCACCTCCAAAGCCCCCGCCGACGTGATCGCCAAGGAAACGGAGTCGCTCAATGATCTGAAATCGCAACTGAAAACCGCCCAAGCCGCGCTGGGGCGGTTGAAATCCTAACCCGGGTCCAAGGTCGTGGCGGGGTGAGGTTGGTGTCACGCCAATCACTGCCCCTCAATCCGATTTCCTCCGAGTTTCGTGAATTCCCCATAAAACGTGCTCTCCAAAGAGAGTTCTGATTCATCGTGAGCGGTGATAAGTAGTGTCAAAGACCCTTTTTCCGTCTTTTTCGCCGCTTGGATCACGCGATGAGGTGATTCGAAATCCAAAAGATCCGAGGAACGTGAAGGAACTTTTGAAAGAAGCGGCGAAACGGAGTCCACGCATAACAATACATTTTTTCCGTACTCGACCATACGCTTCGCTTTATCCAGGATAAAGTCGGTCAAATGAACGAACCGTCCGGTCGTCTCGCCCGGGCAGGTTCCGATCACTTCGCAGCGGGAACCTTGAAGCTCTTCCCGGTAGGCTTCGATCTCTTCTTCCGGATGCTCAAACAGCAGTACGTAAATCAGAAGGTTAGGATCATGCCGCATTGCCGATTTCACAAGTTTTTTGAGAAAACCCGTGTTCTTTTCCGGCGACGGTCCGGTAATCAAGTTTTTTGAGCCGTAAGTGAACGAAGCGAGAAACTCTTCGATTTTCGGATCAAAATCTTCCACCGGTAAGGGAATCGGTTCACTCGGCGGAATCGAAACCATTTCCTCGAAACGAGGTTGAAATTTCTGTCGGTTCGGATCCTGGTGGTTGATCGCTTCGACGCGAAGGAGCGCAAAATATCGTTCGCTTGTCTTGGGCGGTCGAATTTGGCCGGAGACTTTCGAGCCGTTGCGAATCGCAAAACGCCGAACCTGACTCGGGGACACGTAAACATCGTCCGGACGGGACTGATAATTATTCTCCGGACTTCGTAAAAATCCAAAACCATCCGGTAATATCTCCAGCGATCCTTCGGTGAACATCAACCCGCTCTGCCGGATTCGCTGCTTGATCACACGGAGCGCCAACTCGTGTCGATCGGTCGATTCGTCCAATTCCGAGTCGCCAAAAATTCGGGCTTCGGCAAGCAATTCCTGGATCGAGAGTTGTTGAAGCTCCTGCCAGTAGGACGAATCTCCGATCAACAACGGATCGTCGACGACGCTTTCCGCCAGCCCGAGCGATTGTTCGAGGGCGATTTCTTCCGCTAATGAGATCGGCTCCCCCTTTTTTCCAAGAGCACCGATCGTCGGCACGAGATTCGGGTTCCCTGGTTCGGTCTGTTTTCGTCGCATAATCGGTCTTCCTTATAATTCTGCTTTAATAGTGAGAGTGTTGATTCGCGATCCATGATTCTTCGATCATTTTCAGAATCGCCGGACAAACGCCCGCCGCCTCGGCACGAACAGCCGGAATACGGAGCTCGTCGCAAAGCGACATCACTTGAATATCCAAGTCGTAAGCCGTTTCTTTATTCTCCAGCAGGAACCCGACTGGAACGATCAGGAGCGACAAATTCGTCCCATTTCGATCACGCTGTTCGGCGAGTTTCCGGATGTGGGTTCGGATATCCGGCTCCAACCACGGATCGATCGGTTTTCCTCCCCGGCTCTGAAAAACGAGGTCCCACGGCAGCGGATGGGTTTGCTGCATGAGCCGCATGGTTTCCTTCGCGGATCGCTCCAGTTCGATCGCGTAGTCGTTTACTCCAGCGTCAGTTAGCGGAAGCGAATGGGCCGTGAAGAGAATCCGGGTTCCTGCTTTGGCGAGAGTATAATCGAGTTCCAGCGTAAGGTGTGCTGCGGCTTCGAGAATTCTATCGGCAACGGCTCTGTGGTAAAATGGGGAGTTTCCATAGGCAGGCAAGACTTCGATTTCGGGCGCTTGCGGTCCGACGAGTTCCCGGGCGTTTTCGAGGGCGAGTGAGTACCTTTTTCGGCTCAATTCCGACTCAAAAGGGGAGGTGATGAAGGCCGTCGCTTGACGTATTTTGTGCTCACACATCGCGTGAATTGTGTCGACCAGCAACGGATTCCAGAAAAGATTGCCCCAAAAGATCGGTTCCGGGAATGCTTTTCGACGAATCAGTTCACGTCGAAGCAATTGGCATTGCGAGGCGAGCGGGCTGAAATGACCGGAGTGAAGGGCAAGCTGATCGTACTGCTCGGCGACTTTATCGAGAGTTGTTTGAGAGACGCGAGTTCCGGATAACAGATTTTGGAGAAACGGCTCGACATCTTCCCGCCGTTCCGGAGAGCCGTAAGAGACGAGGAGCAGGGCGTCGGAGCTCATTATTTCGGGTAAGCTGGGCTTGCAACAATTCGGAGTTCATGTAACATACCGATTATAGAGATCTTTGGATTTCGATCAATCGGAGAGGTGGCAGAGTGGTCTAATGCGCGGGTTTGCTAAACCCGTGAACTCGTAAGGGTTCCGCAGGTTCAAATCCTGTCCTCTCCGCTCCGGCAAAAAGAGGCGGTTCCGCAAGGTGCCGCCTCGTTCCGTTTCTTGCCGCTAAGTGCTGTGTTTTCAGGGATTGCGGCGAAATACCGTCAAACACCTCTTCCGCGTCATTCCCCTCGATTCCGCTCTCCACCGCCGTGTGCTGTGCCGCTTTCTGTGCCGCCTGCGAAGGAGCGAGCGAGCCTGTGTTTTCGGGAGTTTTATCTGCATCAAAGCCTCCCGGTTGCAATTTCGACTTGATTTCCTCGTTGCCGCTGGTCACTTGGTCGTAGACCTCTGGACGAACCCGCCCATAGTAACGCAGAATGACTTTCGGCGAGTTCCCAGCCCACTTGGCTATCGTCTGGATTCCGATGGGTGTGCCGGAGGTTTGGTACTTCCCATCCAGCAAATAGATAATAGATAAGAGTTTTCCCGTTGCGAGGCGAGTGAGAGCTTGGACCTCCAGAGAGAATTTTGCCGCCGAGCCAATGGGAAAACTTTGATTGGACGGAAGCGGCTCCGCCGCGAGTCGGCTTTGGACGGGAATAGGTTGGTCATCCCGCACACTTCTTTGCTTTCATGCTCTTCGTGACGTATCCTTCATGAGTCAAGCCCGGTCACGTGGACCAAGGGCGCTTCCCC
>JAVBPO010000114.1:0-16031 GCA_031549565.1 Thermoguttaceae bacterium
TACCTTAACACATTTTAAACTTTGCAGTTCTCTTGCTGCGGAGCAGGCGAGGGCGTATGCGAAACGCCTTGAAATTCATTACACGCCGAAGCACGGCAGTTGGTTGGACGCGGCGGAGATCGAGTTGAGCATTTTGACGAAGCAATGTTTGAATCGTCGGATTGGGGATATTGAAACGTATCGTCGGGAGGTGAAGGCTTGGCAGGACGCTCGGAACGCTTCCGGCAAGGGCGTTGACTGGCAGTTCACCACCGACGACGCTCGAATCAAACTCAAAAGACTTTATCCGCAATTTTAGAACTGGTCGGGTACTACCAGGAGTTCGCCGAAGGAAAAATCAAAGACGCGTTTATTTCCTCGTCGCGTAAAGAAAATTTCGGAATCAAAAAAACATGAGAAACGATGGCGTCGTCCGGGGCGGTTCCTGCGACCATACTCCGGCGGACTGCCGGAGCGCGAGCCGGATGTTTTCGACCATCCGTTGGCATAGTCAGGACCCACCTTTCCCGCAAGGTATCTGGTGGACGACCGACGCTCCTTACGTCGGGTTTCGTGTCGTGCGACCTCTGGAACCTCCCCAAACGGAAGACGAAGCGGGACTTTACAATCTGAACCCGGAAGTTTGGACGAAATACCGTGAATTGAACCAGCGCATGTAGTTAGCCCCGTCGCCTGCGACGGGCCGGACGGCGGTTCGCAGGCGAACCGGCTAACGGACGCTTCCCTTGGAGAAACGCGAACAGGGGATAAAATAGTGTTCGGTCAATTACGGTTCGTGGGCGAACCGGGTCACTTTAAATGAAAGGAACATGAATCATGGGAAGTACGATTATCGACATTAAAGGGCGACAAATACTCGACAGCCGCGGCAATCCGACGGTGGAAGTCGACGTTCAACTGGCCGACGGTTCGTTCGGTCGCGCGGCCGTCCCGAGCGGGGCGAGCACCGGCGTTCACGAAGCGGTCGAACTCCGCGACGGCGACAAGTCGAAATATCTCGGCAAAGGCGTTCTCAAAGCGGTCGCCAATGTCAACGAAAAACTGTCCGAAGAACTCTGCGGATACGACGCGTTGGACCAAACGGCGCTCGACTACCGGATGATCGAACTGGACGGCACGGAAAACAAAGGCAATCTCGGCGCCAACGCGATTCTCGCGATTTCCATGGCCGCGGCGAAAGCGGCGGCGAGCTACTGCAATCTTCCGCTTTACCGTTATCTCGGCGGAACCGGCGCCCGGATGCTTCCCGCCCCGATGATGAACATCATCAACGGGGGAGCCCACGCCGACAATAAAGTCGACGTGCAGGAATTCATGATCATGCCGCTCGGTTTCGAGTCGTTCACCGACGCGATTCGCTGCGGTTGCGAAGTGTTCCACAATCTCAAAACGGTGCTCAAGAAAAAAGGTTTCTCGACCAACGTCGGCGACGAAGGCGGTTTCGCACCGGATCTGCAAAGCAACGATGCGGCCCTGGAAGCCGTTTGTGAAGCGATCGGCGCCGCCGGTTACAAACTCGGCGAACAGGTTTACATCGCGATGGACGCCGCTTCGAGCGAATTCTTCAAAGACGGCAAGTACAACATCGACGGCAAATCGGTCGATTCCAAGGGAATGGTCGAAATCCTCGCCGGCTGGTGCAAAAAGTATCCGATCGTCTCGATTGAAGACGGTTGTGCCGAAGACGATTGGGACGGTTGGAAAATGTTGACCGACGCGGTCGGCGACAAGGTTCAGCTCGTCGGCGACGACCTGTTCGTGACCAACACGAAACGACTCCAGATGGGAATCGACAAGGGGATCGCGAACTCGATCCTGATTAAGGTGAACCAAATCGGAACCGTGACCGAAACGATCGAAGCGATCCAGTTGGCTCATCGCAACGGATACACGTCGATTTCGTCGCACCGCAGCGGTGAAACGGAAGACGCGTTCATCGCCGACCTCGCCGTTGCGCTTTCAACCGGTCAAATCAAGACCGGTTCGGCGTCCCGAACGGACCGGATGGCGAAGTACAACCAGTTGATTCGGATCGAAGAAGAACTCGGCGCCGGTGCGATCTACAGCGGACCGCTCTTCCCGAAACTGTGCAAAAAAGGCTGCTGTTGCAGTAAATAGTCAACAAAGAGCCGCATGGGGAGCGAAGCGTACCTTGCGGAACAGGGAGAAACTCTCAACTGTTCCGCAAGCTCCACTTCGTTTCGCGTGCGGCTCTTTTCCTTTTATCCCAGCATACCCATGGATTCCTTTCGTCCCGACATTCTTTCCTATATCAACGATTTACGGCGTGAAGTCGACGAGTGCCTCGACGAATTCTCCGAACCGAAGCCGGGAACGCCCAAACGGCTCGGGGAAGCGATGCGGTACAGTCTGCTCGCGCCGGGAAAGCGAATTCGACCGCTGTTGACGCTTTTGGCCGGTGATCTTTGCGGAGCTCCGCGAAAATTGAGTATACCCGCCGCGTGCGCCGTCGAAATGATCCACGCGTATTCCCTGATTCACGACGATCTTCCCGCGATGGACGACGATCAGTTGCGTCGCGGTCGTCCGACGTGTCACGTTCAATTCGACGAGGGAACCGCGATTCTCGCCGGCGACGCCTTGTTGACGCTCGCTTTTGAGACCCTTTCCCACCGTATTGAATCGCAATCCCTCGCCGGGCAGTGCTGTGCCGTACTTTCGGAAGCGGCCGGATCGACCCAGTTGGTCGGCGGGCAAGCGGACGATCTGGACGCAGCCGACAATCCAACGATCGCGGGAGATTACGACGCTTCGGTCAAATTTCTCGAATCGATCCACTTGCGCAAAACCGGCGCCCTGCTTCGGGCTTCGCTGCGACTGGGCGGGTTGGTCGGCGGCGCGAAAGAAGAAAAAATTCTGGCCTTGGAAGAGTACGGCGTCAACTTCGGTTTGGCGTTTCAAATTACCGACGACCTGCTCGACTGGATCGGCGACGAAGACGCCGTGGGAAAAAGATTGCGTAAAGACGCCGAACACCATAAGCTGACGTTTCCCGGTCTGCTCGGGGTCGATGAGAGCCGTTGCGAGGCGGCGGAAAAAGTGCAAAAAGCGTGTTTGGCTCTGGACATTTTCAAACCGCTGATCGAATCGGAGCCGGTTAACGCCGGAGGGATTTCCCGACGACTCATCTATGATACGCTCGCCGCCTTGGCAAGGTACCTGATCGAAAGAAGAAATTGAACCGAATCGACTCATTCCCACTCTATTCGCATGTCTGAACTGATTATCAGCGTTTCCGGGCTTCGAGGAATTATCGGTGAAACTTTGACGCCGGAAGTCGCGATCCGTTATGCAACGGCGTTTTCCTCGGGCACGGCGTCGGGGCCGTTCGTGATCACCCGGGACGGTCGTCCGACCGGCGCGATGCTCGCCCACGCGATTCATGCCGGGCTCAACGCCGTCGGACGCGACACGATTGACGCCGGAGTCGCCGCGACCCCGACGACCGGCGTGCTGATTCGCGAACGGAAAGCCGCCGGCGGAATCCAGATTTCCGCGAGCCATAATCCGAGTGAGTACAACGGTATCAAACTCTTTTCCGCCGAAGGACGCGTGATTCCCAAAACGCCCGGCGCCGCCGTGCTCCAGCGGTACAATGAAAACCGTATCGATTGGGTCGCTCATAACCAGGTCGGAAAGTCGTTCGTTTGTGAACAGGTGATCGAGTCGCACTTGAAAAAAGTGCTCCGAACCGTCGACGCCGACGCAATCCGGAAGCGAAAATTCAAAGTGCTCCTCGATTCCAATCGCGGAGCCGGGAGCATCCTCGGCCAAGCGTTGCTTCACGAGCTCGGCTGCGAAATCGTGCTGCTCGGCGGAGAGCCGGACGGGTTGTTCGAGCATATTCCGGAGCCGACCGTCGAGAATCTTGAGCCGGTTTTCGAGAAAGTCCGGGCGGCGAAAGTCGACGTCGGTTTCTGCCAGGATCCGGACGCAGACCGGCTCGCCGTGATCGACCAGAACGGTCGCTACATCGGCGAGGAATATACCGTTGCGCTTTGCGTGGAGCACGTTTTGCGAAATCATGCCCTGCGGAAGCGGGCCAAAGGTCCGATCGTGATCAACTGCTCGTCCAGCCGTATGACGCAGGATATCGCCGAATATTACGGCGTTCCGCTCTTCCAGAGCCCGGTCGGGGAAGTGAACGTCGTCGATTTCATGATCGAACAAGGGGCGATGTTCGGCGGTGAAGGAAACGGCGGTCCGATCGATCCGGAAGTCGGCTGGGTCCGCGACAGCTTCGTCGGTATGGCCCAGATTCTCGACGCGATGTGCTTGCGAAACAAGACGATTGCCGAACTGGCCGACGAACTCCCGAAGTACGCAATCGTCAAGCAGAAAATCACGCTCCCGCCCGGAACGACGCCGCAGCGGATCCGCGAAATGATGGACGAGCTGGAAAAAAAATTCGCCGATCAAAAGTGCGATCGGCAGGACGGTTTACGCATCGATTGGCCGCAGGCGTGGGTCTTGATTCGCGGCAGCAACACCGAACCGATTTTGCGCATCGTCGCCGAAGCGAAAACGGAAGCCGAAGCGATCGAACTGTGCGAAAAAGTCCGCGGCAACCTAAGTTAGCCCCGTCACCCGCGACGGGCTGGGAACAATATTCACGAAACGAAAGACAACAGCGGTTCGCAGGCGAACCGGCTAATGGATATCGCACGATAATGATTCGCTTTTGTTTGACGGTTTTTCTGTTCGGTTTGACCTGTGTTTGTGCGGCGGAAACGGTCGACTCTTCGACGCTGGCCGGGCGAGTGATGTGCGGGTATCAGGCGTGGTTCCGCTGCCCCGGTGATGCCAGTGATATCGGATGGTATCATTGGGTGCGGAGTCGAAAAGAATTTCGACCTGAACTTCTGACCGTTGAAATGTGGCCGGACGTTTCGATCTATCCGGGCTCCGAAACGTATCCCGTCCCCGGTTTTACGCATCCGGACGGTTCCCAGGCCCGACTGTTCAGCTCCGACAGCCGGGTGGTCGTCGCCCGACATTTCGAGCTGCTCCGCGATTACGGGATCGACGGCGTTTGGCTGCAACGGTTTTTGGTCGGACTTCCCGGCCAAGGGCCGCTTCCGGCGGAATTGTGCGAAAAATATACGACGTCCCAGAAAAGGATTACGGAATTCGTTCGCGAATCGGCGACCGAAACGGGCCGGGTGTGGGCAATATCGTACGACATTGCCGGGATGCCGAACGAACACATTTACGAAACGCTCTTCGAAAACTGGAAACAGACGGTCGACGCCGGAATCGTTGCCGACGAGCGATATTTGAAACACGACGGCAAACCGGTCGTACAAATCTGGGGATTTTACGGCGCCAACGAACACAACCGCATGACGCCGGACCTCGCGAATCGACTGATCGACTTCTTCGAACAGTCGGGAAAGTACCAGGCGACGCTTGTCGGCGGAGGAAGCTGGGACTGGAACCGCAATCCCGATCCCGAATGGGCCGCGTTTTACAAACGGTTCAAAGTCTATTGTCCGTGGAACATCGGAAATTTCGCACCAAATCCGACGACGGGGGAAATGGGCGCGTCGATGAGTTTCTGGAGCGACGACCGCGACGCCGCGGAGCAAAACGGGACGCTTTGGATCCCGACGGTTTACCCGGGGTTCGCCTGGGATAATCTGCAACAAAAAGAGCCGGGCACGACTTTGACGCCGCGACGCAAAGGGATGTTTCTCTGGGAACAGTTTTGCGTATTGGCTCGGATGAAGCAGACGTCGGTGTACGTTTCGATGTTCGACGAGTACGACGAAGGGACCGCGATCTTGCCGATTTGTGACACCCCACCGGTCCAGGGGTATTTCGTCGATAACGAAGGAATGCCCGGCGACTGGTATCTCCGGATCGTCGGCGAAGGGGCGAAAATGATTCGCGGCGAAATTCCCTATTCGGAAACGATTCCTTTTGAGCCGAATTGAAGCTCCGATTCTTGTTGGGGCCGCGTGTACGCCCATAACGCCAAGGTCGTGTAGATCGCAAGGCTGATTCCGGCGAAAAGGTGGAAATAGTAAAAGTTGTATTTCGCCAAATCCAATGCGGCGATAGTGTCCAGTTGACCTTTTTCCATCCATCCGAAAAGAAAGTTCCTGACCGTTTCGTTGGACATCAGCGGCGTCCATTCGGCGGTCGCGGCGACCCAGAGACCGATTCCGAAAAAGAGTGCCGCGTAAAGCCGGTTGCGCAGATACGGTTTGCACGTCCCCCAAAACGCGACGAGTACGGAAAGCACCGTCGCGATGCAGATGCTGCGAAAAAGCATATGGATCGGAAAATTGAACGCATACGGATCATAGAGTCCCCAAAGATACCGTTTCGCGTATGCGATATTGAACCCGACAACGAGAACGAAAATCAGAAGAGGTGCCATCGTGAGGAGAAAGAGCGACGATTTTATGAATCGGCGACGCCTTTCCGGGCTCACGGCTTCGGCAGTCCAATTGTCGTAATCGGCGTTTCCCGTTTCCGAGAGCGTGATGCCTCGTGAAATCAATTTGAAGAATACGATTTGAAGGGTGGTGTTCAATGTGATTTCCCAAGCCGTCAGTCCAAAAATGAAATGGTTTTGTATTGAAGAACGTAGCCCCCACATCGAATAGAAATGAATCGCCTGCCAAATCAAGTATCCGCAATAGGCCAGCAGCACCGTTGCGATGGTCCAATTTCGTTTGAACCTCAATCCGGCATCGGTCCGGAAATAATCCCGCCAACCGGCCAACCAACCGAGGATACCGCGATAGATGCGGATCTCGTTCTCGAAGGTCGATAACGCAAGTCTCTCATGGAGCGCGGGCGCCTCGCCCGCCCGAAGTTCATTATCACGTTGTAGGATTTCGAGTTTGCCGTTTTCTCGGGCGGGCGAGGCACCCACCCTCCATAGTTCTTCATACAACAACTTCTGCCAACGACAAACGACGTACAGCACCAAAGCCGCGAGAAGCAGGAATACGGGGACATCGACGACGTATCCTTTAACGAAATTTATGAGGGCTGCCGCAGGCCCAAGATTGGTTTCCAAATTCGAAGGAATCAAATTGATCGAGCAATACATCTGGTAAAACGTGACGCCAATGATCGCCGTAATATAGTACAGCCACGCGAGAAGAGTCGGCATCGCGTAGACAAGCAAATTCACGTCGAGCGCCGCGCTGATCATGAGGCGTTTGGTCTGCGGTGTCGGGGAACGTTTAATCGCGATCCAAAGTCCGTAAAGACAGACGATCGCTAGTCCGGTCGTACTGATGGAGCTGAAGAGGAACAACCCGATCAGGCTCAAGACGGCAAGGAACGACAAACCACCGCCGAAGGACGCCGCGCCCGCCCCGCTGCCGAAAAGACCGATCGATTTCGAGACGCCGACGCTCGTACAACCGGCCGTTGCCGCAAGCGGGATCGCCGCGAGAACGGCCAACGTAAACGCTGTGTCCGGCCGGGTTGCCGTGAGCGTGCGCTCGACCGTCTTTTCGACCTCGGTTTTCAAGAGTTTCCGACCACGGGACAAACGCTGCCGTACCGTTTCTTCCGTGAGGCCCAACGCGGCGGCGATCTCCGCGATTTCCGCCCCCTGCCGGTAGAACATGATCAGCGGCTCCCGATACAGCGGCGCGATTTCGGCAAGCGAACTCCAAACGAGCTGAGCTTCCTCCTTCGCGGCAACCGTTTCGACCGGATCGGAGTCGACAATCGAAACTTCGGCTTGCTCCAACGAAGTCGATTGAACGAGCGGATCGGTTTTCGTGCGCCGCAGCCAATTGTTCGCGCAGTTTCGGGCAATGCCGCAGATCCAGCCGGGAAACTTCAACGGCTCTTTCAACTCCGAGAGCTTGCTCCAAGCGATCAGGAACGTCTCTTGGGCCAAATCCTCGCTCCGCTGGAAGTCGCCGGTCATGCTCAGCGTCGTCGCGCTGACGAGTCCCTGATATTTGCCGACCAACTCGGCAAACGCACTGCGATCCCCCCGGGAAGCGGCGGAAATTCGTGTCAACAGTTGGTCCGTGGTCATAAAAGCACCTGTCCTGATGTGAGAGCCGTTCAAGGGCGGGGCAGGCCCCGCCGCTAACGACAAGTGGTTGGGTCAGGGGCTTTTGTGACGGGGAAAACCGCTCATTCCGGGTAGACCCACGGTTTGCGGTATTCGCGCTTCATCAGGGCGAGCGCTTGGTCGTCGGCGATCGGCAACTGCTTGTCGCGGTCCCATTGCACGCTTCGACCGAGTTTAAGCGACATCATGCCGAGCAGGCTCATCTGCGTCGAACGGTTGCCGATTTCAATGTCGCACATCGGAAGTTTGCCGATCTGGATCGATTCGATGAAATCGGTCCAAAGCTCCGGAATGTTCTGTTGGTCCGGTTCATGAAGCGTCGGCTCGACGTGGATTTCCGGCGTCCCGTTCGCGTCGCCGCTCTTGTAATACGACCAACCGTCGAGCCAGCCGAGATGCAGCGTTCCGCCGGTTCCGTAGAAATAGATCCCGATGTTCGTGTGCTCCGCCGCGTTGCCGGCGAATTGGCGATGCTCCCACTCGGCGCTGAACTGGTCGAACTGGAACACGACGTTCTGGCAGTCGGGCATGTCCGTATTGTCTTGGGTGATAAACCGTCCGCCGCTGGACGACACCATCTTCGGGGCTTTTTCGCCGACCGAGTCCGCCCACCAGAGAATCTGGTCCATCCAGTGGATTCCCCAGTCGCCGAGCGTTCCGTTGGCAAAATTGGAAAACGAACGAAATCCCTTCGGATGCATCCGCGGATTAAACGGGACCAGTTCCGCCGGGCCGCAGTACATGTCCCAATCGAGTCCTTCGGGAACCGGCGCGTCGGGCGTTTTCGAGCCCGGTCCGCCCTGATAATGAACGAACGCCCGAATCATGCCGACCTTGCCGAGCTTGCCGCTTTTGAGAAACTCCATCGCGGAAATGCAGTGCGGTGAAGCGCGGCGGTGCGTTCCGACCTGGACCAGCTTGCCGGTTTCCCGCGCGACTTTGACCATCGCTTTACCTTCCTGCATCGTATGGCAGATCGGCTTTTCGACGTACACGTGTGCGCCGTTTTTCAAAGCGTCGATCGTGATGAGCGGATGCCAATGGTCCGGCGTTGCGCAGATCACGATCTCCGGTTTGACTTTGTCGAGCATTTCCCGGTAATCGTCGAACGCCTTGACCGACAGGTTTGTCTGCGATTCGATTTTCTTCACGGCGGGCCCGAGATACCGCTGGTCGACGTCGACCAAGGCGACCGGTTGGATCGTCCTGGAATCGAGCGCGGCGCCGAGGATGTTCATTCCCCACCAACCGGAGCCGACTAGTGCGGTTTTGTACGTTTTATTCTTCTCCGCTCCGTGAACGGCTGGGGCTGCGAAGCCGGCTGCCCCGAGGGTTAAAGCGGTCGTCTTTAAAAAATCGCGTCGTGTCGCTAACATGTTTTTTCTCCTGATCGAGGTTGAAAAATGAGGGTCGCAAGGAGATTCGTTATATCGTTTCCCCGGCGAAAAAACAAGTCGGTTCGAGCGAAGACAAATCGATCACTCGCCGGTAAGTCTCGCGAAAAAGCGGTTCAGCAGTGCGACGAGGAAAAGAGAATGGTCCGTCGCTTGGCCGGTTTCGTCGAGGATCGTCGTGATCGGGACTTCTTTGAACTCTTCCGGGCGGTCGGCGACGGAATTGTTCGTATTGATTCCGATCCCGAAAATCGCGCACTCCGGCTTCGGACTTTCGATGAGAATTCCGCACACTTTTTTCCCGTTGAGATACACGTCGTTCGGCGGATGAACTTCGAGGGAATGTTCCGGTCCGACCGCTTCCCGGATCGTTTCGCCGACGATTTCCGCGGTCAACGGCGAAAGCGCCGCCAAATCGTCGCGGGCCAGTTCCATTTCCGCGAGGTCCAGAACGAGCGAAACGGCAATCGCTCCCTTTCCGGTCCACCATTTTTTGGAACCGCGTCCCCGTCCGGCCGTTTGCTCTTGAGCGGAAATCAAAAGCGGAAACGCGAGCATCGACTCCCGGGCCGCTTCCCCGGTCAGAAGCTGCTTGGCGTAATCGTTCGTCGAACCGAGGGTCCGGAAAAACATCGCCGAACGGATCGGCGTTTGCGAAAGAACGGCACGCTCGACCTGGAGTTCGATGTCGCCGTCTTCAGGATTCGTACTGGCCGGCATCGTCTTCGTGGTGATCGTGATGGTGGTGATGTCCGGTCTCGATTTGACTCTTGACCAGCAGCGTCAAGGCCGAAATCAGTTCGATGCACCAATAGTAAACGTGAGCCAACACGCTCCCCGCGGCTCCACAGCAAAACCAGAGTAATAAGGTGTGAACGAGCGCAAGTCGCGGAGCATCGGGACCGAGTTTGGTAAACGACACCACGAGAAACAGTCCGCAAAGCAGCCCGCTCCAGAATCCGCAGCACTGATAGCAGGTGAGGATTCCTTCGAAAAACTCCGTGAACGTAAAGTTCGGGCGAAGTTTCAAGCGTTCCCGTTTCTCACGCAGAAATCGGGCACGTTCGAAAAGTTTCTCCCGAAAAAACGCGAAAATCTTTCCGTCGACGAGAATCGCCGTCAACCCGACCGTCGCAACCACGAAAAGCAAAAACTCAAACATCGCCGTAGGAATTATGAATTGTGAATTATGAATTATGAATTTCAGAAAGAGATTACGGGTAAGTTATCATAATTCATAATTCATAATTCAAAATTTTCCCGTGTACCAGAGCCAGTTTGTTGTTTGGGTCGAGCTTTGGAGTCTCGCTCCGCTGGAAGCGGAGGAGGAACTGTTGCTCGACGAGCTGTTGCTCATCTTGTAGTAGGTCGATGCGGAGACGTTTTTGCAGGTCGGACAATTCGTACTGGTCCGCGACGAGGAGGAAGAGGTGTTCGTTCTCGCCGTCGAGGAAGACGACGTGTAATAAGCCGAACTGTTGCGACCGCAAGTGGGGCAGTTGGAGCTTGTCGTACTGCTCCTGGCGGCGGTCGAACTTCTGGCCGTTGCACTGCTCGAAGGGCTGTAGTACGCACTCGAAGACGTGCGGTTCGTCCCGCAAGTCGGGCAACTGCTCGTGCTCGACGATCTCGACTGCCCACAGGTCGGGCAGCTCGAACTGGAAGTCGATGATCTGGAATTGTAATTACTGATCTGGCTGTAACCGGATGAATAGACGCTATTAACGGCCATTGCGATCTCCTGAAGTAATTGTGGTGAATCCCGCGATTCACGAAATGATATACGGCTTTCGGAAGCCAAAAACGCTGATTTTGTGGACCAGCGGCTAAACTCCTACACAAACTTTCGTCGAATGAAGTTCACGGAACGAAATCGAGCCGGACTTCCACTTAGTAATATCGACCGCTTGAACGACTGAAAGAAAAACCTCGGCTTGATTGCCGAATGTTTCTATTGCGGCGAATTTACCGATCGGGGTAAATAGGAAATACAGGAGCCTGTAATTTCGATTTCGTGAGTTATACTATAGACTGTGAACGGATCGAAAATGGTTTTCTGAGAGGGACCGTCGTAAAATGAGTAGAATGGCAAGCAAAGAAAGTTAAACTGGGAAAATTTCGATCAGAATGGGAAAATTTCGATCAGAAAAGGATGGTCCCCTCGCCCCCGGTATTCCGGGGGAGAGGGCTAGGGTGAGGGGGTGGAGCTGTTTGACGCCTCATTTCCCCTCACCCTAACCCTCTCCCCGGATTACCGGGGAGAGGGGACCGGCGTTTTGGCTGTTTTAAACGATATATTCCTGTTTATTCTACCTAAGTTATGACGGTCCCTCTGATGAACCCGTTCGGCTTGGTCGGAAAACCTTATTTTCACCTTATTTTGATTTACAAAAAAATAAGGTTTCATTGAGACCGTTCATATATAGACACGCCGTGGAAGTCACATCGGGATTAAATTCTAAAAAACGGGTCATTTCAACCATGCGTATCCTGGGCCTGGTCGGCGGAATTGGAAGCGGAAAGTCCGCTGTTGCGAAATTGTTGGTCAAACGCGGAGCCGTCGTTTTGGATGCGGACCGATTCGGACACGAAGTTTTGCGTCGAACAGAGGTCAAGGACGCGATCCGAGCCCGGTTCGGCGATTCCGTGTTCCAGGAAGAGGGTGAAATCGACCGCAAAAAACTTGCGTCCCGGGTTTTTGAACCGACGGAAAACGGACAGAAAGACCTCATGTTTCTTAACGATTTGACCCATCCTAAGATCATGGAAGAGTTCCGAAAAGCGATCCATAAGCTTGCCGGTGATAATACTCGACTCGTCGTTCTGGACGCTCCGTTGCTTTTCGAGTCCGAATGGAGCGTGCTGGTCGCGAAAGTTCTCTTCATCGACGCTCCGGAGTCGGTTCGTCGTCAACGGTGCGAAAAGCGCGGATGGACTTCGTCGGAATTTCATGAGCGGGAAGCCGCGCAATGGCCCGTCGAGAAAAAGCGGCAAATGGCCGATTACGTCCTCAACAACGCCGGAACGGAAGCGGAGTTAAACCGGGCAGTGGACGATTGGTTAACGCAAGAATTATCCGATTTTACGAAATGAACGCACACCTGTTGGTAAAATGGGATGTTCACACGACATTCTCTCGATATTCCGAAAATACTCTTTTAGTCGATTGTACCAATTTTTCTTAATGTATCGACTATTTTGATTCGATGAAAAGGAATAACGTAAAACCGTTTTGTATCGGATTCCCTAGAAGTACTGCTTGGGAAGAACAGGCAAAATGGATGAAATTTACATTCCGTTTTATCGGGTTTATTGTCAGGTAAAGCAGAATTGGTCCACTCTTCCTACGAAGTGAGAAATACTGCGTGTCTCGAAAGGAGTATTGTGTTGGAACCTAACGCTAAAAAGAAATCAGGCATTTACGCGTTTGCGCTTGGGATCTCGGCAACATT
Organism: Thermoguttaceae bacterium; assembly: GCA_031549565.1. Lineage (GTDB taxonomy): Bacteria > Planctomycetota > Planctomycetia > Pirellulales > Thermoguttaceae > JAVBSX01. The sequence goes on from JAVBPO010000114.1 coordinate 12,924, forward strand.
TGTCTGTGCCGGGGGACTTTTCAGTCCCGCTCATGCGCAACCCCCGCAAGGACGTCCCCAGCCGGGCGTCGTGCAGAATACACCGGCTCCCGCGTTCGGGCAGCCGGGGCAAGATCAGTCGGTCCGGAAGAATCAACTTCTTCTCTCCGCGCGAAGGGCGCTCGCAGGCGGCGATGTCGCAACGGCCGAACGGCTCGTTTCCGAGTTGGATTCACTGAATCTTCAATATGTTGAAAAAGAAGACCAGCCGAAGTACGTGTCCGCGATGATCGCACAGTACAAGGAAGCCGTCCACAAAATGCGAACTGAAGGGCAAACCGAGATCAATCGTCGGGCTTACGCCGACGTCCTGACTCGCCAGGCTCTTGGGCTCTATTCCAAGGGAGACTTGGAAACCGCTGAAAAGCTTGCCCAAGCCGCCGATGCCCAAGGAGTCGCGTTTACTCCGGATGCGATTGCCAAGGGATATGACCCGAAGTCGATCCTCAAACGGATTCAGGACACCAAAACCGTTCAGGCGACCCAGTCGCTCGGAGCGAACCAGCCGGTTGCCAACCAGCAGGTTTCCCTGGCGGTCCAGAAGCAGCTTGAACAAGCCGCGAACATCCTCTCCAAAGGCCGGGCCGCTCTCGCGGCGGGACAGATCGATCAGGCGGAAAACTACTGCCAAAGTGCTGTCGCCCTCCAGATTCCGGAAAGCGTCTATCCGCAAGGAAGCGATTCTCCGATGCGTTTGCGGGGAGACATTGCCCGTACACGTCTGGGAGCTCCGACGAGCATCCAGCAGGCCGGCGCCAATATCCCGGCCGGCGGCAATGTTCCAAACGGCAACGGCGTGATGATTCCCGCCGCTTATAACAGCAGCGTCGACGGAACTCACGTCCGCCAGGTCAGCAGCGAAATGCTCGACTTCCAAATGCCGGTCAGCGGCAATGCTGCTCCGTTGGGAGACGCTCCGCTCCAATACGCCGGAGAAGGAAACGGATTGCTCGACGAAGCGAATCGGCAAAGCATGAGCATCGCCGATCAGGTGAACGCCGAATCGGTTCGGGACATTTCCTCGGCTTACCGGGTCCGTAAGGATAATCCTCAGAACGCCCTGAACATCCTGTTCGAAGCCCGGGCTCGCGTGGAAAACTCCGAACTCGATCCGATGGTCAAACAGCAAAACCTCAAGCAGATCGACTTTGCGATCGACGCGACGAAGAAATTCATGGAATCGAATCGTCCGCAGATGGAGCTGAAGGAACTGAACACCCAAGTCCTCGATGAACTCCAGGCTCGCCGCGACGACAAGGAATTCGTCGAGAATAAGATCAAGGAACTGCTCCAACAGATCGCGCAGTGCCTCGACGAAGGACGGAACGAAGACGCGCTCTACCTGGCCAGCAAGGCGAAGGAACTCGCACCCGATAACGTCGCCGTTAATATGGCGTACACCGCAACCCGGACGCTGGACGAAAGTCGACGCTACGACGCGGCTCGTAGCGCCAAAGAAGCCGGGTTTGCAAGTGCGATGCTCGCCGTCGACGAAGCGGGAATTCCGTTCGATGAACGGAACGGTTCGCTCCAGTTCAATCGGAAATTTTGGGACAGTCGCGTGAAAGGACGCCGTGACATCACCGAAGCGATGGGATCGACTCGACCGGAAGCGGAATTGGAAATTCTCCGCAAGATGAGCATGCCGGTTCGAATCGATTTCGAGGACCAGGTTCCGTTGAGCGAAGTGATTTCGTACCTGCAATCGATGACCGGTATCACGATGGTTCCCGACAGCCGGGCTCTGCTGGAAGCCGACATCATGCTCGACCAGTTGGTTCGCGTTCAGCTCCCGACGGAAATCAGTCTCAAGAGCGCCTTGAATCTGATTTTCGGACAAGCCGGTTTGACTTACGTGGTCAAGAACGAAGTGCTGATGATCACGACGCCGCAACGCGGTAAAGGTCAGATGCGGACCGTCAACTATTACGTCGGCGACCTGGTTCACCCGATCCAGAACTTCACGGGAAGCAACCAGTTTTCGCTGGAAGCGGCCCAGAATCGCGCGATGGAAACGGCGCTCGGACGTGGGCGGAGCAACGGTGCCGGAAACACGAACTCGCCGTTCATGAATCTCGGTGCCAACAACCAAAGCGGAATGATCGATCCGAAGGTCATGGCCCAGATCAACCCCGGTTCGGTCGCCCCGAACAGCAATCAGTACGGTCCGGCCGGAAGCCAGGGTGGTGGAAACGCTCAAGACTGGGACACGATCATCAACCTGATCAAGACCGTCGCCGGTGGAGAAGACGCGTGGGAAGACGAATCGACGGAACCGACGCCGTATTATCCGAACCTGTGTCTGGTGATCAAGCAGACGGAAGACGTTCACGACGACATCGCCGACTTGCTCAAGCAGTTACGGAAACTCAACGACCTGCAAGTGACCGTGGAAGTCCGCTTCATCACGCTCAGCGACAGTTTCTTCGAGAGAATCGGGATCGACATGGACATGAACTTCCGCAACAAGAATGCGGCCTCGAAGACGCAAATGGAAACGGACATGAAGATCGGAAGTGATCCGACCTACGATTACACCGACACCAAGGTCCATGGACAGAACGTCGTCGTCGGCATGTCGGAATTAGGGACGATTAACGCCAACTTGGACGTTCCGATGGCACAAAACAGTTTCAGCATGGCCCAACCGTCGTTTGGAAACTTTGCGATGGATGCCGGAGCGACGATGGGATTCGCGATCCTCAGCGACATTGAAGCTTACTTTTTCATGAGTGCCGCCCAGGGTGATGAACGGACCAACGTTCTTCAGGCACCAAAAGTGACATTGATGAATGGTCAGCCGGCCAGCATTTCAGACACCACCACGAACTATTTCGTAACCAGCGTCAATCCGGTCGTCGGCGACTTCGCAGTAGCCCAACAACCGGTGATCATGGTTCTCAATGAAGGCCAGTTCCTGAATGTCCAGGCCACCGTTTCAAATGATCGTCGCCATGTCCGTATGACCATGGTCCCGTTCTTCAGTAAAGTGACCGATGTAAAAGAGTTCCGGTTCGAAGGTTCGACGGAGATCTCCGATGAATCGAGTGTACACTCCAAAGGGAATTC